>JAYRFK010000146.1:0-62637 GCA_041908445.1 Acidimicrobiales bacterium | reverse complement strand
GGGCTGCTCGAGCCGTCGCCGCCGGCGGCGCCGCCGACGCGTCGAGCTCGCGCTGACCGGCAGTCCGCCGCCGCTCGGCGTCGGGGAACCTTTGGAATTCCTTTGCACAGGCTGCCCCAAGGGGGGTCCCGGATGCTGTCCCCACCAGCAACCCACGACCCCAGGAGGTCAGCCATGCACACCATCCCCACCGTCAAGACCCGCTTCGAGCCCACGGAGATCGCGCCCGACACCTTCCTCGTGCACGATCACCACGGCGAGGGCACCGACCCCGTGTCGGTGGGCCTCAACACCATGGTCATCCGCGCCGCCGAGCCGGTCGTCGTCGACACCGGCGTGATGGAGAACCGGGACCAGTACCTCGAGGACGTCTTCTCGCTGGTCGAGCCCCGGGACATCCGCTGGGTCTTCATCAGCCACGACGACGTCGACCACACCGGCAACCTCAACGCCCTGATGGAGCAGGCCCCGAACGCCACCGTCGTCACCAACTGGTTCATGCACGAGCGGATGGGCGCCACCCTCGAGGTCCCGATCGACCGGTGGCGGTGGATGCAGGACGGCGACACCCTCGACGTCGGTGACCGGACGCTGCACCTGGTCCGCCCGCCGATCTTCGACTCGCCCACCACCCGCGGCCTGTTCGACCCGACCACCCGCGTGTACTGGGCCTCCGACGCCTTCGCCGCCCCGATGCCTCAGCCGGTCCGTCACGCCGCGGAGCTCGACCGCGCCGGGTGGGTCGCGGGGATCCACACGTTCGCCCAGTACGTGAGCCCCTGGCTCGAGCTGGTCGACGATGCGAGGTACCAGCGCACCGTGGACCGCATCGACGCGCTGCGCCCGGAGGTCATCGTCGGGTGCCACAGCCAGGTGATCGAGGGCGACCTCGTGGCCGAGGCCATCGCCGCCACCCGGGAGGCGCCGCGGGCCGAGGTGGCCCCGCAGCCCGACCAGACGGTGCTCGACGCCATCCGCCGCTCGCTCGGCGAGGCCGCCTGACGTCGGGTTCGAGTGTGCCTAGCGTCGTGGGCGTGCGGCTGCTCGCTGCGGTGTCGCTCGGCGGCGCTGGGCACCTCAACCCGATGCTTCCCCTGCTCGACGCCGCCCGCCGGCGCGGCGACGACGTGCTCGTCGTCGGGCCGGCGGCGGTGTCGCGCCTCGTCGCGGACGCCGGCCTCCCGTTCGTCGCCGGGGCGGCGCCGGACGAGGCCGAGGTGGCACCGATCCGCAAGCGTCTGCCCACAGCGACGCCAGCCTGCCGATCGCCCCCACCGACGCGCCGACGATCGGACGGCTACGCGGCGTCGGGATCCGCCTGGTGGATCCCGATGGTGTTGCCCTCGGTGTCGAGGTAGTAGCCCTGCCAGGCCATGCCGGTGAGGGCCATCTTCGGGAGCGCGACCGTGCCGCCCGCCTCGAGGATCCGCCGCTCGGTCTCGTCGTAGTCCTCGACCTGCATCGTGCAGACGAAGGCGTTGGCCCCCTGCTCGGGCGCCGGCGCCGAGACCGGCCGCTCCAACAATCCGCCGTTGATGCCGGGCTCGTCGTCGGGCCCGGTGATGACGCCCCAGTACGTCGTGCCCATGAACGCCCCGTACTCCTGGAACGACCACCCGAACGCGGCGGTGTAGAAGGCCATGGCGCGCTCGAGGTCGTCGGCCTGGATCTCGAAGTGCACGACTCTGGACATCCGGCTCCCCTTCCGCAGGACCGAGCTCCAGTCTGGCTCGCCGGGATGACCTTCGCCCCTTGCCATCGCGCCGACCCGGTGCGCGCAATGGTCCCGACGAGTCACGGGGAGGCCACGGTGATGAAGAGCGTCCGCAGGCGTCGGCGGCCCGACGGCGAGGTCGCCGCCGACGCACCGGGTTACCGGCGGTTCATGCCCGCGCTGATGCCGACCCGCAACGGCTCGGCCGTCTTCTTCGAGCAGCGCCTCCGGGTCGACGGGGCCGAGCGCTTCGTCGAGGCGACCCGTGCCGCGCACCCCGACCTCCACCCGACCGTCTTCGACGTCCTGCTGTGGGCCCTGGCCCACACCATCGGGCGCCACCCCCGCATCAACCGCTTCGTGGCCGGCGGGCGCCTCTACCAGCGCGACGGCGTGTGGATCGCGTTCACCGCCAAGACCGAGTTGAGCGACGAAGGGACGCTGGTCGAGGTGAAGCACCGCTTCGAGCCCGACCAGTCGTTCCCCGACCTCGTACGCGACCTCCAGCGGTCCATCGGCGAGGCGCGGGCCGGCACGACCGGCCCGGTCGACAAGGAGCTCGAGCTGTTCCTGCACCTCCCCCCGGTCCTGCGGCGCGGGGTGGTGCGGGTGGCCAGCGGGGCGAACGCCGTGAACCTGCTGCCCCGTGCCTTCATCGAGGGGGACCCGTTCTTCGCCAGCGCGTTCGTGACCAACCTCGGGAGCGTGGGCCTCGACGCCGCGTTCCACCATCTCTACGAGTACGGGACGATCCCCATCTTCTGCACGCTCGGCCTCATCCACGACGACGTGGTGGCCGAGGACGGCCGGGTGACGGTGGCGCGGGTGGCGACCGTGCGCTTCACCTACGACGAGCGGATGGAGGACGGCATGTACGCCGGGCACGCGCTCGAGGACTTCCGGCGGATCTTCGAGCACCCCGAGGCCGGCCCGGCCTGAGCCCACGCCTCACGGCCCGGGTGGATGCCGGCGCCGCGGGCGCCGGCTCGGGCAACGGCGCCGGATCGGTGGCCTGCTGCCCGTTCTCGAGCCGGTGGCGGCGAGGTCGTCGGTGCGGGCGTGCACCTCGTCGCCGAGGCTGACGCCGGGGCGGGAGTCGAAGGGGACGGCCGGGCGGCGGCGAGGAAGGCCTCCGCCTGCTCGACGGTGGTGGTGTCGTCCTGCCGGGGTGTGCCCTCCGGCTCCTCTCTCTGGTGCGGCCGCGCCGTGACCGCGGCGGAATATTTAGTGCTGAATAGCGTTGGGGAGGATGGCCGGATCGAAAGGACCCCTCTCATGGCCCGATACCTCACCCGGGTGGCGACGCCGCTCGCCGCCGACGACGCCTTCGCCTACATCGCCGACCTCACCAACTTCGCCGAGTGGGACCCGGGCGTCCGCCGCTCGGTGCAGGTGGCCGGCGACGGCTCGAGGATGGGCGCGGCCTACGACGTCACCGTGGCGGCGTTTCCCCGAGACCTCACCCTGCGCTACGAGGTGGTCGAGCACGACCCGCCCCACACCTGCCTCGTCGTGGCCCGCAGTTCGGCGTTCACGTCGACCGACCGCATCACCGTCGAGCCCGACGGTGGCGGGTCGATCGTCACCTACGACGCCGAGCTCACCCTCAACGGGCCGCTCGGGCTGTTCGACCCGGCGCTGCGGCTCGCCTTCGGGCGCATCGGCGACCGGGCCGCGGCCGGCCTGCGTGGGGCGCTCGACGGCACGGCGGTGGACCGATGAACGCCGCCGGCGTCGTCGACGCCGCGCTCGAGTGGCCCATCGCCCCCAGCTTCACCCGGCTCGGGTACGACCTGCGCTCCCGCACCGAGGGGTGGCGCCGCCTCGACGAGTACGACCAGAGCGGCCAGGTCGTCGTGATCACCGGCGCCACGTCGGGGCTCGGGCTCGCCGCCGCCCGCCAGACGGCGGCCAACGGTGCCACCCTCGTGCTCGTCGGGCGCGACCCGGCCAAGACCGACCGGGTGCGTGACGAGATCGCCGAGGCCACCGGCAACGAGCGGGTCGAGTCGGTGATCGCCGACCTGTCCGAGCTCGACGCCGTCGAGGCCGCCGCGGCCGCCATCGCCGGCGCCCACGACCGGGTCGACGTGCTCATCCACAACGCCGGCGCGCTCGACGCCGAGCGCACCGAGACGTCGGCCGGGATCGAGCGCACCGTCGCCGCCCAGGTCGTGGGGCCGTTCCTGCTCACCGCCCGTCTCCTCGACCGGCTCGGCGGCGAGCACGCCACCCCTTCCCGCGTGCTGACCATGTCGTCGGGCGGGATGTACAGCGCCAGCCTCGACGTCGACCACCTCGAGATGGACGCCGACCACTACAACGGCACCGAGCAGTACGCCCGGGCCAAGCGGGCCCAGGTCACCCTCAACGAGCTGTGGGCCGAGCGCCTCGCCGACCGCAACGTGGTGTGCCACGCCGTGCACCCCGGCTGGGCCGACACCCCGGGCGTCGAGCGGTCGCTCCCCCGCTTCCGCACCATCGTCGGCCCGCTGCTGCGCACGCCCGAGCAGGGCGCCGACACCCTCGTCTGGCTGGCCGCCGACCCCGGCGAGCCCGTGACGACGACCGGCCGCTTCTGGCTCGACCGGCGTCCCCGGCCGATCCACCGCCTGCCCGCCACCCGCCGCTCCGACACCCCGGAGGAGCGCGCCCGGTTGTGGGACTGGTGCCTCGAGCGCAGCGGCGTGGGGACGCTCGCCCTCCCCTGACGGGCCACTTGCAGCGCCGGGCACCCGGCGCCCACGGATGACTGTCGTACCCCCTTCGTAGCTTCGGGCGGATGGACCTCCGCCTGCCCATCACTACCGTCAATGGCGAGCCGATCGAGGACCTCGTCCGAGCTCTGCGCCCACTCGTCGGCCTGCTCTCGGCCACGGTCGATGCATTGGTACGAGGCGAGCCGCCCGACGGCCATCTCGTGCTCGTGCCGTGCATCAAGCGAGCCCTGCTTCCGATCTGGCTCGAGCTGCGCGAGTTCGACGACGCCGAGCTCGCCGACCTCACGCCAGGGGAAGCGTTCGTCCTCCTGCTCACGCTCGTCGAGGTGCTGGTCGACCAGGTCGACGAGGCGATGCAGCGGAACGCAGGGCGGTGCGCGGCATGAGCCCTCCGCTGTTGTCTGACGGCGACCACGGACAGCGGCGACTGGGCGCCGCTCCACGCCGACGGCACTAGCTGGTCGTGTGATCCCGAACGCGCCAGGCCCGTGCTCGCGGAGCTCGGTCCTGAAGCCGCGGGGTCGTCCGCAGCAGCGGCGGCACTCGGTGCGGCATCAAGGTAACTTGATCAGTGGACCCGCTCATCCTGACGAGCGCACGGCGACACGGGATCCGGACGACGACATGCTGCACGCCTACCGACATCCGATCCGAGTCTTCGTCCTCGACGACCTGACCATGCTCATCGGGCCGGGGACGGCCGGCCAGTTGCTCGAGGTCGGTGTCGCCCGAGCCGAGAGCACCGAGGTCAACGTCCACGCCATGCCCCCTCGGGCCCGGTTCCTGGAGTAGCCAATGCCCCGATCGATCCAGGAGATCATCGAGCACGCCGACGAGCTCGCCGCCCGCCTCGAGCGCTACGAGCCGTCGCCCGGCGACGAGCGTCCGGTCGAGGAGTACCTGCTCGAGCGCGCGGCCATCGCCCGAGCCCAGGGCGAGCGCCAGGTGATGGACGCCGTGACGACCGCACGCGCCCGGGGCGTGTCGTGGCGGCGCATCGGCGAGCTGCTCGGCACGTCCGCCCAGGCCGCCCAGCAGCGCTACGGCCCGGCCATCGATGCGACCTGACCGTGCATCGGAGCCAGCCGACGCCGAATGGCGCCACGACGTCTCGCACTGACATCCGTCGCCTGATCAGCAGGCGAACGACGACACGTTGGCGGGCCGGCTACCGATCCGTCACCGCCCAGGGCGGCCCGGGCGCTCGGCGGCGGCCTTGAGGGCGGCGACGAACTCCTCGAGGAACGCATCCATCTCGGGGCTGTCGGGCGGCGGGACCTCGGCGAGCACGTAGTCGACACCGGGCGCCTGCCACTCCTCGCCGCAGGCGGGGCACCCCAGCCAGGGGTCCTCCAGCACCACGTTGCCGTGCTCGTCGGTCACCTCCTCCTGCACGGCCGTGCCCACCACGGCCGGATGGTGGCCGCAGGCCGGGCACACCCGTTGCCATGGGACCCCGGCCTCACGGCCGATGGCCTCGCGCTCGTCGTCGGTCGGTCGTCGTCGGTCGCCCACAGGGCAGCACCTCATCGCCTGGCGTTGCCACCGTGCCCCCGGACGGGGCGGGTTGGCGGGCCGTCGTCGGGCCAGGTCCCTCGAGCCACTCTGGATGAGTCGCTCCCCGGGTACGGCGGCGCTGTGACACGGGGCCGGGCGCCGGGCGTGCCCGGCGCGCGGCGCGACGGCTCAACCCTCGGCGACGAGCGCGTCGAGGCAGGCGGCCAAGCCCTCGGGATCGAACACCTGGGGGTCGTGCCCCGTCTCGAGCTCCCGGTAGGCCCACCGCTCGGCCCGGGCCCGCTCGGCGCACCGCTCGATCGGGTCGTCGGCGTAGGCCTCGGCCAGTCGACCGCCGGTGCAGCGGACGAAGGCGCGTGGGATCCGGTCCACCGCGCCGTCGAGCCGCACCGCCTCCGCGAAGCTCGCGGCCGGGTGGTCACGGACCCGCGCCCGGTACCGCATTCGTCGACCTTCGTCGATCTCGCCCGCCGGCATCAGCGCCTCCCACAGCGGGGCCGGCAGGGGGACCCGCCACGCCGGGCCGTGCTCGGCGAGGCCGGCCCGCACCTGCGCACCGAACCCCGACGGGAGCAGGTCGAGCGCCGAGTCACCGTCGCGCGGGACGAGCGCGTCGATGTAGACGACCCTCGCCACCCGGTCGGAGGCCTGGTCGGCGGCGCCGGTCACGGGCATCCCGCCGTAGCTGGCGCCGCACAGGAGCACGTCCTCGAGGTCCTCCATCTCGAGCACGGACACCAGGTCGGTGACGTGGGTCGACAGCCCGATGGGCTCGCCGAGGCCGAGGTGGGCACGGTCCCCGAGGCCCGTCAGGGTCGGCGTGTGCACCTCGTGGCCACGGTCCCGCAGCGCTCCGGCGACCGCGGCCCACTCCCAACCGCCGCCCCACGCGCCGTGGACGACCACGAAGAGGCTCACCCCGTCGACGGTACGCCCGACGCCGAGCCTCCGCTCGCGACGTAGCATCGGCGGCGACGCCCGTCGCCCCCTCGGAGGTCCGCGACGCATGGTCACGCGCACGATCGACACCGACTACCTCGTGGTGGGCGCCGGCGCGATGGGGATGGCCTTCACCGACGCCCTCATCGACCACGCCGACGTCCACGTCACCCTCGTCGACCGTCGCCACGCCGCGAGCGGGCACTGGCAGGACGCGTACCCGTTCGTCCGGCTGCACCAGGCGTCGGTCTTCTACGGCGTGGCCTCGACGGTGCTCGGCACCGGGGCCGTCCAGCAGCAGGGCCCGGAGGAGGGGCTGCAGCAGCGGGCGCCGCAGGCCGAGATCCAGGCCTACTACGACGACGTCCTCGAGCGCCGGTTCGTCGGCTCGGGGCGGGTCACCTTCCTCGGCGGCCACGAGCACCACGAGGACGGCGACCGGCACCTGGCCACGTCCCGCGTCTCGGGGGAGACGGTCGAGATCGTCGTGCGCCGGCGGGTGGTCGACGCGACCTACCTCGCCCCGACCGTGCCCGCCACCACGCCGGCACCGTTCGGCGTCAGCGACGACGCCCGGGTGGTGCCGGTCAACGCGCTGGCCCGCCTGGACGAGGCGCCCGCGGCCTTCGTGATCGTGGGCTCGGGCAAGACCGCCACCGACGGGATCGTGTGGCTGCTCGCCAACGGCGTCAACCCCGACCGCATCACCTGGGTGCGGCCCCGCGACCCGTGGATGCTCAACCGCGCCGTCGTCCAGCCCGACCCGGTCGTGGCCTTCACCCTCGCGGCGGACGTCATGGAGGCGGCGGCCGCCGCCGACTCGCTCGACGACCTCTTCCTGCGCCTCGAGGACGCCGGCGTGATGCTGCGGGTCGACCGCGACGTCGTGCCCACGATGGCCAAGACCCCGACGCTCGGCGCGTGGGAGCTCGACCTGCTCCGCACCGTCGAGCGGGTGGTCCGCCTCGGCCACGTGCGGCACGTCTCCGCCGGCGAGCTGGTCCTCGACCGCGGGACCGTCGCCCTCGAGCCGGGGACGCTGGTGGTCCACTGCGCCGCCTCGGGCCTCCGCTACCCGCCGCTGGTCCCGGTCTGGGGGCCGGACCGCATCCGGATCCAGACCATCCGGAGCGGGTTCCCGTGCCTCAACGCCGCGCTCACCGGCTACCTCGAGGCCACGCGCGACGACGACCGTGAGCGCAACCGCCTCTGCCCGCCCAACACCCTGCCCGACGACCCCGGGAACTGGGCCTGGATGCAGGCCCGCGGCGCGGAGACCAACCGGCTCCAGGCCGCCGAGCCCGACATCGTCGAGTGGGCCAACGGCTGCGCCCTCAACCCGGCCCGCGTCGAGCCATCCCGACGCGACGACCCCGCCGTGGGCGAGGCGATGGCACGGGCGGCCGCCGCCCGTGAGCGCGGGCTCCCGCGGCTCACGGCCCTCGCCGTCGCGCCGACCGCCTGACCGACGCCGGCCAACGACGACGCGATCGGCTCCGTTCCGGTCACGGGTTCGAGACCCACCACCGCCTCCCGTTCCCGTCAGGGGAACGGGAGGCGGTGGGTCATCGAAGTTCGGTACCGGCGACGTCGAGGACGAGCTTGCCCACCGCCGCCCCGGCGGCGACCTCGGTGAGCGCCGCGGGCAGGTCGGCGAAGGACACCACCGTCGGTCGGGCCCGGAGGGCGCCCGCCTCGGCGAGGGAGAGGAGCCGTTCGTGGGCGGCGAGCTCGTCGTCCCGGGGCCAGCCGGCGGCGAGGACGCCGAGCAGCGACTGGTTGCGGGCCACGAGGGTC
Organism: Acidimicrobiales bacterium; assembly: GCA_041908445.1. GTDB lineage: Bacteria > Actinomycetota > Acidimicrobiia > Acidimicrobiales > DATDAH01 > JAEUJM01. Next base: position 53,949 of record JAYRFK010000146.1, on the reverse strand, counting down.
AGGGCGTCGGCGCGCACCCACTCGCCGCTGGCGAAGCCCACGGCCAGGAACCGGCCCCGCGGCGCCAGCGCCGGCCAGAGGGAGTCGGCCAGCGCGCCGCCCACCGGATCGAACACCACGTCGGCGCCCCGGCCGGCGGTGACGTCGAGCACGGCCTCGGCGACGGGCGCCTCGGCCCGGTCCACCACCACGTCGGCGCCCGCCGCCGCGCAGAGCGCGCGCTTCTCGGGACCCGAGGCGACCGCGATGACCCGCGCCCCCAGCGCGTGGGCCAGCCGGACCGCGGCGATCCCCGAGCCGCCGGCGGCGCCCAGCACGACCACCGTCTCGCCCGCCTCGACCTCGGCGCGGCGCACCAGTGCGGTCCATGCGGTCGAGTACCCGATGCGGAAGCCGGCCGCCTCGGCGTCGGACATCTCATCGGGCACCCGGAAGGCGTTCGCCGCGGCCACGACGGTGACGTCGGCGAACCCACCCCGTCCGTCGACGAAGGCGGTGACCCCCATGACCCGCCGACCGGGGGCGAGCGCCGGGTCGTCCACGCCGGCGCCGACGGCATCGACCACCCCGCACACCTCCTGGCCGGGCACGAACGGCAGCGGCGGGCGCAAGGGATAGGCACCGCGGCACAGCAGGGCGTCGGGCAGCCCGATGGCGGCGGCTCGCACCCGCACGCGGACCTCCCCGGGGCCGGGCACCGCCTCCTCGACCTGGTCGAGCCGCAGCACCTCGGCCGGCTCACCGAGCGTCACCACCCGCCACGCCCGCATCGCGCTCACCCGTGGAGCCCCACGACGCCCACGCCGAGCGGGGCGCCAGCGAGGCCGGCGGTGCGACGGCGGGCGCGACCGTCGGCCCGGCCAGTGGTCCGGGCCCCCGTCGTGCCGGCGGCGGTCGTGGCGGTGGGCACTGGCCGCCGCCCCGCCACGCCCTCGATCGCTTCCCCGTCTCGCACCAGGCGCCACCCTGGCACACCGCCACGGAGGGCGCCTCGCCGACATGACACCCGTGCGGGTCTTCGTCGTCAACCTCGTCGGCGACCGGGCCGTCGGCCACCATGGGGCCATGAGGATCGGGGTGTTGGGAGCGGGGCGGATCGGCCGGGCGCACGCCGCCAACCTGACGCTGGTCGACGCGGTCGACGAGGTGGTCGTCCACGACCCAGGGCCCGACGCCCTCGCCGGGCTGCCCGAGACGGTCACCAGCGCCGCCTCGGCGGACGAGGTGCTCGAGCGCTGCGACGGCGTCGTGGTGGCCACGCCGACGGCCCGCCACCCGGACGACGTCCGCGCCGTGGCCGACGCCGGCCTGCCGTGCCTGTGCGAGAAGCCGCTCTCGCTCGACCTCGCCGCCAGTCAGGCCGCCGTGGCGTACGCCGACGCCGCCGGCATCGAACTGCAGGTCGGCTTCCAGCGCCGCTTCGACCCCGGGTTCGTGGAGATGCGCCGCCTCATCGAGAGCGGCGCGCTCGGCCGCCTGTACCTGCTGCGGGCCGCGAGTCACGACTTCCAGCCGCCCCACGAGAGCTACCTCCCCCAGGCCGGATCGATCTTCCGGGACATGCACATCCACGACTTCGACGCGCTCGCCTGGCTCAGCGGTGACGAGCCGGTCGAGGTGTTCGCCCGGGGCTCGGTGCTGGTCGACGAGATGTTCGCCCGCCACGGCGACGTCGACACCAGCGCCGCAGTCGTCACCCTGGCCGGCGGCGCCATCGCCGTGCTCACCGGCACGCGCCAGAACGGCGTCGGCTACGACCACCGCACCGAGGCCATCGGCTCGCTCGACAACGTCAGCGCCGGTCTCGGCGAGCACATGCCCCTGCGCTCCGCCGATCCTGGCGGGCCGCAGCCGGTCGATCCCTACCCGACCTTCCCCGTGCGCTTCCACGACGCCTACCTCGCCGAGGTCGAGGCCTTCGCCGCGCTCGTGGCGGGCACCGGCCCCAACCGCTGCCCGGGCCGAGCTGCGGTCGACGCCCTGCGCCTGGCCCTCGCCGCCGACCGGTCGCTGGCCACCGGCGAGCCCGTCCGGGTCGCCGACATCAGGGGCTGACCGCGCTGCGGTCCGTCCTGAGCCGGCCACCCCGCGGGTGACCCGGCAGCCGGTCCCGGGTCGACGGCGTCACCGCCGCGGGAGCCGCGACCCGAGCGGCACCGACCGGCACGGCACCCCCCCCCCGGACGAGTCGTCTCGGCGCAGCGAGTCCCTCGCGCCCGCGGGCCGGTCCGCGAGCCGTTGACCCGACGCTCAGGAACCGCCGGGAAGCAAGGCCCGGGCGAGGGTGTCGTCGAGCCAGTCGGCGTACTCCTCCTGGGTCCAGCCCCGGACGTCGCAGAGCAGGCGGGCCACCTCGGGGCTGGCCAGGGTGAAGACGATGTCGGCGGCCCGCTCCGCGTCGACCCGCAGCGGGCCCCGGGACGCGAACCACTCGACGGGCCGGGCCATGTTGCGCCGGCGCTGCTGCTCCATCTCCTCGAGCACCGGCGCCGCCTCCGGCTCGACCGCGGCGGCCGTCCGCAGCATCTCCGCCACCGGACGGACGTGGGTCGAGACGGCCGCGATGTCGTGGGCGAAGAGCCGGATCTGGCGACGTGGGTCCGGCTCGTCGCGGACGGCCAGCGACGCGGGCCGGTCGAGCACGCTCTGCTCCCCCGCCGGGGCGAGGCGACGGTCGATCAGCGCGGTCAGCACCCGCACCTTGGTCCCGAACGACGCGTACACCGTGTCGACCGCGACGCCCGCTCGCTCGGCGATGGCCCTGACCGTCGTGGCCGGGTACCCGTCGGCGACGAAGAGCTCGTCGGCGGCGTCGAGGATGCGCGCTCGTGTGCGGGCCGCCTGTTCGGCACGCACCGTCGAGGAGTAGGGGCGCTTGACCGGTTCCGGCATTTGATCCTAGTCTTACTCTGGTCAATACTGTTCTGGTCGAACCATAATCCCGGAGGTCCGCCATGGAGCGCATCGCCCCGCCTGCCCCCGGGCCCGGGTCCGGGCCCATCGGAGAGATGTGGGCCACCGCGGCCGCCGGCTGGGACGAGCACGCCGTGTACGTGGACGCGCGTGGTGCGGCGGTGACCACGGCGATGCTGCACCGCACCGGGCCGGGGCCCGGCGATCACGTCCTGGAGCTGGCCTGCGGCCCCGGTGGTGTCGGCCTGGCCGCGTCCGACCGGGTGGGCCCGACCGGCACCGTCGTGCTGAGCGACCTGGTGGAGGAGATGACCCGCATCGCCGCGGCGCGGGCCGCCGCCGCGGGTGCCGACAACGTCGAGGTGCGGGTGCGCGACCTCACCGCGGTGGACGAGCCGGACGACGCGTTCGACGTGGTGGTCTGCCGGGAGGGCCTCATGTTGGCGCCCGACCCGGCCGTGGCGCTGGCCGAGATGCGGCGGGTGCTGCGCCCCGGCGGGCGCCTGGCGGTCGCCGTGTGGGGGCCTCGGGCGGGCAACCCCTGGCTCGGGATCCTGTTCGACGCGGTGACCGCGGTGACCGGGATGCCGGTGCCCCCACCCGGCCTGCCGGGGCCGTTCTCGCTCGCCGACGCCTCCGACCTGTCCGCGCGACTCGCCGGCGCCGGCCTCGAGGCGGTGCGGGTGGAGGAGGTCGCCGAGCCGCTCGACGTCCCGACGTTCGACGACTGGTGGCGCACCGTGCCCACGCTGGCCGGGCCCCTCGCCACGGTCATCGCCTCGCTCCCGCCGGACGTGGCCGAGGCCATCCGCGCCCACGCCGCGGCCGCGATCGAGGAGCACACCGGGCCCACCGGGGTGCACCTCCCCGGCGTGAGCCTCGTCGGATCGGCCCGGGTGCCCTGAACGGATCGCATCCGCGCGGTAGGCAGGGCCGCCCACGCAACCACGGCGGCGGTGTCGACCACCGGGGCCGCGGTGGAGCCGCCGTTCCGCTCGCCGGTGGGGACCCGCTCCCACGACGGGTCCCGCCGGTCAGGTCGCCGTCGTCGTCGCCGGCGCCGCCTCACGGTCACCGACGAGGCGGGCGAGGTAGACCCCGACACCGAGCAGGATGGCGGTGCCCATCAGGGGCGTGAACGTCCGCTTGGGCCACGCCTCGTCGATCACGAGGCCGAACCAGAAGCCGGCGAGACCGATGTTCATGGCCCAGAAGACGACCCGGTCCGCCCAGGGGGCGAGGTCGGCGCGGGCCCCCGTCGCCGTGCGCAACTGGGCGAAGAGGGCGTTGGTGAGCACCCCGATGAACATGACGTGGTCCAGCGCGAGCAGCAGGCGGGTGGGCGCCAGGTCGAAGTCGTCCGCGTACTTCGAGAGCAGGTAGACGAGCATGCCCAGGTTCCACACGATGGCCACCGCCGACGCCGCCAGGAACGGGGCCGGGCGGTCGTCGCCCCAGCCCACCGTGCGCAACGACGCCCAGTTGCGGCGCACGAAGATGATCACCGCCACGATCTCGAACGGCAGGTTCAACATGATGAGGGGCACGGCGTCGAGCAGCACGCCGAGCATGAGCGTGAAGCCGCCGAGGAACAGCAGCGCCATCTGCCAGAACCCGGCCCGGGTCGCCTTCGTCCGGGCCTCGTCGGGCCGCAGCCACCACTCCACGACGGCCATCCCCACCGGGACGAGGAAGCCGACGACCATGGTGGCCGGATGGGCGTCCTCGCCGCCCGACGGCAGCACCTTGGCGTCGCCGCTGCTCGCGATCAGGATGCCGTACAGGACACCGATGACACCGCCCGTCACCGACGTGGCCAGCGCGGCCAGCAGCCCCCACATCGGCACACTCACGTCGCGGCCCCGGGCCTGGACCACGGCCCACGCGAACCAGCCGAGGATGGTGGCGGCGGCGACCGACCCGACGACGGGTCGCACGTACCCCGTGGTGGTGAGGAAGGTCAGGTCGTAGACGACGATGGTCCCTGCGGCGAGGGCCGGGCCGATCCGGGCCCACCCGTCCGCGGCACCCTCGAGGGGCCGGTCGGCGAAGAGCCACAGCGTGGACGCGAACACCGACAGGGTGATCCACGCCAGCGTCCCCACGTGCACGTGGGTCAGCAGCACCTTGCGGTCGAAGTCGACCAGGTCGGTGCCGTTGAGGATGCCGATCACCACCGTGATCACGAACATCACCAAGGCGGTGCCCAGCAGCAGCCGGACCTGGCTCCGATACGGGTGCGCGCGCAGTTCCATCGGTCGATCCCCCCGGTTCGCCTGACAGGAACCTTAACGAAGCGAGAGGGACGCCTCCCGCGGGAAGGCCGCTGGGGACGGTTGCGTCAGCGACTGCGCTGGATCGGACCGAGCGCATCGCACCGCGTCCGTTGCGGTCGGTTGCGCCGGGTTCGACTCGGCGCACCGGACCGGACCGCCCGCGCCTCCGCCGCGGCGCCGCGGTCAGGCGCCGGCCGCGGCCAGGTGGTCGTCGAACCAGGTGATCGTGCGGGACCAGGCGGCGCGGGCGCTGGGCTCGTGGTAGCTCTCGCGCTGATCGCAGTGGAAGCCGTGGCCGGCGTCGGCGTAGCGGACGACCTCGGTGTCCTGACCGGACGACGCGGCCGCGGCCCGCAGGCGCTCGACGTCGTCGACCGGGATGCCCTCGTCGAGGTCGCCGAACAGGCCGAGCCACGGTGCCCGCAGGCGCGGCGCCTCCTCGATGAGCGGGTCGAAGCCGAAGCGGCCGGTGCTCAGCCCGCCGCCGTAGAAGGTGACGGCGGCGCCGACGTCCCGCCGGGTCGCGACCGCCAGCGCCACCGTGCCGCCCATGCAGAACCCGACGACGCCGGACTGCGCCGCCCCGATCCCCGCCGCGGCGAGGTGCCCGAGCGCGGCGTCGACGTCCGCCAGGATCCCCTCGGCGGTCAGCGCCAGGAAGTGGGGCATGATCTGCGAGAGGTCGTCGTAGGGCAGGACCGGGTCGCCTGAGCGGTGGAACACGTGGGGGACGACGGCCAGGTAGCCCGCCGCCGCGAACCGCCCGGCGACGTCGACGATGTGGTCGTTCACCCCGAACGCCTCCTGCACGACGACCACGCCGCCCTTCGGCGTCGAGTCGGGCTCCCGGACGGTCAGCGGCGTGACGTCGGCCATCTCCGGACCCTAGGACGCGCACCCGGCCGAGCGGGGGCGATGCCCGGTCGGCGGGCACCACTGGGCGGGGATACCGCCGGCATCCCGGCTCCGACCAGCGGGCTACGATCTCCCCGATGGGCGTGACGGGCGGCACGGGAGGGGAGGGCGCATGACCGACGAAGCCGGGACCCCCGACGGCGACGAGCGTCGCCTCACCGACGACGCGATCCTCACCACGCGCCGGGACGCGCTGCGCCGGATCGGCCAGGCCGCCGCCGCGGTGGCCCTGGGGGGCCTGGCCGCCGCGTGCGGGAACGGCGAGGGCGGCGCCTCGTCGACCACCGCGGGAACGACGCCCGTCACCGCCCCCAACGTGGCAGGCGCCACCCTGCGGCGCCCCGAGTACTCCGGCTCGGGCCGCGCCGGCTCGGACACGGACGTCAGCCGCACGGCGGACCCCAAGGGCGACAGCGACGTGTCGACCACCGGCGACCCGCCGGCCGACACCGACATCACCACCTACGGCGATGCCCCGGGGACGGGCACCGACTCCGACCCGTTCGACCCCGTCGGCGGCGGCACGGACAGCGACATCACGGTCTACGGCGACCCGGCGGCCGACACCGACGTGTCGACCACGGCCGACCCCAAGGGCGACGCGGACGTGACCACCACCGCCGACCCGGTGAGCTGACCGTGTCGGCGGGCGCCGCCGGGATGCCGCGACTGGCCGCACTGCTCGACCCGATCGGCGTCGACGAGTTCTTCGCCCGTTACCGGGACCGCGAGCACGTCGTCGTCCACCGGGGGGATCCGAAGCGCTACGCCGACCTGGTGGACCTCGCCGGGGTCGAGTCGTTCATCTTCGAGACGAACCCCCGGTCCACCGAGCTCCAGGTCCTCCACGAGGGCCCGGTGGACCGCGCCGGGTACATCTACCCGAGCGGTCTCGTCGACGCCCTCGCCCTCAGCCGCCTCTACGAGGAGGGGCACTCCATCGTGCTCCCCCACGCCCACCTCCACCTCGCCCCCCTCGGCTACCTGGTCCGGGGTCTGGAGGACGAGCTGGGCTGTCGGGCCCAGACCAACCTGTACCTGTCACCCCCGGGAGCGGCCGCGTTCGCCCCGCACTACGACACCCACGACGTGCTGGTGCTGCAGATCCACGGCGAGAAGGAGTGGACCCTGTTCGAGGGGCCCGCGCCCGTGCCGGCCACCCGGCGGTTCGACCCCGACGTCGACGAGTGCGGCGCCGCCGTCGAGACGTTCCTCCTCGAGGCCGGCGACGTCTGCTACGTGCCCCGCGGCCTGGTGCACCGCGCCGCCGCGACCACCGGCGCCTCGCTGCACGTGACCCTGGGCCTGCACTGGGTGAGCACGATCGACGTGCTCACCGCAGTGCTCGAGCGGGCCGGGGCCGAGCGCCACGACCTGCACCGGGCGCTGCCCCCCGGGTGGTGGCGCGACCCGGCGGCCCGGGCGACGGCCCTCACGGCGGTGGAGGACGGCCTCGGCGTGCTGGCCGAACCGGACCTGCTCGACGGCGCGCTCGACGCCCTGAGGGCGGAGCTCGTCCGCTCGCGCCAGCCACTGGTGCCCGGGCAGCTCGACCAGCTCCGCCGTCTCGAGCTGATCGACCAGCGCACGATCGTCGCGCCACGCGACCCCATGGTCCACGACCTCGCCGAGCACGACGACCAGATCGTGCTGTCGTGCTTCGGCAGCGAGATCGCGTTCCCGCGGTCCACCATCCCCGCCCTCACCCACCTGCTGGCCGCCGGGCCCGACGGCGTGGCCGTCGGCGATCTCCCCGGCGACCTCGACGCCGAGGAGCGCCTCGTGCTGGTCCGGCGCCTCGTCCGGGAGGGCGCGGTCGAAGCCCGCTGGTGAGTCCGCCGGGACGCCCACCTCAGCAGGGGTGGGCGGAGGCCCCGCCCTCGATGGTCAGCTGTTGACGACCGAGCCCGTGAGCGGGTCGCCGCCGCCGCTGATGACCACGCAGGTGAGGCCGTCGCCCCAGTAGGCGAACCAGTTGACCCGCCCAGCGAGCGGTATCCGCTCGTTGCGAGCCGCGTCGCAGCGCTCCTGCGCAGCCTGGTCCGTGTCGGACGCACCGGGGATCCGCTCGAACACCTGCCCGCGGTGGGCGCCGGCGCAGTCGACCACGAAGAAGCCGCTCGGCGAGTCCATCGACTCGCCGGCGAGGGGCTCGACGCAGTCGCCGACCTCCACCTCGGACGGGGTGAAGAACGGGTCTCGGGGGTGGAACTCGAGGTCGTAACCGGACTGGCCGCTCGAGAAGCCCGAGACGAGCAGCGTGTACTCGCCCGCTCCCCGGGCGTTGATCCTGACCGCCGCCCCACCGTCAGCGAGCGCGACGCCTTCGGTCGGCACCTCGGACCCGTTCGGCCCGACGAGGGCCACCGTCGGCTCGAAGGCCTGACCGGACGTGACCACCACCGTCCCCGCCTGGTTGGCCCGGAGCGTGAAGGGGTGCTCGCGCGGCTGGTCGAGGGTCGCGGGGTCGAGGGTCACCGAGACCGGCGTGGAGGCGGCGAGGGCCGGGCCCTCGACCGTGGCGCTGGTGGGGACGGTCTGGGGAGGCACGGTGTCCGAGGTGTTCTCGTCCGACCCCCCGTTCACCGCCAGGAACACCACGAGCCCGATGACGAGGACGACGGCGAAGGCACCCAGGCCGATCAGCACCCCGGTCATCGCACTCCGGCCCGACGAGGGCGGTGCCGGCGCCTCGGCGGGCACCGGAGGGGGGACGACGTAGGGCATGCCGGCGGGGGGCGTGACCGCGTCGGGGGAGCCCCAGCCGGGGCCCGGCGGCGGGCCGGTCGGACCCGGTGGCGGGCCGGCGGGGGGAACCGGGATCGGCGCGGTCGGCACCGTCGCCTCGGGCGACACCCCGGTGGGCGCCGCGCAGTGCCCGCAGAACGCGGCCGTCGGGTCGATCGGGGCGCCGCAGTGCGTGCAGAAGTGCCCCGTCGAGCCGCCCGGTGCGCTCATGACCAGCTCCTGATCACCATCGACGGCCGCCCTGTGCCACCTCGCGATGCTACTCCCGCGTCAACGCCCCACGGAACGAGCCGACGGTCGGGCGGATCTCGCTCAGACGGCGAAGGTCGTGCCGACGAGCTCCTCGCTGAGGTCCCAGAGCGCCGCCGCCTTGGTGTCGTCGAGGATCCACGGGGCCATGCCGTTCGCTCCCGGGTTGGCGCCGAGCACACCGAGGCCGCAGTCGGCGAGATAGGCGCCGTTGTGGCCGACGAGCTCCGGGTCGTCCGAGGTGGCGGCCCACACCTGGGTGGCGGCACCGGCCTCGACCGACTTCCACACGATGCCGCCGGGTATCCCGTGCTCCTCCGCCCGCTCCTTGGCGGTCTCCATCATCTCGTTCATGAGGTCCTCGGTGAGGTGGCGGCCGAGGTCGGTGATGATGGCGCCGGGGTGCACCGAGTACGAAAGGAGCCCCTGGCCGCCGTAGCGGTGGGCGAGCTCCCGGGCGAACAGGGCGTTGGCCGACTTGGACCGGCCGTAGGCGTCCCACGCCGAGTACTCGGTGCGCTCGAAGCCGGGGTCGTCGAGGTCGACGTCGCAGCGGGAGTGGCCCGCCGAGCTGAGGGTGACCACCCGGGGGGCGTCGCCCTGCAACAGCGCCGGCAGCAGCAGGCCCGTGAGCAGGAAGTGGCCGAGGTGGTTGGTGCCGAACTGGGTCTCGAAGCCGTCGGCGGTGTGGCCGAGCGGGCAGGCCATCACGCCGGCGTTGTTGACGAGGACGTCGAAGTCGTCGTGCTCGGCCAGCCAGCCGTCGGCGAAGGCCCGGATCGTGGCGAGATCGCCGAGGTCGACGACGCCCGCGTGCAGCGTGGCGTCGGGCACGAGCGCCTGCACCGCGGCGACCCCCTCGGCCGCCCGCTCGGCGCTGCGGGCCAGGATCGTCACCTCGGCGCCGTGGGCGGCGAGGGCCCGGGCGCTCTCCCGCCCGAGGCCGACGGCGCCTCCGGTGACGAGGATCCGCCGCCCCGTCAGGTCGACGCCCTCCAGCACCTCGTCGGTGGTGGTCCGGTTCCCGAGCTCGCTCATCCCGCCAGCTTCCCAGGATCTCGCCCGTAAGGTGGCCACGTGCCCGCGGCGGACCTCAGCGACCCGACTGGTGGGTCGACGGAACGGACCGTCGCCCGGTGGGTGCTCGGCGGGTTCCTGCTCGTCGCTGGGACGGCGCACCTCACGTGGTCGCGGGACACGTTCCAGGCACAGGTGCCCGACTGGGTGCCGCTCGACGCCGACCTCGTCGTGGTGCTGTCGGGGATCGTCGAGCTGGCCCTCGGCGCCGCGCTGATCCTCGCCCGCCGCCACCGGGCGCTCGTCGGGTGGGTGGTCGCCGCGTTCTTCGTGGCCGTCTTCCCCGGCAACATCTCGCAGTTCGTCGACGGCGACGCCGCCTTCGGGCTCGACTCCGACCTCGCCCGCGGCGTCCGCCTGCTGTTCCAGCCCCTGCTGATCGTCTGGGCGCTCTGGTGCACCGGCGCCTGGGCGGCGTGGCGGACGGGGCGCCGCCCCGGCTGATCAGGCCGGCGTCGAGGCCGGCGTCGCCCGGATGAGGAGGCGGCCGTCGCCCGCGCGCTTGTGCTCGGTCGGGACGTCGGCGATGACCTCCGGCACCCAGCCGCCGGTGGTGAGCCAGTCGAGGGCGGTCGCCTGCGACGGCAGGGTGAGGACGTGCTCGCCGAGCTCGGCCAACAGCGCCTCGTGGTCGCGCTCCTCCTGGCTCACCTCCGTGCCGGGCTCACGCGTCGAGAACGTGAGGGCGAACACGCTGCCGGGCGCCGACCGGGCCGCGGTCACCGAGAACAGCTCGTGGACGGTCACCTCGGGCAGGTAGCGCAGCAGCCCCTCGGCCAGGAACAGCGTGGGCTCGGTGCTCGAGTGGCCGGCACCGGTGAGCGCCTCGTCGAGCGAGCCGGCGGCGAGGTCGTGGGCCACCAAGGTGACGCCGTCGAGCGGCGCGCCGAGCGTCTCGACCCGGGCCCGCTTGTCGGCCTGGGTGTTGGGGTGGTCGACCTCGAAGAAGGTCACCCCCGGGGTCCGGAATCGCAGCGCCCGACCGTCGTACCCGGCGCCGAGGATCACCACCTGGGTGACGCCGGCGGCGAGCGCAGCGAGCACCTCGCCGTCGAAGAACCGGGTGCGGGCCGACACCCACTCGAAGACGTCCCTGTAGTCGCCGGCGTAGCCCTCGGCGAGCTCGGCCGACAGCCGCTCGTCGGCGCCGGGGTCGCCCGTCGGTGCCGCCGGCCGCTCCAGCTGCAGCCGGTTCACCGCCACGACCCGGGCGGTGATCGACGGACCTTCTAGGCGCATCCCGCCATCCCACCACAGGGGACCCCCCCTCCTTCCGGGTACACAGAGTTGTTCCCAGAACGAAGCGTCGCCCGGTCCGGGGGTCGCGCACGGCCCCCGACGCCCGGGGGCGCCTCAGCAGGCGCCGCGGAGGCCGACGCGGACGCCGGCGCCTGAGCGGACGACGGCGGGCGTCGCCACCGCCACTGGAGTGGTGACCGCGACCGGGCGGTCCGACACGGACGCCAGCTCGGCGACGATGCGGGACAGCTCGGTCACCGCCGCCGCATCGAGGCGCAGTCCGGTCCCGGCGGTGCGCTCCGCCAGCCGGGCGAGCCAGCGGGCGGTGACGACGGCGGGCGTCCCCGGGTCGATCGGCGCCAGCCCCGCGGACCCCGCCGGCGCCGCGAGGGCGACGCTCGCTGCGACGAGCAGCTCGGCCAGCGCCCGGTCGGCGACCGGGACCAGCGTGGCGGCCGACAGCCGCTCGACCTCGGCGCCCAGCTGCAGCAGCAGCTCGGTGGCGTCCGACCGCCGACGTTGCGGCCGGGGCGGACCGGTGCGCTCGGTGCGCTCGGTGCGCTCCCTGCGACGGGCGGCGCGGGCGAGGGCGGCGAGACGGTGGTTGCGGGCGTCGGCGCGGCGGACACCCTGGAAGTCGTGGATGAACTGGTCCATCTGGGTCGGGAAGCTCACGGCAGTCGCTCCTGGCGGCGGTGGGGTTGCGATGCCCCCATGGTCCGCCGAGTCGGACCGACGCACCATTGACCAGAATGCCAAGGTACGCGAGGATCCAGCCATGAGCCGCCGCCGTCACGTGGTCGCCGCGCTGCTGCTGCCCGACGCCACCCAGTTCGAGTTCGCGGTCGCCACCGAGGTGTTCGGCGTGGACCGATCCGCCCTGGGCGGGGACTGGTACGACTACGTGGTCTGCACGGCCGAACCCGGCCCCCTCGACCTGGGCCGGGGCTTCAGCATCACCACCGAGCACGGCCTCGACGACCTGGCGAAGGCCGACACCGTCGTGGTCATCCCCGCCGGCGAGGGTGAGTTCGCCGCCGACGTACTCGAGGCGCTCCGCCGGGCCCACGCCGGCGGCGCCCGGATCGTGTCGCTGTGCACCGGTGCGTTCGTCCTGGCCGCCGCCGGCCTGCTCGACGGCCGCCCCGCCACGACCCACTGGATGTGGGCCGACGAGCTCGCCCGTCGACACCCCGAGGTCCGGGTCGACCCCAACGTCCTCTACGTCGACGACGGTGACGTCCTCACGTCCGCCGGCACCGCCGCCAGCATCGACCTCTGCCTCCACCTGGTCCGCAAGGACTTCGGCGCCGAGATCGCCAACATCGTCGCCCGCCGCCTCGTGGTACCGCCCCACCGTGACGGCGGCCAGGCGCAGTACGTCGACCACCCCGTGGCCGACCATCCCGGCGTGGACTGGTTCGACGAGGCGCTGGCGTGGGCCGAGGCCAACGTGCGCGAGCCCATCACCATCGAGGACCTCGCCACCCGCAGCGCCATGAGCACCCGCACCTTCACCCGCCGGTTCCGCGCCGCCACCGGCACGACGCCACACGCCTGGCTCACCCAGCAGCGGGTGCAGCTGGCCCAACGCCTGCTCGAGACCACCGACCGCTCCGTCGAGTGGATCGCCGACGAGTGCGGCCTCGGCACGGCCGCGAACCTGCGCCTGCACTTCCAGCGCATCGTGTGCACCTCGCCGCTCAAGTACCGGCGGACCTTCCAGGTGCGCGCCTCCGCCTGACCGGAGCGCCGGCGGTGCCCCTCGACGAGGACGAGGTGCACCCGTCTCACGCTCCACCCGGGCCGCGAGTGGTGGTCGATCCCGTGAGCGACGGCGCGGTCGGTCCTTCCTCCGTCCCAGCTGTGTGCAAACCTACACACATGAGACTGCACATAGCCTTGGCGGACGACCTGGTCGCCGAGCTCGACCGACGGGTCGGTCCCCGGCAGCGGAGTGCCTTCATCGCCGAGCTCATCCGCCGTGGGCTCGATGACGAGCAACGGTGGGACGACATCGAGTCCGCACTGGGCGCGATCGCCGACACCGACCACGAGTGGGACGACGACGTGGCCGGCTGGGTTCGTGCCCAGCGGCGCGGTGACGACCGGCGCACCGGCTGACGTGGCCCGGATCCTGCTCGATTCCACCGTCCTGATCGACGCGCTCCGCGGACGCCCCGCCGCCGAACGGATCCGACAGCTGCGGCGTGACGGCATCCAGCCGTGGGTCTGTGCCGTCTCCGTCGAGGAGGTGTGGCGAGGATTGCGCCCCGACGAGAAAGCCGCCGCCCAACGGCTCTTCAACGGCTTGCGCCTGGCCCGACTCGGCACCCAGGAGGGCCAACGAGCCGGGACCTGGCGCCGGGACCACGCCCGGCGCGGCGTCACCCTCCACCAGGCCGACTGCCTGGTCGCCGCGGCTGCGATCGGCATCCGGGCGCCGCTGGCGACGGCCAACATCGCCGACTTCCCGATGCCCGAGCTCACGGTGGAGCACTGGCCGGTCGGGGGATGAGGGCGACGAGGGTCAGGCGCAGGCGACGCAACGCGTGGCGGCCGGGAGCGCCTCCAGGCGGGCGTCGCCGATCGGCGCGCCGCACCGCTCACAGCGCCCGTAGGTTCCCGCAATGAGACGTTCCGTCGCCACGTCGAGGTCGGCCAGGCGGTCCCGGGCGCGCTCGAGCAGCGAGGACACCTGGGCCCGTTCGTAGGCGATCGTCGCGCCCTCGGGATCGTGCTCGTCGTCGGTCGAGACGAGCTCGCTGCCGGCGACGATGTCGTCGAACGCCTGCTGCAGCGACACCACCTGCGCGGCCACCTCGGCTCGTTCCGCGGCGAGGCGGGCGGTCACGTCCGGTTCCGAGGCCATGCGCCTCCCTACCCGCCGGCCAGCACCGCACCCCGCTCGGCGAGCAGCCGGCGCAGCTGGGAACGGTGGCAGCGGTCCTCGTCCTCGCAGTAGCAGCCGATCGCGAGGTCGACCGTCGACGAGAGGAGGGCGAGCAGATCGAGGACGCCAGCCGGGTCCGACGCCGACATCTCCTTCACGTAGCCGCGCTCGAAGCGCCGCCACTCGGCCTCGGTCGTCGCGCCGCGGGCCGCGGCGACCAGCTCCGCCGACGGCGCCAGCACCGGCAGCCACACGTCGTAGTAGTCGAGGCGGGCGAGGTCCTCCTTGCGGACACCACGGGGCGGCCGCCGCACGGTCCCGAGGCGCGTCCCCTCCCCCGGCGACCGGGGCGTGCCGAGGCGGACGACGTGGATGGCCATACGTCCAGCATCGCCCTCCGACCGCCCGTCCGCAGCCCGGTGCGGTCCGCCCCTCGTCGTTCCGCCGCGGCGTGCCCGGCGAACCGGGGTGCCGGGGGGCCGTCCGGCCCTTCCGCCGCGCCGCCGAATGCGCCACGCTGGAGTTGCAGGACGACCGACGACACCGAGGTCCGGCCATGACCGGTTCCACCGACTCCCCGCCGCCCGTCGGCGACACCAGCAGCGCCCGCCTCCCGCCCCGTTGGTTCATCCGGCTGTTCTGGGCGGTCCACCGGCGCGTGGTGCGGTGGACCGCGGCCCGGGTCGGCCTCTGGCGACCGAAGCCCGGCAAGTGGGGCGCCTTGCAGCTCCACACGGTGGGCCGGCGCTCCGGTCGTCCGCACGCCGTGATCCTCGGCTACCTCGACGACGGACCCAACGCGGTCACGATGGCGATGAACGGCTGGGGCGAGCCCGAGCCCGCCTGGTGGCTCAACCTCCAGGCCCACCCGGACACGACGATCGACCTCGTCGGCGAGCACCGCGAGGTCACCGCCCGGGCCGCCACCGGT
The DNA here is from genome assembly GCA_041908445.1 of Acidimicrobiales bacterium. Taxonomy (GTDB): domain Bacteria; phylum Actinomycetota; class Acidimicrobiia; order Acidimicrobiales; family DATDAH01; genus JAEUJM01. The sequence goes on along the minus strand of JAYRFK010000146.1, from coordinate 38,708 downwards.
GAGGAGCGCGACCGCCTCTGGGCCCGCTGGCAGGAGGTCGACAAGGACCTCGACGCCTACGCCGCCCGCCGTCCCCACCCGACCGCGGTGGTCGTCTTCGAGCCCCGCACGACGGACTGACCGCCGGGCGCAACCCGTTAGACGCCCACGGGCTCCTCGGCGGCGGCGAGCAGCTCGCGGACCCTGGGGATGACCTCGGTGCCGTAGAGCTCGATGCTGCGCATCATCGCGTCGTGGGGCAGTGAGCCGGCGCTGTACTTCAGGTCGAAGCGGGAGAGGTCGAGGGCCGTCGCCGTCGCCGCGATCTTGGCCGCCACCGTCTCGGGGGAGCCGACGTAGAGCGAGCCGCCGGGGCCGGCCATGGCCTCGAACTCGCCGGGGCGCATCGGGCCCCAGCCCCGCTCGGCGCCGATGCGGTCGCGCATGGCCTTGAAGTGCGGGTACAGCTGCTCGCGGGCCTCCCGGTCGGTGGGGGCGATGTGGCCCGGTGAGTGCACGGCGACCGGCAGGCGGGGCCAGCCCGACTCCTCGAGCACCCGGTGGTACAGGTCGACGAACGGGCGGAAGCGCTCGCTCTCGCCGCCGATGATGGCGATCACCAGCGGCAGCTCGTGGCGGGCGGCTCGCACGACCGACTGGGGGCTGCCGCCGACGCCGACCCACGTCGTCAGCCGGCCCGACTCGGTGTGGGGGAAGACCTCCTGGTGGCGCAGCGGCGCCCGGGTCGAGCCCGACCACGTCACCGGCTGCTCGTCGCGCAGCAGCGTGAACAGGTCGAGCTTCTCCTCGAACAGCTCCTCGTAGTCCTCGAGGGCGTAGCCGAACAGCGGGAACGACTCGGTGAACGAGCCCCGCCCGAGGATGACCTCGGCCCGGCCGTTCGACAGGGCGTCGAGCGTCGAGAAGCGCTGGAACACCCGCACGGGGTCGTCCGAGCTGAGGACCGTGACCGCGGTGCCGAGCTTGATGCGCTCGGTGCGAGCCGCGATGGCGGCGAGGACGACCTCGGGCGCCGCGACGGCGAAATCCTCCCGGTGGTGCTCACCGACGCCGAAGAAGTCGGCGCCCACCTGGTCGGCGAGGACGCCCTCCTCCACCACCTCGCGGAGCACCTGGGCGGCGGGCTTGGGCCGCCCCGCCCCGTCGACGGTGACGTCCCCGAAGGTGTCGAGCCCCAGCTCCAGTTCCTGCGTCATCGGATCAGCCTCTCACATTTGCTTGCGTACGCAAATATCAACGCTGCAGCCGACGTGGCATTCCCACCCACTGAACGGGTGATCCCTGGCAAGGGCCGAACGGTCAGGCGCTCTGGGTTTCGTGGGCGGCGAGCCAGGTGGCGATGGCGACGGGATCGGCGTCGTCGAGGAGGGCGAGGACGGTCTCCTCGTCGCCGTCGCCGACGGGGAACACGCCGCCCGCGATCTGGTGACCGGTGCCGTCGGAGACGACCCGCAGCGCCCAACGCTCGCCGACCTGGGCTCGCCGGCTGAAGGTACGTTCGGTCACCACGACCTCGTCGCCCGTGCGCAGGTCTCGCAGCGTCAGCGATCGGCCCGGGTCGACGGCCAGCACCTCGTGGACCGACCGCTCGACGGTGACCCACTGCTCGGCGAGCGCGCGCTCGTCGTCGGGCAGCAGCGGGCCCCGCTGGGTGACGAACGCCTCGAACCAGCCGCCCTCGGCGAGGACGAGGTCGAGCACGAGCGGGTCCTGGAAGGCCCGGGCCACGTCCGCCGGCGCGGTGCCGGCCGGGGTGCGGGCCAAGGCGATCTCGACGGCGTCGTCCTCGGTGAGGTCGAGGCGCCGGGTGACGAACGCCGCCGCCTTGCGGGCCAGCCACGGCACCCGCTCCGCCAACGTGGGCATGGGCAGCTCGCCCTGGTGGCACTGCTTGTACTTGCGCCCCGAGCCGCACCAGCACGGGTCGTTGCGCCCCGGCGCCGACCGGCCCGCGGACGTGGCCGCGGTGAGGAAGGGGGTGAGGTGCTCGAGGTCGTCGTCCACCATGGGGGTGCCCGCCAGCCGCTGCCACAGGCGGGCGGCCCGCACGGCGTCGCCCCGGTCGGCGGCGTACCAGGCCAGGCGGTCGATGACCGCCGGGTTGTCGGCGTCGGCCTTCTCGGCCAGGACGAGGTGCTGCTCGGCGACGAGGGTCTCGCCCTGCACCTCGGCGTGCCGCGCGGCCAGGTAGCGGGCGGTGGCCACGTCCCGGGGACGAGACGCCGCCCCGACCAGCGCCTCGACGAGGGCCGCGGCCCACGCCTGGTCCTCGGGGGCGTCGCCGGCGGCCTCGGCCACCTCGTCGGCGACGAAGTAGAGGACGAGCTCGTCGTCGAGCGCGGCGAGCGCCCGGCGCAGCGTGGTGGCGTTGACCCCGTCGAGGCCCTCGATGCCGAGGTCGACCGGGTCCGCTCCGGCGGCGACGTCGGCGAGGAAGAGCACGAAGCGGGCCCCCTCGGTGGCCGACTCGTCGTCCTCGAAGAAGTCCTCGATCCGCCGCATCCGGTCCATCTGCGCCCCGGACCGCCAGACGGAGGCCTCGTGGGCGACCTGATCGAGGCGCCGCTCGAGGCCGGCCCGGTCGGCCAGCTCGGACAGCGGGGCGCGTGGCGTCGAGAAGGTCGCACGGTCCTCCAGCAGGAGTCCGAGCATCAGGTCGTCGGCCCGCAGGGGCAGCCACGGCTCGGCGACCTCCCGGTCGTAGACCTCGCGCAGGCGGGCCGCCAGGGCCTCGGTGTCGGCGCCATCCGGCTCGGGCACCACCTCGAGGTGCAGCACCGCCGGCTCGTGCTCGTGCTCGGCATCCGGATCGTCGTGGTCGTGGTCGTGGTCGTCGTCGTCCGGGAGCTCCAGGCGCATCGCCACCAGGTCGCCGGCGGCGAACCCGTCGAGCCACCCCTCGGGGCCGTGCAGGCGGCAGTCCCCGTACCCCGCCGAGCCCACGACCACGAAGCGACCATCGTCGAGCACGACCACCTGCTCACCCGCGATCGGCGGCAGGTCGAAGTCGAGGTCCACCACCTCCGAGTCCCGCTCCTCCTCGGTGAGGCGATGGGTGAGGACGATCCCGGCAGCGAGCGTGGCCGGGTGGACGGTGCGGTCCGGGTAGAAGAGCGTGAACGCCCCGTGCTCGACCAGCGCGTCGGCAACCCGGTCACCGAGCCCGGCAAGGAGCTCGTCCGGCTCGGCGCCGACCGCCTCGAGCGTGCGCTCGACCAGCTCGTCGAGGCCGATCCCCGGCTCGGCGACGACGAGGTCGACCATGGCGGCCTCGACCGCCTCGACGTCGGGCAGGGGCAGCCGCTCGAGCGCGGCGACGTACGCGGCCGGATCGGGCGGCTCGCCACCGAGGGCGCGCTGGATCGACTCGACCGCCACGAAGGAGAGCTGGTCGAGCACCTGCTCCCGGTCGAACCCGGCGGCGAGCAGGCGCTGGGCGGTGGCCCACGTCTGCGGCGGCTCGTCGTCGACGACCTGGTTGGCGACGACCTCGCGCCCGGCGCGCTGGAACCCGTCGCCGAGGCCCGGCAGGTGATCCTCGTAGAAGACGCTGCGCTCGTCGAGGTCGTCGGGGCGCAGGAGGTCGTCCCAACGCGCCGGGTCGACGTCGGGCCCGAAGACGAAGGCGAAGCGCTCGGCGTCCATCGCGCCGACGCTACCGGCGGAGGAGGCGGACGTTCACCGTGGTCGGGCGGCGCCGGCGCGGCGCCGCCGGACTACCAGAGAGCGTTCCAGTCGAGGACGGTGAGCTTGCCCAGCGGCGGCAGCTCGGCCTGGGCCCGGTCGATGCGCCGGGTCTCGGCCTCGATGTAGGTGAGCTTGTCGAGACCCGCCTCGCGCCAGTCGCCGATCTCGTAGGACTGCCAGTCGCGGGCCTTGCGGCCGCCCTCGCTGTAGCCGGGGCGCACGAGGAACTGCTTGTCGTTCACGCCGACGATGACGCACGGGCGGCGCTTGGCCTCGAGGCCCTGGTACTCGTCGCTGTCGAACCAGATCTCGGCGATGACGATCGAGCCGACGAGCGGGTCGTCGTCGTTGAAGTCGCGGGCGTCGTCGCCGAGCAGACCCGCGGCGCGCCGGCTGACCGGGGCGCTCGGGGCCTTGGGCTGCGGGACCGGGCCGGACGACCTCGTCGGCAGCCGGGGCGCCTTCGGCGCCGGCTTCGGCGCCGGTGCCGGCGCGACCGGGGCCTCGACGGTGAGGGACGCGGCGAGCTCGGCCGCGGTCGGCAGCGCGACGTCCTCGTCCTCCTCACCCTCCTCGGCCACGACGTTGCCGGCGGTGGTGGCGGCCTTGCGGGCGGCCTTGCGCTGGGCGTCGGCGACGGCCTTCTTCTCGGCCTGGAGGCGCTTGCGCTCGGCCTCGGCGGCGCGCCGGGCCTGCCGGGCGGCCTTCTTCTCGGCGTCGGCCTTGCGGGCGCTCGGCGCCGCCGCGGCGACCACGGACACCGGCGGCGCCTCGAGGTCGGCCTCGTCGGGGGTGGCGAAGCGCTCGTCGGTGTCGAGCAGCTCGCTGCAGGTGTCGGACGCCTCGGCGTGGCCGGCGGCCACCACCGACAGGGTCAGTCGGACCATCGCCACGGGGAACTCGGTGTCGGTGATCTCGTCGACCGCGCGGCGCACCGACTCGGGCGCCGGGTCGTCGGCCTCGTCGCCGAGGCGCTCACGGATGGCCTCGAGGCAGTCGTCGGTGACGGCCGACGCGACGGCGTCGAGCATCAGCGCGTCGTGCAGGCGCTTCAACGGCTTGGGGGAGCCGGCGCGGAGCACCGGCGGGCGCACGTTCACCGCCTTGGCCACCGAGTCGAGCACCGGGGCGGGCAGCCCCTTCAGCGCCCGGCGCAGCGAGGCCGGGTCGACCGCCAGCAGGTTGATGCGGAGCCGCTCCATGCGGCGGACCTGCTCTTCGGGCTCCCGCTCGACCTCGGTCTCGTCGGTGGCGGTGTCAGTGGCGGTGTCGGTCATGCGCGCTTCCGTGATTTCAGCGAATGTCAGCCTGCCACCCTAGGCCCTCCCCTCCCCCATGAGGCCAGCCCGCAGCACCTTTGTCAGCGGGGCGACGGGCCGGCGCCGGCGGAGCGACGTCGCCGTGGTGGCGCCGCCCTGTGACAGGAAGGCCGCACCACCGTCGAGCGAGGGCGGTCGCACCGCCGACCTACGCTCGGCGGCCATGGCCCTGGAGCACCCTGCGCCGTTCGGGAACCGCTGGCGGTCCCGCTGGATCTGGTTCGAGCCGCCGGCCATCACCCTGCCCACGCTGACCCGTCCCGAGCGGGCGGTCGACGGCGACCAGGTCGGGCTCTTCCGCCGCTCGTTCACGCTCGACGCCGTGCCCACCGCGGCGCCGTGCCGGCTCTGGAGCGACGGCCGCCACCTCCTCAGCATCAACGGCGTCGAGGTCGCCCGGGGCCCCGTGCGCAGCGAGCCCCGGCGCTCCCACTACGACGTCGTCGACCTCGCCCCCCACCTGCGGGTCGGCGAGAACGTGCTCGCCGTCACCGCGGTCCACTTCGCGCACCAGACCTCGTGGTGGATGCCCGTCCCGCCGTCGTACAGCCTCGGCGCTGGCAGCCTCACCCTCGAGGCCTGCCTCCGGGACCCCGAGGACGCCGGCGCCTGGATCGTCTCGGACGCGACCTGGCGCTCGTGCCGGGGCGAGGCCTGGACGCCGGTCGAGCCCCCGGGCGACGTGTCCTCGCTGCCCCTCGAGTGGTTCGACGCCCGCGCCCACCCGCACGGCTGGGACCAGCCCGACTTCGACGACGACGGCTGGGTGGCGCCCCACGAGATCCACCCGGTCCACACCGGGACGGGCGGCGGCGTCCACCCGCCCAGCGAGCCCTTCGGCATGCTGCGACCGCCGGTCCGCGCCGACGCCGGCGCGCCCGCGCCGGTCGTGCGCGAGGCGGCGCCGGCCGGCGTCCGCACCCTGCCGGCGAGCGCGGGCGGCGTCGATGCCCTCGACGCCGACCCCGTCACCCAGGTCTTCGCCGACGAGCGGGCGCTGGTGGCCGCCGCCGAGGACGGCCCCACCGACGGCTCGTCACCCGGCGAGGTCCGCTCGTACGACCTCGGCCACGTCGCCGCCGGCACGGTCGTGCTCGACATCGACGGCGCCGCTCCCGGCACCGTGCTCGACCTGGCCGGCGCCGACCTGCTCGACGGCCGGGGCGGCCTGGCCGACCTCGGCGAGCACGCCGGCTTCCGCTACGTCTGCCGGGGCGGCGGGCCGGAGCGCTTCGAGTCGTCGTGGGCCATCGGCGCCCGCCACCTGCACCTGTCCGTACGACCGCCGGCCGGGGCTGACGACGCCCAGCGCGCGCCGTCGATCGCCGTCTCGGTGCACGAGCGCCTGCGCCCCCGGCCCGAGGGCACGGCCTTCGCCTGCTCGGATCCCGACCTCGAGCACATCTTCGCGGTCGGCCTGCGCACGGTCGACCTCTGCGCCTTCGACGCCTACGTCGACTGCCCCACCCGCGAGCAACGGGCGTGGACGGGCGACGCCGTCGTCCACCAGATGGTCGACCTCGCCGCCAACCCCGACTGGTCGGTCGCCCGCTGGCACCCGCAGCTCACCGCGGTGTCCCGGGCCGACGGCATGGTGCCGATGGCGGTCGCCTCGGACTTCGCCTTCGAGGACCGCACGATGATCCCCGACTGGTCGCTGCACTGGGTCCGGTCGGTGCACAACCTCTGGCGCTACACCGGCGACCGCGAGCTCATCGCCGCGCTCCTGCCGGTGGCCGAGCGCACGATCCGCTGGTTCGAGACCTACCGCAACGCCGACGGCCTGCTCGACGGCGTCTCCGGGTGGACCCTCATCGACTGGGCCAGCGTCTACTCGTCCGGCTGCTCGTCGGCGCTCAACGCCCTCTGGGCCCGCGCCCTGGAGGACCTCGCCGACCTCGCCGGCTGGCTCGGCAACGACGGCACCGCCGCCTGGGCCCGAGCGCGGTACGCCGAGGTGCGGGCCGCGTTCGACGCGTTCTGGGACGACGGGCGCGACCGCTACGTCGACCACCTCGTCGACGGCGAGCGCCAGGTCGTCGCCGCCCAACACGGGGGCGCGGCGGCGCTGGCCGCCGGCCTCGTCCCCGCCGACCGCCTCGACCGGATGATCACCCGCCTCACCGACCGCAGCCGCCTCCTGCGCCACTCCTGGGTGATGGACACGGCCACGGTGGAGCAGGCCAACTCGGGCCAGGCCTACCTCGCCTTCGGCTACCCCGAGCCCGACTGGGACGTGGACGAGCAGATGGTCGCCTGCGAGCCCTTCTTCCGCTACGTCCTCCACGACGGCCTGGCCCGGGCCGGACGGGCCGACCTGCTCGTCGAGCAGTGCCGGGACTGGCAGGTCTTCGTCGACGCCGGTGAGACCTCGTGGCCCGAGAACTGGAACGGCGGCACCCGCTGCCACGGCTGGTCGTCGACGCCCACGCGCGACCTGATCGTCCACGTCCTCGGCATCACGCCCGCCGAGCCCGGGTTCGGGTCCGTCCGGGTGGCGCCCGCCCTCGGCGGCCTCGAGTGGGCCCGCGCCACCGTGCCCAGCCCCCACGGCCCCATCACCGTCGAGGCCCGCGCCGACGGCACCGTCGAGGTCGACAGCCCCGTCCCGGTCGTCCGGCCGTAGTCGGGCCCATGACGTCTCCGGAGGCGCCCCGCTACGAGACCATCGGCGTCGGGTACGCCCGGCGGCGGCAGCCCGACCCGCGGATCGCGGCGCAGATCCACGGGCACCTCGGCGACCCCGGCGAGCGGCCGCACGTGCTGAACGTGGGCGCCGGCGCGGGCTCGTACGAGCCCGACGACCGGCGGGTGACCGCGGTCGAGCCCTCACCGCGGATGATCGCCCAGCGGCCGCCGACGGTGACCCGCGACGTCGTGCGGGCGGTCGGCGGCGCCCTCCCCTTCCCCGACGGCACCTTCGCCGCGGCCACGGCGCTGCTCACCGTCCACCACTGGCCCGACCCGTTCGCCGGCCTCGCCGAGGTGCGCCGGGTGACGACCGGGCCGGTCGTCGTGTTCACCTTCGACTACGCCGTCCACGCCGACCAGTGGCTCGTCACCGACTACTTCCCCGAGATGCTGGCCTTCGACACCGACCTGCCGACGCCGACGGAGCTCGCCGCGGCGCTCGGCGGCGGCACCGTCGAGGTCGTGCCCATCCCGGTCGACTGCGTCGACGGCTTCATGCACGCCTGGTGGCGCCGGCCCGAGGCCTACCTCGAGCCCGAGGTTCGGGCCGCCATCTCGGGCCTCGCCCGCCTCGGCGAGGACGCCACCGCCCCCGGCGTCGAGCGCCTCCGCGCCGACCTCGCGTCCGGCGCCTGGGCCGAGCGCCACGCCGACCTGCTCGACCGCACCGAGCTCGACGCCGGCTACCGCCTCGTGATCAGCCCCGGCCGCTAGGCGCCGCTCGGCCGAGCGCCTCCGCGGCGAGCGCATCGACGCCGTGGTCGACGCCTTCCTCGCCCGCCACCCCCTCATCCCCCGGGGGTAGCCTGACGCCGCTCCCTCCTGCACCGCCCTGCTGTTCGACGTCTCCACCTGACGAAACCCTGACGCCTGCGCCCCGGCGCGACCGGCAGGATGGGGGGATGACCGACGCCGGCGCCCCCGCGCGCCCCGACGACGCCGCGCCCGCCGACGGGCCGACCCCGGCATCGTCGCGCGCGCCGTCGCTGCTCCCCTACCAGGGCCTGTTCGCCCTGGGGTCGGCGTCGATCAGCGCGGTCATCGCCCTGCTCGGCGAGCTCCGCGACTCGATCGGCATGAGCGACCTCGGCGCCGGCGTCGTGGTCATGGCCGGCTTCGTCGCCGCGCTCGTCGCCCTGGTCACCCTCGCCCCGCTCGCCGACCGGGGCCACGGGCCCCGCATGGTGCAGATCGGCCTGGTCCTCGGCGCCGCCGGCCTCCTGCTCATGGCGGTCGCCCCCAGCCCGGTCGTGTTCGTGGCCGGCCGGGCGATCACCGGCTTCGGCGAGGGCATGATCCTGCCGGGCGTGCGGCGCGTCGCCGCGGTGATGGACCCGAGTCGGGTCGCCGAGAACCTCGGCCGCCTCATGGTCGGCGAGGTCGTCGGCATGATCAGCGGCCCGGTCATCGCCGGCGCCCTCGCCGGGATCGGCAGCCTGCGCACACCGCTGCTGTTCTTCGCGGTGGCCCACCTCGCCTACCTGCCCCTCGCCTTCCGTCTGCCCGCCGACCACGGCCAGAAGGCGAGGGCCGGTCAGGGCAGCCTCGACCTGCTCCGCCGACGCGCGTTCGTGGGCAGCCTCGTCATGATCGGTGGCTACCTGATGCTGCTGGGCGCCATCGAGGCGGTCATCCCCCTCCAGCTCTCGGACGAGGGCACCAGCACCTTCGGCATCGGCTTGACCTTCGCCGCCTTCGCGCTGCCGCTCGCCGCGGTGAGCCGCATCGGCGGGCGGAGCGCCGACCGCATCGGCAACCTGCGCCAGACGGTGATCGGGCTGGCGGTCATCGCCGTGCTGACGCCGTCGCTGGCCTTCACCGACGGGCTCGTGCCGGTGCTCGTACTGTTCGCGCTCTACGGCCTGACCGACGGGTTCGCCTTCACCGCGGCGCAGTCGGTCGTGTCGTCGTCGGTCCCCGAGGAGCGCCAGGCCGCCGCGCTCGGCCTGTCCGGCGCGGTCGAGGTCGGCGCCGCCGGCTTCGCCGCACTCCCCGCGGCGGCGGTGTACTCGCACCTCGGCGAGACCGTGCTCTGGTTCGGCGTCACCGTCGTGATGCTCGCCCTCGTCGGCGGCGGCGCCTGGCTCGTCCGCAGCGGCCGCGCCCGCGCCGCTGCGGTGGCCCGGGCCGCCGGCAGCACCGGCGACGGCGGCCCCGCCGTCGCCCCCGCTGCGGCCTGACCCGAGCGTTCCTCCCAGCAGAAACGGAAGGTGCTACCGCGCGTTCCTGCTGGAGGAACGGCCGGTCAGGGGTCGGAGGGGGTGTCGTCGGCGTCGAGCTCGGCGAGGACGGCGTCGGTGTCAGCGCCGAGGGGGCGGCCGGGCCAGCGGATGGCGCCGGGCGTCGCCGACAGGCGGGCGACGAGGCCCTGCATCGGGACGCCGTCGACCTCGACGATCGCGTCCCGCGCCCGGTAGTGCGGGTCGGCGGCGATGTCGGCCATGTCGTAGATCGGCGCCGCCGCCGCGTGGGCGGCCTCGAAGGCGTCGAGGACCTCGTGCGACGGCCGGGCGCCGATCCACGCCGTCATCAGCGCGTCGAGCTCGTCGCGGTGCTCGGCCCGGGCCGCGAAGTCGGCGAAGCGGGCATCGCCCTGCACGCCGATCAGCTCGAGCACCCGTTGCGCCACCGACTCGGCGGAGGTGGAGACGGCCACCCAGCGGTCGTCGGCCGTGCGGTAGACGTTGCGGGGCACGGTGTAGGGGATGCCGGAACCGAGCCGGGGCTGGAGCTCACCCCGGAGCAGGTAGCCCGAGATCAGGGGTCCCATCAGCTGGAACATGGACTCGAGCAGGTTCACGTCGACGACCTGGCCGACGCCCGAGTGCAGCGCCACCATGGTCGCGAACGCCGCCACGAGCGCGGTGACCTCGTCGGTCAGCGCGATGGGCGGGAGCACCGGCCCGCCGTCGGCCTCGCCGTTGATCGCCGCGAAGCCCGACATGGCCTCGGCGAGGGTGGCGAAGCCGGGCCGGCCGGCGTACGGCCCGTCCTGGCCGAACCCGGTCACCCGGGTGACGACCAACGACGGCCGCCGCTCCCAGAGGACGTCGGGCCCGATGCCGAGCCGCTCGAGCGTGCCGGGCCGGAAGTTCTCGACCAGCACGTCGGCGGTCGCGCAGAGGCGCAGGAACGCCTCCCGGCCGTCGGGGTCCTTCAGGTCGAGCGCGACGGTGCGCTTGCCCCGCCCGGCCACCTTCCACATGAGGGTGACGTCGTCGCGGGGGTCGACCCAGCCCATGGTGCGGGTGGTGTCGCCCCCGTCGGGGCGCTCGACCTTGATGACGTCGGCGCCGAAGTCCGCCAGGTAGCGGGCGCACCCCGGCCCCGCCAGCACCGTGGCCACGTCGACGACCCGGAGGTCGGCGAGAGGGCCCGGCGCCGGCGAGGCGGGATCGGCGTCGGCGTCGGAGACGGCCACCCCGTCAGCGGTTGGCGTTGCGCACCGACGAGGTCAGCGGCTGACCGTCGCCGCTGGTCGCCACGCAGATCACCTCGCGGTCGTCGAGCTGCTCCCAGGTCTGCTGGGTCGGGTTGATGGAGGTGGCGTTGAAGACCGACGCCTGGAAGGAGACGCCGACGTAGTTGGTGAACAGCGAGCCTGTGCACTGCGACTCGGCCTCGGCGCTCACCGCCGCCGAGCCCGGGAACGGGGCGTTCGGGCCGCCGGCCATGTCGAAGGTGGCGAACACCTCGTTGTCGTGGGGCTCGTCGCAGGGGATCCCGTCGACGTTGGAGATGTTGCCGCTGTCGGGGACGTCGAAGCAGTCGCCGACCTCGAGGTCGAACACGTTGATCGACGTCGTGCCGCCCCCGCCACCGGTCGTGGTCGTGGTGTCGAGCACGCTGTCGCCCGGGCGGGGGCCCTCGGTGGTCGTCGTGGCGGCGTCCGGCACGGTCGTCGGCGGCGCGATCGTCGTGCGGTCGACCGAGGGGGCGTCGCCGCCGTCGTCGCTGGCGAGGACACCGATGATGACGAGGGCCACGAGGCCGAGGAACAGGACGCCGAAGACGATCAGGACGATCATCAGCGCCTTCTTGCCACCACCGCCGGAGGGCGGCGGCGCGCCATAGGCGGGCGGCACGGCTCCGCCGCCGGCGCCCCAGCCGGCCTGGGTCGGGGGCGGGCCTACCGGCGGTGTGCCGTAGCCGCCCGCGGGCGGGTAGGCGCCGGGGGCGCCGGGCGCCCCGGCGGGCGGCGGGCCGACGACCCCGCCGGGCGGTGCGTACTCAGGCTGGGGCTGCGTCGGCGGATAGCCGGGCGTGGCCGCGGCGGCGCCGTAGCCGGGCGCGGCGGCACCGGGCGCCCCGTAGGTCGGGTCCGGCGGCGCCGGTGGGGGCGGCGCCGCGGGCGCGGCCGGGGGGATGTACCCCTGGTCCGCGGGGGGTTCGTACGCCGGCTGCGGCTGCGTGGTGGGCAGCGCCGTCGTCTCGCTCGGGTCCGGCTCGGGGCCGCCCGGGGCGACGGGGTCGTCCGGAGGTGGTGGCGTCTCGGACATGGCGCTCCTCTCGCAGTCCGCCCGCAGGGTGACGGCGGCGCCGGCGCCCCGGGTCAGGGGCGCCGGCGGGCCGAGCTACTCCGCGGTGCCCTGGATGGAACCCGTGAGCTGGGTCCCGTCCACGGTGTTGGCCGTGCAGATGATCTCCCGGTCGTTCAGGTCGCTCTCCCAGGTCTGCTGGGTCGGCGTGATCGGGAACACCCCGTATCGCGAGGACTGGTAGTCGATCCCGACGTAGTCCTCGAACAGCGATCCGATGCAGTCCTCGCTCGCGGTCTGGACCGCGGCGTCACCCGGGTACGGGGCGTCGTCGCCGCCCTCCATGTCGAACTTGGCGAAGACCTCGAGGTCGTGGGCCTGGTCGCAGGGGACCGCCGCCACCTCGGTGATGTTGCCGTCCGGCGGCTGGTCGAAGCAGTCCCCCACCTCGAGCGCGAACACGCCGACGTCGCCGCCCTCGGTGATGTCGCCGCCTTCGTCACGGGTCGAGTTGTCCTGCTGCGACGCGTCCGAGCCGCAGGCACTGGTGAGGGCGAGGATGAGGAACGCCGCCCCCAGCGCGGTCAACCACTTGCGCATGTGATCACTCCTGTGCTGGCCGGGCGCTGCCGGTTTTCGGCGCCCGTCGTCGCCGGGGACCTTAGCCGTCGTCGTCGCCGCCGCCGGCCCGCACGGAGGCGGTGAGGGGGTCCTCGTTCGACGAGATGACCGCGCACAGCACCCGCCGATCGCCGCGGTCCTCCCACGACTTCCGGGTCGGCGCGATGGCGGTGAAGTAGTAGGCCGAGTCCTCGTAGGCTTGGCCCACGTAGTCGGCGAAGCGGTCCTGGCACCCCTGCTGGGCGGCGCTCTGCACCTGGGCGCCACCGGGGTACGGCGCGTCGGCGCCGGCGGGGAGGGCGAACACCGCATAGGCCTCGGCGTCGTGGTCCTCGTCGCACGCCCGCTCCTCGACCGAGCGCACGTCGGTGTTCGCAGGGGCCTGGAAGCAGGTGCCGGGCTCGAGGTCGACGATGCGCACCCCGTTGGGGACGGTGGTGGCGGTGGTCTCGTCCTCACCGCCGACGACCGAGCACCCCACCAGCAGGCTGGCGACGGCGAGCGCGAGTGCGACGGTCGCGGCGCCACGGCGACGCGCGCGCGAGTGGTGCCCCCGCCTTCCGATCCCGGACCGCCCGCTGCCGCGCATGGCCACCATCATCACCCGGATCCCTGCGCCCGACGGGGACGGGCGGACGGGACGGGTGGCGGCGGGTGGCGACGGTCGGGCCGGGGTCACCGCCGACGCGGCCAGATCGCGTAGCAGCGCTCGTCGAGGCGGCCGAGGGCGTACTCCGCGTAGATGCCGGCGTACATGTCCCGCGTCTGCTCGCTCCACGCCAGGGCGTCCGGGGCCGAGATGCGCCGGTGGACGGCGAGGATCCCGCCCTCGAAGACCCGGTACTCCGCCCACGTCCCCGGGTAGTCCTTCACGCAGGCGACCTCGGCCCACGGGACGTCGCCGGTGGTGGGGATGCGCTGCACCCGGTTCCGGTGGGTGTGGCCGGCGCTGTAGCTCACGATGGCGGGCTGCGCGGCGACGAGGTCGACGAGGCGCGCCGAGTCGTCGGGGTCGATGCCGAAGAAGTCGTCCGGCCGGGGCCCCGACGTCGGGTCCCAGACGTGGTGGTGGCCGAAGACCATCACCGGCACGTCGCTCTCGGCCGCGATGTCACCGAGCCACTCGAGCTGCGCCGCGTCGACCCGACCCGGTGTGTGCAGGGGCACGGTCGTGTCGAGCAGGGCGAGGCGCACGCCGGGGAGGTCCACCAGCAGCGGCGCCTCGGAGGCGAAGGTCTCGCCGTAGTAGCCGTCGTGGTTGCCCCGCACGTGGTGGAGGCGGTCACCGAAGGCCGGCGCCCAGCAGTCGAGGAACGCCTGGTACTCCTCGACGGTGCCCTTGCTGGTGAGGTCGCCCTTGACCAGCACCGCGTCCGGCTCGACGGCGGCGATGTCGGCGACCGCACCCCGGTTCATCACCTCGGGGTAGGGGGCGGCGCCCGGTGCGCTGCGGTGGATCGGGCCGATGTCCGAGCCGGCGATGACCCCGCACTCGGTCTCGCCGAAGTGCACGTCGTTGACGGTGGCGAACCGGGCCAGCAGCTCCCCCGGCCGCGGCAACGTGCGGAAGGAGAAGCCGTCGAGCTCGTACGCCGTGTCGGGCGCCAGGTCGGCGTGGACCCGGACGGTGACGCCGTCGTGGACCACGGCCTCGTCGTCGGCGACGGTGGTCAGCTCCACAGGAGCGGAGGGTACCGGGGCGCCGGGAGCGGCCGAGGGCCTAGAAGGGGCGGTCGCGCCGGGCGGGGATGGGCTTCGTCCACCACCGGCCGGAGAAGCGCCAGCGCGGCGCGCGGGCGCGCGGGTCGTCCGCGGCCACCCCGGGCCGGGGCCACACCGCGTCGATGGCGGCGATGATCGCAGCCGCCTCCTCCTCGGTGGGCGGGGCGAGGTGCGACCGGGTGCCGTCGAACGAGACGGTGACCCGCTCGGTCACCGGAGGCTCACAGGGGGACGTTCCCGTGCTTGCGCTTGGGGAGCTCCTCGCGCTTCGAGCGCAGCATCTCGAAGCCGGCGATCACCTTGCGGCGGGTCTCCGCCGGGTCGATGACGTCGTCGACCATGCCGCGCTCGGCGGCGATGTACGGGTTGGTGAAGCGCTCGGTGTACTCCTCCACGAGCTCCGCCCGGCGGGCCTCGGGGTCGGCGGCGGTGGAGAGCTCACGGCGGTAGACGATCTCGACCGCGCCGTGGGGGCCCATCACCGCCAGCTCGGCCGAGGGCCAGGCGTAGGCCAGGTCGGCGCCGATCGACTTGGCGTTCATGACGACGTAGGCGCCGCCGTAGGCCTTCCGGGTGATCACCTGGATGCGGGGCACGGTGGCCTCGCAGAACGCGTAGAGCAGCTTCGCCCCGTGGCGGATGATGCCGCCGTACTCCTGGTCGACGCCGGGCAGGAAGCCGGGCACGTCCACGAAGGTGAGGATGGGGATGTTGAAGGCGTCGCAGGTGCGGACGAAGCGGGCGCCCTTCTCCGACGCCTCGATGTCGAGCACGCCGGCCAGCATCATCGGCTGGTTGCCGATCACGCCGACGGGGTGGCCGTCGAGGCGGGCGAAGCCGCACACGAGGTTCATGCCCCAGTGGGGGAAGTACTCGAAGAAGTCGCCGTCGTCGACCGTGGCCTTGACGACCTGGTGCATGTCGTAGGGCAGGTTCGACGACGCCGGCATGAGGTCGTAGAGCTCGGTGAGCAGGCGGTCGGGGTCGTCCGTGGGGGCGAACCACGGCGGCTCCTCGAGGTTGTTCGAGGGCAGGTACGACAGCAGGTACTTCACGTCGTCGAGGACGGCCTGCTCGCTGTCGGCCACGTAGGTGGCGACGCCCGACTTGGTGGCGTGGCTCATGGCGCCGCCGAGCTCCTCGAGCGTGACCTCCTCGCCCGTCACCGTCTTCACCACGTCGGGGCCGGTGATGAACATGTGCGACGTCTCGCGCACCATGAAGATGAAGTCGGTCATGGCGGGGCTGTAGACCGCGCCGCCGGCGCACGGTCCGAGGATCACGCTGATCTGGGGCGTGACGCCCGAGGCCAGCACGTTGCGGTAGAAGATGCCGCCGTAGCTGTCGAGGGAGACCGCGCCCTCCTGGATGCGGGCGCCGGCGCCGTCGTTCAGGCCGATGAGGGGGGCGCCGACGGACAGGGCGAGGTCCATGAGCTTGTGGATCTTCTCGGCGAAGACCTCCCCCAAGGCGCCGCCGAAGACCGTGAAGTCCTGCGAGAACACGAAGACCTTGCGGCCGTCGATGGCGCCCCAGCCGGTGATGACGCCGTCGGTGTAGGGGCGCTCCTGCAGGCCGCTGTCGTGCGCCCGGTGCTTGGCCAGCATGTCGAGCTCGTGGAACGAGCCCTCGTCGAGCAGGTACTCGATACGCTCGCGGGCGAGCATCTTGCCCTTGGCGTGCTGGCGCTCGACCGACCGCTCCGAGCCGGCGTGGCGCGCCTCGTCCTTGCGCTTGTCGAGCTCGGCGATCCGCTCGCGCAGTGGGTGTTCGGTCACGGTTGAGCACAATAGGGTCGCACGCCAGGTCCGACCCAATGGCGCCGATAGGGGTTACGGCGCCTCGTCGCGGCGCGTCGAGCACCCTGAGCCAATCCAGACGGCAGTATGGCGAGTGAGGCCGGGGGGTCAGCGGAACTCGTCGTCGGTGAGCTGGCGCACCTTGCCCGACTCCATCGCCTTCGCGTCCGCCGTCCACTCGGCTCCGGTCCACAGGCGCTGGTGGTACCGGCCGGTCGGGTCGGGGTACCACCCCGGCTCGGGTGCACCCGCCACGGGGCGCGGCCGGGCCAGCAGTGCTTCGAGCCGACCCTGGAGCACTCGCGGGCCGGCCAGGAACTGCTCGATCCAGGTCCGGTCGACGGGCGTGACCGGTACGAGCAGACGACCCCCCTCGCGCACGACCCGATTCGTACGGAGAATCTTTCCCTTGACCAGCTCGACCCGCTCGTGGAGGTCCGCGTCCACCATCGCCTGGTCGCCCTCCATCGAGACGACGGCGAGGCGACGGGCACTGATCACGATGAGAAGGTCGTGGTGGTCGTCGCGGTAGTCGCACGGTGGATCGCCCTCCGGGAACCGGGACTGGAGCGCCCGCCACGACGCGGCCATCCTCGAGCGGTACTCCGTAGGCAGCATCGTGCTCGTGCCGTGGCCGTACGCGTCGCCGAGGGCGAGGGCGGCGTCGTCACGGACCCGATCGGCGAAGAGCGCGGTCACGATGTGAGCCACGGTGTCGTCGTCGAAGGCAGGCCGATCCGTCGGTGTGTCACCGGCCCACTGTCGGCCGTCCCACCAGCGGACCGCGCCGGTGGCGGGCGCCTCGGGGTCCGGGTACCAACCCGGATCGGCGCTCACGCCAGCGGCCGGCGGTGGACCTGGTGCGCCTGCGTCACCAGGCCGCCCCGACCCGAGTAGATCCACTCCGTCCAGGCTGCGCCGTCCCAGAACCGCTCCGCGTACTTCCCGCCGGGATCGGGGTACCAGTCAGGGACGGGCGCCCCCGGTGAGCGTCGTGGCCGGTCGAGCAACTCCTGCAGGTCGCCCTCCAGCACCTGCGGGCCAGTGAGGAACCGCTCGATCTCGCGCTTGGTCGACCGGGACACGAGCAGCACCACGCCGCTGGAGCCCCGCCGGGCACCGCGAGAGAGCGACGCCTCCACGATCCACTGCCCGAGCGCGTCGGATTCGACCTCCACGCGATGACCGGACCGCTCATCGAACCCTGCCGTCAGGACGATCAAGCGCCGGGCCGTGCCGGCGACGAGGATGACGGGAACCTCTTCGGAGATGACGACCGGCCACAAGGCGAGCGGCGGCTCGCCCGGCGGCAGCTGCCGGGCCAGTTCGTCGAGCAGCGCGGCCGCCCGACCTTCGGGCTGATCGCCTTGATACTCCCACGCCCCCTTCATGACCCGCCGGTGCGCGCCCACGTAGCACTCGATCAGGTGCAGCCGGTCGGCGTCGACGAGGCCGGAGGGGGCGATCGAGGGCGCGGCGACCGCCACGGGTTCGGGCGCCGGCGCCCGAGCCGCCGCCGGCCTCGGGGCGGGGCACCGACGATCGGTCCACCGGGCGCCGTCCCACCACCGCACCATCTCGCCGCCCGGAGCCGACGGGTCGGGGTACCACCCTGCCGCCACGCTCACGCCGACCACCCCTCGCTCGCTCGTCCTGGCATCGAACACCGCCGTTCGGGCCGTCGCCGACTCGGCTGGGCGGCATCGTAGAGGACCCCCGACCACACGCTCGCCGGCCAACCCTCCTTCGAGGTCAGCGGCCGCGGTGGACGTCGCCGGTCCAGTTCACGCCGTCCCAGAACCGCCACCCCGCTTGCCCGTCGGGGTCGGGGTACCAGTCCGCCGGCGGCTGACTCGGGTCTCGGTGCGGCCGGCTCATCAGGTCGGCCAGGCGCCCTTGGAGGGTTCGCGGTCCGGACCGGAACGCCTCGAACCAGGCGCGGCCCTCGCGGTCGAGGGGGAGGTAGAGCCCGGCGGCGGTACCGGTCAGCTTGGCGTTACCCGCCACGACCTGCACACGCTCGAGCGGGGCCTCGGCCACGTCGGGCCGTTCGCCGGCCTCGATCCGCGCGCTGCTCAGGACCAGCACCCGGCGACCCGTCACCACGATCATCGGGCTGAATGCGCTGTCTCGACCCGTCTCGACGTGGCGCAGGTCGAGGGGCGGCTCGCCCACGGGCAAGCGGCGCTGCACTTCGACGAGAAACGCCTCGGTGTGGTCCTCGAACGACTCGGGCTCGTACCCGGAGAACCAGGCGTCGCCGAACGAGAAGAAGCGCCAACGGAACCGGTAGTCGGCGACGAGTCCCTCGAACAGCAGGTCGACGGCCTCGTCGCTGAGGGCTCGCGGCCCGTCGACCGGCTCGACCGGCTCGACCGCTCCCGAGTCGGTCGCGACGGGCGGAACGTCGCCGGCGCCGGCGCCGGCGCCGGGAATGGTGACGTGCTCGGTCCAGCGGACACCGTCCCACCAGAGGAGGGCGCAGGTGGCCGGCGCCCACGGGTCCGGGTGCCAACCCGGCGGGGCGTCGGTCATCGGACGGTGGGCCGCGAGTGACCCTGAGGTGCGCTTGATGCCGACGGGCGTCGGCGGACCCGTCCCGCCGTCATCAGTCGAACGAGCCCAGGGGGGTGCGGGCCAGTCGACGCTTCCTCTTGCCTTGGGCCGAGGGCCGCGGGTGCGGACGGACGACGCGACGGGACCAGGCGGTGCCGTCCCAGAACCGCCGCTCGGCCTGACCTTCGGGGTCGGGGTACCAGCCCGGCGCGGGGGCCCCGGGCGCGGGAGGGGGAACGTCCAGGAGCTCCGTCAGCGGGCTCGGCGTCCACCGGCCTCCCGAGAGCACGGACTCGAGCGCGCGACGGTGGGCGCGGCGCAGCGTCACGGTGAGGCCGTCGTCGTCGTGGACGAACAGCGGGGCGACGGCCCCGACGGCGCCGCTCGGGCGGCGGAGGTGCACCCGTTCGTGCGGCTCGGCCGAGACCCGCAGCCCGCTCCCGGGATCAGCCTCGGCGATGACGAGCAGGCGGCGGTCGGTCACCGCGAGCAGGACGGCGTGCCCGCCCGTGGGTCGGTAGGGGTAGCGCAGCTCCACCAGCACCTCGCCGGCGTCCAGCTCCTCCCCGAGGGCGACGAGGAACCGGTGCGCCTCGTCCGATTGCGGGGCCCGGCCCTCGACGGGCGCGCCCTCGGCGCCGCCGTCTGACAGGTAGGCCAGCAGGAGCTGCACGATCCGGTCATCGAGGCCCGGCGAGCGACCCGGCACACCCGCGCCGGCCGCGGCGGCGCACCCCGATGATCGCAACCGGTGGTCGGTCCACCCGCGGCCGTCCCACCACCGCAGACCCCCGTTCCCTGTCGGCATCGGATCAGGGTGCCAGCCCGGTACACCGCCCATTGCAGGGATGCTATTCAGCGGCACCGATCGCCCGAGCGCACCTCCGTCCCGCGTCGGCGGTGCGTGCCGTGGCGGTCAGCCGGGGTCGTAGTCGAAGCCGAGCGCCGGCGCCGGCACCAGTGCGTGCAGCGGGATCCCGGCCACCTCGGCCAGGGCGCCGACGGTGCCGCCCCGGTCGACCAGGGGCAGGAGCAGGATCGGCTCGGCCCGCCCCTCGTCGCGGACGACCTCGGCGGCCTCCAGCATGGAGACGCCGCGGGTGACCGCATCCTCGGTGATGACCACCTTGTCGCCCGGCCGCAGCACGCCGGCGATGCGACCGCCCGTCCCGCCCGCCTTGGCCTCCTTGCGGACGGTGAAGCTGCGCAGCATCCGGCCCCGCGTCGCGGCGACGGCGGCGATCGAGTACGCCATCGCGTCGGCGCCGACGGTGAGGCCGCCGATGGCGGTGGCGTCGTCGGGGATCACCTCGAGGGCGGCCTCGGCGACGAGCAGCATCCCCTCGGGCGAGCACGTGGTGGCCTTGGCGTCGATGAACCAGTCGCTCGTGCGCCCCGACTTGAGGGTGTACGGCCCGTCGGTGCGCACGGCGTGCTCGCGCAGGTGGGCGATGAGGGCGTCGATCCTCGGGTCGGCGCTCACGTCCACGGCCTCTCGCAGGAGCTGCTCGGACTGCTCACGTCAGGTGGACCTCGCCGGTGCCGGGGGTGATGGTGCCGATCTCGACGGCGGCGTGGCCGTGGTCGGCGAGGACGGACAAGGCGGCGCCGGCGTCGGCGGGGGGCACGACGAGCACCATGCCGATGCCCAGGTTGAACACCTTGGCCATCTCGGCGGGCTCCACGGGCCCGAGACGCTGGATCTCCGAGAAGATCCGTGGGGTCTCCCACGTGCCGGTGCTCACCTCGGCGTCGGCGCCGTCGGGCAGCACCCGGTTGAGGTTGCCGGCCATCCCGCCCCCGGTGATGTGGGCGACGGCACGGACGTCGACCGCGGCGATGGCGGCCCGGACCGCGGGCGCGTAGATCACCGAGGGCACGAGCAGCTCGTCGGCGACGGTGGTCGGCGCGCCCTCGTACGCCGGCGAGTCGAGGTCGAGGCCGGCCCGTTCGAGCAGCACCTCGCGCGCCAGCGTGTAACCGTTCGAGCGCAGTCCCGGCGAGGGCAGGCCGATGAGCGTGTCCCCCACCGCCACGTGCTCGCCGGTGATGATCCGGTCACGGTCGACCACGCCGACCGCGAACCCCACGAGGTCGAAGTCGTCGTCGGGCATCACGCCCGGGTGCTCGGCCATCTCGCCGCCGATCAGGGCGCAGCCCGCCTGGCGGCAGCCCTCGGCCACGCCCGCGACCAGCGCCTCCATGCGCTCGGGCACGAGCTTCCCCACCGAGATGTAGTCGAGGAAGAAGAGCGGCTCGGCGCCCTGGCACACCAGGTCGTCGACGCACATCGCCACCAGGTCGATGCCGATCGTGTCGAGGCGACCGGTGGCCCGGGCGACCTGGGACTTGGTGCCGACGCCGTCGGTGGCCGACACCAGCACCGGCTCGCGGTGGCCGGTCGGCAGGGCGAACAGGCCGCCGAACCCCCCGATGTCGCCGAGGACCTCGGGGCGGTAGGTCGAGCGCACCGCCGCCTTGATGCGGTCGACCGCGTCCTCGCCGGCGGCGATGTCGACCGCGTAGGTGGCGCCCGGATCGGTCAAGCGCGGCGGGCGGCGGCGTCGTCGGCCGGGAACAGCGGGTCGGACGCGCCCAGCGCGCCGGACGCGGCCCGGTCCGGCCGGATCGGCGTGCCGTGCTCGTCGCGCTCGACGGGCTCGACCTCGAGCACCGCCTTCCGCAGGTTCACCGGCACCTCGATCGGGTACTCACCGGTGAGGCAGGCGTCGCAGAAGCCGGCGTTGACCGCCCCGGTGGCCTCCACCAGGCGGTCGAGGGTGAGGTACGAGAGGGTGTCGACGTCGAGGTAGTCGCGGATCTCGTCGACGGTGAGGTTGGCGGCCAGCAGCTCGCCGCGGGTGCCGGTGTCCATGCCGTAGAAGCAGGGCCACTTGTAGGGCGGGGACGAGATCCGCAGGTGGACCTCGCGGGCGCCGGCCTCGCGCAGCATCTTCACCATGGCCCGGGTGGTGGTGCCCCGGACGATCGAGTCGTCGACCACCACGAGGCGCTTGCCGGCGATGTTGTCGCGCAGCGGGTTGAGCTTCATGCGCACGCCGAGGGCCCGCATCTCCTGGGTGGGGGCGATGAAGGTGCGGCCGATGTAGCGGTTCTTGACCAGGCCCTGGCCGAACGGGATGCCGCTCGCCCGCGCGTACCCCTCGGCGGCGGCGATGCCGGACTCGGGCACGCCCATCACGAGCTCGGCCTCGACCGGCGCCATCTCGGCGAGCTGCTCGCCCATGCGCACCCGGGCGTGGTGGACGCTGCGGCCGTAGAGTTGGCTGTCGGGGCGGGCGAAGTAGACGAACTCGAACAGGCAGAGCTTCGGATCGATGCGGGTCGAGTCGAAGGGGCGGACCGACCGGTAGCCGGTGGCGTCGATGACCACCATCTCGCCCGGCTCGAGCTCGCGGACGAAGTGCGCGCCGACCACGTCGAGCGCCGGCGTCTCCGAGGCGAGGACCCAGCCGTGGTCGAGCTTGCCGATGCAGAGCGGGCGGAAGCCGTTGGGGTCGCGCACGCCGATCACGTGGCCCTCGTCCATCAGCACGAACGAGAAGGCGCCCTCCAGGCGGGGCAGCACCTTCATCAGCGCGTGCTCGAGCTCGCGCTCGTCGCTGCGGGGGCCGCCGATCGCCATCTCGCCGGCGAGCATCTCGGCCACGAGGTCGGTGTCGCTCGACACCGTGCCGGGCAGCATCCCCTGCTCCTGGGCGAGGGCCTCGGTGTTGACCAGGTTGCCGTTGTGCCCGAGGGCGAACTCGGCCTCGGCGGTGGCCCGGAACACCGGCTGGGCGTTGCGCCAGGTGCTCGACCCCGTCGTGGAGTAGCGGGTGTGGCCGATGGCCAGGTGGCCCTTGAGGGTGGCCAGCTTGATGTCGTCGAAGACGTGGGCGACGAGGCCCATGTCCTTTTGGACGAGCAGGTTCTCGCCGTTGCTGACCGCCATGCCGGCGGACTCCTGGCCCCGGTGCTGCAGGGCGTAGAGGCCCAGGTAGGTCAGGTGGGCGACGGGCTGGCCCGGGGCGTAGACGCCGAAGACGCCGCACGCCTCCTTCGGGGTGTCGCCGTCGGGATCGTGGTGATCGTCGAGCGGGTCGGTGGCGGCCCCGTGGGCCTGCACGGAGGCGCTGCCCACCTCGTCCGACGCCTTCACGTCCTCATCGTGGCACACGCTCTCGGGGACCCCGCGAATCGCTGGCTGAGGGGCCCAGGCTACCGGACGGTGGCACCCGTCCCGACCGGCCGCGAACCGTGTCGGGACGGTCGCGGGGCGTGGTCGCGCCGGTGCCGGCCGGGATCTGGGAAGCTGGCGGCGGGCGCGCAGGGACCGGCCCGGGGACGCCAGCGGAGGGAACCGATGGGACGCTTGGAGGGGAAGGTCGCGCTCATCACCGGCGCGGCGCGGGGCCAGGGCGCCGCGGAGGCGCGGCTGTTCGCGGCAGAGGGTGCGAAGGTCTGGGTCACCGACGTGCTCGACGCCGAGGGCGAGGCCACCGCCGCCGACATCGGCGAGCGCGCCGCCTACCACCACCTCGACGTCACCGACGAGGAGGCGTGGGTCCTGCTGCGGGAGGAGCTCCTCGAGCGCGACGGCCGCATCGACGTGCTGGTCAACAACGCCGGGATCTTCCGCATCATGCCGACGGCGCTGACCTCCGAGGTCGAGTACCGCCAGATCATCGACATCAACCAGATCGGCACCTTCCTCGGCATGAAGACCATGATCCCGCCCATGGTCGAGGCCCAGTCCGGGTCGATCGTGAACATCTCGTCGGTCGCCGGGCTCACCGGCGCCGCCGGCACCATGGCCTACGCCGCCAGCAAGTGGGCGGTGCGGGGCATGACCAAGGTGGCGGCGAAGGAGGTCGCCCCCTTCGGCGTCCGGGTCAACTCGGTGCACCCCGGGATCATCGACACGCCAATGATGGCCGAGGCGTCCCCCGAGGGGAACCTGCTCGAGCGGGTCGTGCGGGGCATCCCCATGGGCCACGTCGCCCAGGCCGAAGACGTGGCCCGTCTCGTCCTCTACCTGGCCAGCGACGAGAGTCGGTACTCGACGGGCTCGGAGTTCGTCGTTGATGGTGGGATGACGGCGTAGCTCGGTCTTCTCGTCTTCGGGTCCTCTCTGACCTTCCGGCCCCGCCCGGGGCCCGGGGGCTTGCTCCCAGTCGCTTCGGGGCGCCTGCGGCGCTTCGCGGCTCCGACGTCGCGGCGCTCCCCGGCTCCCCGTGCGGGGCCTACCCGTCGCCCCGTCGGGGGTCGCCTCCTCTCCCGGTCCATCTCGGTGTGGGGGTGGGGGGGGGGTGGTGCCGCTGGCACCGCTCGCCACTTCGCCGGCGGCTCCTTGCCCGCGCACATCGTCTCGGTGCCCTCGCCACTTCGCCGGCGGCTCCTTGCCCTCCTCACGACGTCTCGGTGCTCTCGGCCCAGCGGTGCTCCCGGGGCGTCACTACGCTTCGGGCATGCGAGCGCGGGTCGGGATCGTCGGGGTGTTGATCGCGGGGTTGGCGCTGCTGGTCGCGGCGCCGGCGCCGGTGGAGGCGGCGGGGTCGTCGATGCCGCCGCCGGACTCGATGGCGGCGCTCGGTGACTCGTTCACGGTGGGGTTCGCCACCGGCGCGCCGGGGTGCACGGGGTTCGTGGCGTGCCCGGCGTACTCGTGGTCGACCGGCACGTCGGTCGACAGCCACTACCAGCGGCTCCTCGCGCTGAACCCGGCGATGGCGGGACACGCCGTGAACGGCGCGGTGCCGGGCGCCAGCATGTCGACGCTCGTGGGCCAGGTCGGCGGCGTCGCCGCGGCGCAGCCCGACTACGTGACGGTGCTGCTCGGTGGTGGTGACGTGTGCTTCGGCACGACGTCGACCGCCACGTTCGCCGCGCAGTTCCGGGCCGGGATGGACGCGCTGTTCACGGCCAGCCCCGACACCCGGGTCCTCGTCGCCAGCATCTGGGACCTCGAGTCCCAGCGGTCGGCCGTGCTCGGCGCCAACCCGTCCGCCACGTTCCCGTTCTGCGGCTCGTTCTTCAACGCCTCGGCGGCGAGCCGAGCGGCGACCATGTCGCGGGTGGCGGCGTACAACGACGTGCTCGCCACCGAGTGCGCCACCTACGCCCACTGCCGCTACGACGGCGGCGCGCTGTTCGACCACGCCTGGACCGCCGCGGAGATCAGCCCGGTCGACAACTTCCATCCCAGCGCCGCCGGCGAGGCCATGATCGCCGACGTGCTCTGGGACGCCGGCTACCAGTGGGGTCTGCCTACACCGACCTCGAAGGACCAGTGCAAGAACGGGGGCTGGCGCACGTTCACCGACGACGCCGGGGCACCGTTCCGCAACCAGGGCCAGTGCGTGGCCTTCACCAACCGGCTCCGCTGACGCCGGGTCCCGCACCCCCTCCGACCACCCCGGGTTGGACGAGGCCATGTCGTTCGCGGTGAAGGCGAAGGTCGGTGCGCCGCTCTCGGTCGGGTCGACCATCACGGTCTTGGAGAAGGCGATGTACGGGGGCTGGAAGGTCGCCGCCGGCGAAGCGATCTTCGTGTTCGACTCCGACCACCAGGGCGGCTCGGGCCTGTGCGCCCGGGGGGTGGTCACGTCGGTCGAGCGGGCGCCCGAACACCGCTGGAAGGCGGAGATCCTCGTGGAGGGGACGCCGTCCCGGCCGCTCGGCCGCACCGAGCTGCGCCCCTACAAGGACGTCGACGACGTCTGCCCCGAGGGCGAGATCGCCCGCAAGCTCTACCGCCAGGCCACCAACAAGTTCATCGCCGTCGGCGACGCCGAGGTCGCCTACCTCACCTCGTTCTTCTGAGCCCTCCCCAGGCTGGCGGCGGGCGCCGCCCGCCGGGTGGCGGCGGAACCGCGTCTGGCCACCGCGGCGGGCGCAGCCCGCCGCCTGCAGAACGGGGTGGTGAGGCAGGCCGGTGAGGAGCCCGGCGGGTGGCGGCGGAACGGCTTCGGGCCACGCGCAGCGAGCGACGAGCGCAGCGAGGACCGAGCGAGCATGGCCCGAAACGGATGTCCGCCGTCAGGACCCGCCGGGCTCCGGTCAGAGCACGGACTCGCGGGGGTAGCCCCAACTAGTCATGGGTGACGGCGGCGCCGAAGGCGTTGGGGAGGCGGTCGCGCCAGGCGGTGGTGGCGTCGGCGAGGGACACGTCGAGGAGGTCCTTCACCGCCAGGCGATCGCCGGCGGCGAGGCCCAGCTGGGTGACGGCGACGCCGGCGGCCTCGGCTCGGTCGATGATCTCCCGGGCCCGGTCGGCGGCGACGCACACGATCGCCCGGCCGCCGGACTCGGACCAGAGCTCGGCCTCGTCGTGGATGCGGGCCACCGAGAAACCGACACCTGAGCGCACCGCCATCTCCGCCAGCGCCAGAGCGAGGCCGCCCTCGGCCACGTCGTGGGCGCCGAGCACGGCCCGCTCGACCACGAGGTCGCGCACCAGGTTCGCCACCCGGGTGTGGGCCCCGAGGTCGCAGGGCGGCAGGGTGCCCAGGCGGGCGTGGCCCGTGTGGGCCGCCCAGCGGGAGCCGGCGAGACCGGGCCACGTGTCACCGAGCAGCAGGATGCGGCCGCCGTCGACCAGGCCGGCGCCGGGCGGCGGCGAGGACAGGTCGTCGACCATGCCCAGCAGACCGATCACCGGCGTCGGGTCGATGTCGCTGCCGCGGGACTCGTTGTAGAGGCTGACGTTGCCGCCGATGACGGGCAGGCCGAAGGCGTTGCACGCCTCGGTCATGCCGTCGACGGTCTCGGACAGCTGCCACATGACCTCGGGGTGCTCGGGGTTCCCGAAGTTCAGGCAGTTGACGACCGCCATCGGGCGGGCGCCGACGCACGCGAGGTTCATGACCGCCTCGGCGAGGACCATGGCCGTGCCCTGGCGGGGGTCGACCGCGCACCAGCGGTGGTTGCCGTCGGTGGTCATGGCCAGACCGCGCCCGGTGGGCTCACCCGTCACCGGGTGCTTGAGGCGCAGGACCGTGGCGTCGCCGCCCGGGCCCACCACGGTGTTGAGGAACAGCTGGTGGTCGTACTGCGACGACACCCAGGAGGTGTCGGTGAGCAGGTCGAGCAGCACCTCGCCGGCGGGGAAGCCCTCGGCGGGCGCCGACGGCTCGGCCGCCCGGCGCTCGGCCAGGTCGGCGGGCTCGGCCCGGGGCCGGTCGTAGAGCGGGGCGTCCTCGTGGAGCGACGCCGCGGGCACGTCGCAGAGGACCTCGCCGTCGAAGCCGTCGCGGATCCGCAGGGCCCCGCCCTCGGTGACCTTGCCGATGACGTTGGCCCGCACCTCCCAGCGCGCGCAGATGGCGAGGACCTCGTCGAGGTTGCCGGGCTCGACGATGGCGAGCATGCGCTCCTGGCTCTCGCTCGTCATCACCTCGAAGGGCTCCATGCCCGGCTCGCGTCGGGGTACGGCGTTGACGTCGACGTCCATGCCCACGCCGCCGCGGGAGGCGGTCTCGCTGGTGGCGCAGGCGAGGCCGGCGCCGCCGAGGTCCTGGATGCCGACGACCAGGCCGGCGTCGAGCAGCGCGAGGCAGGCCTCGATGAGGCGCTTCTCCTCGAAGGGGTCGCCGACCTGGACGCTGGGGCGCTTGTCGGCGTCGGCCTCGTCGTCGGCGAAGCCGGCCGAGGCGAGCACGCTCACGCCGCCGATGCCGTCGCGGCCCGTCGACGAACCGAGCAGCACCGCGAGGTTGCCGACGCCGCTGGCCTGGCCGAGCACGAGGCGGTCGGTGGGCAGGATGCCGAGGCACAGGACGTTCACGAGCGGGTTGTCCGCGTAGGTCTCGTCGAAGACGACCTCGCCGCCGACGGTGGGGACCCCGACCGAGTTGCCGTAGCCGGAGACGCCGGACACCACGCCTTCTGCGATCCAGCGGCTGCGCGGGTCGTCGAGGGGGCCGAAGCGCAGCGGGTCCATCACCGCGATGGGGCGGGCGCCCATGGTGAAGATGTCGCGGAGGATGCCGCCGACGCCGGTGGCAGCGCCCTGGTAGGGCTCGATGGCGGACGGGTGGTTGTGGCTCTCGATGCGGATCGCGGCGGCGATGCCGTCGCCGACGTCCATCACGCCGGCGTTCTCACCGGGGCCCACGAGCACACCTTCGCCGGTGGTGGGCAGCCGCTTCAGGTGGATCCGGGAGGACTTGTAGGAGCAGTGCTCGGACCACATCACCGCGTACATGGCCAGCTCGAGGTGGTTCGGCTCGCGCCCGAGGATCGCCCGGATGGAGTCGAGCTCGTCGTCGGTGAGGCCGAGGGCCCGGTGGACGGGCTCCTCGGCGGGCTGGTCGGTCGCGTCGCCCGGCGTGTCGGCCATGCCTGCACGCTACCCCGGGCAATCGCCGCTCCGGTGCGGCGTCCGACCGGCAGCCCGACCCCCAGGAAGGGGGAAACGGGACGCCCTGATCCGGGTCGTAACAGCGTCAAGATATTGTACAAATGAGTCGCCCTGGCTTGTCATCTGTTGCGTTCTGTGTTGCCATGCCGTCATGGCAAATGACACCAAGAGCGCTCGGACAATGTCGGCCGCGCACAAAGCGGCGCTGGCAGAAGGTCGGGCCCAAGGGCGGGCGGTGCGGGTGTATCTGGAAGCCTTGGACGCCAATCGTCCCAAGCGGGGGCGCAAGCGCACCCCGGAATCCATCAAAGCGCGTCTGGACAAGATCGAGACCGACCTCGCCGGCGCCTCGCCGCTCCAGCGCCTGCAACTGGTGCAGGAGCGCATGGACCTCGAGGCCGAGCTCGCCGCCGCGGCGGCTCCCACGGTCGACCTGGAGGGCCTCGAGAAGGAGTTCGTCGACGCCGCGAAGGGCTACAGCCAGCGCAAGGGCATCTCGTACGCGGCGTGGCGCGAGGCCGGTGTGCCCGCGGCGACCCTCAAGGCCGCCGGGATCTCACGCGGGAGCTGAGGCCGACAGCTCGGCGCCGGCGGCACCCGCGGCCGCGGTGAGCAACGACTCGAGCAGCACCCGGCCGTCCCCGCTGCCGAGCAGGGGGTCGTAGGCCCGCTCGGGGTGGGGCATGAGCCCGACCACGTTGCGACCCTCGTTGCAGATGCCGGCGATGTCGCCGACGGAACCGTTGGGGTTGTCGACGTAGCGCACGACGACCCGGTCCTCGGCTTCGAGCTCGGCGAGGGTCTCCGGTGAGCAGGTGTAGTTGCCCTCGAAGTGGTTGATGGGCACCCGCAGGCGGGCACCCGCCTCGGCCCGGTTGGTGAGGGCGGAGTCGGTCGTGGCGACCTCGAGCTCGACGGTGGTGCAGAGGAACTTGAGGCCCCGGTTCTTCTGCAGCGCGCCCGGGAGCAGGCCCGCCTCGGTGAGGACCTGGAAGCCGTTGCAGATGCCGATGACCGGGCCGCCGGCGGCGGCGAACTCGGCGACCGCTCCCATGACGGGCGAGAAGCGGGCGATGGCCCCGGGACGCAGGTAGTCGCCGTGGGCGAACCCCCCGGGCACGACCACCGCGTCGACGTCGCCCAGGCCGGTGTCACCGTGCCAGAGCAGCTGCCCCTCACCGCCGAGCGCCCCGACGGCCTCGAGCACGTCGAACTCGCAGTTCGACCCCGGGAACAACACGACGCCGACCTTGGTGGGCATCAGGCGACGGCCGCCTCGTGGAGGGTGACGGTGGCGTCCTCGATGACCGGGTTGGTCAGGAAGCGGGCGCAGAGGTCCTCGGCTTCGGCCCGGGCCGCGGCCTCGGAGTCAGCCTCCATGGTGAAGCGGATGCACTTGCCCACCCGCACCCCGGAGATGCCACCGAAGCCCAGCGTGGGCAGCGATCGCTCGATGGTGGCGCCCTGCGGATCGGCCACACCGGGCCGCAGCTGCACCTCGACCACGACGTCGAAGGTCATGCCTGCACTCTAGGCGGCGCCAACCCCGCTCCCGGCCCGTTCGAGCCCCGCAACCCCGTGGAATTCCCCGTTCCTCCAGCAGAAACGCGCGGTGGTACCACGCGTTCCTGCTGGAGGAACGGAAGGGGGGCGCCGGCGGGGGTCAGCTGCCGGTGCCGGCGCCCGGCCAGTCCGAGAAGGAGCGGCCGGTGATGCGCTCGTACGCCTCGATGTAGCGGGCCGAGGAGCTGGCCACGACCTCGTCGGGCAGCGGCGGCGGGGGCGGCTGCTTGTCCCAGTCGAGGCCGTCGAGGTAGTCCCGCACCGGCTGCTTGTCGAACGACGGCGGGGTCGACCCGAGCCGCCACTGGTCGGCGGGCCAGAAGCGCGACGAGTCGGGCGTCAGCACCTCGTCGCAGACGATGAGCTCGCCGTCGACGAGGCCGAGCTCGAACTTGGTGTCGGCGATGATGATCCCCCGCTCGGCGGCCAGCGCCGCGCCCCGCTGGTAGAGCTCGAGGCTGATGGCCCGGGCCCGGCCGGCGATGTCGGCGCCCACGAGGTCGACCGCCTCCGACAGCGAGATGTTGACGTCGTGGCCCTCCTCGGCCTTGGTCGACGGCGTGAACACCGGCTCGGGCAGCTGCGCCGACTCCTGGAGGCCGTCGGGCAGGCGCTCGCCGTGCATCGTCCCCGACCGCTGGTACTCCTTCCACGCCGACCCGGTGAGGTAGCCCCGCACGATGCACTCGAGCGGCAGCATCTCGGCCTTGCGCACGAGCATGACCCGCCCGGCCAGGCTCGGGTCCTGCGCCTCGGCGGGCAGGTCGGCCAGGTCGGTGGAGAGCAGGTGGTGGGGGGCGACGCCGCCCAGCTCGTCGAACCAGAACGCCGAGATGGCGGTCAGCACCCGGCCCTTGTCGGGGATGGGCTGGTCCATGACCACGTCGAACGCGGAGATGCGGTCGGAGGTGACGATCAGCAGGCGGTCCTCGCCGGCGTCGTAGATGTCGCGGACCTTGCCGGTGGCGACGTGGGGGAGGTCGATGGTGGCCATGGGCGCTCTCTCTCGGGCTGACTCGGGGACGCAGTGGGCGGGCGGGGGGAGGGGGTGGTGGGGCGGGGCCCCAGTCTCTCAGATCACGAACTCTGCTTCGTACTTGGCCGCGTCCGGGTACCGGGCGGCCACCTCCCCTACCCGGTCGGCGAACACGCCGACCTGGCGGCCGGCATCGCCGACGAAGGTGATGGGGTCGCCGACGAGCGCCTCGACCTCGGCCGCCGACAGCGGCAGGCGGGGATCGGCGCCGAGGCGCTCGTAGAGGTCGTTGGCGTCGCCACCGGACTCCCGCAGG
Organism: Acidimicrobiales bacterium; assembly: GCA_041908445.1. Classification (GTDB taxonomy): domain Bacteria; phylum Actinomycetota; class Acidimicrobiia; order Acidimicrobiales; family DATDAH01; genus JAEUJM01. The sequence continues at coordinate 7,616 of JAYRFK010000146.1, read as the reverse complement.
GCGAGGGCGGCGGCCACGGCGTGCTCCTTCACGATCTCGTGGGCCTCCTCCCGGCCGAGGCCGAGGCGCACGGCGGCGAGCAGGATCTTGGTCGTGGCGAGGAACGGCAGGTAGCGGCGCAGCTCCCGCTCGATGACCGCGGGGTAGGCGCCGAACGCCCCCAGCACGTCGAGCAGGGTCTGGAAGGCGCCGTCGGCGGCGAAGAAGGCGTCGGGCAGCATCACCCGGCGCACCACCGAGCAGCTCACGTCGCCCTCGTTCCACTGGTCGCCGGCGAGCCCCGTCGCCATCGTGACGTGGCCGGCGAGGATCGTGCCGAAACCGCAGATGCGCTCGCAGGAGCGGCTGTTCATCTTGTGGGGCATGGCCGACGAGCCGACCTGGCCGGGGCGGAAGCCCTCGGTGGCGAGCTCCTGGCCGGCCATGAGGCGGATGGTCGTGGCCAGGCTGGACGGGCCCGCCACCGCTTGGGCCAGCGCCGTGACCACGTCGAGGTCGAGCGAGCGGGGGTAGACCTGGCCGACGCTCGTCATCACCCGGGCGAACCCCAGCTCGGCGGCCACGGCCCGCTCGAGCTCGTCGAGCTTCCCGGTGTCGCCCTCGAGCAGGTCGAGCTGGTCCTGGGCGGTGCCCACCGGTCCCTTGAGGCCCCGCAGCGGGTAGCGGGCGAGGAGGTCCTCGACGCGCTCGACGGCGATGAGCAGCTCCTCGCCGGCGCTGGCGAAGCGCTTGCCGAGGGTGGTGGCCTGGGCGGGGACGTTGTGGCTGCGCCCGGTGATCACCGTGTCGCGGTGCTCGACGGCCCGGTCGGCCAGCACGACGAGCGCGGCGACCATGCGGTCGCGGATGAGCTCGAGCGAGCGCCGCACCTGCAGCTGCTCGACGTTCTCCGTGAGGTCGCGCGACGTCATCGCCTTGTGGACGTGCTCGTGGCCGGCGAGCGCGGAGAACTCCTCGACCCGGGCCTTCACGTCGTGGCGGGTGACCCGCTCCCGGGCGTCGATCGACGCGAGGTCGACCTGGTCGACCACGGCCTCGTAGGCCTCGAGGACGCCATCGGGCACGTCGACGCCGAGATCGCGCTGCGCCCGGAGGATGGCGATCCAGAGCCGTCGCTCGAGCACGACCTTCTGCTCCGGCGACCAGAGCGCCGCCACGGGCGCACTGGCGTACCGGGTCGCCAGGACGTTGGGGATGTGCTGGTCACGTTCCATCAAGAACCACCCTTGCGGTGCCGACGTGAAACCGGATGGAGGGCCGCTGCGCGAAGCACCAATTCGAGGCTGCCGAGGACACGTGCCGCTCGTGCGGCAACGCGTTCTGCGGCGAGTGCCTGGTGTACGCGTTCGGCCCCAAGAAGCCGCCGTACTGCATCGCCTGCGCCCTGAGCGCAGCCGGCGTGCGGACGAACGCGGCGAACAGCCCGACGAAGTCGAAGAAGGAGCTGAAGCAGGAGGCGAAGGCGCGCCGCAAGGCCGACAAGGAGTCGGTGCGCTCGGGCGCCGCGGGCATGGAGGTCGCGTGGTCGATGCCCGAGGATCCCACGGCTGGCCTCACCGAGGAGGATCTGCGCCTCCCCACGGCCCCGGCGGACGCCGTCGTGCCCCCACCGCCACCCCCGCCGCCGCTCGCCGGGGAGGACCCGGCCCTGGCCCAGCTCCCCGAGGGCGTGACCGTGCCGGCGCCCCACCCGATCGAGGACGAGGCCCCCAGCCGGGCCCCGTTCGCCGAGCCCACCCGCGGCCCGGTCGCTCGCGACGAGCCCCCGCAGTTCCTCCTGCGCCAGGCGGAGCTGCCCGACCTGCCCGGGAACGACCTCCCGCCGCCGCCGGCGCTGCTCGTGCCGGACGGGCCCACCCCGGCGCCACCGCCGCCGCCCCCCTCGGCCCTCGGCCTGGAGGACCTGCTCGGGCCCGTGGGCACCACGGCGACGACCCCGCCGGCACCGCCGACCGCGCCGGTGCCCGAGCCGGCACTCAACACGCCCGTCGGCTCCGGTGCCACACCCGTGCCCGACCCCGACCCGGTCCCGTCCGAGCTCGGCCGCAGCGAGGAGCCGCCGCAGTTCCTGCTGCGCCAGGCCGCCCCGGCGGGTCGCGAGGCCGACGCGACGCCGGTCGTGGCGCCGTCGACGCCGGTGGACGACCCCTTCGGCGTGGGCGCGGTCATCGCGCCGACCCCCACCCCGGCCGCCGAACCGCCTCTCGCGCCCACATCGTCACCCGACGCCCTCGCCGACCTGGCACCGGAGGACCGCACCGTCGGGGCGCTGTTCTCGGCCGCCGCCGAGCCCCCGGCGCCGGCCCCCCTGGCCGACCCACCGGTGGCGGGGACGCCGAGCGCCGAGGATCGGTCGGACGGCGACCTCTCCACGGTCGAGCTGCCCGGTGACCCAAGCATCCCGTCCTTCGACGCGCTGCCGCCCCCGCCCCCACCGCCCCCCGCCCCGCGGGTTCCGCCGGCCCCTCGTCGGTCGATGCTGGCGGACGAGTCGGCCGGGCCGGCTCCGGTGCCGCCACCTCCGCCGCCGCCACCGCCGCCGCCGCTCGGCCTGCCCCGCCTCGAGCCGGTCGCGCTCGATCCTGACGACCTGCCCGCCACGGGTGGCGCCCCGGCCACGCCCGAGGCGGTCGCACCGCCCCCGCCGCCGCCGCCCCCTCCGGTGCCTGCGCCCGCGTTCGACCTCTTCGCCGAGCCCGGGCGCGAGGCCGTGCCGGTCGACGACCACGAGCCCCCGGTCGTCGACGCCGACCACCTCTTCGCGCCGGGCACGGAGGCGCCGACCCGCGGCCACGCGCCCTTCGACGCGGTGGTCGACCCCCTCGACGCCCCGCCCGCGCCGCCCGTGATCGAGCCGGTGCCCGATCCCGACCCGGGTCGCTGGGACTTCTCGGGCAAGCCGCTGCGGGTGCGCGACCTGCTCGACGACCCGGACCGGCCCGCGCCCCTCGGCCCGCGGCCGCTCGCGGCCGACCCCACCGGGTTCACGCCGGGGGCCGTGCCCGAGAACGAGCACGCGTTCTTCGCGCCGGTCACGCCCGAGCAGCTCGGTGACGACCCGTGGCCGCCGGCGCCGCCGTCCTGATCACGGCCGTGCTGGTCGCCGGGGCGACCGGCCGCTGATCACCCGCCCGCCATCTCCCGGCGGTGGTCGGCCAGCTTGGCGGCCAGGTCGGCGTCGGTGATGGCCAGCATCTGCACGACCAGCAGGGCCGCGTTCATCGAGCCGTTGACGGCCACGGTGGCGACCGGGATGCCCTTGGGCATCTGGACCGTCGAGTAGAGGGCGTCGACCCCGTCGAGAGCGCCACCCGACAGCGGCACACCGACGACCGGCAGCGTGGTCTGCGCGGCGACGGCGCCGGCCAGGTGGGCGGCCATGCCGGCGCCGCAGATGAACGCCACGTACCCGTTGTCCCGGGCTGTGCTGGCGAGCTCGGCGACCTTGGCCGGGGTGCGGTGGGCCGAGAGCACCCGGACGTCGGCCTCGATGCCGAACGTGGCGAGGGTGTCGGCGGCCGGCGCCATCTTCTCCTTGTCGGACTCCGAGCCCATCAACACGGCGACCTTCATCGGTGCTGCCTCCTCTGCGCCACCAGGCGCACTCGTGGTTCGTGGATCATCGGTCCACCCCTTGTTGCCCCGCGGCGAGCAGGGCGATGTCCGTCCGGTGGTGCATACCCGGCCAGGACACCGCCTCGACCGCGGCGTACGCGACCGCCCGGGCGGCGTCGAGGGTGGCGCCCGACCCCGTGACCGCCAAGACCCGGCCCCCGGCGGTGACCAGGTGGCCGTCGCCATCGGCGCCCACGCCGGCGCAGAACACGGTGGCGCCCGCCGCCTCGGCGGCGTCGAGCCCCTCGATCACGTCGCCGGTGCGGGGCGTCGCGGGGTAGCCCTCGGAGGCGCAGACGACGGTGACGAAGGCGTCGTCCGCGAAGGTCGGCGTGGCGGTCATCTCGCCGGCCGCGGCCTCGGCCAGCAGCTCGACGAGGTCGGAGGTGAGGCGGGGCACCACGACCTGGGTCTCCGGATCACCGAAGCGGACGTTGTACTCGAGCACCTTGGGGCCGTCCGCGGTCAGCACGAGGCCGGCGTAGAGCACCCCGCGGTAGTCGATGCCCCGCTCGACGAGGGCGTCGAGGGTGGGTTGGACCGCGGTCGCCATCACCTCGTCGACCACGTCGGGCCCGGCGATCGGGACGGGCGTGTAGGCGCCCATGCCGCCGGTGTTGGGGCCGGCGTCGCCGTCGCCCACCCGCTTGAAGTCCTGCGCCGGGGCGAGCGGCACGGCCCGCCGGCCGTCGCACACGGCGAGGATCGAGAGCTCCGGGCCGTCGAGGAACTCCTCGATGACGAGGCGCTGGCCCGCCGCACCGAAGGCGGCGCCGGAGAGGTAGGCGATGACCGCGTCGCGGGCCTCGTCGTAGGACTCGGTGACGATCACGCCCTTGCCGGCGGCGAGGCCGTCGGTCTTGACCACGAAGGGCCCGGGCCGCATCGAGTCGAGGAAGTCGAGGGCGGCGCGCTCCTCGTCGGCGGCGAAGTTGCCGTAGGCGGCGGTGGGGACGCCGGCGTCGACGAGCACCTGCTTCATCCACGCCTTCGACCCCTCGAGGCGGGCGCCGTCGGCCCCCGGGCCGAACACGAGCTTGCCCTGGGCACGGAGGCGGTCGGCGAGCCCGTCGACCAGCGGCGCCTCGGGGCCGATGACGAACAGGTCGGCGTCGACCTCCTCGGGCGGGGTGGGCACCGACCCGGGGATCCCCGGGTTGCCCGGCGTCACCACCACCGAGGTGGCGGTGCGGGCGAGCACGTGGGCGAGCGCGTGCTCGCGCCCACCGGAACCGACGACGCAGACCCTCATGGCGACCTCTCGTCCCTCAGGCCGCGAAGTGCAGGAACTGGTCGCGGCCGGGGCCGACGCCGACCAGCGAGATGGGCACGCCGATCTGGGCCTCGAGGAAGGCCACGTAGTCCTGCGCCTCACGGGGCAGGTCGTGGCGCTCGGTGATGCCCGTCAGGTCGGTGTTCCAGCCCGGGAGCTCCTCGTACACCGGGGTGCAGGCGTGCAGCACCGACTGGTGGTACGGCAGGTGCTCGTAGCGCTCGCCGTCGGCCTCGTAGGCCACGCACACCTTGAGGGTGTCGAGGGTGTCGAGCACGTCGAGCTTGGTGAGGGCCACCTCGGAGAGCGAGTTGAGGCGGACGGCCTGGCGCAGCATCACCGCGTCGAACCAGCCCGGCCGGCGGCGGCGGCCGGTGTTCGTGCCGTACTCGTGGCCGCGGTCGACGAGCAGGTCGCCCACCTCGTCGTGCAGCTCGGTCGGGAACGGGCCGGCGCCCACCCGGGTGACGTAGGCCTTGGCGATGCCGATGACCCGGTCGATGTAGCGGGGGCCGACGCCGGCGCCGGTGCAGGCGCCGCCGGCGACCGGGTTCGACGAGGTCACGAACGGGTACGTGCCGTGGTCGAGGTCGAGGAAGGTGGCCTGGGCGCCCTCGAGCAGCACGTGCTCGCCGGCGTCGAGCGCGTCGTGCACGAGCGACACCGTGTCGGCGATGTACGGCTCGAGCCGGGGGAGGCACTCGTCGAGGTACAACGCGGCGATCTCGTCCGCGTCGGGCGGGAGCCGGTTGTAGACCTTGGCCAGCAGCGGCGCCTTCTCCTTCAGAACGAGGTCGAGCTTGGCCCGGAAGATCTTCGGGTCGAGCAGGTCCTGCACCCGGATGCCGACGCGGGTGGCCTTGTCGGCGTACGCCGGGCCGATGCCGCGCTTGGTGGTCCCGAGCTTGTTCTTGCCGAGGTGACGCTCGGTGATGGCGTCGATCTCCTGGTGGTACGGGAGGATCAGGTGGGCGTTGCCGCTGACCTTGAGGCGCGAGCAGTCGACGCCCTGGGCCTCGAGCATGTCGACCTCGGCGAGCAGGACAACGGGGTCGACGACGACGCCGTTGCCGATGACCGGCGTGATGTGGGGATAGAGGATCCCGCTGGGCACCAGCTGCAAGGCGAAGCTCTGGCCGTCCACCACGATGGTGTGACCTGCGTTGTGGCCGCCCTGGTAGCGGACCACGAGCTGCATCTCCTTGGCGACGAGGTCGGTGAACTTGCCCTTGCCCTCGTCGCCCCACTGGGTGCCGACAACCACGGTTGCGGGCACTGGCGTCTCCGTTCGCTGTAGGGGGCGCTTACGGATCGATCCTAGTCGGTCGCGGGGAAATGGCCCGAAGTGGGGTTCGTTGGTGCGTACGGCTCAATTCGCCGTAACCGCCGGGTCCCGCTCACGCTGACCCGTCAGTCGGTCGATGGGACGGCATGCGACGACGGCGAGGCAGCGACGACAACGTCGACCTGTCCAGCGCGGAGCACGCTTGGTGGGCGGGAGGCGAGCGCCGGACGGTCTCGGTCGGACCCCCTACGGGGGTCCTCGAACGGCGGGCCGACGCGCTCGACGCCTCGCCGCCGCCCCCTCCCCCGCCACCACCCCCGCCCCGACCGGGGGCCGCGGCGGTGATCGCCCCGCCGACCCCGCCGCTCGACCCCGAGCACGCTGCGGCGGCGGCCGCCGCCGCCCGGGACGCCCTCGACCCCTCCCGGGACCCGTGGCGCCGCTCGACGTCCCCCAACGCCCTGGCCGCCTACCGCGCCCTCGGCATCGACTGGGAGGCGAACTGGGACGAGGTGGCGGCCGTGTTCAAGGAGCAGGCCGCCCGCTGGCATCCCGACCGGCTCGCCGGCGCCGACCCCCGGGTCCAGGCCGAGGGGCAGCGGCGCATGAGCGAGATGACCCGGGCCTACCGGGAGCTCCAGCGCATCCTGCGCCCCCAGCACCGCCAGCTCTTCACGACCTGACGCCCGCCCGCCCCGCACGCTCGTTCCTCCAGCGGAAACGCGCGGTGGGACCGCGCGTTCCTGCTGGAGGAACGGCCGCGTTCGGGGAAAGGGCCGTTGGTCCCGGGACCGTTCGGGCCGTAGCGGGGTACACACTGGGACCATGGCCATCGAGATCGAGGTGTTCGCCGACGTCGCCTGCCCGTTCACCCACGTCGGACTGCGGCGGTTCGTGGAGCGGCGGGCCGAGCGGGGTGACCCCGAGCCCGTGCACCTGCGGGTGCGGTCGTGGCCCCTCGAGGTGGTGAACGGCCAGCCCCTCGACCCCGAATTCATCGCCGAGGAGGTGGACGAGATCCGCGAGCAGGTGGCCGACGACCTCTTCACCGGGTTCTCGCAGGACGCCTTCCCGGCGACCTCGATGCCGGCGCTGGCGCTGGCGGCGGTCGCCTACGACGTCGACGTGGCCACCGGCGAGGCGGTGAGCCTCGAGCTGCGCGACCTGCTGTTCGAGCAGGGTCGGGACATCGCCGACGCCGACGTGCTGGCCGGGGTGGCCGCCCGCCACGGCGTCGCCTTCGACCCGGCCGACCCTCCGGTCGACCGGGTGCACGCCGACCACGCCGAGGGCAAGGAGCGGGGCGTGCAGGGCTCGCCCTACTTCTTCACCCCCGCCGGCGCGTTCTTCTGCCCGTCGCTCGACATCTCCCGCGACGCCCAGGGTCACCTGCGCATCACCGCCGACGCCGCCGGCTTCCAGCAGTTCGTCGACTCCTGCTTC
>JAYRFK010000145.1:0-2956 GCA_041908445.1 Acidimicrobiales bacterium | reverse complement strand
GTCGATCCACCAGCCGTCGAGGACCTCGTGGCGGACGCGGTGGCCCTGGTCGATCAGCCACTGGATGGCGTCGGTGATCTCGAGCTCGCCGCGGGGCGACGGCTGGATCGAGGCGACCGCCTCGTGCACGCTGGCGTCGAACAGGTAGACGCCGACGAGGGCGAGGTCGGAGGGCGGCACGTCGGGCTTCTCCACCAGGCGCAGCACCCGGCCGGCGGCGTCGACCTCGGCCACGCCGAACTGGCGGGGGTCGTCGACCTGCGCGAGCAGGATCTGGGCGACGGGCGTGGGGGTGTGGTCGCCGAGGGTGGGGGTGCGGGACCGCTCGCGGTCCTCCTCGAAGCGGTTCACGAACTCGGTGAGGCCCTGCTCGAGCATGTTGTCGCCGAGGTACATGACGAAGTCCTCGTCGCCGAGGAAGTCGCGGGCGATCAGCACGCAGTGGGCGAGGCCGAGGGGCTCCTCCTGCGGGATGTAGGTGACCGCCAGCCCGAAGGCGGAGCCGTCGCCGACGGCGGCGCGGATCTCGTCGCCCGTCTCGCCGATGATGATGCCGACCTCGGTGATGCCGGCCGCGGCCATGTCCTCCAGCCCGTAGAACAGGATGGGCTTGTTGGCGATCGGCACGAGCTGCTTCGCGCTCGTGTGCGTGATCGGGCGCAGGCGCGTGCCCGCGCCACCCGAGAGGATCAGACCCTTCACGGGCGGGGAGGTTACCGGGCGCACCCCCACCCGGACATTCCCGAGGGGTAGGGTCGGGGACGAAGACGGGGGTCGGTGGCGGCCGTGCGGGCCCGTACGACGAGGTGAGGACGACCCGGTGGTGCCCGCGATGACGACCGACCTGCAGCCGATCGCCCGCCGCCGAGGCCGCCGCCGCCTGATCGTGGGCCTGGTGGCCGCGATGGTGGCGGTACTGGCCCTCCCGGTGCCCGCCGGCGCCCAGGGCGCCCCCGAGCCGGCGCCGGCGCCCGCGCCGGCCGAGGCGAGCGCCTCGGCGGTGCGCACCGACACTGTCCAGCCCGCGCTCACCGCGGTGCCGGCGGCCGAGGCGCCGGCCCCTCCGGTCGTCGGCGCGCCCGAGTCCGCCGGCGGGCGGAAGGTGACGGGCGAGCAGACGGTGGCGCCGTTCACCCTGATCGGTGTGGGCTTCGCCTCGCCGTCCGGCGGCGCCGGCTCGGTCCGGACCCGCACCGACGGCACGTGGAGCGGGTGGAAGGCGCTCGACCTCGACCCGTCCCACGCCGCCGACGGCGGGGGCGAGGAGGCCGTCGGCCGGGGCCCGGCGAACCGCACCGGCGCCCCGCTGAGCGAGCCCATCTGGGTGGGGCGGGCCGACGCCTACCAGCTCGACCTGCCCGCCGATGCGACCGGGGTCGAGGTGCTCCTCGTGCGCGAGACGGGTGAGGCGATCGCCACCGACGGCGCCACCGAGGCGATGACCGCGCCGGGCGAGGCGGGCGGCGCCGAGGCCGCCGGGGCGCCCTCCGTGCGCCTGCGCTCGTCCTGGGGCGCCCGGCCCTACCGGGGCACGCCCGACGTCCACCCGTACCTGCAGCGGGCCTACGTCCACCACACCGTCAACTCCAACAGCTACAGCCAGGCCCAGGTCCCCGCGCTGCTGCGCTCGGTCCAGGCCTACCACCAGGACGGCCGGGGCTGGGACGACATCGGGTACAACTTCGTGATCGACCGCTTCGGGGCGATCTGGGAGGGTCGGGCCGGCGGCATCCGCAACGCCGTGATCGGCGCGCACACCATGGACCACAACACCGGCGCCGTCGGGATCGCCTACCTCGGGGACGCCACGAGCTCGGTCTCGTCGGCGGCGGTGGCGTCCTACGGGCGCCTCATCGGCTGGAAGCTCTTCCTCGGCGGTGTGCGGCCCTCGTCGTCGAACGTGATGGGCCACCGCGACGCGGGCCAGACGTCCTGCCCGGGCAACGCCCTCTACGCCCGCCTGGGATCGATCCGGTCCGCCGCGGTCGCCGTGTACGACGACCTCGTCGGCCCGGGGCGCTTTACCGGCCGCGCCGAGACGGTCAACGCCACCTTCACGCCGCTGGCGGGGGACTTCGACGGCGACGCCTACGACGACGTGCTCTGGTACGGACCCGGCGGCGCCACCGACAAGATCTGGTGGGGAGGGCCGAGCGGGTTCACCTCCCGCGCCCTGACCGTGAACGGCACGTACCGGCCCGTCGTCGGGGACTTCAACGGCGACGACCGCAGCGACGTGTTCTGGTACGCCCCCGGCGCCGCCGCCGACCAGGTCTGGTACGGCGGCCTGGCCCGCACCTTCACCTCCAAGGCCTTCACCGTGGGGGGCGACTTCCAGCCGGTCGCGGGGGACTTCGACGGCGACGGTGAGGGCGACGTGCTCTGGTACGGCGCCGGTGCCGCCCGCGACAACCTGTGGCGGGGCACCAGCAGCGAGAACTTCACCGACGACGACGTCACCGTGAACGGCACGTTCGTGCCCGCGGTCGGCGACTTCGACGGCGACGACCGCAGCGACGTGCTCTGGTACGGGCCGGGCGGCGAGCCGGACCGGGTCTGGTACGGCGCGTCGAACGGGTTCAGCGGGAAGACGGTGACCGTCAACGGCACGTTCGTCCCGCTCGTGGCCGACGTGACCGGCGGTGGCCGTGACGACGTGCTCTGGTACGGCGCCGGTGCGGCGACCGACCGGCTCTGGCTGGCGGCCGCCGGCCGGGTGTTCTCGCCCCGCTCGATCACGGTCAACGGCACCTTCGACCGGCCGGTCACGGGCGACTGGAACGCCGACGGCCGCGGTGACCTGTTGTGGTACGCCACGGGCACGGCGCCCGACAAGGTCTGGATCGCCCTGACCTGACCGCCCGATAGGTTGGTCCGCCGTCATGGCTCCCGATCGCACCGACGCGCCCCGAGTGCGGCTCGTGGTCCTGAATTACAACGGCGGCGACGACGTGGT
>JAYRFK010000144.1:0-7189 GCA_041908445.1 Acidimicrobiales bacterium | reverse complement strand
CTCGGCGAGGACCTCATGCACACCCGGGACTACAGCGACGAGACCGCCCGCATCATCGACGAGGAGGTCGAGCAGATCCTCCGCGCCGGCGAGGAGCGCTGCCGCCAGACCCTGCTCCGCGAGCGCAAGGGCCTCGACCTCGTGGCCCGGGCCCTGCTCGAGCACGAGACCATCGACGGCGCCGAGGTCGATCGCCTGATCGCCCTCGCCCGCAACGGCGGCGGGGCGCCCGCCGCCGACGCCGCCCCGGCGGCACCGGCCGGCACCGACGACAGCTTCCAGGCCGCCCCCGTCACCGCCGACGACTGATCGCCGCGGCCGCGGCCGCGGCGCCCGCACGCGGCACCTGGCCGGGCGAGGGTCAGGACGCCTCGTCGGCCTCGCGTGCCTCGGCCACCCGGGCCCACAGCTCTGCGGTGGTGGGCGGGCCGAGGAACGAGCCCCGCACCGCGCCCTCGGCGTCGGCGATGACGACGGTGGGCACCGCCTCGATGCCGTAGCGCTCGTGCAGGTCGGGTCGGGCGGTCACCTCGACCTCCTCCACCACGACCTCGTCGCCGGCGAGGGGTGCGGCCTTCTCCACGGTGTCCTGGCAGGAGCGGCAGGTCGCGGAGGTGAACACCGCCACCAGCCACGGGGTGGCGGGCGAGGCGAAGTCGGCCCGGTCCACCCAGTCGGGGACCGCCCACGACGTGCGGACGGGGCCGTCGGGCTCGCGCCGGCGCAGGACCAGGGCGAGCAGCACCGCCCCGACGAGCAGCACTGCGGCCACGACGGCGCGCTCCATCAGCCCGCCGGTTCGTGGAGGCTGCCGGCGGCGGGGACGCCGATGGCGCTGGACACGTCGCCGTCGAGCACCAGGCGGCGCTCCACCACGAGGGGCACGTCCGAGGTGACCACCAGGGGCGTGCCCGGGTCGACGTCGAGCAGCACGGCGGTGCGCTGACGGCCCCCGATGGTGAGGTCGTCCAGGCCGTCGACCGGCACGAGGGCGCCGTCCTGCACGGCCTCGACCGTGACGGTGGCCTCGGTGTCGGAGTCCGGGTTGAACAGCACGAGGGCCTCGTCGCCACCGTCGCCACCGGCGGCGAACCGGAACTCGTCGGCGAGCAGGGGGGCGCCGAGGACGAGGTCGACCCCGGCGAGGGCGCTGTCGGGGCCGCCGATGCTCTGGCGTTCGGCGACCACCGGCACGCCGTTGACCGAGCGCACGGTGCTGGCGTGCTCGAGCGCGCCCTCGCCGCCTCGCGCCGAGGTGATGCGGGCCTCCTCGTTGAGGAGGATCTCCTCGTAGCCCTCGGGGGGCACGGTGAGCTCGAAGGGCTCGATGAGGCCAGTCAGGTCGGGGTCGTCGACGGTGATCTCGAGGTCGACCTCGGCCCGCTGCTCGGTCGGGTTGTAGATGACGATGCGCTCGTCGACGCCCTCCCCCACCGTGCCCTCGGGGAAGAACCAGGTCTCGGCGGGTAGCGGCGCGCCGAGGCTGACGGTGAGGCCGGTGACGCCCTCGGTGCCGTCGTAGCTCTGGATGCGGTCGACCACGAGCCGTCCGGCGCGTGCCACCACGCTGGCCGACACGTGCTCACGCCGGGTAACGACCTCGCCGATGTCGCGGGCCACCACCGACTGGCCCGGCACCACCAGGCCCTCGAACTGCTCGGGCGTGCGGACGTCCTGGTCGGTGCGGAAGGTGACGTCGACCACGGCGTCGTCCGGGAACGGGTTGAAGAAGACGAGGGTCTCCGTGGCGTCCTTGGTGGTCGCACCGGCTGCGAAGTACCAGGTGGGCGAGGCCGTGGACGAGCAGGGGCTGACGTCGGTGCCGTCCTCGTCGGTGACGCGGTGCTCGACCACCGCGCCGCCGCCGTCGAGCTCGACCAGCGCTGCGGTGTACCCGGGCTCGACGCCGCCGATGTCGCCCAGGTCGACCTCGGTGGACGAGCCCGCAGGCACGCTGATCGGGGCGCTCGCCGGGTCGGGCGACGGCACCTCGGTGGTCGTGGTCGGCGGGGTCGTGGTGGTCGTGGTGGTCGACGAGGTCGTGGTGGTGGCCTCCTCGTCGCCCTCCTCCCCCGCCGCCGTGGTCGTGGTGGTGGCGATCACCGGCGGGGCGATCACGGGGTTGGCGCTGTCGGGGTCGCCGTAGACGGTGACGGCACCCTCGAGGTCCCGGTCGCCGGGGTTGGCCACGACGACCGTGTGCGAGGCGTCGTCGCCGACCACACCGCCGGCGCAGTACCACGTCGAGCCCAGGGCGCTCTCGGGGGCGGCGACGGGCATCAGGCCCTGCTCCTCGAGGCTGCGCGTGAGGTCGCGCCCTTCGACGACCGGCGGGCTGTCGTCCCGGGTCTGCTCGAGGGCGACGGCGCCCGCGAGCAGGACGGGGACGGCGATGAGGGCGGGCCAGCGGTGGGGCTTCACGGTCGGCCCTTCCGGAGCCGGCGCGGCCCGAGCTGGCCGCGGAACAGGGCGAAGAGCACGACGAACCAGAGGGCGCCCTGGAGGGCGAGCAGGCCGTACCGGGTCACCGGCGTCACGTAGCGCAGGGTGCCGTCACCCGTGCCGGTGACCGCGAAGGCGTTGGCCCAGCCGAAGGCCTCCCGCCGCTCGGCGGACTCACCGCCCGACCGGAGCTGCCAGCCCGAGGCGCTGGCGCTCGCCAGGTACACCTGGTCGCCGGCCTCCACCGGGCCCTCGTACTTGTTGAAGTGGGCTTCGTCGGGCAGCGCGACCTCGGCGCCGGTCAGGTCGGTCGCGGCGGCGAGGGCCAGGGCCGATCGGTCACCGGCGCCGACGTCGGCGTCGGCCAGGAACGTGCGCGACGGCGCCCAGGCGATGTTGCGGTACACCTCGAGCGCCGGGTTGACCTCGATGGCCTCGAGGTCGAGTTGCTCGTCGAGGGTGTTGGTGACGTGGGCGGGCACGGGTCGGGTCTCGTCGCTGAAGGGCTCGGGGGCGAGCTGCTCCACCACGATGACGTACTGCACCCCCATGGGCGCGAGCAGGTGGCCGAGCCGGTTGGTCTGGCGCGAGCCGGCGGCGTGGAGGGCGTCGCCGACGAGTGAGGTGGCGCCCCGGGACGAGCCGGCCCACAGGTCGGTCACGTCGGGCTGGCCCTGGTCGGTGGTGGCGTAGATGACGTCGTCGTCGAGCTCCCAGCCCGACAGGGGCACCACGTCGGGGTCGCCGATCCAGAGCACGCGGAACGGCGCCTCCTGGACCTCGTCGTCGAGGAACGACAGCGAGGAGCCGAAGTCGCCGCGGGGGGCGAACCAGCGGCCGTTGAACATCGAGGCGAGGGAGGGCAACACGGCCAGGACCAACGCGCCGAGCGCGATGAACGACACGATCTGGCGCCAGGAGAACTTGTTGCTGAGGTCCCGCTCGAAGGCGGTGGCGCCCATCCCGGAGGCGAGGGCGAGTCCGGCCGCGGCCGGGGCCAGCAGCAGTTCGGGGGCGTTGGGGCCGAAGGGCAGCCAGCCCGCCTCGGCGGCCCAGAGCGTGCCCCAGCAGGTCAGGGCGACCATCCACCCCCGGATGGCCCAGTCGAGCCGCCAGCCCCGGCCGATGAGCAGGGCGAGTCCGGCCACGAGCAGGAAGGCGAAGCCGAGCACGCCCGCGCCCAACGGCCCGGTCTCGAAGCGCAGGAGCTGCGGGAGGTCGAGGCCCCCGGTGGTCGCGGTGGCCTCGGCGCCGAGCGCCGACCACTGGAACCGCGGCGGCAGGAAGTCGAGCGCCCACGGGAGCTGCAGGACCACCGCCACGACGGTGGCGCCGACGGTCGTGGCCAGGATCCGGGTGGCACCCCGGAGGCTGCCACCGAGCAGGCCGCCGAGCACCAGGCCGATGGCCATGACCCAGAGCACCGGGACCGCGAGCGGGGCGAGGCACGTGACCACCGCCAGCAGCACGCCGAGGGCGAGCACGTGCTGGCGGCGCGTGCGCGGCGGGACGCCCTCGGTCGGCTCCGGCGGGTCTTCGCCGGGCGCGACCTCGACGGGCTCGAGCGGCGCGAAGGGCGCCAGCGCCGACGCCCGGGCCAGGCGGGCCAGCATCCACGGAGCGGCGGCGTAGAGCACGAGGCCGCCCCAGCGCCCGAGGGCGACGGCGTTGTACGCCACGGGGATGGCCACGTAGACGACCAGCGTGACGAGCCGCGTGCGGCGCGACCGGGTCGGCGCCAGCAGGCGCCAGGCCCCCACGGCGCCGACGGGGATCAGCCCGAGGACGAGGACCTTGCGCAGGATGCCCATGGCGCCGAGGAAGAGGTACCCGAGCGCCCCGATCAGGCCGAAGCCCGTGGGGTTGGGGGCCTGGGAGCCGAGGCCGGCGGCCGACCACCCGCTCGCCCACTGGCGCACGAGGTCGGTGGGCGATCCCGGGAAGGCCGCGAACTGGCCGATGGCCGGCACCGAGCGGGTGATGAGGTGGCGACTGCCGATCACGAGGAAGGCGCCGACGGCGATCCAGACGATGGCGGACGCCCGGCTGGGGCCCTCGCGGAAGAAGGCGGCGAGGTCGCGGCCGGCCCCGCCGACGGTCGTGAGGCGGTCGTCGCCGGAGCGGCCGATCTGGCCCCGGATCACGGCGTTGACGCGACCGAAGCCCCCGGCCTGGAGGGGCCGGACGTCGCCGTCGGGGACCTGGCGCACGGCCTTCAGGCGCTTGCGGGCCCGGCGGATGGAGCCGTGGTGGCGGAGGTTCCAGAACCAGGCGCCGGCGACGTCGCGCGCCTGGCGGCCCCGGCCGACGACGAGCGCGTAGAGGACCTCGAAGAACGCCAGCAGCGCGGCCTGGGGCAGCACCCGGAGCCGGTGGAACGGGCCGTAGCAGACCAGGCTGGACCGCAGCCGGTGGCGGGCCTGGAGGCGGCGGCGGTCGTCGACGCCGCGCCGGTCGCCGAGGGCCTCGAGGTGGCAGACCCGCGCCTCGGGGGCCACGACGATGCGCGCACCGGCCACCTGGGCGCGCCAGCAGAGGTCGACGTCGTCGCCGAGGTAGTCGATGGCCTCGTCGAACCCGCCGAGGGCCTGGTAGAGGTCGGCCCGCACGAGCAGGCACCCACTCGGGAGCGCGAAGACGTCGCGGACCGAGTCGTGCTGCTCCTGGTCGAACTCGCCCCGCTCGATGCGGGGGCTCGCGTAGCCGGTCTTGTCCACGGCGAGGCCCAGCTGGAGGATCTCCCGGGGGGCGTCCCAGCGCACCAACTTCGGGCCGACGAGGCCGGCGTTGGAGCGGTAGGCCTCCTCGACCAGGACGCGCACGGTGTTGGGCGCCAGCTCCACGTCGTCGTGGCACAGCAGCAGGAACGGCGCACCCTGCACCATCTTCACGGCCTCGTTGGTGGCGGCCCCGTACCCCGGGTTGTCCTCCAGGCGGCGCACGAGGGCGCTCGGGAACACCGCGGCGACGCGGTCCCGGACCGGCTCCTCGCTGGCGGCGTCGATGACCAGGACGGCGAACTGGTCGTAATCCTGCTCGGCCAGGCTCGCCAGCGTGTCCTCGAGCCACCCCCCGGGGTCGTGCGCGACCACGATCGCGACGACCGAAGGCAGGGTCGCGGGCGCGTCGAGGTCAGCGGGGAGGGTCTCCACGATCGGGCCAACCTACCCGGGTCCCGGGCCGATTTCGGTGACCCCCACCTCCTGTCGAGCGCCCGCCGGGTGCTTGCTGTTGTTGCACGCCATCGATACCGTGGTGAGCATGTCCGGCCCGGTCACCGACCTCTTCGAGCACCGCCTCGGGTCCGCCATGGCCGACCTCGCCGAGGTCGCCATGGACGCCGTCTACCTGGGCGTGGGCGCCGGGGTCCTCACCTTCCAGAAGGTGCAGGTCCAGCGCCGTGAGCTCCAGACCCGCATCGAGGGCCTGGGCCAGCAGGTCTTCGGCCGCTAGCCCGGCGAGCGAGTAGAACGGCCGGGATGCCCCCGGCGCTGCGCGTCGCCTACGACGCCACCCCGCTGTTCGGCCCCCGCACGGGGGTCGGGGTCTACACCTACGAGGTGCTCGCCCGGCTCGGCAGCCACCCCGACCTCGACGTGCGCGCCTACGCGGCCACGTGGCGGGGCCGGGGGCGCCTCGCCGAGCTGGTGCCGCCGGGCGTGACCGCCGTGGGCCGGCCCATGGCCGCCCGGCCGCTCCGGGAGGCCTGGACGCGCGTCGCCGGCCCCCCGATAGAGTGGTGGACCGGCCCGGTCGACCTCGTGCACGGCCCGAACTACGTCGTACCGCCGACCCGCGGCGCCGCCCTCGTCTCGGTGCACGACCTCACGCCGGTGCGCTTCCCCGAGCTCTGCACCAAGGACACCCTGGCCTTCCCGCCCCTCATCCAGGCCGCGATCGACCGCGGCGCCTGGGTCCACACCGGCTCGGCGTTCGTGGCCGACGAGATCCGCGGCCACTTCCGCGTCGACCCCGAGCGGGTGGTGGCGATCCACGACGGCCTCACCCCGCTCTCCCCCGCCGACCCGGCCCGCGGCCCGGCCCTGGCCGGGGCCGACCGCTACGTCCTCGCCCTCGGCACGATCGAGCCCCGCAAGGGCTACCCCACCCTCGTCGCGGCCTTCGACCGCGTGGCCGAGGCCGACGCCGACGTGCACCTGGTCGTGGCCGGCCCCGACGGGTGGGGGGTCGATGCCTTCGCCGCCGCGGTCGCCGCCGCCCGCCACCGCGACCGGATCGTGCGCGTCCCCTGGGTCGACGACCCCGACCGGGACGCACTGGTGCACGGCGCCACCGTGTTCGCCTACCCGTCGGTGTACGAGGGCTTCGGGTTCCCCCCGCTCGAGGCCATGAGCGCCGGCGTGCCGGTGGTCGCGTCGACCGCCGGCTCCCTCCCCGAGGTGCTCGGCGACGCCGCCCGCCTCGTCCCACCCGGCGACCCCGACGCGCTGGCCGGCGCGCTGGCCGACCTGCTCGCCGACGATGCCGCCCGGGCGGCCCTCGTGGCGCTCGGCCGGGAGCGGGCCGGGCACTTCTCCTGGGACGAGGCGACCGACCGGCTCATCGACCTCTACCGGCGGGTCGTACACTCGGCCCGGTGAAGGCCCTCATCACCGGCGCCCACGGCTTCGTGGGCCGCTACCTCTCCGACCACCTCGAGGCGGAGGGCGACGAGGTCCTCGGGGTGGACCGCCACGACGGCCCCGACCTGCTCGACGGCCCCGGTTGGCTCGCCCTGCTCGAGCGG
>JAYRFK010000143.1:0-6326 GCA_041908445.1 Acidimicrobiales bacterium | reverse complement strand
GGTGCGCGTCCCCGTGATCGACCGCGTCCTGTTGCGCACGGACACCGCCGAGAGCCAGTACTCCCAGGTCTCGACCGACGCCCGCATCAACCTGGCCCACGAGCGCCTGGACGAGGTCGGCACCCACGGCCTCATCGTCGGTGACGGGATGGTGAACCGCTCGACCACCGGCCCCCACAGCGGCCACCTCGAGATCTGGGTGGGGCTGGGGCTGCTCGGCCTGGCGGGCTGGGCCCTCGTCGCGCTGTCGACGGTGCGCCCGGCGTTCCGCCTGACCTGGGCGAAGCGCCGCCTCGCCGGCCACGACCTCGTGCTCTACGCGGTGTCGCTCACCTTCATCGCCCACCTGGTGCTCGCCTCGTTCCTCGAGCACATCTGGACCCGCTACATCTGGCTCCTGGTCGGCCTCAGCGCCGTGCTGGCCTCGCCCGGAGCCGATGCGCCCGACGAGGCCGAGGCGGCGCCGCCCGCGGTGGGCGAGCGGGTCGAGAGCGGGTGACGGGAATCGAACCCGCGTCATCAGGATGGAAGCCTGAGGCTCTGCCATTGAGCTACACCCGCGAGGACCTGCGACCGTAGCCGCCCGGCCCACGCGCCCGTATCGGATGAGGTAGAACGGGGGCTTCGAGTGTGGCGGGGCAGGGGGTCGTGATGCGCACCAGGACCGGTCGACCGGTGGTCGTCGCGCTCGCGGTGGCGTTGCTCGTCGTGGTCGGCACCGGGCCGGCGCACGGCGTGCAGGGGCCGCCGCCGGGCTCGCCCGAGGGTGCGGTGGAGACCGCCGGTGGGCTCACCCTGCGCTGGACCACCGACGCCACGACCCGCAACGGGCCGGCGCCCTCCTCCGACCCGGTGACGGCGTGCGGCTCCGACCAGTACACCTACCTGACCGAGCTCCTGGAGCACCCCGTCCCGGAGTACGAGGTGCCCCAGCACTGGGGGGACGTCGTCGTCGGCGGCCAGCAGGTGATGGTGTCGGGCACCGTGCAGCACGCCGGCTTCGGCACGGGCGACCTGCCCTTCGACCACGTCTTCGGCAGCGACTTCAACATGGACGTCGGCGTCGACCCGCAGTTCGCCGAGTTCACCCAGATGGACGGTGGGCCGACCGAGCTGCCCATGCACGTCGAGCTCGAGGAGGGCCTGTTCCCGCACGCCCGCACGACGCCGGGCCCCGCCAGCGGCGCCACGTGGAACGAGATGAGCGACTCGGCCCGGGAGAACGTCCAGCCGGGCTACCTGCCGCTGCCGGGCGATCGGGTGATCGTCATGGGGCGCTGGATCCTCGACTGCGGCCACGGCGACTACTTCACCGAACTGCACCCGCTGACCTTCATGGCCTGGTCGCACGTCGACGGCGACCGCACCACGGTCGGCTTCTTCTACAACCCGTACCGGGTCGCGCAGCGCTACCACCCCGACCCGGCGCTGGCGACCCAGGTGGACCAGCCCACGTCGCGGGGCGGGATCTTCAACGTCGACGCGATCCAGTACCTGGTCTCGTCGATCAACCGCCTGCAGGACCGTGGCCAGGCCCCCTACTGCTGCCAGCCGCACCTCGACGTGCGGGTGCTGCTCGAGGCGCTGCGCACCCGCCCGTCGCCGTTCAAGGTGTGTGCCCCGGACGGCACGTCGGGCGCCCACCTGCGCCTCCGCTACGACCTGGTGACGCGCCCCGGGGTGCGGGTCACGACCACCCGCCAGCCCGCGAACGGCTGCGTCAAGGTCGACCTGCGGCTGGGGTCGAGCACCACGCGCACGCCCGTGCAACGGACGTGCACCGACCCGTGGGACTTCCTCGAGACCGCGGCCAGTGAGGAGGCAGGCTCGGGCCCGATCGACATCCGCAACCAGCTCAAGAGCTACATCTCGAGCCAGTACGACGCCCGGGTCGACGTCGACCCGACCCAGAGCTGCTACGACCCGCTCTCGGGCCCGCTCGTGCAGGATGCGCCGACCGGCTGGCGCATCCGCACGCGCGACGTCTCGCACCCGATGTACGGCCGCATCGCCGTCTACTGGGAGGGGTGAGCGGGGTGCGGCGCTGGTGCACCGCCGGCGTCGCGGTCGTCGCCCTGCTCGCCGCCGCCTGCGGCGCCTCGGACGGGGGAGGGGACGGTGGCGGGGCCGCGACCGGGCTGACGGCCACCCCGTCGCCCGACTGCGCCCCCGACCATGGCCTCTACGACGGGCTGCGCGCCCACCTCGCCGAGGAGGCGGCCGCCGCGGATTGGATCGACCGGGTGGCGGTGTGCGCCGGCGGGACCATCGAGGTCGACCAGGCCGATCTGACCGACGCCCAGGCCCGGGCCGAGGCGCTCGAGGTGTGCGAGGTGGCCGCCGCCTACCTGCTCACGAACCCCCCGCCCCCCGAGCGGGCGGACGCGCCCAACCCCAAGGAGCTCGGTGTGATCGTCGCCGACGCGCACGGCCACCCGCTGGTGCTCGGCGCCGAGGAGGAGGCCCCGGCGGGCGCGGGCGACGAGGACGCCCGCGAGGAGCGCGAGCGCGAGGAGCGCGAGCGCGAGGCCGCGACTGAGGGCGATGCGGCGGGGCGGGGGAGCGAGCGCGAAGCCGAGCCCCACCGCTGCTTCGCGCCCTTCGCGTGACGCGCTGACCCGTCGGGGAGGCGGGACTTGAACCCGCGACCCCCTGCTCCCAAAGCAGGTGCGCTACCTGGCTGCGCTACTCCCCGGTGGGCGCACCCTAGCGACGCCCCGCCGCGCTCCCGAACCCTCGAGCGGTCGGTGGTTCGGTTGCGGAGCGGAGCGGAGCAGCGGCACGGACGAACCGGATCTCGAAGGGGTGCCGACGAAGAAGGCACAAAGCGATGGGCGCGAGCGGTCGGCCGTTACACTCGGCCGCCTGTGAAGACGAGCGTCGAGACCCTCGAGGGCAACAAGGTCAAGCTTTCCGTCGAAGTCGACGAGGACGAGTTCGAAGCGGCGGTGGACTCGGCGTTCAAACGCATCGCCAACGAGGTCCGCATCCCCGGCTTCCGACCCGGCAAGGCCCCCCGCAAGCTGCTCGAGGCCCGCCTCGGCGCCGGAGTGGCCCGCGAGGAGGCGCTGCGTGAGGCCCTCCCCGGCTACTACGCCGACGCCGTGCGCGAGCACGAGGTCGACGTCATCGCCGCCCCGGAGATCGACATCACCGATGGCGAGGAGTCCGGGGCCGTGGTCTTCGACGCCGTGGTCGAGGTGCGCCCCACCATCACGGTGGCGGGCTACGCCGACCTGCAGGTGGAGATCCCGTCGCCGGTGCCCACCGACGACGAGGTCGACGCCCAGATCGAGCGCCTCCGCGACCAGTTCGGCGAGCTCGAGACCGTCGAGCGCCCCGCCAAGGACGGCGACCACGTCAAGATCGACATCGCCGGCTCGGTCGACGGCGAGGCCGTCGAGGGCCTCACCGCCGACGACTACCTCTATCCCCTCGGCAGCGGCGGGATCGTGCCCGAGATCGACGAGCAGCTCGCCGGCGCCAAGGTCGGCGACATCCTCGAGTTCGAGGCCGAGCACCCCGACCCCGACGAGGACGGTCGTCTGAGCTTCCGGGTCCTCGTCAAGGAGGTCAAGGAGAAGGTCCTCCCCGAGGTCACCGACGAGTGGGCCAACGAGGCCTCCGAGTTCGAGACCGTCGCGGAGCTGCGGGCCGACTACGCCGACCGCATGGGCCGGGTCCGGGCCGCCCAGGCGGCCATGGCCGCCCAGTCCCGCACGGCCGAGGCCCTCGCCGAGCTCGTCGAGCTCGAGCTGCCCGAGGCGCTCGTCACCGCCGAGATGCAGGACCAGCTCCAGAACCTCGCCATGCGCCTCCAGGCCCAGGGCCTCGACCTCGACCAGTACGCCGCCATCACGGGCCAGGACCCGGAGTCGATGGTCGCCGAGCTGCGCGAGGGCGCGGTGCAGGCGGTGAAGGTCGACCTCGCCCTGCGGGCCATCGCCGACGCCGAAGGCATCGAGGCGGGCGACGACGACCTCGAGGCCGAGTACGAGCGCCTCGCCGAGCGCTTCGGCGAGAGCGTCGAGGACGTCCGCCACCAGTTCGAGCACCACGCCGGGACCGCCGGCCTCCGCGCCGACCTGCGCAAGCGGGCCGCTCTGGAGTGGCTGGTGGAGCAGGTCGAGCTGGTCGACGCCGACGGCAACGCCATCGACCGCGCCCTGCTCGAGCCGCCCGCCGAGGACGAGGCCGCCGCGGGCGGGTCGGACGCGGAGGGGGCGGACGCCTCGGCCGACGCCAGCACCGAGACCGAGGCGGTGGCCGACGAGGCGACCGCCGCCGACGACGAACCTGCCGAGACCACCGAAGAAGAGGACGCCAGCTAGATGGAGCCCATCCGCAACTACCTCGTGCCGACCGTCGTCGAGCAGACCAACCGGGGCGAGCGCGCCTTCGACCTCTACTCGCGGCTGCTCAAGGAGAACATCATCTTCCTGGGCACGCCGATCGACGACACCGTCGCCAACCTGATCTGCGCCCAGCTGCTGCACCTCGAGTCGGAGAACCCCGACAAGGACATCAACATCTACATCAACAGCCCCGGCGGCGACATCACCGCCCTGCTGGCGATCTACGACACGATGTCCTACGTGAAGCCCGACATCGCCACCATCTGCTTCGGCCAGGCCGCCTCGGCGGCGGCGGTGCTGCTGGCGGCGGGCACGAAGGGCAAGCGCATGGCGCTGCCCCACGCCCGGGTCCTGCTCCACCAGCCCTACGGCCAGGCCGGGGGCCAGGTCTCCGACATCGAGCTGGTCGCCAAGGAGATCCTGCGCATGCGCAGCACGCTCGAGTCGATCCTCTCCAGCTGCACCGGCCAGCCGGCCGAGAAGATCAACGTGGACACCGACCGCGACTTCGTGATGAGCGCGGACGAGGCCAAGGAGTACGGCATCATCGACGAGGTCATCGCCGCCCGGGAGCTGGTGGACAACACCGGCGCCATCCAGGCGGTCAGCTCGTAGGTCATCGAGAGCACCGGGGGAAGATTCGACGTGGCCAAGTTCGGAGACGGGGGCGAGCTCCTCAAGTGCTCGTTCTGCGGCAAGTCGCAGAAGCAGGTCAAGAAGCTCATCGCCGGCCCCGGGGTCTACATCTGCGACGAGTGCATCGACCTGTGCAACGAGATCATCGAGGAGGAGCTCTCCGAGACCTCGGAGCTGCGCTTCGACGAGCTGCCCAAGCCGCGTGAGATCTACCAGTTCCTGAACGACTACATCATCGGCCAGGAGCAGGCGAAGAAGATCCTCTCGGTCGCCGTCTACAACCACTACAAGCGGGTGCAGCTCGACGGGGCGGGTCGCGGCGACGACGAGGTCGAGCTGGCCAAGTCGAACATCATGCTCATCGGCCCCACGGGGTGTGGCAAGACGCTGCTCGCGCAGACCCTCGCCCGGCTGCTGAACGTCCCGTTCGCGATCGCCGACGCCACCGCCCTCACCGAGGCGGGCTACGTCGGCGAGGACGTCGAGAACATCCTGCTGAAGCTGATCCAGGCCGCCGACTACGACGTCAAGAAGGCCGAGACCGGCATCATCTACATCGACGAGATCGACAAGATCGCCCGCAAGAGCGAGAACCCGTCGATCACCCGTGACGTGTCGGGCGAGGGCGTGCAGCAGGCCCTGCTGAAGATCCTGGAGGGCACCACCGCCTCGGTGCCGCCGCAGGGGGGCCGCAAGCACCCCCACCAGGAGTTCATCCAGATCGACACCACGAACATCTTGTTCATCTGCGGTGGCGCCTTCGCCGGGATCGAGAAGATCATCGAGGCGCGCGCCGGCAACAAGGGCGTGGGCTTCGGTGCCGACATCCGCCAGTCGAACGAGAAGGACCTCGGCGCCATCTTCAACCAGGTGCTGCCCGAGGACCTGCTGAAGTTCGGCCTGATCCCCGAGTTCATCGGCCGGCTGCCCGTCGTCGGCGCGGTCTCCAACCTCGACCGCGAGGCCCTCATCCGCATCCTCGTCGAGCCCAAGAACGCGCTGGTGAAGCAGTACAAGAAGTTCTTCGAGTTCGAGGACGTGGAGCTCGACTTCACGCCCGACGCCCTCGACGCCGTGGCCGACCAGGCCCTCAAGCGGGGCACCGGGGCCCGGGGCCTGCGGTCGATCATCGAGGAGGTGCTGCTCAACGTGATGTACGACCTGCCGGGCCGCACCGACGTCGGCAAGTGCGTCATCGACGCCGGCGTGGTGAACGAGAAGGTCAACCCGACCCTCGTGCCGCGTGGCGAGCCCTCTCGCCAGCCGCGCCCGCGCCGCGCCGCCTCCTGAGCCCCGGCCCGTGCTCAACCGCCTGGTGCAGGGCCTCGTCGTCGG
>JAYRFK010000142.1:0-2070 GCA_041908445.1 Acidimicrobiales bacterium | reverse complement strand
TGGCTGCGCCAGCCTGATAGCGTCCATCGTGAAAGCCCTCCCACTCTGGGATCGAATGCGTGTTCAGCGACAAGCATTTTCCCAGGTCGGAGGGCTTTTCGCGAGTTCAGACGGACCCGCTACGAAAGATCGTGGCTAGGCCTTCGAGACGTCTCGCCAAGCGGCCCTGCTCTGTGCCACGACCGACGAAGTACTTGCTTGCTTCGGATCCTTCGGTAAAGGGATTGGGCACTCTTGTATTATGCATCAGGCAGTGCCGCCGGAGGGCCCAAAGGGTGCCGATGGCTCGGTGCTTGCAGGCGGCTACGGCGAGTGTTGGTCGATCGCGCGGATGCTGGAGCACTGACTCCGGCGGTTTGCCCGCGGCGATCCAGTCGACTGCATCTTTGTAACCGATCGTGGCCCTGACCGGTCGAAGGGCCATGGCCCACGACCCCCACGACGAGCGGCACGACGACCTCGCCTCCGCCCACGAGCACGAGGGCTTCCTCGACCGGGTGCGGGGCTGGGTCGACGTGCACCGCCAGATCGACGAGGCCATGTTCGCCCTCGCCGAGCAGGTCGTGCAGTCCGAGGCGGGGGCGCTCTTCGACATGATCGAGCGGTCCGTGCTCGACCAGGGCCGCCTGCCGGACGCCATCGACCACGACACCGTGCTGCTGCCGCCCAACCCCCACAGCACGGCCGAGCAGGACGACGTGCTCGCCCTCCTCGACCTCCTCCAGGGCCCGCAGGTGCCCATCGTCACCGCGGCCTTCGCCGCGTACGCCGAGGAGCACAAGGTCTTCGAGCGGGTGCTCGACGGCGAGACCTTCATCTTCCCGAGCAACCACCTCGAGCTCCAGGACCAGGGCCTCACCCTCGGCTACCTGCACCGGGTCGCCAAGACCCAGGGCATGGACCGCCTCGAGCACCACACCACCTTGATGATCGGGCGCCTCCTCGGCTTCCTCCGACTCGGCGACCGCAACGTCATCGACGACATCCTGCGCAAGGCCGCCGCCGTGCTGAAGACCTTCCCGGTGAGCGGCAGCGAGGTGATGGACGAGAACGTCATCACCGAGGCCGACCTCGACCGCCGCCTCAAGGTCTTCCGCAAGGTCTCGAACGAACGCACCCGCCGGGAGTTCGAGCGCCTCGTCCGGTCGAGCCAGGGCGGGATCATCCTGCTCGCCGGCGGCGGCTCCCGGGACTTCCGCGACGAGCACGGCGACGTGTTCATGAACCCCTTCGGGCGCTCCACCCGCGGCCTCATCGCCGACGCCTGCGCCCAGGGCGCGTGGGTCATCCCGACCTTCGTGGACTACGACGTCGACGCCAGCCTGGTCGAGCTCGCCGAGCCCGTGCAGCCCACCGACCAGCTCGCCGTCCACCACGTCGGCGAGGTGATCGCGGCCATGGGCAACATGGCCCGCGGCGAGGCCCGCACCGAGCACCCCGACATCGAGCGCTTCACCAGGCGCATCTTCTACGAGGCGGGCTGACCCCCGGCCCCCCGGTCGATCCAGGCGGGGGCGGCGTCGACCACCCACGCGAGGGCGAGGCCGGCAAAGACGGCGACGAGCGCCGCCACCAGCGAGAGGGCGTCGAGGGCCTCGGTCGGCAGCGCCACCAGACCGACGAGGCCGGCGACCACGGGCCAGGCCGCCTTGGCCAGCGTGCCGACGCCGACCTTGGTGTCGTGGGCGGGGTCGCAGCCGCACGGGGCGTCGGGGCGGGCGACGAGCAGGAACACCTGCAGCCCGACGAACCCCACCCCCAGCACGAGCAGGCCGACGACGAACGGCGTCAGCGCCGCTGCGCTCACCCCGAACGAGAGCGCCAGCACGCCGAGGGCGCCCACGACCGCCTCGGCCCCGGTCACCAGCCAGGCCACGGTGGCCTCCGACCCCTCGGGCCAGAGGCGCTGCGCCCGCAGCTGGGCCACGACGTCCTCGTGCCAGCGCACGTGGCGGGCGGCGGCCACGCCGAGCAGCACGAAGCCGCTCACCACCACCGCCGTGACCACCACGTCGAGCACGCCGCGGAGCGTACCCACCCTCGTTCTGGCTCCCGATTTCGGTGCCCTGG
>JAYRFK010000141.1:0-4876 GCA_041908445.1 Acidimicrobiales bacterium | reverse complement strand
CGACACGCTCTACCCGCCCCACCAGCAGCTCGACCTCTGCGACGGCCTGCGCGCCGTCGGGGGCGAGTGCGACCATGTGATGGTCGACAGCCCGCAGGGCCACGACGGGTTCCTGCTGGAGACCGACGAGATCGGCGAGGCGGTCGCCGAGTTCCTGACCGCCGTGGAGAAGCGAGATGACTGACGAGCACGACGCCGCGGGCGGCTGGCTGCCCCAGACCCGCACCATCCGGGCGGGCCGCCACGAGGGCGACACCTCGCTGGCGCCCGTGCTGTGGGCCACCACGACGTTCGTCACCCCGACGGTGGACGAGGGCCGGGAGATGGCCACCACGATCGGCGCCGAGCGGTTCTACAGCCGCTTCGGCAACCCCACGGTGCGGGCCTTCGAGGAGGCGATCGCCGAGCTCGAGGGGGGCGAGTCCGCCCGGGCGTTCGCCTCGGGCATGGGCGCGGTCACCGCCGTCGTGCTCGGGCTCTGCTCGGCGGGCGACCACATCGTCGCCCAGCGCCAGCTGTACGCCGGCACCCAGCTGCTCCTGCAGATGACCTGTCCGCGCTTCGGCATCGACGTCACCTTCGTCGACGGCACCGAGCCCGGCGCCTTCGCCGCGGCGGTGCAGCCGGGCAAGACCGTGCTCGTCGTGGCCGAGACCCCGGCCAACCCCAAGCTCGACCTCGTCGATCTGGACGAGCTCGGCGCCATCCGGGGGCCGATGACCGTGGTCGACTCCACCTTCGCGACGCCGCTCGGCCAGCGGCCGCTCGATCACGGCGTCGACCTGGTCCTGCACTCCGCGACCAAGGGCATCGCCGGCCACAACGACGCCAGCCTCGGCGTGGTCGCCGGCTCGGAGGAGCTCCTGTCGTGGATCTGGGGCTTCGCCGTGCTCCAGGGCGCCAACGCCGCGCCCTTCGACGCCATGAACGGCCTGCGCGGCCTGCGCACGCTCTCGGTGCGGCTGCGCCAGCAGGCCGAGACCGCCCACCGCCTCGCCGAGGTCCTCGAGGCGCACCCGGCGGTCGAGTGCGTCCGCTACCCGGGCCTCGAGTCCCACCCCCAGCACGACCTGGCCAAGCGCCAGATGCACAGCTACGGCGGGTTGGCCGCCTTCGACCTCGTGGGCGGTCTCGAGGCCGGTCGGACGTTCGTCGAGTCGGTGCGCCTCTGCCAGCTGGCCACCTCGCTCGGCGGGCCCGAGACCCTCGTGACCCACCCGGCCTCGACGACCCATGTGAACCTCACGCCGGAGGAGCGGGAGCGGTCGGGGATCGGCCTCGGCTCGGTCCGGGTGTCGTGCGGCCTGGAGCACCCCGACGACGTCATCGCCGACGTGGTGCAGGCGCTCAACGCCGTCGACGGCTGAGGGGCACGGCGCCGTGCCCGAGCTGTTGGAGGCCGAGGCCTACCGCCGCACGGCGGAGCGGGCCCTCGACCGCGAGATCGTCGAGGTCCGCGCCCCGGACGCGTGGTACCTGAAGCGGGGCCTGACCGCCGGGCTCGTGCGCGACGCCCTCCTCGGCCGGCGGCTCGTCGCCGCCCGCCGGATCGGCAAGCAGGTCCTCGTCGACACCAGCGACGACGGCCCGGTGCTCGGCCTGCACTTCGGCATGTCGGGCAAGCTCCTCGTCGACGGCACGGCCGCCATCGACAAGCTCGAGTACGTGCGCGGCGCGGAGCGGCCCGCGTGGGACAGGTTCGCCCTGGGCTTCGCTGACGGCGGGGACCTCGTGATGCGCGACCCGCGCCGCCTCGGTGCGGTCGAGCTCGACCCGGACGAGGGCCGCTGGGGGGTGGACGCCACGCAGGTCACGCCGGCGCAGCTGCGCGACCTGCTGGCCGGCAGCTCGGCGCCGCTCAAGGCCCGCCTCATGGACCAGTCCCGGATCGCGGGCATCGGCAACCTGCTGGTGGACGAGACCCTCTGGCGGGCGGGCCTCGACCCGGCCCGTCCGGCCGGCTCGCTCGATCCGAGCGAGCTGCGCCGCCTGCACCGGCACCTGCGGGTCACCCTGGACGAGTTGGGGGAGCGGGGCGGTTCGCACACCGGCGACCTCCACCACGCCCGCGAGCGGGGCGGGGCCTGCCCCCGCGACGGCGCCCCCCTGCTGCGGCGCACCGTGGGCGGTCGCACCACCTACTCCTGTCCCGTGCACCAGCGCTGAGCCCCCGTCCGGGCGCCGGGGTGCTTGGAGGGTGGGTGTCTCCGCCCGGTAGCATCGCCCGGTCGGCGGACCGACAGCGGCGCGGGTGACGCCACCGGGAGTAGCAGGACGCGATGCACACAACCCAACGAGTCGGCGCGGCTGCGCTGGTGCTGGTGGTCGGCCTCGTGCTCTTCGGTGCGACCGCCCGGGCCGGGAACGCTCAGATCCCACCCACCACGGTGCCGGGCTTCCCGCCCGAGACGACCGTGCCCGGGTTCCCCGCCACGACGGTCCCCGGGGGCGGCGTGTTGGTCCCCTCCACGACCATCGCCGCGAGCACCGCCACGACGGTCGGGACGGGTGCCACCGCGACGTCGGCGCCGGCCGCTGACTCGTCGGACTCGGCCGACCCCAACGCCGAGCGCACCGTCTGGTTCGCCATCGCCGGCCTCGGCGTCGTGGCGTTCCTGATCATCGTCCTGACCATCGTCTACGCCCGCCACACCCGGCCCGACCGGTGGCACGGCGGCCAGGACGAGTGGGACGTGCCCGACTCGCCGGACGACGTCTTCGCGCCGACCGCGGCGCGCTCGGTGTTCGAGCACCAGGAGGACGAGCAGAGCTTCTGGTGGGCCGAGGACTGAGCCACCCGACGGGCCGGCGGCGGGGGTGCCGCCGCTAGCGTGGGGCCATGGCTGACGGGTTCGACGTCGAGGCGATGCTGGAGCGGTACCGCGAGCGGGCCGCCGCCGTGAAGCGGCGCAACCTCCCCCCGGTCGCGGGCGAGGAGCGGGCCAAGTTCGTGGCCCAGGCGCAGACCGACTTCCAGGACTTCGCCATCATCGGCGACGCCGTGGGCACCATCGAGGACGGGTTCCTCGTGCTGCGCGTCGATCTCCGCCCCGCCGACCAGCGGGGCGAGTAGCGGGGGAGGCCCCGGCGCGCCGGACGACGTCGTGGACCGGTTCCGCCACGAGCAGGCCGTCGCCGCCATCGACGCGGCCAATGCCGACGACCCCGACACCCTCGAGTGGCTCGGCGAGTCCCGCCCCACAGAGCTGCTCCACGCCGAGCTGATGACGCGCTGGGTGCGCCGGCTGGACCCCGACCCGACCGAGGCCCAGCTGCTGGCGGCCCGGGCCCACCACCTGCGGCGGTGGGCGCTGCACCGGTCGGCGTACCCCGAGGGCCGGGCCGGCTACCTCCGGTGGCGCAAGGAGTGCAGCCGGCGCCACCAGGCCGACGTGGCCGCCATCCTCGCCGACCTGGGCTACGACCCGGTCGAGGTCGCGCGGGTGCAGGAGATCATCGGCAAGGTCGACCTGGCGACCGACCCGCAGGTGCAGGTGCACGAGGACGCGCTGTGCCTGGTGTTCCTCCAGACGCAGTTCACCGCGCTCGCCGACCGCCTCGGCGACGACAAGACCGTCGAGGTGGTGCGGCGCACGATCGCCAAGATGAGCCCCCGGGGCCGGAGCGAGGCGCTCGAGCTGCCCCTGGGTGACCGTGAGCGGGCGATCGTGGGCCGCGCGCTGGCCTGAGCGGCGGGATCGGCGCCCGGCGGTGCCGGTCGGCTCTACGCTGAGGCGTTCGTCGACCGCCCAGGAGGGTGCCCCCGATGGTCTGTGGCAACTGCGGAGCGTCCAACGTCGAGGGCGCCAAGTTCTGCACGACGTGCGGCTCGTCCATCGAGGCCGCGGCCACCCCGGCCCCGGCCCCGCCGCCAGCGGCCGCGCCGCCGCCCCCGCCGCCGGGTGCCGGTGCACCGCCTCCGCCGCCGGGGCCGGCCGCACCGGTGCCGGCGTTCGCGCCCCCGGGGGCGCCTCCGCCCCCCGTCGCGGCCCCGCCCCCGGGTGCGCCTCCGCCCCCGGTCGCGGCCCCACCCCCGGTCGCGGCCCCGCCACCGCCGCCCATGACGCCGCCGCCGGTCGCGGCCCCACCGCCGCCGATGGCCCCGCCGCCCGTCGCCGCGCCGCCACCGCCCATGGCACCGCCGGTCCCGCCGCCCGGCATCCCCAGCACGCCGCCGCCGCCGGTCGCGGCCCCGCCGCCGCCGATGACGCCGGCGCCACCCGTGGGGGCGCCGCCCCCGCCGCCGGGCGTGCCCGCCACGCCGCCGCCCCCACCGCCGCCCGGCATGCCCCCGCCGTCGGGCGCGCCGCTACCGCCACCGCAGCCGGCGACGCCCGAGCTCGACCCGACGGACCCGCACCAGCTGGGCGTGGCCTCGAACCGCCTCGGCGGGGCGTCCAAGCGCGCCGCGGCGACCTCGATGACGGTCGCGTCGGCCGTGCTCGAGGACGGGGAGGTGGCCGAGGCCGTGGTGCAGGGTCAGTTCGCCGGTCACCCGGGGGTCGCCGTGCTCACCGGGGGCCGCGTCCTGCTCGTCAACGAGGCCCCGTTGGCCGTCACGGTCGAGTCCGTCCCGCTCACCGCCGGACTCACCGTCCAGGGCTGGCAGGACGACAAGGAGGCCTCGCTCATCTTCCAGGTCGACGGCCGGGACATCACGATCGACGCCATCACCGACCGCCCGCTGGCCCAGGACATGGCCGGCCGGGTCCGGGAAAAGGTGGCCGGGCTCGGGTAGTCGGCTTTCCGGGTCGAGCGGTCACCCGGTAGAGTGGTGGCCACACGCGGACGTGGCTCAGTTGGTAGAGCATCACCTTGCCAAGGTGAGGGTCGCGGGTTCGAATCCCGTCGTCCGCTCCATCGAAGCGTTGCGGGG
>JAYRFK010000140.1:0-6709 GCA_041908445.1 Acidimicrobiales bacterium | reverse complement strand
GGCAGCCACGCCCTGAAGCACCTGGGCGCCACCATCATCGTGGGCGGCGACACCCGGGCCGTGCGGCGCCTCGGCTTCAAGCCGGCGTCGACGCTGCAGGACGCGCTGGAGATGGCCTCGGACGTGGTCGGCCGCGACGCCTCCATCACCCACTTCCACAACCCGCCCATCCTCATGGCCGACGTGTCGTGAACGGTCCGAGCTGATGCCCTCGCCCCTCGTGTCCCGTTCTCGAGGCACTAGCCCCCGGAATCCGAGGGCTAGTGCCTCGAGTTGGCTGAAGCGCCAGTCGTTCCCGCTCACCGCGCCCACCACGCCGGAGACGGTCGAGCCCGTCGAGCGCCCCGGCAAGGTCGGCGCCGACTACGACACCGACTGGGCGCGGCGCTACCCCGCCCGCATGGCCCGGCTGGCCCTGGTCGAGGGCGTCATGCGCCCCGCCGCGGCGGTGCTGGCCCAGCCCGACCGGCGCGGCGGCGACCGCCTGGCCGACGTCACCGGCCCGGTGATCTTCACGCCGAACCACCACAGCCACCTCGACACGCCGCTGATGCTCACGTCGATCCCCGAGCCCTGGCGGCACAAGCTCTTCGTGGGCGCCGGCGCCGACTACTTCTTCACCAACCGCGTCACGAGCGCCCTCTCCGCCCTGACCATCGGGGCCATCCCCGTCGAGCGCAAGAAGGTCACCCGCCGCTCGGCGGACCAGGCCGCGCACTTGATCGACGAGGGCTGGAGCATGCTCATCTTCCCCGAGGGCGGGCGCAGCCCCGACGGGTGGGGCCAGCCCTTCCGCGGCGGCGCCGCCTACCTGTCGCTGCGCTGCGGCGTCCCGGTGGTGCCGGTGCACCTGCAGGGCACCGGCCGGATCCTGCGCAAGGGCGCCAAGCTCCCCACCCCGTCGTCCACCACGGTCACCTTCGGCGACCCGCTGCACCCGGAGGAGGGCGAGGACTCCCGCCGCTTCGCCGCCCGCATCGAGGACGCCGTGGCGGCGCTGGCCGACGAGACCGCGACGAACTGGTACGAGGCCCGGGTCCGCGCCCACCGGCGGGCCAACCCCACCCTCGCCGGCCCCGAGGTCGCCAAGTGGCGCCGGGCCTGGGCCGTGGGCCCGACCCGCAAGGACGCCAAGCGCAAGCAGCGCTGGCCCCTCTGATCGCCCGGCGCTGACGCTGACCGTCGCCGTTCAGGCCCGGCGGGTCGGGAACGTCACGGCGTCCCGTTCCGCTGGTTGCGTGGTGGCGATGGCGGTCAGCAGTAGCGTCGGCCCACGATCGGCCGCGGCACCCCCGTCCGACCGGCGGCGAACCACCGGACCACGCCGAGGAGACCCATGAGCGTCGACTACGCCAGGATCCACCCGAGTCTGCGCTTCGACCGGCCGGGGCCCCACGTGCTGCGCGTCACCCTGGACGCGCCCGGCCTGAACGCGGTGTCGATGGACGCCCACCACGATCTCGCTGAGGTGTGGACCACGATCGACAAGGACCCAGACGTCCACGTCGCCGTCATCCAGGGTGCGGGACGGGGCTTCTCGGCGGGCGGCAGCTTCGAGCTGCTCGAGGCGCTCACCACCGACTACGCCGTGCGCACCAGGGTCATGCGCGAGGCCCGCGATCTCGTCTGGAACGTCGTGAACTGCTCCAAGCCGATCGTGTCGGCCATCCACGGTCCCGCGGTCGGTGCCGGGCTCGTCGCCGCATTGTTGGCCGACGTCTCGGTGGCCGGGCGCACCGCGAAGATCATCGACGGCCACACGCGGCTCGGCGTCGCCGCCGGCGACCACGCCGCCGTGTGCTGGCCGTTGCTCGTGGGCATGGCCAAGGCCAAGTACTACCTGCTCACCTGCAACCCGCTCACGGGGGAGGAGGCGGAACGCATCGGGCTGGTGTCGCTGTGCGTGGACGACGGCGACGTGCAGGACGAGGCCCTCGCCGTTGCCACGCAGTTGGCCGACGGGGCCCAGGCCGCACTGCGCCTGACGAAGCACACGCTCAACCACTGGTACCGGGCGGCCGGACCTGCGTTCGACGCCTCGCTCGCCTACGAGTTCTACGGCTTCGGCGGCCCCGATGCCGCCGAGGGCCTGGCCTCGCACCGCGAGAAGCGACCTCCGGTGTTCGAGGGACCGACCAGTGAGTGAGCCGACCGGCGGCGCCGGCCAGGGGCGGGTCGCGGCCGTGACCGGCGGCGCTCGCGGCATCGGCGCGGCGATCACCCATGCGCTCGCCGTCGACGGCTGGACCGTGGCCGTGTGCGACATCGACGAGGGCGCCGCGATCACCCAGGCCGCCCTGCTCTCGGAGCGCCACGGGGTAGGAGCTGCGGGCATCGGCATCGACATCGCGTCGCTCGAGTCGGTGCGCAGGGCCGTCCGCCGCATCGAGGACGAGGTCGGGCCCGTCGTGGCGTGGGTCAACAACGCCGGCATCGACATCATCAAGCCGTTCGTGGACTCGACCGAGGAGGAGTGGGATCGCATCATCGCGGTGAACCTGAAGGGAACCATCGCGTGCTGCCATGCCGTGATCGGCCCCATGATCGAGCGGCAGGAGGGACGCATCGTCTCGATCGCCTCGGACGCCGGCCGGGTGGGGTCGTCCGGCGAGGCCGTCTACTCGGCCGCCAAGGGCGGTGTCATCGCGTTCACCAAGACGCTGGCACGCGAGGTCGCCCGGCAGGGGATCCGGGTCAACTGCGTGTCACCGGGGCCCACCGACACGGCCTTGCTCGCCCAGGTCGCCGAGTACTCCGAGAAGCTGCACGCAGGCCTGGCGAGGGCCATCCCGCTCGGGCGTACCGCCCAGCCCGACGACATCGCGCCGGCCGTCGCGTTCCTCGTCAGCGACGGTGCCCGATACATCACCGGCCAGACCCTGTCGGTCAGCGGCGGCCTCACCATGGTGTGATCCACCCGCCAACGCGGACCGTCGCCGTTCAGGCCCGGCGGGTCAGGAACTTCACGGCGTCCCGTTCCGCTGGTTGCGTCGTGGAGATGGCGGTCAGGAGGCGGCTCAGCGACGAGCCGGACGGCGCCGTCGTGAGCACCGTCACCCTGATCGTGACCGTGAAGGTGGCCTTGGGAGCGAGGGGGGGCGTCTCGAAGGTTCCGTTCACCACGTCGGTCGTGATGTTCTCGCCGGCGGGGTTCCGGTACCGCACCCGGTAGTGGGTGGACGATGCACCCCCGCGCAGCCGCAGCGTGTCGGCGAAGGGCGCCTCGTTCTCGAGGGTGGCGTAGTAGGTGACCGTCGCGCCACGCCCCGCCGAGCCCGCCACCCGCTGGCCGGCCCCGGTGGTGCCGTAGATGCCGTTGCCGACGGTCGCTCCGGCGCCGCGCCGGATGCGTCCGTCGGGCCGGGCCAGGTTCTGGAACACCTCGACCCGTTCGTTGTCGCTGTCGGTGACGTACACCTGGCCCTCGGCGCCGGCGGCGACCCCTCGGGGACTGTCGAACTGCCCGTTGCCCGTGCCCGTCGTCCCCCACTTCGTGACGAACGTGCCCGTCGAGGTGAACTTCTGGACCCGGTTCCCGAAGGCCTCGACGACGTAGACGTACCCGTCGGCGTCCACCGCGACACCGACGGGGTTCTGGAACTGCCCCTTGTCGACCCCGGTGCTGCCCCACGCCCGGACGAATCCGCCGGTCGAGGTGAACTCCTGCACCCGGTCGTTGCCGACATCGGTGACGTACACATGCCCCGAGGTCGGGGCGACAGCGACGTGGGTGGGTCCGTTCAGGTCCTGGAACTGCCCGTTCCCGTCGCCGGCGCTCCCCCACTGCAGCAGGAAGTTGCCGGCCGAATCGAACTTCTGGACCCGGAAGTTCTGGCTGTCGGCCACGTACACGTTGCCGTCGGCGTCCACCGCGATCCCCTGCGGCTCGTCGAACTCGCCGATCCCCGAACCGGGCGTGCCCCACGCCGCGACGAACTCCCCGTCAGCGTCGAACATCTGGACGCGGTCATCAGACGAATCGGTGACGTACACGGTGCCGTCACCGTCGACGGCGACACCGTCGGGATGGCTGAACTGGCCGTCACCGTGGCCCAGACTGCCGATGGTGTCGAGGAGAACCCCGTCCGGGCTGAGCTTCACCACCTTCGGCAACAGTGAGTAGGCGACGTAGACGTTGCCGTCCGGCGCGACGGCGACGCCGTTCGAGTAGCCACCGCTCCCCAGGTCCCACGACGCGACGAACGACGGCGCTCGCACCGCCGCGGTCGCCGACGTCACCGGCAGCTGCACCACCGCTGCGGACACGAGCGACGCCAACGCCGCCACTGCCCATCCGGCACGAACTCGCCGCGTCGATCGGCTCCTCATGGCTCGATCGTCGCACCGACCTCCACGCCTCCCCAGGGCCGAAGGGCACGATCGCCGGGCGTCCTCCGCGCCAGATGATGCGGCACCCCGCCGCCACCCGCTGTAGGGGCCCAGACGCACCCACCCTCGCCGGCCCCGAGGTCGCCACGTGGCGCCGCGCCTGGGCCGTCGGCGAGACCCGCAAGGACCGCCGGCGCATGCAACGCGGACCCCTCTGAGCAGCCGCCGCGAAATCTCGGGCGTCGCGCAATCCCTCCGGCGCGTTCGGCCGTAACCCCTTTCGACACCTACGAAAGGGACCTCCGATGAAGCGCACCACCTCGCTGTTCGCCGCCACGTTCGCCGCCGGCCTGCTCCTCGCCGCCTGCGGCTCGGGCGGCGGCTACGGGAGCAACGACGACGACTCGAGCGCCACCACCGCCGCGGACACCGCGACGAGCGCGGGCGCCGCACCCGCGGTCAGCGGCGACGGCTCGACCGTCGCGGTCGCCGAGGTCGGCGACCTCGGGCCGGTGCTCGTGGACGCGGAGGGCTTCACCCTCTACCTGTTCGCCCAGGACGACGGCACCACCAGCGCGTGCAGCGGCCCCTGCCTCGACACGTGGCCCGCAGCCGTGGCCGACGGCACGCCCGAGGCCGGCGACGGCGTGGACGCCACGCTCCTCTCGGTGGCCGACGCCGCCGCCCCCGACCAGCTCGTCTACAACGGCCACCTCCTCTACCGGTTCTCCGGCGACGCCGCCCCAGGCGACGCCAACGGCGCGGCCATCCCCTCGTGGAACGCGGTCGACGCACAGGGCGAGCCGGTCCTGGCGGGCTGAGGCCGGGACGACGGCGGCGAGGCCGGCGGCACGGGACCTAGGGTCGCCCCGATGTGGGACGCGTCCGACGAGGCCCTGCTGGCCGGCTTCGCCACCGGTGACCCCACTGCGGGAGCGGTCTTCGTTCGTCGCTTCCAGCGCCGGGCGTACGGCCTCGCCCTCACCGTCGTCGGCGACGAGGGTGAGGCCGCGGACATCGCCCAGGAGGCCTTCGTCCGGGCCTGGCGCCACGCCGGAGCGTTCGACCCGAGGCGCGGCACCGTGGCCACCTGGCTGCTCACGATCACCCGCAACCTCGCCGTCGACCACCTCCGCCGGCGCGGGGCCCGGCCCGTCGACCACGTCGACCCCACGACCCTGGTGCTGACCTCACCGGCGTTCGGGCCGGCCGAGGCGGCCGTCCAGAGCGACGAGGTCGAGCGCTCGGTCGCGGCGCTGCGGTCCCTCCCCGACGAGCAGCGCCGGGCCCTGGCCTTCGCCGCCCTCGCCGGGCGCACCGCCGCCGAGATCAGCGAGCTCGAGGGCATCCCCCTCGGCACCGCGAAGACCCGCATCCGGACCGCCCTCGCCCGGGTCCGCGACCACCTCGCGAGCCAGGAGGCCGACCATGGCTGAGCGAACCCGACCGCTGACGTGCGACGAGCTGCGCGCCGTCGCCGCCGAGCTGAGCCTCGGCACCCTCGAGGGCGACGAGCGGGGCGCCGCGCTCGCCCACCTCGACCGCTGCGCCGCCTGCCGCGCCGAGGTCGAGGAGCTCGCCGGCGCCGTCGACGCGCTGCTCTCGGCGGCTCCCGAGGCCGAGCCGCCGCCCGGGTTCGAGGGGGCCGTGCTCGCCCGCCTGGCCGAGGAGCAGTCCCCCACCGCCCCGGTCGTGCCCCTCCACCCGGCCCGGCGGCGCGCCCTCATGCTCGTCGCCGCGGCCCTGCTCCTGGTGGCCGGCATCGGGATCGGGATGGCCCTCGATCCCGCCTCGGGGCCCGGGAGCGCGAGCACCGACCGGCTCGCCCGCGCCCCGATGATCACCCCGGCCGGCGCCGACATCGGCGAGGCGTGGCGCACCGAGGGGTCCGACGCCGTGGTGTTCGTGTCGGTGCCGTCCTGGTCGGCTCCGACCCCCGAGGTGGCGGCACGGGGCCCGTTCACACTCGAGCTCGATCTCGCCGACGGCGGCACCGTCCACCGGGGGGCGATCGCCACCGACGTGGGCGGCACGACCTGGGTCGGCGCCACCGACCTCGACGGCGGGGAGATCGCCGCCGTGTCCCTCGTCGATGCCGACGGGCGGGTGTGGTGCACCGGTCGCTTCGCCTGAACAGGGCCGCCCCAACCGTTGCGGGCCACGTCCGCAGTGTCTTCGTCGGGTCACGGATCTCCGTTTCCACCGTGCGTTCGGTGGGACCGCCGCGGTAGCATCCTCTTTCGCCTCCGACCGGGGCAGATGGGCAACGGCGCCGCTTGAACGTCCTCAGCGACGAGACGTAGCGCTCCGGTCACCGGCTCCTGTTCGACCCTGCCTGCACGGAAATCGGAGGACGTGAGATGCGTGAGCTCGACGCGTG
>JAYRFK010000139.1:0-55545 GCA_041908445.1 Acidimicrobiales bacterium | reverse complement strand
GCGGCGCCGACGCGCCGAGGCGCCCCGAGGGCCCTTCGTCGCGGCCGTGGTGGTCGGCGGCCTCCTGCGCCTGGCCTGGGTGGTGGTGGCCACCCGTACGCCGACCGGCCTGCGCGACCCGGCGGAGTACCTGCGCATCGCGGTCGCGTTCTCGCACGGCGAGACGCTGCGGTTCGGGGGCGGTGGCGACCCCAGCGCGTTCTGGCCGCCGGGCTACCCGGCCCTGCTGGCGCCGTTCGTCGGCCTCGCCCGGGTCACGGGGTGGGCCAGCACCGCGTTCACGGCCTCGCTGGTGAACGTCGTGGCCGGCACCGCGACGATCGCCTTGGCCGCGTGGTTGGCGAGCCGCTGGCTCGGGCCGTCCACCCGCAATGCCACCGCGTGGCTGGTCGCGCTCTGCCCCGCCCTCGTCTTCTGGACCGCCACCCCCCACACCGAGACCGCCTTCACGCCGTTCTTCCTCGGCACCCTCGTGGTGGCGTCGTGGGCCGCCGCCGCCCCCTCGACGCGACGGTGGGCCCTCGTCGGGGCGCTCGTGGCGGTGGCGTTCCTGGTCCGCAGCCCGGGCGTGATCGGCCTGGCCGCCCCGGCGCTGGCGCTGCGCACCGACCGGGGCACGTGGCGGGGGGCCCTGCGGCCGACCCTCGTCACCCTCGGGGTCGCGATCGCCTGCCTCGTGCCCTGGACGGTCCGCAACGGGGTGCAGGTGGGCTTCTGGTCGCCGGCGTCGACGAACAACGCCGGCGCGGTCTGCTTCGGCCACCACGACGACGCACTCGCCCTCTGGGAGCCGGAGAAGCTCTCCCAGGAGATCCAGGACGACTGCTACGGGACCTCGCCCTACGCCGAGCGGCGGTTCGGGGAGCTCTACGGCCTGTCGCCCACCGAGGCCGAGGTGATGCCTGTCGACGTGGACGAGGCGGATTGGTACCGCGACGCCACCGGCCGCGGCATCCGCTGGGCGGCGACCCACCCCGCCCAGGAGGTGCCCCTCGAGCTGCGCAAGCTCTGGGAGACGTGGAGCAGCGAGGGCCGCGTCGTCGACGGCGCCCGCAACTTCGAGGACCCGGGCTGGGCGGGCGCGTGGCACGGCCCCCTCGAGTCCCTCGCCGACTGGTGGGGGTGGCTCGTGGGCGGGGCGGCCCTGGCCGGGTTGATCGCGGTGCGGGCCTGCCGGCGGGCCCTGGTGCTGTGGGTGCCCGTGGCGCTCTACACCCTCGCCATCCTCGGCGGGGTCGTGGACCCGCACTACCGCTACCCGGTGGTGCCCCTGGTGGCGGCGCTCGGCGCCGGCGCGGTCGCGGCCTGGTGGTACCGGGGCGCCCCCGACGCGGCCGCGCCCGTCGACGGGGGTGACGGCACGACGGCGACCCCGGTGGGCGATCATGGACGCTCGACCGGGAAGGCGAGCCGCTGAGCACCGTGAGCACGACCCCGTGGGGGCCCATCGAGCAACCGGCCGCACGCGGCCAGGAGCGCTGGTTCGCGCTGCTGTTCCCCGTCGGCGCGCTCGTGGCCGCGGCCCTCCTCGCGGTCCGAGGTTGGCTCTGGCTCACCCTGGCCGTGGTGGTCGCCCTCGCCGGGGTGCTCCAGGCCAAGGCCGTGTCCCCGAGCTTCGCCGCGCGCTTCGAGCG
Organism: Acidimicrobiales bacterium; assembly: GCA_041908445.1. Taxonomy (GTDB): domain Bacteria; phylum Actinomycetota; class Acidimicrobiia; order Acidimicrobiales; family DATDAH01; genus JAEUJM01. Next base: position 53,911 of record JAYRFK010000139.1, on the reverse strand, counting down.
CGGCCTGGGCCGCCTGGCGCACGCGGTCGGCCACGGGGTCGGCCTCGTCCTGTCGTGGGTGCTGCTCGGCCTGGTGTTCGTCGTCGTCGTGGTCCCGGTCTGGGCCCTGGGACTCCCGTTCCGGCGCCGTGGGCTCGGGCGTCCCCGGGGCGTGGCGGGCGACGGGTGGATCGCCCGCACCGCCCTCGCCGCGCCCACCCGGGACCGTCGCACCTACGCCACCGAGCGGGGGTTCGCGTCGAGCGGCACCGGTGGTGCCGCCGGTGGTGCCGCCGGTGGCCCCGCGGTCGGCGGGGCCCCGGGCGACCCTGCGGCCGGCGACGGGCCCGCCCCGGCACCGGTCCGCGCCCGCCGCCGGCACCCGGTCCTCGTGGGCCTGGGCGTCGTGGCGGTCCTCGTGCTCGCCGACCTGGCCCTCGGCGCCGCCCTCGCGGCGACCGGGCTGCGCGACGGGCCGCGGGGCGACACCCGCCGCTACGTCGAGGCCGCCGTCACCACCACCATGGCCGCCCCGCCGATCGCCGACGAGCCATGGGCCCCCGCCTACCGCGACGCGTTGATCGACTACCAGCTCGGTGGCGGCACCTACACCCCCTTCCTGGTCCGCGCCCCTCGTGCCTTCGCCAGCGAGTACCTCAACACCAGCGACGAGGAGCGCCGCTCCTACGGGTACGAGGCCCCGCTCCCGCCGGGCGAGCAGCCGCTGCGGGTGGGGTTCTTCGGCGGCTCGACGATGTTCGGCGTCGGCCAGCGCGACGAGCACACCATCCCGTCCGAGATCGCCCGCCTGGCCGAGGAGGCCGGCGTGCCGATCGAGGTCCACAACTACGGCCTGCCCGGCTGGGTGAGCTGGCAGGAGCTGCAGTACCTCGAGCGGCTCCTCGCCGCCGGCGAGGAGTACGACCTCGTGGTCTTCTACGACGGCTTCAACGAGCTGCTCGTCCAGGGCACGGGCTACTCCGCCGACCCGACCCACCTCGGTGCCGACGTGATGTCCGGCATGGCCGCCGACTACCACGACCTCCACGAGGTCGAGCCGGGGCTCACCGACGGCCTCGCCGACCTCGCGGACACGTACCGTCGCAACAGCGGCGTCGCCCTACTCCTGGGCAAGGCCGACCCCGACCCTGGCGCGGCGCAGGGCGGCATCCAGCACGCTGCGGCGACGCCCGAGGACCAGGCCGCCGCGGCGCTCGACGTCTACGGCCGAGCCACGGACCTGGTGCGTGCCCTCGCCCGGGAGCACGGCACCGAGGCCCGGTTCTTCTGGCAGCCGCAGCGCTCGGGCTGGCCGCCGTCGATCACCGACCACCTGCCCGAGGGCGTCATCGACGTGAGCCACGTCCTCGACGGCCAGGAGGACGACCGCTACATCGACGAGGTCCACACCGACGAGGAGGGGGCCCGCCTCATGGCCGAGTCCATCTGGGCCGAGATCGGTCCCGAGCTCGCCGCCAGGGCGTCGGGGGCCGAGGACTGAGCCGCGACGGCGCCGCTCAGGTGCCGTGGAGCTGCTTGAGGATCTGCTTCGCGACGGCCACGTTCATCTCGTAGAGGGCGTCACGACCGGTGTCGCGGACCTCTTTGACCACGCCGCCGCCGGTGGCGTCCTCGATGGCCCCGACCCCGGTGATGAGGGCGTCCTTGGTGGTGTCCGTGGCCTTGTAGCCCATGGCGGTGAGGCGCTTGAACACCTCGTTCTGGGCGATCGGCGCCGGCGCGGCCTGGGCGATGATGCGCAGTGCGTCCTTGGTGACCTCGGCCCCCTGGGCGATGGCCTCCGACGGGGTGAGCGGCCCCGGCGGCTGCGCCTCCACCGTCTCGAGCCACTCGCGCACCTGCTTGACGACGTGCGCGTGGTCGTCGCCCTCGAAGGTCACGGTCACCGGCATGCCCGAAACGGTACCCGCCCCTCCCCCGCCCCCCACGGCGGCCGGCGATGGCGGCGTGCCGAGCGGGGCCGTGCACGCCGACGTGCACGCCGAGGTGTGCACCGACGGGTCACACGAAATGGCCGCCCGGCGCGGTCGGCACCGGCGTCGTATGCTCGCCCCATCCAGTGGGGCGAAGCCGACAATGCCGGCCGTCTCGTCAGGACGGAACGGGGACAAGCGCGACGGCATGAGCGCGGCCTGGTGCCCGCCGTCAGCGCCGTGACCCTGGGGCTCGGCGTGCTCGCCGTGCTCGCCCCGGCCGCGGCGATCGTGGCCGGGGCCGTGGTCGGAGGGACCGCCCAGTGGCTCGTCCTCGACCGACGGCGTCGATGGTCCCTCGCCCGGCGTGCCCGCTGGACCCGCGCCCGCGCCCGAGGCGCCGTCATCCTCGTGGTGGGCCACCTGGTCGCCGCGGCGTGGTGGTCCGCCCTCCTCGCGGTCTTCGTGGTCGTCGTCGTCCCGGCCTGGTTCGTGGGCCGGCTCGCCCGTCGACCGCTCGCGCCGCGGCACGGAGGCGCCGGTTGGTCGACGCTGGACCCCGCCCGACGGGTGTCCGACCGGCGCGCGACGGCTACGCCGCTCCGGCCGCCGGCCTCGTCACCGACCACCGTGCCGGCGGTGCCCCCCTCGCCCCACCGGCGGCCGGCCAGTGCGATGACGCTGGTGGGGGTCACCGCCGTCGTCCTCGTGGCGGACGTCGTCGCCGGCGCCGTGCTGAGCGGCACGACGTGGCTGCGACCGCCGGACCGGGGAGACGCCCTCGTGCAGAAGCAGCAGGCGGCCGCCCAGGCCATGGCCATGCCCAACATCCGCGACGAACCGTGGGCCGCCACGTTCGGCGAGGAGCTCGCGGCGTACCAGCTCGCGGCGCCGGTCTACGTGCCGTACCTCGTCAGCGCACCCCACCCGTTCGCCGGTCGCTTCCTCAACGTGGAGGACGGTGAACGGCGGTCGTACCGACCCGAGGTCCCTGCGGGCGTCGAGCCGTTGGAGGTTGCGTTCTTCGGCGGCTCGACGACCTTCGGGATCGGCCAGCGCGACGAGCACACCATCCCCTCGGCGTTCGCCCGACAGGCCGAGGCCGAGGGCATCCCGGTCGTCGTCCACAACTACGGCTTCCCGGCCTGGGTGTCGTGGCAGGAGCACGAGTACTTCGAGCGCCTCCTCGCCGCCGGCCGCCAGTTCGACCTCGTCGTCTTCTACGACGGCTTCAACGAGTTCCTGGTGCAGCGGTTCGAGTACTCGAGGGACCCGACCCACTACGGCGCGAGCAGCCTGCAGGCCCTTGCCTCCCGCTGGCACGAGGAGCACGAGACCGAGCCCGGCTACCTCGGCGGGCCGCAGGAACTGGTCGAGGCCTACGCGCGGAGCAGCGCCACGTGGCGCCTCCTCCGGCACCTGACGGGCCACGACCCCGTGCCCGATTGGCAGGCGACCCCGTCGAGCGCCACCCCGGACGCACAGCAGGAGGCGGCGCTGAGGATCTACCGCCGCTCGACGAACCGGATCCGCGATGCCGCGGGTCGGGCCGGCGTGCCCATCCGGTCGTTCTGGCAGCCGATCGAGGCCGGCTGGAGCCGCTCGGTCACCGATGCCCTCCCTGCCGGTGTCGTCGACCTGTCCCACGTGCTCGACGGTCGCGAGGGCGAGCTCTACATCAGCGAGGTCCACACGAACGAGGAGGGGGCCCGAATCGTGGCCGCGGCGATGTGGGACGAGTTGGCGCCGCTGCTCCGCGGCGCGGCGGCCACGGTGCCCCGTCGCTGAGGCCGTTCAGGCCAGGGCGGTGATGTGGTCCCAGGCCGCGGCGACGTGGCGCTGCTCGGTGTGGGTCTGGCCCACGCACAGCCGCAGGGTGAGGCGGTCGTCGAGGCGGGTGTGGGTGAGGTGCAGCGCCCCCGAGGCGTTGCAGCCGTCGAGGATCGCCTGGTTGGCGTCGTCACCGCCGACGTGGCGGAAGCAGACGAGGTTGAGCGGCACCGGCGCGGCGAGCTCGAAGCGGTCGTCGGCCTCGATCCATCCGACCAGCTCCCGGGTGAGCTCGACGTGGCGGCGGACGTGGTGGCGCAGGCCCTCGGCGCCGTAGTGGCGGATGACGAGCCACAGCTTGAGCGCCCGGAAGCGCCGGCCGAGTGGCACGTGCCAGTCCCGGTAGTCGACCACCGCCCCCGCCTCGGAGGCGGCGTTGCGCAGGTACTCCGGCAGCACCGACAGCGCCCCGATGAGATCGGTGCGGTCCGCCACGTAGAAGCAGTCGCAGTCGAAGTTGGTGAAGAGCCACTTGTGGGGGTCGAAGCAGTAGCTGTCGACCCGGTCGAGCCCGTCGTTCACGAAGCGCAGCTCGGGCACGACCGCGGCCGAGCCGCTCATGGCCGCGTCGACGTGCAGCCACAGGCCGTGGGCCTCGCAGACGTCGGCGATCGCCGGGACCGGGTCGAGCGCGGTCGACGACGTCGTGCCGGCGGTGGCGCAGACGAAGAACGGCCGGAGGCCCGCGGCGAGGTCGGCCTCGACGGCGGCGCGCAGGGCGTCGGGCCGCATGGCGAAGGTCTCGTCGACGTCGATGGTGCGCAGCGAGGCCGCCGGCAGGCCCGCGACCCGGATGCCCTTCTCGACCGACGAGTGGGCCTGGCTGGAGGTGTACGCCACCAACCCCGTGAGGTCACCGTCGGGGGCGGCCCGGTGACGGGCGGCGACGATCGCGCACAGGGTGGCGCTCGACGCCGAGTCCTGGATGACCCCGCCGCCGGCGCCACCGGAGCGGAAGCCGTCCGGCAGGCCCAGCAGGTCGACCACCCAGTCGAGCACGACCGTCTCGAGCTCGGTGCAGGCCGGGCTGGTGGCCCAGAGCATCCCCTGCACGCCGAGGCCCGACGACAGCAGGTCGCCGAGCACCGACGGCCCCGACGAGTTGGCCGGGAAGTAGGCGAAGAAGTTGGGGGACTGCCAGTGGGTGACACCGGGCAGGATGACCCGTTCCAGGTCGGCCATCACCTCGTCGAAGGGCTCGGGGTGCTCGGGCGGCGACGCCGGCAGGCCCGCCCGCACCTCGCCGGGCGCCACCTGCGAGAGGACGGGGTACCGCTCGACCTCCTCGTAGTAGCGGGCGAGCCAGTCCACGACCTCGTAGCCCCGGCGGCGGAACTCGTCGGGGGTCATGTGGAACGAGGGGGGCGCTTCGATCGGTGCGTCGTCGGTCATCGTCCCGTCCCGGTCACGAGGGAGAGCAGCTGGTGGAGGATCCGGGCGGTCGCTCCCCAGATGGTGTCGCCCGGGACCTCGAAGAAGTAGAGCGCGTGGTACCCCTGGGGGAACCGCCACAGCTCCTCGCGGTAGGTGTCCTCGTGCAGCAGCTCGGACACCGGGAGGTGGAGGATCGCCTCGACCTCGGCCTCGTGGGCCACCAGGTCGGGGCGGGCACCGAGGCGGCCCACCACGGGCACGATGAGCGAGCTGCTCGAGAAGGTGGCCAGCGGGTCGAGCTCGCCGACGACCTCGACGGCCGCGGGCGGGAGGGCGGTCTCCTCCTCGGCCTCCCGGAGCGCGGTCTCGCTCGGCGCCTCGCCCGGCTCCCGGCGTCCGCCGGGGAAGCTGACCTCGCCCTTGTGGGCCCGCAGGTGCTGGGCGCGACGGGTCAGCACGAGGACGGCCTCACCGGCCTCCTCGTACACGGGGACGAGCACCGCCGACGGCCGGGCGCCCGGGGGCGCACCGCCGGCGATGGGCCGGGGCTCGCCGAGGCGGCGCACGGCGTCGACCACCCGGTCGACGGGGACCCGCCGCTCGTCCGGCGACAGGTGCGCCCACGGGGGCGGGCCCCCGGGGCGGTGGTCGGCCGGCCGGGGGATGACCTGGGAGCCGCCGCGCGCGGCGGCCATCAGGGCGTGGGCGGCTCGACCATGGCCTCGAGCAGCTCTCGCAGGCCGCCGACCTTGAGGTTCTTCATGACCGTGCCCGGGGTGACCTCACCCTTCTCCCACTCCATCCAGTGCGCGAGGAGCTTGGCGGGGTCCGGAGGGGGGCGCTGGTCCATGGAGCCGATCGTACCGGCGGGTGTGCTAGCAAACGGAGCCGTGGGGCGTGAGGAGGGTGCGGCCAAGCCGCCGAAGCTGGTCGACAGCTACGGGCTGCTCCTCGTGGTCATCCTGCTCCAGTTCGTGCTGATCCCCTTCCTGGACGACAACAAGTGGGGCGCCACCGTCCAGGGCGTGGTGATGGCCGGGGTGCTCCTCCTCGCCCTGCGGATCTCCCACGTGAGTCCCCGCACCCACCGCATCGCCCTGGCCATGGTGGTCGTCGCCGTCCTCAGCCTCGCCGGCAACGCCGCCGCAGGGGTCAGCGACTCGGGCGCCTTCTCGAGCCTGCTGCTCGGCGTGTTGGTGATCATCACGCCGGTCGTGATCCTGCGCCGGATCTTCTCCCACCTCGTGATCTCGGGTCAGACGGTGCTCGGCGCCATCTGCGCCTACCTGCTGTTCGGCATGGCGTTCGCGTTCGCCTACCACGGCATGTGGGCGCTGGACCACGACGCCTTCAAGGGCGACCTGGGGCCCAGCCCGCAGTTCGGGCTCCTGTACTTCTCCTACGTCACGCTCGCCACGCTGGGCTACGGCGACATCGTGCCCGTGGGCCAGATGGCGCGGTCGTTCGCCATGATCGAGGCGCTGGTCGGCCAGATCTTCCTGGTGACGCTGGTGGCGGCGCTGGTCGGCAATCTGGGCCGGGTGCGACGCCAGACCGGCCGCCTCCTGGCGACCACGGAGGAGAAGGCCGTAGCGGAGGTCGAGCGGGAAGACGCCGCCAGCGGCGTGCCTCCCGAGGAGCTCCCCGAAGCCGGGACCTAGGCCCCGGTCTCGACCTTCTCCTTCAGGGCGCCGAGGGCACCCTGGTAGATGTCCTTGAACATCGCCGCGCCCTCGGGCTCGATGTCGACCTGCCAGGTCACGCGTGAGCCGCCGTCGTCGCCGTCGTGGACGGTGATGGTGGCGAGGTGGCTGTCGACGGGCACGGGCCCCTCGACGATCGAGTAGGCGATGGCGCGGGCGTCGTCGTCGCGCGACTTCAGCTGCTCCTTGATCTCCATGCCCATCATCGAGATCGTGCGCACGTCCCCGTCGACCGTGCACTCCTCGATCCCGGGCATCCAGATCAGCCCCCCGAAGTCCCCCACGACCGCCCACACGTCCGCGGGCGGAGCGTCGATCGAGATCTCAGCCGTTTCCGATTCCATGGCGCCAGACCCTAGACGCTCCGTTCACTCCCGCAGTCCGGTGACCACCGGCTCGGTCCCGCCCGGCGGCCACTCGACGAGCGGGTCCGGCTCACCGCACAGCCGCCCCTCCGGCGCATCCAGCTCACGCCACCTCGGAGTGGCGTCATCGAGGGCCATGGCGAAGTGCACCACCGCTCGATCGGGGTTCCGGCTGGCGGCGATGACGGTGTCGCCTGCCAAGCACAGGGGCCCGACGTACGCCTGCACTGTCCCCGGGTACGGCGGGAGCGCCTCCCATCGATCGTCGCCGTCGACCGCCCACAAGCGACGTCCACGCGACGCGACCGAGAACACGGCACGCCCGTCGCTGGTCGCCCCGAGGCCCGTGATCGAGGCGTTCTCGTAGGCGGCCAGGTCGGGCGGCGGCGTGAGCACCCGCCAGTCGTCGTCGATGGAGTACCGGGCGGCGGCCAACGTGCCCGGATCGCATCGGGTCGAGGCGTTGTCGGGGGTGTACGCCACCGTCTCGCACAGCGCACCCACCAGGACCACGGATCCGTCGGCGACCACGGCACCGGCGCCCACGTTGAGCGGGAGCTCGAACGGCGGCTCGGCGATCGCCTCGTAGTCCCCCGTCGCCGGATTCCAGAGCGCCGCGTCCCCGTAGGGCGCGGGCCAGCTGGTGCCGGTCGTCGGGGGCTCCCGCGACCCGCCGTACACGAACACCCGGTCACCGGTCCACGCAACCACCGGCCGGTCCCGCTCCACCCGCGGGAACGACGCCTCCTCCGACGTGCACCCGAACACGACGATCAGCGACGCAACCGCCAGCCGAAGCATGCGCATGCTCATCCGGACCCCCGATCAACCGTAGACGGCACCGTGTCGTCGCCGTAGCGTGGTCCCCACTTCCCCGAGCCAGACCACTCGACCATGGCGACCCCAGTGGCCATCTCGGAGAAGCTCCGCCGTTCGATCTTCCGCAAGCTCAGCCCCATCATCGGAGAGGAGGAGACCGCCGCTGTGCTCGCCCACTTCCCTGCAAGAGAGGTCGAGGAGCCGGCGACCAGAGAGCTCGTCCAGCTCGAAGCCGCACTCCTCCGCACCGAGATCGCCGAGGCGCGTCGCGAGACGGCCACCAGCGTGGCGGAAATCAAGGTCGACCTCCACCAGACCATCACGCGCCTGTTCATCGCCAGCACGACCCTGAACCTGACGATCGCCGGGGTCGCCCTCGCCATCGCCAAGGCCTGACCAGCACCAGACAGAACTGAAGACGGCGGCCCCGAGGGCCGGCCTTCTTCCGCCTTCAGATGGGATGGGGCTCACGACCACAAAACCCGGAAGGAGCCGGCCCGAAGGGCCGGCTCCTTCCTCGATCCAGCATGCGCTGGGCGGTGATGTCCCCCTCCCGGGGGGCAGCAGACAGCCGCCCGGGGGGTGGCGCCGGAACGGCTTCGGCCCACGCGCAGGAACGAGCATGGGCCGAAACGGAATCCGGCGACAGGACCCGCCGGGGGGCGGACAGCAGACCGCCCCCCGGCAGCGGGTCACATCATTCCGCCCATGCCTCCCATGCCTCCCATGCCGCCGCCGGGCATCGCCGGCATGGCCGACTCGTCTTCCGGCTTGTCGGCGACGAGGGCCTCGGTGGTCAGGAGCATGGCCGCGATCGACGCCGCGTTCTGCAGCGCCGCCCGGGTCACCTTGGCCGGGTCGATGACGCCGGCCTTGATGAGGTCCTCGAACTCGCCGGTGGCGGCGTTGAAGCCCATCGAGCCGGTCTCCGACTCGACCTGGCGGACGACGACCGCACCCTCACGGCCGGCGTTGTCGGCGATGAGGCGGGCCGGGGCGTCGAGGCTGGCCAGCACCATCTTGGCGCCGGTGGCCTCGTCGTCCTTCAGCTTCTTGGTGACCTTCTCGACCGCGTCCATCGTGCGGATGAGGGCGGTGCCGCCGCCGGCGACCACACCCTCCTCGATGGCCGCACGGGTGGCCGACAGGGCGTCCTCGATGCGGTGCTTCTTCTCCTTGAGCTCCACCTCGGTGGCGGCGCCGACCTGGACGACGGCCACGCCGCCGGCCAGCTTGGCGAGGCGCTCCTGGAGCTTCTCGCGGTCCCAGTCGGAGTCGGTGTCGTCGATCTCACGACGGATCTGGCCGATGCGGCCCTCCACGTCCTCCTTGGTCCCGGCACCCTCGACGATGGTCGTGGTGTCCTTGGTGATGACCACCTTGCGGGCCCGGCCGAGCAGGTCGAGGGTGGTGTTCTCCAGCTTGAGGCCGATCTCCTCGGAGATGACCTGGCCGCCGGTGAGCACCGCCATGTCCTGCAGCATGGCCTTGCGGCGCTCGCCGAAGCCCGGGGCCTTGACCGCGGCGGCGTGGAACGTGCCGCGGATCTTGTTGACCACGAGGGTGGCGAGGGCCTCGCCCTCCACGTCCTCGGCCACGATGAGCAGCTGCTTGCCGCTCTGCATGACCTTCTCGAGGACGGGCAGCAGGTCCTGGACGGACCCGATCTTGCCGTTCATGAACAGGATGTAGGGGTCGTCGAGGATCGCTTCCTGACGCTCGGCGTCGGTGACGAAGTACGGCGACAGGTAGCCCTTGTCGAACTGCATGCCCTCGGTGAAGTCGAGGTCCATGCCGAAGGTGTTCGACTCCTCGACCGTGACCACGCCGTCCTTGCCGACCTTGTCGATGGCGTCGGCGATGACCTTGCCGATGGCCGGGTCGGCGGCCGAGATGGCGGCGACCTGGGCGATCTCCGACTTCTCGTCGATCTCCTTGGCCTGGTCGGCCAGCGACTCCACGGCGGCGGCGACGGCCTTCTCGATGCCCTTCTTGAGGCTCATCGGGTTGGCGCCGGCGGCCACGTTGCGCAGGCCCTCGCGGACCATGGCCTGGGCCAGCACGGTGGCGGTGGTGGTGCCGTCACCCGCGATGTCGTTGGTCTTGGTGGCGACCTCCTTCACGAGCTGGGCGCCCATGTTCTCGAAGGGGTCCTCCAGCTCGACCTCACGGGCGATGGAGACGCCGTCGTTGGTGATGGTCGGGGCGCCGAACTTCTTGTCGAGCACCACGTTGCGGCCCTTGGGGCCGAGGGTCACCTTCACCGCGTCGGCCAGCTTGTTCACGCCGGCCTCGAGGCCGCGGCGGGCGTCCTCGTCGAACTTCAGGATCTTGGCCATCGGGGCCTACTTGACGATCGCGAGGATGTCGCGGGCCGAGAGGATGAGCAGGTCCTGCCCGCCCGAGGAGATCTCGGTGCCGCCGTACTTGCTGTAGACGACGGTGTCGCCGACCTTCACGTCCATCGGGATGAGCTCACCGGTGTTGTCGGAGCGCTTGCCCGGGCCCACGGCCAGGACCTCGCCCTGCTGGGGCTTCTCCTTGGCGGTGTCGGGGATGACCAGGCCGCTGGCGGTGGTCTCCTCGGACTCGCCGGGCTTGACGACGATGCGGTCGTCGAGGGGCTGGAGGTTCATGCAGGTGTCTCCCTGTGTCGCGTCATTGCGGTTCGGACTGGTCTTAGCACTCTCGGGTGCCGAGTGCTAATGCTACGTCCGCGCCTCCCGCCGCGCCAACCCCGGCCGCCTCGAGCGGAGTCAGACCAGGCGGAGGCTGGGATCGGCGCCGGCGTCGAGCCCGGTGGGGCCGTCGCGGTGGAGGCGCCACCACCCCGCCGCCGCCACCATGGCGGCGTTGTCGGTGCACATGGCCAGGCTGGGCACGTAGCCCCGGCGGCCGGACGCCTCGCAGGCGGCCAGGAACACCTCGCGGAGGCGGGAGTTGGCGGCCACGCCGCCACCCAGGCACACGGTCTCGGCGCCGACCTCGTCGGCCGCGGCCATGGTCTTGGCGACCAGCACGTCGACGACCGCCTCCTGGAACGAGGCGGCCACGTCGGGCACCGCCACCTCGGGGTGCTTGCGCACGTGGTTGACCACGGCGGTCTTGAGCCCGCTGAAGGAGAAGTCGAGGCCGTCGTGGCGCATGGCCCGGGGGAAGGCGATGGCGTCGCGGTCACCCTCGCCGGCGAGGCGGTCGATGACCGGGCCCCCCGGGTAGCCGAGGTCGAGGTAGCGGGCGACCTTGTCGAAGGCCTCGCCGGCGGCGTCGTCGATGGTGGAGCCGAGGACGCGGTGGTCGCCGTGGTCGTCGGTGGCCACGAGCAGGGTGTGGCCGCCGGACACGAGGAGGGTGAGGAAGGGCGGCTCGACCTCAGGCGCCTCGAGGCCGGCGGCGTAGAGGTGGGCCTCGAGGTGGTTCACACCCACGAAGGGGACGTCCCACACGAGGGCGAGGGCCTTGGCGGTGCTGACCCCGACGAGCAGCGAGCCGATGAGGCCGGGGCCGACGGTGGCGGCCACCGCGTCGACCTCGCCGTCGCCCACGCCCGCCTTCACGAGGGCCTCGGCCACCACCGGGACGGCCAGCTCCACGTGGGCCCGGCCGGCGATCTCGGGGACGACGCCGCCGAACTGGGCGTGCAGGTCGATCTGGCTGCTCACCACCGAGGACAGCACGTCGCGGGGGCCCTGGAGCACCGCGGCAGCGGTCTCGTCGCAGGAGGTCTCGATGCCGAGCACCCGGCCGGTCTCGGTGATCACGGGCGGCGCTCCTCGTCGTCGGCGGCGTCGGTGGCGTCGGCGACCAGGCGAGCGCCGGCGCCGGTGTCCTCGGCCGTGTGGGCGGCGGCGATCCGGGCCAGCCGCTCGGCGTACTCCTCGGTCTGGATGTCGTTGGCCCACATGATCAGGGCGTCCTCGTTGACCTCGGCGTAGTAGTTCTTGCGCACGCCGGCGGGCACGAACCCGAAGCGGCGGTAGAGCCCGATGGCGGCGTCGTTGGAGACCCGCACCTCGAGGGTCAGGTTCTCGGCGCCGTGGGCGACGGCGGCCCGGGCCAGTTGCAGCAGCACCCGCCCGCCGATGCCATGGCGCTGGAACTCGGGCGCCACTGCCAGGGTGGTCACGTGGGCGTCGGGGCCGAGGTACATGACCCCGCCGTAGCCGACGACCTCGCCCCGGCTCCTGGCCACCAGGTAGCAGCGCAGGCTGCCCAGCGCGAGCTCGCTCAGGTAGAGGCCGAGGGTCCAGGGCTTGGGGTACGACTGCACCTCGATGCTCAGCACGCTGCGGATGTGGCGCCGCCGCATGGGGACGATCTCGAGGTCGTCGAGGCGGGCGTGCCCGGCAAAGGGGGTCGCGGCCGGGGTCAGCTCGGCGGGGTCGATCACGCCTGGCCCTCGTCGGTCCGGCTGGTCCAGTTGGCCACCGCATCGGGCTTGCGCAGGTAGAGCGGCTCGAGCTCCCACGGCTGGACGAACTCCTCGCGCACCGCCTGGGCGTGGGCGAGCTGCACCAGCGAGGTCGCGCTCGGGTGGGCGACCTCCTGGTCGGCCACGAGCACGCGGCTGAGGCCTTCGAAGCGCTCGGCGTAGCGGCGGCCGCCGTCACCGACCACCAGGCACTCCTCGCCGGTGGCGACGATCTCGGCCACCACGTCGTCGGGCGAGCCCACGAGGTGGTCGCCCTCGCGTTGCACGCCACCGGGCACCGGCCGGTAGAAGGCGTGGAAGAGCTCGCCCCGGCGGGCGTCGATGGCGGCCACGATCAGCCGGGACGTGGTGCGCATCGGGAAGGCCACGAGGTCGAGGCTGACGACCCCGACCATGGGCACCCGCAGGGCGTAGGCCATGGCCTTGGCGGTGGCCACGCCGACGCGCAGGCCGGTGAAGAGGCCGGGGCCGACGTCGACCGCGACCGCGCCGATGTCGGTGGGGGCGATGCCGGTCTGGCGGTGGAGGAAGTCGATGGCCGGAGCCAGGGTCTCGGCGTGGCGGCGGCCCTTGGCGATGGCGACCGAGCCGATCACGCCCTCGAAGCCACCGATGGCCACCGAGACCTGGTCGGTGGCGGTGTCGATCCCGAGGATCAGCACGGGCCCACCGCCTCGAGGGCGCGGCCGAGGGCGCCGAGGCGGACCGACCAGGACGGGCCGACCGCGGCCAGGGTGATGGTGCGGTCGTCGTCGCCGTCGCCGTAGGTGAAGCGCACCTCGAGCAGGTCGGCGGGCAGGGCGGGCCGGATGGTGTCGCCCCACTCCACGACCGTCACGGCGTCGTCGTCGAGCAGGCCGGCGATGTCGAGGTCGGCGGCCTCGTCCGGCCCGGAGAGGCGGTAGACGTCGAGGTGGTGCAGCATGAGGTCGGTGCCCCGGTAGCGCTGGGCCAGGGTGAAGGTGGGGCTGGTGATGCGCTCGGTGACGCCCAGGGCGGCGCCGAGGCCCTGGGTGAAGGCGGTCTTGCCGGCGCCGAGGTCGCCGGCGAGCACCAGCAGGTCGCCCGCCCGCACGAGGCCGGCGACCGCCCGGGCCACGGCGCGCGTGCCGTCGGGCGAGGAGGTGGCGACCTCGAGCATCGCCGCCCAGGCTAGGACGACGACCCCCCGCCTCCCACGGTCGCGACGGCACGGACGGCCTGCTCGACGGTGGTCATGGCCAGCCAGCGGACGTGGTCGACCTGGGCGTCGACCCGGTCGGCGCCGCCGACGGAGGCGGTGACCACGGCGTCGCCGTCGAAGCGCGTGTGGGCGGGAACGAGGGCCCGGGCCAGCCCGTCGTGGGCGGACTGCGCGAGGAGGTGGCACCCGACCTTGTCGAGGCGGGCGTTGGTGGCGACCACGCCGACGGTCGTGTTCGTGCCGAGGACGGCGCCGCCGGGCCGGGGGACCACGTCGCCGGTGTCGATCCAACCCGAGGCGTTCACCGCCATCACCGCCGCGACCACCAGGTCGCCCTGGCGCTGGACCGCACCGCCGAGCCCGCCGGGTCGGGCGGCGTCGGCGCCGCCCCAGGTGCCGATCGTCGCGCCCGTGCCGGCGCCGACCCGGCCGAGCGGCATCGGCCCGGGCGCGGCGGCGACGCAGGCCCGGTAGCCCTCGTCCGGGCCCGGGCGCACCGAGGCGTCGCCCACGGCCAGGTCGTAGAGCGAGAGCCCCACCACGATCGGCACCCGCCCGGCCGACGTCTCGAAGCCGGCGCCCTGCTCCTCGCAGAAGCGCATGACGCCGTCGGCCGCGGCCAGGCCGAACGCCGAGCCGCCCGACAGGACGACCGCGTCGACCCGGTCGACGAGGCGCTCGGGCGCCAGCAGCGCGGTCTCCCGGGTGGCCGGGGCGCCGCCCCGCACCTCACCGGAGGCGACGGTGCCCTCGGGGAAGAGCACGACCGTGCAGCCCGTGCGGGCGACGGGATCGGTCCAGTGGCCCGCCCAGACGCCCGGCACCTCGGTGATCACGCGCCGGAGCCTAGGTTGGCGCCCGGGTGGACGAGCAGGACCGATCCGATCCCCGAGCCACAGGAGGAGCCATCGTGCTCGCCGGCTTCAAGAAGTTCATCATCCAGGGCAACGCCCTCGACCTCGCCGTCGGCATCATCATGGGCCTTGCGTTCAAGACCGTCGTGGACGCTCTCGTCAACGAGGTCCTGATGCCGATCATCGCCGCGATCATCGGCCAGCCGAGCTTCGACGACCTCACCATCACCATCAACGACTCGGTGATCCGCTACGGCGTGGTGATCACGGCCGTGGTCAACCTGCTGCTCGTCGGCGCCGCCGTCTACTTCTGCCTGGTCGTGCCCATGAACGCCCTGCGGGACCGCCGGGCGCGGGGCGCCGAGCCCGCGGAGCCCACCAACGAGGAGCGGATGGTGGCGCTGCTGGAGCAGATCGCCGCCAAGTAGCGCCTCGGTCGGCGCACGGGCCCGTGGGGCGTCCGCTCAGTCGCTGGTGTAGACCCTCGGCACCCGGGCGCCGATGCCGCAGACGATCTCGTAGCCGATCGTGCCCAGGCGCTCGCCCCACTCGTTGGCGGTGACGGCCTCGTCGCCCTGGCGGCCGAGGAGCACGACCTCGTCACCCACCGCGACGGGGTCGTCACCGCAGTCGACCATCAGCTGGTCCATGGTGACGACGCCGACGATGGGGCGGCGCCGGCCGCCGACCAGCACCTCGCCGCCGACGCCGCTCAGGCGCCGGGGAACGCCGTCGGCGTAGCCGAGGGGCACGGTGGCCACGTTGGCGTCGTGGCCGAACTCGTGGCGCAGGCCGTAGGAGACGCGCTCGCCGGCGGTGACCCGCTTCACATGGGTGACGTGGGCGTGCAGCGACAGCGCCGGGCGCAGGTCGACGGCGCCCGCCAGCTCCGGCGCGGGGTCGATCCCGTAGACCGCGATCCCGGCCCGCACCAGGTCGAAGCGCAGATCCTCGCGGAGGATGCCGGCGGCGGAGTTGGCGGCGTGGCGCAGGGGCGGGCGCAGGCCGGCGCCGGCGAGCTCGTCGGCGACTCCCACGAAGCGGGCCCGCTGCTCGTCGGTGAAGGGGTGGCCGGGCTCGTCGGCCACGGCGCAGTGGGTCCAGAGCGCCGCCAGCTCCAGGGCGGGGTCGGCGTCGATGGCCCGGGCGAGGGCGAGCAGGTCGGCCGGCTGCGCGCCGACCCGGTTCATGCCGGTGTTCACCTTGAGGTGGACCGGGGCGGTGGTGCCCCAGCGGCGCGCCGCCTCGGCGAGGGCGGTGATGCCCTCGATCGTGTAGACCGCCGCGGTCAGTCCCTCCGCCACGACCCGGGCCATCTCGTCGGGCCGGGGCTCGGAGAGCACGAGGATCGGGGCCTGCACGCCGGCGGCGCGCAGCTCGACGCCCTCGTCGACCAGGGCGACGGCGAGCCAGGTGGCGCCGGCGGCGACGGCGGCCTCGGCGACCGGCACCGCGCCGTGGCCGTAGCCGTTGGCCTTGACCACCGCGCACAGGCCCGCCGGCGCGACGTGCGCGACCAGGGTGGCGACGTTGTGGGCCACGGCGCCGAGGTCGACCTCGGCCCAGGCGGGGCGCCCGGGCGGTGGGCCGCCCGACGGCGGTGCCTCAGGCGTCGGTCGTCCCCGCGTCGGTGCGGCCGCCCTGCACCATGGCCCGGAGGATGTCGCCGCGGGCGATGATGCCCACGAGGCGACCGCCCTCGACCACCGGCAGGCGGGAGGCGTCGTTGTCGTGCATCAGCGTGGCGGCGTCGCCCACGGTGTCGTCGGGCCCGCAGGTGATGGGCTCGTCGTCCATGACCTCGGACACGATGGCGCCGACGGCCTTCTTGAAGTCGTCCTCGAACTCCTTGCGCCACGACGGGAGCTCGATGTAGGCGCCGAACAGGCTGATGACGGTGGGCCCGTGCACCTGGGCGTCCTGGACGATGAGGTCGCCGGTGGAGAGCACGCCGACGACCGCGCCGGTGGCGTCGACCACGGGGGCGGCGTCCACCCCGGCGTCCACCAGCGTGGCCATGGCGGCCTCGATGGTCTGGTCGGGGGTGACGGTGACCACCTCAGTGGTCATCACGTCGCGTACGGGCAGGTCCTGGGTCAGCATCGCGTTCCCCGTCGGTTGGGCGGTCGGTCGTCGGGCGAGGCGATCAGCGCGATCGCCTCGGGCAGCCGGTCGACGACGTCGCCGGCCACCAGGCCACGGCGCCAGCCTAGGGTGCCGGCCAGTCCGTGGATGAATGCGCCGGCGGCCGCGGCGTGGAACGGATCCACGCCGGCTGCGGCCAGGGCGCCGATCACGCCGGACAGCACGTCGCCGGTGCCCGCGGTGGCGAGACGGCTGTCCCCGACCGCCGAGAGCAGCACCTCGCCGCCCGGCTCGGCCACGACGGTGGTGTGGCCCTTGAGCAGCACGACGGCGCCGGTCTCGGCCGCCAGCAGGCGCGCCGAGGCGATCCGGTCGGGGCCCGGCGGGTGGTCGGCCAGGCGCTCGAACTCGCCGTCGTGCGGGGTCAGGATCAGCGGGTCGCGGCGGGAGGTCAGGAAGTGGATGGCGCGCGAGCCGAGGGTCGAGAGCCCGTCGCCGTCGAGCACCACCGGCTGCGACAGCTCCCGCAGCAGGGCCCGCACGCCCGTGGCGACCTCCTCGCTCCGGCCGAGGCCGGGGCCGATGACGAAGGCGCCGAAGCGGTGGGCGTCGTGGCCGACGTCGGGGGTCCAGACCTCGCGGGGCAGGGCGTGGCCGACCGCCTCGGTGGGCCGCAGCGGATCGTCGACCACGCCGGGCGAGCTGAGGCGCACGTAGCCGGCGCCGGCGCGCTGCGCCGCCCGTGCCGCGAGGTGGGCGGCGCCGGTCATGCCGGGCGACCCGGCGATGCACCACATCGCCCGCTGCCACTTGTGGGCGTCGACGGGCGGGTCGGGCAGCCAGGCGGCCACGTCGGACGCCTCGATCTGGTGGACCGTGGCCGAGGACACGTCCAGCCCGATGTCGGCGGTGTGCACGTCGCCGGCGAGGACGAGGCCGTCGTGGAAGAGGAGGCCCGGCTTGAGGGCGGCGAAGGTCACGGTGCGCACCGCCCGCAGGGGCCGGCCGGACGCCACGCCGGTGAGGCCGTCCACGCCGGAGGGGACGTCGACGGCGAGCACCGGGGCGTCACCGGGGTCGGGCGCCTCGTAGGTACCGCGGAAGCCGGTGCCGTAGGCGGCGTCGATGACGAGGTCGGCGGGCGGCAACGCCGCCGGGGCGAGGTCGGCCGGGATCACCTGCACCCGGACGCCCCGCCGCTCGAGGCGGGCGGCGGCGTCGCGCCCGTCGTTGCCGTTGTTGCCCTTGCCGGCGACGATCACGACGCGGCGTCCGTAGGTCCCGCCGAGGAGGTCGATCGCGGCCTGCGCCACCGCGGCGCCGGCCCGCCCGATCAGGACGTCGACCGGCTCGGGGGCGGCGGCGTCGATGGCCCCCATCTCCTCCGGGGTGACGACGGGGATCACCGCGCCACCTCCGTCACAACGCCACCGCGATGGCGTGGGCGGTCGTGTCGCTGTGGGTCAGGGTCAGCAGCCAACGCGAGACGCCGGCCTCCCCGGCCAGCTCGCGGGCGCGCCCGTGCAGCGCCACGGCCGGCGCGCCCGAGTCGTCGTCGCGGACGACCTCGATGTCGGTGAACTCGCAGGCACCGAGGCCCACGCCCAGCGCCTTCATCACCGCCTCCTTGGCCGCGAAGCGGGCGGCGTAGCGCTCGGTCGGGTCGTTGCGCCGCTCCGCGTAGGCCTGCTCGTCGGCGCAGAACAGCCGGGGGACGAGCCCCGGCGTGCGCGCCAGCGCCTCGCGGAAGCGATCGAGGTCGACCAGGTCGGTGCCGATGCCGATCATCGCCGTGCCGCCCGCCTCAGCCGGCGCCGTTGGTCCGCCAGCGCTCGGCGAGGTCGGTGACGGGCTCGGTGAGCAGGGTGACGACGTCGAGGTCGCCGAGCAGGTCCTCGCGGAACGTCGGCTCGGTCTCGGTGACGGTGTCGCGCAGGGCGGCGAAGCGGCCGCGGTAGCCCTGGAGCACCGCCCGCATGGTGGCCACCGGCAGGTGATCGGCGAAGCGCACGTGCAGCAGGGTCAGGCCCGTGGCCTGGTTGTCCTTGATCTCGGGGACGATCACGAGGGTGCGGCCGTCGCGACGGCCCTTCGCCACCAGCACCTCGCGGTCGGTGGCGACCCGGTTCTTGGTGCCCCGCAGGGCGGGGTCGCGCTCGGTCCGCGACGCCAGCTCACGGGCGATGCCGCCGCGGTCGACGACGACCGAGGTCGCCTCGCCCGTCTCCACCCGCCCGTCGATGCGGTAGCGGGTGTACCCCGTGACCTCCAGGACCGCCGGGTCGAGGTCGGCGAGCGTGCGCAGCGAGCGGTAGCTGAGGCGGTCCCGGGCGGCGCCGGCGTCGAGCACGGCCCGCACGAGCGGTGCGGTCAGCAGCGTCTCGTCGGAGCGGGAGATGCCCACGGTGACGGTCTTGGCCTGGTGCTTGATGGCGTCGACGGGCCGGGTGAGCTCCTCGATGGCCCGGCCGAGGGCGGCGGTGAGGTCCTCCAGCACGACGCTCGGCGTGCCGACCTTGCCGTTCTCGATCTGGTAGAGGTCGAGCGGGGTGACGCCGAGGGCGTAGCGGAACATCGACGCCACCCGCACCGCGGTGCTGGCCTCGAGGTGGCCGTCGTAGGCGCCCGAGCGGAGCCCGTCGAAGAACTGCCCGGCCAGGGGCGTCAGCGTGGGGGTGAGGTCGGCGAGCAGGCGCTCGGCGTCGGCGGTGCCGACCACGTGGGCCACGGTGCCCTCGATGGCGGCCCGGGCCTCGCGCAGCGGTCGGGCCTGCCCGTCGATGGCCAGCGCGGCCTCGTAGCCGAAGAGGTGGCCGGCCATGGCCGCCAGCACGAAGGCGAGGCGGGGATCGGTGGCGGGCACCGTGAGGGCCTGGAGGGCGGCGGCGAAGCGCCCCTCCCCCTCGGTGGCGATCACGACCGGCGCGGCCTTGTGGGCGCGGTAGATCGCGACCTCCTTGGCCACGTCGTCGGCGTTGGACCCCTCCAGGCCGGCGGCGCAGACGAGGATCAGCGGCTCGGAGGACAGGTCGATGTGCTTCTTGTCCTCGGTGCTGTCGCAGGCGATGGACTTGTAGCAGAGCTCCGAGAGCTTGATCCGGATCTCGCGGGCGGCGACCCGGTTGGCGCCGTTGCCCACGATGGCCCAGTAGCGGCGGTGCGGTGCGAGCTGATGGGCGGCCTGGGCGATGGCGGGCCGGGTGGCGATGGTCGCCTCCAGCGCCTCGGGCAGGTCCCGGAGGGCGGCCAGCAGCGCCTGGCGGTCGGCGGCGGGCTCGACCCCGACGGCGTCGGCCAGCGCCACGGTGAGCAGGAAGCCGGCGGCGATCTGGGCGTAGAAGGCCTTCGTGGAGGCGACGCTCATCTCCACGTCGCGCCCGTCGGAGGTGTAGAGGACGCCGTCGACCTTGTCGGTGAGGTCGCTGTTGCGGCGGTTGACGATGGCGACGACCCGGGCGCCCCGGGCGCGCACCACGTCAACGGTGCGGTTGGTGTCGGTGGTGGTGCCGGACTGGCTGATGGCGACCACCAGGGTGTCGGACATGTCGGGGCGCATGGCGAAGCCCGACAGCTCCGTGGCCAGCACCGCCTCGACCCGCACGGCGGTGGCGGACAGGGCGTCGGCGAGCGCGACGGCGAGGCTCTCGCCCGCCACTGCGGCCGTGCCCTGGCCGGTGACGACGATCCGGCTGATCGAGCCGTCGGCGAGGGCGGCCCGCAGGTCGTCGGGGAGCGTGTCGGGGCCGAGGACCACCGACAGCACGCCATCGGCTTCCCGGAGCTTGCCCCGCAGCGTCTTGCGGAACGACGACGGGGCCTCGGTGATCTCCTTGAGGAGGAAGTGCGGGAACGTGCCCCGGTCGATGTCACGCGTCGTGATCTGGGCGGTGGCGAGATCGGCCTCGGTCACCGGCAGGGGCGTGCCGTCGTAGGCGTGGCGGTCGATCCCCTCGAGGGTGCCCGCCCGGCTGCCGTCGAGGACCACGATCTGGCCCCGGCTGGCCGTGGGGTTGTCGGGGTTGGCCGGCGTCTCGCCGTCCATGCGCAGGTAGGTCGCGGTCTCCTCGACCACACCGTAGGGCTCGCTGGCCACGATGTAGAGGTCCTCGGCCACGCCGACGTAGAGGGCCTGGCCGCTGCCCCGCAGCGCGAGGTGGAGGTGGTCGGGGGCGGTGGCGCTGCTGGCGCCGATGGCGACCGAGCCCTCCATGGAGGCGACCGCGGCCCGGAAGGCGGAGTCGAGCCCCTCGCCCGCCGCCACCCGGCGCGAGACCAGGGTGGGGATGACCTTCGCGTCGGTGGTGATCTCCGGGGCGAGGGTGAGGCCGTGGGCGGCCTTGAGGTCGGCGAAGTTGTCGACGTCGCCGTTGAGCGCGGCGGTGACGTAGGGGCCCCCGATGGCCTCGACCTCGTCCGAGTTGAGCGGATGGGCGTTGGCCTCGGAGATGATCCCGACGCTGGCCCAGCGGGTGTGGCCGAGGACCAGGGCATGCGCGGTGTCGGCCTCGAGGGCGAGGTGGAGCAGCTCGTCGGAGGCGATGGCGGCCCGCAGGGCGGCGGTGTTGTCGCCGAGCTCACCGATCTCGGCCGCGGCCTTGTAGACGAAGCTCAGGACGCTGGTGCCGTCGCGACCGTCGGCGGCGCGCACGGCGAGGGTCTCGAAGAGGTGGTCGCCGTCGCGCTCGCCGAGCAGCGGGGCGACCGCGGGGGCGGTGAGGTCGAGGCCGTGGCCGGTGACGAGCAGGTGCAGGCCGGCGGAGTCGCGGCCCCGGACCTCGAGGCGATCGAGGGCGGACAGGGCCTGCTGCACGGAGGTGAAGGCCTCGATGGCCGCCCGGCCCGCCTCCGGGCCGGCGAGCAGCCGCACCTTCTCGGCGGTGGGCAGGCGGTCGCGCTGCACCGCCCAGGCCGCGTCCTTGACCCGGATGAGCGCGGCGTTCACGGCCTCGAGGTGCTCGGTGTCGAGGGCGGCGGCGCCGGCGTCGAGCTCGCGCTCGATCCCGGCGAGGCGGGCCACGGCCGTGTCGACGAGGGCCCCGGCCTCGGTGGCGAGGCTGCGGTGGCGGAGCAGGCACGTCACGCCCGGCGTGCCCCGCAGGAGGCGGTCGGCCTCCTCGAGGCGGTCGGCCGCGGCGGTCAGGGCGTGGAGGCGGCCCACCGGGTCGGTCGCGTCGCCGGCCAGGGCGGCGGTCGCCGCGCCGAGGGGATCGAGGACCGCCTCCGGCTCGGGGACGGCCCGGGTGGGGGGCCGACGAACGACTCCGATGATGCCGCACATGTGACTGCTGCCTCCGTCCTGCCCGCGGACGAACAGTGTAGGGGAGGCCGGCGGGGACCTCCCCCGGCCCGCTCAGCCCGCGAGGGCCTCCAGGGCGCCCGCCAGGCGGGTCGCGGCGGCCTCGGCCAGGGCCTCGGTGGGAGCCTCGACCATCACCCGCACGACCGGCTCGGTGCCGCTGGGGCGCACGAGGACCCGGCCGTGGTCCCCCAACTCGGCCTCCACCGCGGCGATGTCGTCGCCGAGGCGCTCGACGAGGGCGGGGTCCCGCCGGGCCAGGCGCACGTTGTGCAGCACCTGGGGCAGCTCGGTCATGGCGTCGTCGGCCAGCTCGGCGAGGGTCCGCCCGCTGCGGGCCATCACGTCGAGCACCTGCACGCCGGTGAGCAGGCCGTCGCCGGTGGTGGCGAGGTCGCGGAAGATGATGTGGCCGGACTGCTCGCCGCCGAGGGCCCAGCCGCCCGCCTCGAGGGCCTCGAGGACGTAGCGGTCGCCCACCTGGGTGTCGACCACGTGCAGGCCCCGCTCGGCCATGCCGAGGCGGAAGCCGAGGTTGGTCATCACCGTCACCACGACGGTGTCGCCGGGCAGCCGGCCCCGCTCGTGGCGGTCGAGGGCGCACAGGGCGATGAGGTGGTCGCCGCTGACGAGGCGGCCGGTGGCGTCGACCGCGAGCACCCGGTCGGCGTCGCCGTCGAAGGCCAGGCCGGCGTGCGCCCCGGCGGCCACGACGCGGGCCTGCAGGTCCTCGGGGTGGGTCGAGCCGCACCCGTCGTTGATGTTGGTGCCGTCGGGGTCGGCGTGGAGGACCTCGACCTCGGCGCCCAGCCCCCGCAGCACGGGTCCCGCCACCGCCGACGCGGCGCCGTTGGCGCAGTCGATGACCAGGCGCAGGCCGTCGAGGCGGCGACCCTCCAGCGAGGCGGCGACGGCATCGCACCAGCGGCCGACCTGCTCGCGGGCGTCACCACGATCGGTCGGGCCCGAGGAGGGGCCCGCCGCCGGCGGCCCGCCCGAGGCCGCACCGGCACCCGCACCCGCACCCAGCAGCGCGTCGAGCTCGGCCTCGAGGCGCTCCTCGACGTCGTCGGCGAGCTTGCGGCCGCCGGCGGCGAAGAGCTTGATGCCGTTGTCGGGCGCGGGGTTGTGCGACGCCGAGATCATGGCCGCGGGCACACCGTCCGCCGCCGACAGCCAGGCGACCGCGGGGGTCGGCGCCACGCCGAGCAGGTCGGCGCGCACGCCCTCGGCGTCGAGGCCCCGCACGAGCGCGGCCTCGAGCCGCGGCCCCGAGATGCGGGTGTCGCGGCCGATGAGGAAGCGCTCGGCGGGCAGGACGCGCGCCGCGGCCCGGCCGAGGGCCTCGACCAGGTCGTCGGTGAGCTCGGTGTCGGCCTCGCCCCGCACCCCGTCGGTGCCGAACCGCAGGGTCATCGAGGGACGGGTGGCTACCGCTTGGAGTACTGAGGCGCCTTGCGGGCCTTCTTGAGGCCGTACTTCTTGCTCTCCTTCTCGCGGGCGTCGCGGGAGAGGAAGCCGGCGGCCTTCTGGGCCGGGCGCTGCTCGGGATCGAGCTCGATGATGGCCCGGGCGATGCCGAGGCGCAGGGCGCCGGCCTGGCCCGAGGGGCCGCCACCGTGGATGGTGGCGTCGATGTCGTACGCCTCGCTGAGCTCGGCCACCTTGAGGGGCTCGGCCAGGATCATGCGGTGGGTCTCGGACGGGAAGTAGTCCTCGACGGGGCGCTTGTTGATGGTGATGGTGCCGTTGCCCTCACGCACGCGGACGCGGGCGATGGCGGACTTGCGGCGGCCGGTGGTCTGCACCAGGGGCTTGGGCATCGGTGTGCTCTCGTTCTCGATCGTCAGTCGCGGGCCCGGGCGTGCTCGAGCACGAGGGGCTCGGGGTGCTGGGCGGCGTGCGGGTGGTTCGGGCCGGCGTAGACCTTGAGCTTGCTGAGCATCGAGCGGCCGAGGCGGTTCTTCGGCAGCATGCCCTTGATGGTGCGGCGCACGGCCTCCTCGGGCTTCTTGTCCATGAGGTCGGCGTAGGTCTGGGTCTTGAGGCCGCCCGGGTAGCCCGAGTGGCGGTGGACGAGCTTGCGCTCGGCCTTGCCCGAGGTGAGCACCACCTTGTCGGCGTTCACGATGATCACGTGGTCGCCGGTGTCGATGTGGGGGGCGAAGGTGGGCTTGTGCTTGCCCCGGAGGCGGGTCGCGACCTCGGTGGCCAGGCGACCGAGGACCAGGCCCTCGGCGTCGACGACCAGCCAGGAGCGCTCGATCTCGGAGGCCTTGGGGGTGTAGGTGGGCACAGCGGAACCTTCGGGTGAGGTGGTGGGCTTCAGGGTGTGCCCGCGGGCCGTCGAGGGCCACGGCAGGCGACCGTCCACGATACGGCGCGAGCGGGCCCGCCTACAACTCGGGATAGCGGACTTCCCAGAGGCAGAGGCCCTGGGGCGGGGCGAGCTGGGGCACCCGCTGGCGGTCGCGGGCGGCGATGATGCCGAGCATCTCGCCGGGGCGCAGCCGGCCCTCGCCCATGGCCACCAGCGTGCCCACGATCGAGCGCACCATCTGGTGGCAGAAGGCGGAGGCCTCCACGTCGAAGCGCAGCACGCCGTCTCCGAGGTCGTGCCACCGGGCGTCGACCACCCGGCGCACGAGCGAGCGGGGCTCGCCCGAGGCCAGCGGCGGCGGCTTGCGGCAGAACGAGGTGAAGTCGTGCTCGCCGATGAGGCCGTCGCACCCGAGGCGCAGCAGGGGCAGCTCGAGGGGGCGGGGCACGTGCCACGACGTACCGGCGAGGAACGGGTCCGGCACGGGCCGGTTGAGCACCGTGTAGCGGTAGACCCGCGCCGTCGCCGACGAGCGGGCATCGAAGTCCGCGGGCACGACCGCGGCGTCGCGCACGGCGATCGTCGGCCCGCACAGGCCGTTGAGCGCGTGCTGCAGGGCGGGGAGGTCGAGGGCCTCGGGCGGGCGGTGGGCGTCGAAGGTGACGACCTGGCCCCACGCGTGCACCCCGGTGTCGGTGCGCCCGGCGCAGGTCATGGCGATGGCGTGCCCCAGCACCCGCTCGATCGCCGCCTGCAGGGTGCCGCCCACGGTGGTGACGCCCTCGTTGGGCCAGAAGCCGTGGAAGCCCGACCCGTCGTAGGCGACGGTCAGGCGGACGCGGGTCGTCGACCCCACCGGGGACGGCTCGGGTCGGCCCGCCGGGGCGGGCGCGGGTTGGGGGCCGGTCAGCGCCTCGAGCAGCGAGGGCTGCTCGGGGCCAGGGGTGCCGGCGTCGTCGGCCAGGGGCCTAGACCAGCTCGATGCGGGCCATCGGCGCGTTGTCGCCGTGGCGCGGGCCCAGCTTCAGGATGCGGGTGTAGCCGCCGGGACGGTCCGCGTAGCGCGGGCCGATCTCGTCGAAGAGCTTGGCCGCCACCTCTTTGTCGTTGAGGTAGGCCACCACCTGGCGGTGGTTGTGCAGGCCGCCCTTCTTGGCCTTGGTGATCATCTTCTCCGCCACCGGGCGCATGGCCTTGGCCTTGGCCTCGGTGGTGACGATCGCCTCGGCGGCGACCAGCGACGCCACGAGGTTGGCCATCTGGAGCTTGTGGTGGGACGCGGAACCGCCCATGCGGCGGCTCTTGGGGGGCGTTGCGGGCACGGCGGGCTCCTAGTCGCGGGTGCGGAGCTTGAGGCCCCGCTCGTCGAGCTTCTCGATGACCTCGTCGAGCGACTTCTGGCCGAAGTTGGTGATGGCCAGGAGGTCCTCCTCGGTCTTCTCGAGCAGCTCGCCCACGGTGTTCACCTGGGCACGCTTGAGGCAGTTCCGGGGACGCTCGGAGAGGTCGAGGTCTTCGATGGGCAGGTCCAGGTCGGGCGACCCGGCGCTGGTGGTGGCCACCTCGCCGAGCTCGAGGCCCTGGGGCTCGTCGCTCATCTCCTCGACGAGCTGGACGAGCGAGCGCAGGGTGGCGCCGGCGGAGGCGAGGGCCTCACGGGGGGTGATCGAGCCGTCGGTGAGGATGTCGAGCTCGAGGCGGTCGTAGGCGGTGTCGTGCTCGACGCGGGTCGGCGACACCTCGAAGCTCACCCGGCGCACGGGCGAGAAGATGGAGTCGACGGGGATCACGCCGATGGTCGACGACGTCTTGTTGCGGTCGGCCGAGACGTAGCCGCGGCCCTGCTCGACGGTGATGTCGATGGCGAGGCGGGCCTTGCCGTTCAGGGTGGCGATGTGCAGGTCCTCGTTGAGGATCTCCACCTCGGGGTTGGTGTTGAGCACTGCGGCGGTGACGTCGGCGGGGCCGCGCACGTCGAGGCGGAGCGTGACCGGCTCCGTCGAGTGGCAGATCATCACCAGGTCCTTGAGGTTCAAGATGACGTCGGTGACGTCCTCGGTGACGCCGGCGATGGTGTCGAACTCGTGCAGGGCGTCGTCGAAGCGCACCTGGGTCACGGCCGCCCCCGGGATGGACGAGAGCAGGGTGCGGCGCAGCGAGTTGCCGAGGGTGTGGCCGAAGCCGGGCTCGAGCGGGCTGACGGCGAACTTCTGCCGGTTGCCCTCCTCCTCGGAGCTGGGCTCGACCGTGGGGCGCTGAATGACCAGCATGTTGCGGCTACCTCAGGGGGATGTCGGGGAAAAGGACCGGGCCGGGGCCCGGGGGGCGCGGCGGGTGCGGACTACTTGCTGTAGAGCTCGACGATGAGCTGCTCGCGCACGGGCACGTCGATCTGGTCGCGCACCGGCAGCTCACGGATGGTCACGACCTTGCCGCCGTCGGACATGTCGAACCACGCCGGGGCGGCACGGTCGAGCACGTCGAGGTTCTGCTGCACGGCGATCATCTCGAGGGCCTTGGGGCGCAGCGCCACGACGTCGCCCTTGCGCACGCGTGCGCTCGGGATGTCGACCCGGCGGCCGTTCACGTTGATGTGGCCGTGGTTGACGAACTGGCGGGCCTGGGGCCGGGTGGCGGCCCAGCCGGCGCGGTAGACGATGTTGTCGAGGCGCAGCTCGAGGAACCGCAGCATGTTCTCGCCGGTGACGCCTTCCTTGCGGTTGGCCTCGTCGTAGAGGTTGCGGAACTGGCGCTCGGTGAGGCCGTAGGTGAAGCGGGCCTTCTGCTTCTCCTGGAGCTGGTACAGGTACTCCGAGACGTTGCCGCGGCGACGGCTGCGGCCGTGCTCGCCGGGCGGGTAGGGACGGCGGTCGAGGGCGATGACCTCACCCTTGGTGCCGAAGATGTTGACGCCGAGGCGGCGCGAGACGCGCGAGCGCGGACCGGTGTAGCGAGACATCAGACCCTCCGCCGCTTCGGGGGGCGGCAGCCGTTGTGGGGCACGGGGGTCACGTCCTTGATGCCGGTGACCTCGATGCCGGTGTTCTGGAGCGAGCGGATGGCGGTCTCACGGCCCGAGCCCGGGCCCTTCACCACCACGTCCACCTTGCGGATGCCGTGCTCCATGGCCCGCCGGGCGCACTGCTCGGCGGCCATCTGGGCGGCGTAGGGGGTGGACTTGCGCGAGCCCTTGAAGCCCACGTTGCCGGCCGAGGCCCACGCCAGGACGTTGCCCTCCTGGTCGGTGATGGCCACGATCGTGTTGTTGAACGAGCTCTTGATGTGCGCCACGCCGTACGCGACGTTCTTGCGCTCGCGACGGCGGGGGCGGCGGCCCCCGGGCTTGGGCTTGGCCACTACTTCATCACCTTCTTCTTGCCGGCAACGGTCTTCTTCGGGCCCTTGCGGGTCCGGGCGTTGGTGTGGGTGCGCTGGCCCCGCACGGGCAGGCCACGGCGGTGGCGCAGGCCCTGGTAGCAGCCGATCTCCATCTTGCGCTTGATGTCCTGCTGGATGTCGCGTCGCAGGTCACCCTCGACCTTGAGGTGCTCGTCGATCCAGCCTCGGATGCGGCTGACCTCTTCGTCGGTGAGGTCGCGCACCCGGGTGCTCGGGTCGATGTCGACCTGCTCGCAGATGAGCTGCGCGGTCGTCCGGCCGATGCCGAAGATGTAGGTGAGCGAGATCTCCAACCGCTTCTCGCGGGGGATGTCGACGCCGGCGATGCGAGCCATTCAGATCGTCTCCCTCAACCCTGCCGCTGCTTGTGGCGGGGGTTCTGGCAGATGACGCGCACGCGACCGTGGCGGCGGATCACCTTGCACTTCTCACACATCTTCTTCACGCTGGGGCGTACTTTCACAGGGATTCCTCGCGACGATGGGGTCACCGGGCGCCGGCGAACCTCGATGCTCAGCCCTGGTCGTCACGCGCGACGCGACACCGGGCCATGAGCCGAGGAGCCAGGCTAGCGGCGCTCCCCCACTCGCACCAACTCGCGTGCTATGAGGCGGCGCCCGGGTCCACCGAGAGGCAGTAGGCGCCGACCCGGCCGGGGGCGTCGCCGGCGAGCAACGGGGCGTCGGACCCCTCGCCGGCGTCGCGGGCGACGGCGCACACGACGTGCGGGCCGGGCCCCACGGCTACCTCGGCGGCGAAGCCGTGGCCCTCCCCCGCCCCCGGGAACGCCGCCGCCACGTCCGGGCGGGCGAGGGCGGCGTCGCCCAGGTCGAGCTCCTCCCCGTCGACCCGCAGCGTGATCCCGACCGGCCCGGCCGGGTCCGACCGGTCGACCGCCCAGCCGCCCACCGCCAGCCGACCCGGGCCCACGAGGTCGGCCGCTTCGAGGTACCCCGTCGGCGCCCCCGCCACCAGGTTCTGGTAGGTGACGGGCGCACCACCGAGGACGTCCGACCAGTCCACGAGCGTCCCGCGCCCCTCGCTCGTGAAGGTGGCGGGGCCCGAGGCGATCGTGATCGACCCCCGGTCGTCGCCGAAAGCCACCTCGGCGGCGTCGTCGGCGAAGCCCTCGGTGTAGACGCCGAAGACGCGGCCGTGGTCGAGCACGGCCGGGGACGGCCCGACCACGTAGTCCTGGGCGCCCGGGTGGTCGCTCAGGCCGGCGACGTGGTCGAGCAGCGCCACGACGTCGGCCCCGGCCTCGCTCCAGTCCCCGAGGACGCGCGTCTGGCCGACGGCCAGGACCACGACGAGGGCGACCGCCAACCCGGCGGCCGCGGCCGGGGCCCGGTCGCCCACGAGGCGCAGGGCGCCCACCACGACGAGCGCCGCGCCGATCGACGACACCACCAGGATGCGGTCGAGGACGCCGAGGGGCGTGTCGAGGCCGTGCAGGGTGACCCAGCCGAGGGCCCCGAGCGCGCCGACGACGAGGCCGGCGCCCACCAGCCAGGGCCCGCCCCCTCGAGCCCGGTCCCCCTGGGCGTAGCGAACGGCGGCCGCGACCACCACGACGCCGGCAGCGACCCGGAGGGCGGCGGTGAGGGCGCCGCTCGGTGCGCCCGACAGGCCCGCGCCGAAGTGGGCGTCCCAGAACGCACCCAACGGCGGTGTGTGCAGGGCCGTGTCGTACAGCGGGTGGGTGGCCACCCAGGCGACCACCGCGGCGAGGAGCGCCACCGTGACGGTCCGCCGGCGGCGTTCGATCGCCGGCGCCGCCGGGAGGACGACCGCGGCCGCGATCGCCGCCGGCAGCGTCGCCTCGTAGCACAGGCCGGCCACCACCAGGCCGGCGGTGGCGAGCGCCCAGCGGCCCCGCCCCCACAGGAGCGCGCCGCCGAGCAGCAGGCAGAGGGCCACGAGGGCGGGGAGGGTGGGGGCCCAGACGGTCAGGGCGGTGTGGTTGGCCATCAGGAGCCACGTCGCGGCCACCGCCAGCGCCCAGCGGTCGTCGGTCCAGCCTGCCACCACCCGGTAGAGCAGCCAGGCGGCCGTCAGCTGCAGCGCGCTCAGGACGGCCAGCAGCACCAGCGGGTGCGGCCCGATGCTGCCGTTGACGGTGGTGAGCAGCAGCCATGCGCCGGGCCGGCTGAGCGCGAAGGAGGTGTTGGGGTGGTCCCAGAGCCGGGCGATCCCACCGGACGCGGCGATGCTCCAGTCGTCGAGGACCAGCCCGGCGCCGCGGGCGGCGTAGTACCCCGCGCGAGCCAGGACGACGGCCGCGAGCACGGCCACCGCCGCCGCGGGCCGCACGCCGGCCGGCCCACCCCCGCGCGGCCGGCGCTGGACCCAGGCGCGCCCGCGCCCCCCGGCGCCGGTGGCGGAGGGCGCACGGCCGGCGACGGGCTCGGCGCCCGCGGTCGACTCGGGCGGCTCGGTGGGCCCGGTCGACTCGGGCGGCTCGGGCCGCTCGGGTGAGACGGGCGGCTCGGAAAGCAGGCCGAGGGCGCGCGCCGCGGCGACGCCGACGAGCGTGAGGTCCGCCAGCACCACCAGGCGGACGACGATCACCGTGCGGTACGCGGCCACGTCGAGGTACGGGCCGAGGTCCTCCGGGGCGACAGCGAAGACGAGAGCGACCACGACGAGGTACAGGCTGGCGACAGCGAGCAGCGTCAACGCGCCCGGCGCCCGCAGCCGGATCCCACCCCAACGGGCGAGGAGCAGGACGGTCACGATCGTGGCCGCGGCGAGGGCCACGAGCGGGCCCAACTCGCCGGCGAGGTGACCCACGGTCGTGAGTAGGCGCCGGTGCACCTCGCGGTCGGAGTCGAGCAGGTGGACGAGCTGGCCCCAGTCGCCACGTTCGTCCGGCACCGCGCCGACCACGCCGACCACGACCTGCCACCCGACGACGGCCGTGCCGACCACCATCAGGGCGGGCACGGCGCGGCGCCAGTCACGTCCGGCACGCGCGACCACCAGGACTAGGAGGGCCGCGGCGGCGACCTGGCCTTCGAACTTCACCAGGGCGGCGGTGGCGGCGAACATCGCCCCCGTCCACTCCGTCCTGCGCTCGACGGTGCCGGCCAGGAGGAGCACGGCACCGGCGACGAACAGCGACGACCAGGCCAGGTCGGCGAAACCGACGAGGCCGACCTGCGCGTTCGCCCCCCAGCCCACGCCCACCACGACGGCGGCGAGCACCGCGGCGCCCCGACCACGTAGCCGGGCCGCGGCCGCCGTGTGGAACCCCGCCGCCGCGACCGCCGCCACGGTGAACAGCTGGCTGACGCGCAGGGCGGTCTCCGAGCCATAGGCGTCCACGACGTGCCACACGACGGCGATGACGCCGGGGAGCACAGGCGGGTAGCGGGACCGGCTGAACTGGAAGAGCGGCTCCGTCATGCCCGATCGGGTGACGTCGCCGCCGTGCCGGAACCAGCCCGCGTGGAACCACCAGATGTAGCGGGCGTCGGACTCCACCGCCGGGACGTCGACCAGGAGCACGGGCAGCAGCGCGACGGCGATCGCCACCACGAGCGCGAGGTTGCCGGGCCCGTCGTCCGCCGTGACCAGCCGTCCCCGCCGGCGGGCGTCGAGGTACACGGCCCAGCCGGCGAGGGCGATCAGCAGGAGCCACGGCACCAGCGAGGTGCCGGTCAGGATGCAGAGCCCGACGGCGACGGCCACCGCAAGGCCGGCGGTCGCCGGCGCCGTCGCACCTGCCGCGCTCGCGTGCCGCGACGTCAGTCGGGCCGTCGGCCATCCGAGGACCACGATGACGAGGACGGTCACCGATCCGACGACGAACGGGAGGTTCACGAACCGTGCTCGATGTGGTAGCCCCCGCACGACTGCGGTCCGTCACCCGGGACCACGCGGAGCACGACGTCGGCCGGCTGACCGACATCGACGAGTCGCAGGCGCGGGAACGAGAACTCCTGCACGCTGTCGTGGAAGAACCGGTCTTCCGACTCGACCGAGATCGTGCGCCCCGAGGGGACCGCCGCGACCCAACGCTCGAGGCAGGCGTACTTCACCTCGTCGAGGTCGGCGCTCGCCGGGCGGAGCTCCCAGATCGAAAGGTAGCCAGCCAGCACCGCCGCGCCGAGCAGGGCGACGGCCACGCCCAGGGCGACCCGCAGTCCCCGCCCGGCGGCGCGGGCGTGGGGCCCTTCCTCGGTCGTCGGCGGCGACGGGTCGCCAGGCACCGTCCCTCGCCGGTGCCCGCCGGCTCGGGCGACCACCAGACCGAGCAGCACGCCCACGGCGACGGCGCCGAGGAGCCAGGCGAGGAGCGGCGGCCCGGCCGGGTCATCGGGCACCCGGGGGGCGACCACGACGCTCCCGCCGCCGGACGCGAGTTGGTCGAGCGCCGCCTGGGCCCGATCGATCCGGGCCTGGAGGGCAGCGGTCTCGGTCGGGTCGTGGGTCGTCCCGTCCGGTGGGTGGTCGAGCTCGTACTGGGCCTCGTCACGGCGCCGGGCGGCGTCGAGCGTCCGGCCCCAGGCCACGAACCCGTTCGCGATCGAGTAGGCATCGATGGCGGCGTGGTCGGCGGTGTCCGCGGTCACCTCGAACCGCACGGTCGAGTCCTCCGGGTCGGCGGTCACGACGTAGTCGACCCGGTGGTCGAACGTGCCCAGCACGGCCTCCCGGAAGTCCGCGCCGTCCGCCGCCCGCAGCTCTTGGGCGAGTGCTGCCTCGGCGGTGAGCGGCGTCGCGCTGTCGTCGTGTAGTCCCGGCACGGCCAGCGGATCCGGTGCGACGGTGACGTCGGCGACCCAGTCCTTCGACACGTTCAGGCCGATGAGCGCCACGATCGCGACCGGGGCCATGACCGCGGCCGCCACAGCGGTCTGCCTCCTTCTCGGCCACCCCACGCGTCGTGATGATACTCAGACCCCCGAAACCCCCCGGCGGCGTCGTGCCACTAGGGCAGGGTGAGGATCTCGGGGCCGTCGTCGGTGATGGCGATGGTGTGCTCCCAGTGGGCCGAGAGCGAGCCGTCGGCGGTGACCACGCTCCAGCCGTCGTCGAGCAGGCGCGTGCCGACCCCGCCGACGTTGACCATGGGCTCGACCGCGTAGACGTTGCCGACCCGCAGCTTGGGGCCCTTGCCCGGGTCGCCGTAGTTCGGGACCTCGGGCTTCTCGTGCATGGCGGTGCCGATCGCGTGGCCGACGTACTCGCGCACGACCGAGAACCCGGCGGCCTCGGCCACCGTCTGGACGGCGTGGCCGATGTCGGAGATGCGGTTGCCGTCGACCATCTGGTCGATGCCGGCGTAGAGGCTCTCCTCGGTGACCTTGATCAGCTTGGCCGCCTCCTCGCTCACCTGGCCCACCGGGGCGGTGAAGGCGGCGTCGCCGTGCCAGCCCTGGATGATGGCCCCGCAGTCGATGGAGATGATGTCGCCCTCCTCGAGCCGGTAGGGCCCGGGGATGCCGTGGACGATCATGTCGTTCGGCGACGAGCAGATGACCGCCGGGAAGCCGTGGTAGCCGAGGAAGTTCGACCGGGCGCCGCGGCGCTCGATGACCTCGCGGCCGATCTTGTCGAGCTCGAGGGTGGTGATCCCGGGGCGGATGGCCTCGCGGATGCACTCGTGCATCTCGGCGACGACCTTGCCCGCCCGGCGCATGATGGCGATCTCGTCGGGCGTGCGGCGCACGGGGGTGGCCCTCCTCACTGCTGGCGCTCGGTTGCTGGGATCCGGGTGATCGGGGCGATCAGACGGCGGCGTCGATGGCCTTGGTCACGCGGGCGAAGACCTCGTCGATCTCCCCCACGCCGTCGACCGTGACCAGTATGCCGAGGCCGTCGTAGTACGCCACGAGCGGCGCCGTCTGCTCCTCGTAGAGGTCGAGGCGGCGGCGGATGGCCTCCTCGGTGTCGTCGGCGCGGCCACGCAGCAGCATGCGCTCGAGCACGAGCTCCTCGGGCACGTCGATGTTGACCACCGCGGTGGGCGGGGCGATGGCGGCGAGCGCCTCGGCCTGGCCCACGGTGCGGGGGAAGCCGTCGAGCAGGTAGCCGGCGGCGGCGTCGGGCTTGGCCAGGCGCTCCTCGACCACGCCGACGATGATGTCGTCGGAGACGAGGTCACCGCGGTCCATGATGGCCTTGGCCTGGCGGCCGAACTCGGTGCCCTCGGCCACGGCCTCGCGGAGCATGTCGCCGGTGGAGATGTGGGGGATGCCGTAGTGGTCGACGAGCTGGGCGCACTGGGTGCCCTTGCCCGAGCCCTGGCGGCCCAGGATCACGAGGCGGACGGCCGGTTCGCTCACTTCAGGAACCCCTCGTAGTTGCGCATCATCAGCTGGCTGTCGATCTGCTTCATGGTCTCGAGGGCCACGCCCACGGCGATGAGCACCGAGGTGCCGCCGAAGGCGAAGCTGCCCCGGCTGTTGGCCGGCAGGACGACGGTCAGGAAGATCGAGGGCAGCAGCGCCACCGAGGCGATGAACAGGGCGCCCGGCAGGGTGATCCGCGAGAGGATGTGGGCGAGGTACTTCTCGGTCTGCGGGCCCGGGCGGATGCCGGGGATGAACCCGCCCTGCTTGCGGATGGTGTCCGCCTGCTGGGCCGGGTCGAAGGTGATCGCCGTGTAGAAGTACGCGAAGCCGATGATGAGCAGGCCGTAGATGAGCAGGTAGAGCGGGCTCGTCGGCGAGGCCAGGTAGTCGTCCACCCACTTCTGGACGCTGACGCCCCAGCTGCCGGGGTCGGAGGGCAGCACCTGCGAGATCAGCAGCGGCAGGTAGAGCACCGAGCTGGCGAAGATGATCGGGATCACGCCCGACTGGTTGACCTTCAGCGGGATGTAGGTGCTCTGGCCGCCGTACATGCGCCGGCCGACCACCCGCTTGGCGAACTGCACGGGGATCCGGCGCTGGCCCTGCTCGACGAACACGATGCAGACGAGCAGCACCAGGAACAGCACGAGGAGCATGAAGAGGGCGGCGTTGCCGGCCTCGACGCGGACCCGGCCGGCCTGGGCGGGGAGCTGGCTGACGACCGAGGAGAAGATCAGCAGCGACATGCCGTTGCCGATGCCGCGCTGGGTGATCAGCTCGCCCATCCACATCAGCAGCGCCGTGCCGGCGGTGAGGGTGAGGACGATGAGCAGGACCCGGGGGATGGTGAAGTTCGGGATGAGGTCCAGGCCGGTGTTGTTGCCCTGGTTGCCGAACCCGCCGCCGCCGTTGTGGAACAGGAAGGCGAGGCCGGTCGACTGCATCACCGCGATCGCCACGGTGAGGTAGCGGGTCCACTGGGTGATCTTGCGCTGGCCGACCGCGCCCTGCTTCTGCCACTCCTCGAGCTTGGGGATCACCACCGCGAGGATCTGCATGATGATCGACGAGGTGATGTACGGCATGATCCCGAGCGCGAACACCGCGAACTGGGTGAGCGCACCACCGGAGAACAGCTGGAGGAAGCCCAGCACGCCACCCTGGTCGGCCGAGCTCTTGAGCTGCTCCACCGCGCCGAGGTCGATGCCCGGTGCGGGGATGAACGCGCCGAAGCGGTACAGCGTGAGCATCAGCAGGGTGAACAGGATCTTGTTCCGGAGATCCGGAACCTTGAACATGTTCTTCAGGCTGGTGAGCACCCGGGGGCTCCCCTTCTTCGGTGGCGCGGCGTGAGGCTCGGCGGGCACGGCGCACACGACCGGCCCTGCTTCCGGAGGTCAAACCCTATCGGGACCGCGGGCGCTCGACCCAGTCGCCCCGTCGCGGTGGAGGGACCGGCGGCACCGCGATGGGGTCGAGGCGTCGTCGCCACCGACCGGTGCCGTGCTCAGGGCCCACCGCAGGTGGTGGGTGCGGGTTCGCCGTCGAGGCGAGCGGCCATCCAGGCGGCGGCGTCGGCGCTCGACGCCGCCATGACGGCGTCGTGGCCGGCGCCGGGGTAGGTGCGGTACTCGATCGTGCCGCCCTGCGCGCACAGGTCCTCGACGAGTTGCGCGGTGATGGGCGGGAGCACCGACTCGTCGGCGTCACCCTGCACCACCAGCATCGGTCCCGTGGCCGCCGCCGGGTCGTAGGCGGCCCACACCGCGAGCACCTCGGCGAGACGCGACCCCACGTCGGGCGTGGCCACCATGCGCTCCGCGGGGATGTCGTCGAAGCCGGGCACCGCCTCCTCCCAGCAACCGTGGGTCACCAGCGCTTCGCGGCTCGCGGCCTCAGGGCCGAGCGCGACGTCCGGAGCGAGATCCGGGGCGATCCCGGCGACGGCCTCGAGCAGCAGGACGGCGTAGCCACGGCCCTCGATGCCGAACATGAGGGGCGCGAAGGTGCCCAACGGTGGCGTGGGCGCGGCGACGACCGCGCCGCGGTAGTCGAGGTCGGGGAACGCCTCGGAGGCAGCCGCGTCGGTGGCGAGCGCCGCCAGGCCACCCTCGCTGTGGCCGACGACGAACCACTCCCGTCGCAGCGGCGCGACGTCGGTGAGGTCGTGCGCCGCGGCGACCGAGTCGATCGTGGCGTGCGCCAGCTCCTCGCTGCGGTGGTACGTGTGCACGCCGGGCGTGCCGAGGCCGTGGTAGTCGGTGGCGGCCACGACGAACCCCTGGTCGAGCAGGGCCCGTCCCACGGCGCCGTAGTCGTCGTAGAAGAGGTTGCCGGTGGCGCTCGGCGCGCACCGGTCGGCGATGCCCGTGGTGCCGTGCGCCCACGCCACGACCGGTCGGCCGCCCTCGGGCGCGTCGCCGGCGGGCACGAGGACGATGCCGCTGACCACCGCGGGCGTGCCGTCGGCGTTGGTCGAGCGGTAGAGCACGCGCCGGCCGGAGGCGCCCGCCAAGGGGCCGGTGAGATCGACCTCCTCGGCCCGGAGCACGTCGCCGGGGTCGGCGGCGGCCACCGAGGCGGGATCGAGCGTGCTCACGTCGTAGAACGACGGGTCCGCGCTTGCCTCGGGACTCGGTCCGTACGGCCGGGGGGCGTCGGGGAGCGCGACCTCGGGTGCGCCCCAGTCGCTGGCGTGGGGGGTCGGGGGCTCGTAGGTGACCGCGGACGGCGGCTCCTCGGCCGACGCACCCGGAGCGCTCGTGCCGGGCGCGCCGGTGCGATCGGCTCCGTCGCCACTGCACGCGAGCGCGCCGAGGGCCACCACGACGGCGACGACCGCAGGGGCGAGGGCGAGAGGGGCCCGCCTCGGGCCCACGCGTGGCGGCACCGCATCAAGGTAGGCGAGGGCGCCGCCGGCGTCCGGTGGGCACGGGCGGCATCGACGTCATCTGGTGCATGCTCTTCCAGGACCGCCGACGACCCTGATCGACGGTTGTCCTCGACCGACGACCGGACCCGCGCCATCGACCGAGGCCCCCGCATGGACCCCGAGCACCCCCCGACCCGGCACCTCGAACGCCTCGAGGTCGACCGGTTCGCCGTCGCCACGACCACGATCCGCGAGATCGGGGACGGGCACGTCGTCCTCGACCTCACGGGCGGATCGACCGACCATGCGACCCGGCTTCCCGAGGACGTCGCGCTGGCCGGGCCACCGATCGGGTCCGGCTCGCTGACCCTGCGCATCGAGGCGGTCGGGCCCCGCACCTTCCGCTACCGGTTCGCCCAGGGCCCCGAGGTGCCCACCGGGGACACCCCGATGCTGGTCGCCGACGTGCAGGTCGCCGACGCGGCCCGCGCCGAGCGGACAGATGCCGGGGCGTCCATCAGCACCGACGAGGCATCCCTCGACGTGGAGGTGCCCGAGATCGGCGGACCGATCGTGCGGGTCCGGGACGCGGAGGGCCGACTGGTCGGCACGGTGGGGGGCGGCGAGTCGAACCTGATGGGGGTGTGGGACTCGTTCCCCACCGGCATCTGCCGCACGCCCGTGCCCGGTCACCGGCTGGCGACCGAGGTGTTCTCCCTCCGCGAG
Source organism: Acidimicrobiales bacterium (assembly GCA_041908445.1). Classification (GTDB taxonomy): domain Bacteria; phylum Actinomycetota; class Acidimicrobiia; order Acidimicrobiales; family DATDAH01; genus JAEUJM01. The sequence continues at coordinate 16,438 of JAYRFK010000139.1, read as the reverse complement.
GACGAGTGCGTCTACGGGTTCGGCGAGCAGTTCGGCCGACTCGACAAGGTCGGCCAGACGATCGACGTCGACATGCAGGAGGCGATGGGCACCGTCACCCCTCGGGCCTACAAGAACGTGCCCTTCTGGGTGACCACCGCGGGGTGGGGTGTCTTCGCCAACCACGACGCCCGGCTCACCGCCTGGATCGGCAGCCGCTCGGCGCCCCAGCTCCAGGTGGCGGTGGACGACGACTGGTTCGACGCCTTCGTGTTCGTCGGTGACGTCCGCCAGGTGCTCGGGGCCTACACCGAGCTGACGGGTCCGCCCAACGTCCCGCCGGACTGGTCGTTCGGGTTCTGGCAGTCGAAGATCTCCTACTCCACGGCCGCCGAGACGCTCGAGGTCGCCGAGCGGATGCGGGCCGAGGACCTGCCCTTCGACGTGTTGCACCTCGACACCCACTGGTTCCGCCGCGACTGGTTCTGTGACCTCGAGTTCGACCCCGAGCGGTTCCCCGACCCCGCCGGCTACCTCGACGCCATGGCCGCCATGGGGGTGAAGGTGTCGCTGTGGCAGCTCCCGTACATCCCCGAGGGCTCGACGCTGTTCGACGAGCTGGCCGCGGTGGGCGGCTTCGTCCGTCGCCAAGACGGCGGCTTCTACGACATCGGGATCTGCTACACGCCGGACTGGGAGGGTGGCCGGGTCGGGTGCATCGACGTCACCAACCCTCGTGCCGTCGAGGTGTACCAGCGATGGCTGGGCACGTTGTTCGACCTCGGCGCGCGGGCCATCAAGGTCGACTTCGGTGAGCAGGCACCCGTCGACGGCGTCTACCACGACGGCACCCCCGGTCACCGGATGCACAACCGGTACCCCCTCCTCTACAACCGAGCCGTCGCCGAGGCCACCCACGAGAAGACCGGCGAGTGGATCATCTGGGCCCGTTCGGCCTTCGCGGGCTCGCAGCGGTACCCCCTCCACTGGGGTGGGGACTCCTCAGCGAGGTGGGACAACCTCTTCGCCAACGTCGCCGGCGGCCTGTCCCTCGGCCTGTGCGGGTTCCCGTTCTGGAGCATGGACATCGGCGGCTTCATGGGCGAGCCCGACGACGACCTCCTCATCCGCTGGCTCCAGGCCGGACTGTTCCTCTCCCACAGCCGCATCCACGGGTTCGGCAACCGCGAGCTCTACGACCGCGGCGCCACCACCGACCGGGCCCGTGACCTGCTCCACCTGCGGTACCGGCTCCTCCCGTACCTGCTCGGCCACGCCCACCACGCCGCCGCGGCCGGCGTTCCCCTCGCTCGACCCCTCGTCGTCGACCACCCCGACGACCCGACCACCTGGCACCTCACGAACCAGTGGCTGCTCGGCGACGACCTCCTCGTCGCCCCCGTCGCGGACCCTGACGGGAACCGGCGCGTCTACCTCCCCGACGGCGACTGGGTCCACTGGTTCACCGGCGAGCACCACCACGGGCCCACGTGGCTCGACACCCACAGCCCGATCGACCACTTCCCGCTCTACCAGCGGGCGGCATCGCTCGTCCCGCTCGGCCCCGCGACGGCCCACGTCGGCGCCCGCCCCACCGACCAGCTCACGTTGCGCGCCGGCGACCCCACCGCAGCAGCGGACTGGCGCGGCGTGGCCCGCGTCGACGGCCGGGCGGTGACGATCACCACCTCCCGGGAAGATCCCATCGTCGTCGTCGGGGGGCTTCCGCCCCGCGTGGATGTACGGGTCGTCGACGGGGCCGGACGAACCGTGGACCGCCCGATCGACCGCCGCTGAGGGCCGTCGAGACGCGACGACGCCCGCGCCGTGGGCGCGGGCGTCGTCGTCGTCGACAGGGCGGGCGCCGAGGGCGGCGCGGGCTGGCTACCGGTTGGTGAGTGCGTTGCCCTTGGCGGGCGGACGGCGATCGCCCCACGGCAGGGGCAGGACCTCCACCGTGCCGCCGGCGGCGGTGATGGCGGCCTCGGCGGCCTTCGAGAAGCCGTGGGCCTTCACGGTGACCTTGCGGTCGAGCGAGCCGCGGCCGAGCACCTTCACGAGGGCACCCTTGTGCACCAGGCCCTTGGCGTGGAGCGCCTCGGGGTCGATGGTGTCGAGGCCCGAGTCCTGGAGGGTGTCGAGGTTCACGGCCTGGTATTCGACGCGGAACGGGTTGTTGAAGCCCTTGAGCTTCGGCACCCGCATGTGCAGCGGCATCTGGCCGCCCTCGAACCCGACGGGGATCGTGTCGCGTGCGCCCTGGCCCTTGGTGCCACGGCCGGCGGTCTTGCCGCCCTTGCCGCCGATGCCGCGCGCGACGCGCTTGCGCGACGAGCGGGACCCGGGGGCGGGGGTGAGGTCGTGGGCCTTCATGCGTCCGTCTCCTCGGCGGCCGGCGCCTCGTCGGCAGCGGCCTGCTCGGCGGGCTTGGCCGCCTGCTTGGGGGCCTTGGCGGGAGCGACCTCCTCCACCGTCACCAGGTGGGGGACCTTGGCCAGCATCCCGCGGATCTCGGGGCGGTCGGGCAGCAGGTGCGAGCGGCCGATGCGGCCGAGGCCCAGGGCGCGGAGGGTGCCGCGCTGCTTGGGCTTGGCGCCGATGGCCGAGCGGTGCTGCGTGACCTTCAAGGTGGCGTCGGCCATGGGCTACTTCACCTCTTCGGGCTGGGGGGCGGGGCCACGCTCGGACTCCTTGTAGGCGTCGAGCAGGCCCTTGGGGACGAAGTCCTCCGGGTCGAGGCCGCGCAGGCGGGCGACCTCGTCGGGGCGCTTGAGGGCCTTGAGGCCGGCGATGGTGGCGCGGGCCACGTTGATGTGGTTGGCCGAGCCGAGCGACTTGCAGAGCACGTCGTGGATGCCGGCCTCCTCGAGGATGGCGCGGGCGGCGCCGCCGGCGATCACGCCGGTACCGGGGGCGGCGGGCTTCAGCATGACGCGGCCGGCGCCGGTCTCGCCGATCACCGGGTGCACGATGGTGCTGCCGGCGAGGGGCACGGTGAAGAGGTTCTTGCGGGCCTCCTCGGTGCCCTTCTGGATGGCGAGCGGTACCTCCTTGGCCTTGCCGTAGCCGAGGCCGACGCGGCCGGCGCCGTCACCGATCACCACGAGGGCGGTGAAGGAGAAGCGGCGACCGCCCTTGACCACCTTGGCCACGCGGTTGATGTTGATGACCCGCGACTCGCGCAGGCCCGCGTCGCTGCTCTGGCGGGGGTTGTCGCCGCGGTCGCGCTGACGCTCGCGGGGGTTGGCGTTGCTCATCGTTCGTCCAACTTTCCTAGAACTCGAGCCCGGCCTCGCGGGCGGCATCGGCGAGGGCGGCGACGCGCCCCTGGTAGCGGAACCCGCCCCGGTCGAAGGTGACCTTCTCGACGCCGGCGGCCTTGGCGCGCTCGGCCACGAGCTTGCCGACCTTGGTGGCGGCATCCACGTTGCCGGTGGCGCCGGTGCGCAGGTCGGCCTCGACGGTGGACGCGGCGGCCAGGGTGCGGCCGGCGCGGTCGTCGATCACCTGGGCGCTGATGTGCCGGGCCGACCGGAACACGGCCAGGCGCGGCCGCTCGGCGGTGCCGGTGACCTTCTTGCGGACCCGGCCGTGGCGGCGCTGGCGGTCCTGACGCTTCTTCTGCGGACTGAGGCTCATGGCTCCTACCCGACGCTCGCGGCCTTGCCGGCCTTGCGCTGGACGTACTCGCCGACGTAGCGCACGCCCTTGCCCTTGTAGGGCTCGGGCTTGCGCAGCGCCCGGATGTTGGCGGCCACCTGCCCGACGACCTCCTTGTCGATCCCGACCACGTCGATGCGCGTGGGGCTCGGGACGTCGAAGGTGATGCCGTCGGGCGCGTTGACCTTGACGGTGTGGCTGAAGCCCAGGGCCAGCTCCAGGGCCGCGGGGCCCTGGGCGGTGGCGCGGTAGCCCACGCCCTGGATCTCGAGCTCCTTGCGGAAGCCGTCGGTGACCCCGACGACCATGTTGTTGACCAGGGTGCGGGTCAGGCCGTGGAGGGACCGGTTCTCCCGGGCGTCGTCAGGACGCTCCACGAGCAACTCCTCGCCCTCCTGGCGCACGGTGATGGCACCGGGGATGGAGCGCGAGAGGGTGCCCTTGGGGCCCTTCACGGTGATCTGGCCGTCCGCCACGGTGACGTCGACGCCACCGGGGACGGGGATGGGCGCTTGGCCGATGCGGCTCATGCGACGCTCCTCACCACACGTAGCACAGGATCTCGCCGCCCATGCGGCGCTTCCTGGCTTCACGGTCGGTCATCAGGCCCTGGCTGGTGGACAGCACGGCCACGCCGAGGCCGCCGAGGACCCGGGGGATCTTCTCGGCCTTGGTGTAGACGCGCAGGCCCGGCTTGGACACGCGCTTGACGCCGGAGATGACCCGCGCCCGCTCGGGCGAGTACTTCATCTCGATGGTCAGCACGCGGCCGGGGCGGTCGACGGCGTCGGCGACGGCGAAGTCGGTGATGTAGCCCTCCGACTTCAGCACCGCAGCCAGCGACTCCTTCAGCTTGGACGACGGCATGGACACCTCGTCGTGCATCGCGACGTTGGCGTTGCGGATGCGGGTGAGCATGTCGGCGATCGGGTCGGTCATCGTCATCGCGTCACACCCCTCACCAGCTGGCCTTGGTCAGCCCGGGGATCTCGCCGGCGTGGGCGAGCTCGCGCAGGCAGAGGCGGCAGAGGCCGAACTTGCGGTACACCGCGCGCGGGCGGCCGCAGCGACGGCACCGGGTGTAGCCCCGGACCTTGTACTTCGGCGTGCGCTGCTGCTTCTCGACGAGTGCTTTCTTGGCCATTACTGGTTCCCCTCACGGCGGAACGGGAAGCCGAAGGCGTCCAGCAGAGCCTTGCCCTCGGCGTCGGTACGGGCGGTGGTGACGATGGTGATGTCCATGCCCCGGGTGTGGTCGACCGAGTCGTAGTCGACCTCGGGGAAGATGAGCTGCTCGGTGACGCCGAAGGTGTAGTTGCCCCGGCCGTCGAACGAGTTGGGCGGCAGGCCGCGGAAGTCGCGGATGCGGGGGATCGACAGGCTGATCAGCCGGTCGAGGAACTCCCACATGCGGTCGCCCCGGAGGGTGACCTTGGCGCCGATGGCGTTGCCCTCGCGCAGCTTGAACTGCGCGATCGACTTCTTGGCCCGGGTCACGAGCGGCTTCTGGCCGGTGATCACCGTGAGGTCGCGCACGGCGCCCTCGAGCAGGTTGGAGTTGGCGACGGCCTCGCCGACGCCCATGTTCACCACGATCTTCTCGAACCGCGGCACGTCCATGACGTTGGCGAGCCCGAGGGTCTCCTTGAGCTGGTCACGGATCTCGGCCTGGTAGCGCACCTTGAAGCGCGGCACCTCACGGGTGGTGGTGTCGGCCATCAGACGTCACCTCCGCACTTCTTGCAGGTCCGGACCTTCGAGCCGTCGGCGTCGAAGCGGTAGCCGACGCGCGTGGGCCCGCACGCCGAGCAGATCAGGGCCACGTTGGCCACCGGGATCGGCATGTCCTTGTCGATGATGCCGCCCTGCATGGTGGCGCGGGTGGCCTTCTGGTGCTTCTTGGCGACGTTGACGCCGTCCACGATCACCTTCTGGGACTTGGGCAGGGCGCGGGAGACCTCGCCCTCCTTGCCCCGGTCCTTGCCGGTGAGCACGCGGACGCGGTCGCCCTTGTGGATCCTCATGCCGGCCATCACAGGACCTCCGGAGCCAGTGACACGATGCGCATGAACTTCTTGTCCCGCAGCTCGCGGCCCACGGGGCCGAAGATGCGGGTGCCGCGGGGCTGCGCCTGGTCGTTCAGGAGCACGGCGGCGTTCTCGTCGAAGCGGATGTACGACCCGTCCGGGCGACGCTTCTCCTTCTTGGTGCGCACGACCACGCACTTGACGACGTCGCCCTTCTTGACGGCGGCGCCGGGGATGGCGTCCTTCACGGTGGCGACGAAGACGTCACCGATGGAGGCGTAGCGGCGCTTGGAGCCGCCGAGCACCTTGATGCACAGCACCTCCTTCGCACCCGAGTTGTCGGCCACCCGCAGGCGGCTCTCCTGCTGGATCACTTGGCACGCTCCAGGACTTCCACGACGCGCCAGCGCTTGCTCTTGCTCAGCGGGCGGGTCTCCTGCACGCGCACCCGGTCGCCCACGTTGAGGTCGTTCGTCTCGTCGTGGACGTACAGCTTGGTGGTGCGCTGCATCGTCTTCGAGTAGCGGGGGTGGCGGACCCGGTCGGTGACCGCGACGACCGCGGTCTTGTCCATGGCGTTGGACGTGACCAGGCCGTCGCGCACCTTGCGGTGGTTCTCGCGGGGGGTGTCGTCGCTCATGACGCGTCCTCGTTCTGGGTCTCGAGGGCCTCGGCCGCGGCGATCTCGCGGGCACGGAGCTCGGTGTGGAGGCGGGCGATCTCCCGCTTCAGCTGACGGAGGCGGGCGTAGTTGTCGAGCTGCCCGGTCACGTGCTGGAACCGCAGGTTGAACAGCTCCTGCTTGGTCTCGCCGAGGCGGTCGACGAGCTCGTCGTCGGAGAGGTCGTGGACCACGGACTGGGCCATCAGAGGGCCTCCTCCCGGCTCACGAAGCGGGCCTTGATGGGCAGCTTCTGGATGGCGCGCTCGAGGGCGGCGCGGGCGATCTCCGGGTCCGCGTACGACAGCTCGAACATGATGCGGCCGGGCTTGACCACGGCGACCCACTTCTCCGGGTTGCCCTTGCCCGAGCCCATGCGGGTCTCGGCCGGCTTCTCGGTGATGGGCTTGTCCGGGAAGATGTTGATCCAGACCTTGCCGCCACGCTTGATGTGGCGGGTCATGGCGATACGGGCGGCCTCGATCTGGCGGGCGGTGATCCACCCGGGCTCGAGGGCCTGGATGCCGTAGTCGCCGTAGCTGACCGTGGTGGCACCCTTGGCCACGCCCTTCATGCGACCGCGCTGCTGCTTGCGGTGCTTGACCTTGCGGGGCATCAACATGTCACTCGTCTCCCGGACGGAAGTGCGGGGTCTCGTGGTGCTCGCGGGTGGAGCGCTCGATCTCCTCCTCCTCGGCGAGCAGGCGCTCGAGCTCGGGATCGGCCTCCTTGACCAGCGGGGCGACCTCCTCCGGCGCGGCCTCGGTCTCCTCGGTGGAGCGCCGGCGGGCGGCGGACGACGAGACGACCTTGCGGGGCTCGCCGGGGACGGCGGACTCGCCGACGGCGAGGGCGGCCTCACGGGCGATCTTGTCCTCGACCACGGTCTTGTAGGGCAGGATGTCGCCCTTGTAGATCCACACCTTCACGCCGATGCGGCCGTAGGTGGTGCGGGCCTCGCGGAAGCCGTAGTCGATGTCGGCGCGCAGCGTGTGCAGCGGCACCCGACCCTCGCGGTACCACTCGGTGCGGGCCATCTCGGAGCCGCCGAGGCGACCCGAGCACTGGACCCGGATGCCGAGGGCGCCGGCCTTCTGGGCGCTCTGCACGGCGCGCTTCATGGCCCGACGGAACGCGACGCGGCCGGCGAGCTGGTCGGCGACGCCCTGGGCGATCAGCGCCGCGTCCAGCTCCGGCTGCTTGATCTCCTGGATGTTGAGCTGCACCTGGGCGTTGCCCGAGATAGCGGTGAGCCCGGCGCGCAGGCGGTCGGCCTCGGCGCCGCGGCGGCCGATGACGATGCCCGGGCGGGCGGTGTGCACGTCGATGCGCAGCCGGTCGCGCGAGCGCTCGACCTCGATGCGGCTGATGGCCGCGTGGGGGAGCTGCGTCATCAGGTAGTCCCGGATCTTCCAGTCCTCGATGACGTAGTCCGCGTAGTCGTTGCGGTTGGCGAACCAGCGGGACTTCCAGTCGGTGGTGACACCGAGGCGGAAGCCGTACGGGTTGACTTTCTGGCCCATCAGTCCTGCTCCTCGGTCCCGGCGTCGGCATCGTCGGCGTCGTCGCCGGCCTCGTCCTTCTCCTCTGCGGCGTCGGCCGCGGCCTCCTCGACGACCTCGTCGTCGGTGCCCGCCTCGGCGACGGCCTCGGTGACCGCCTCCTCCTCGGCGGCGTCCGCCTCGACCGCGTCGGTGGCCTCGGTGACGGCCTCCTCGGTCGCGGGCGCGTCCTCGGTGGTCTCCTCCACGTCCTCGGCGGCGGGCGCCTCGGTGGTGGCCTCCTCGCCCCGGCTGCGGGCGACACGGCGACGGCGCGAGGCGGCGGCGTCACGGCCGCGGCCGGCCCGGCCGGAGCTGGCGGCCTTGGCGTCCTCGCGGCGGCGGATCTCGGCGAGCTGCTCGTCGGAGTACCGGCTCACGATGACGGTGATGTGGCAGGTCCGCTTGCGGATGCGGGTGGCCCGGCCACGGGCCCGCGGGCGCCAGCGCTTGAGGGTCGGGCCCTCGTCGGCGTAGCAGGCCGAGACGAAGAGCTCGTCGGCGGGCAGCGAGTCGTTGTTCTCCGCGTTGGCGATGGCCGACGCGAGGCACTTGGCGACCACGATGGCGGCGTCGCGCTCGGAGAACTGCAGGATCTCCAGGGCACGGTCCACCGGCTGGTCGCGGATGAGGTCGAGGACCTCACGGGCCTTGTAGGCCGACATGCGCACGTAGCGCACCTGGGCCCGGGTGCCCGGGCGCTCGTTGGTCTTGACGCCGAAGGCCATCAGCGACCCGACCGTTCCTGGCCCGCGTGGAAGCGGAAGGTCCGCGTGGGCGCGAACTCGCCGAGCTTGTGGCCGACCATGGACTCGGTGACGTACACCGGCACGTGCTTGCGGCCGTCGTGCACGGCGATGGTGTGGCCCACCATCTCCGGGATCACGGTCGAGCGGCGCGACCAGGTCTTGATCACGCTCTTTTCGTTCTTGGCGTTCAGGGCGTCGACCTTCTTGAGAAGGTGATCGTCCACGAACGGGCCCTTCTTCAGGCTGCGTGGCATGGGTGACTACCTCCGAGAGCCGCGGGTGCGCCGGCGGCGGACGATCAGCTTCTGGGATTCCTTGTTCGTGTCGCGGGTGCGGCCCTCGGGCTTGCCCCACGGCGACACCGGGTGGCGACCACCCGAGGTCTTGCCCTCGCCACCACCGAGCGGGTGGTCGACGGGGTTCATGGCCACACCGCGGGTCTGGGGGCGGACGCCCTTCCAGCGGTTGCGGCCGGCCTTGCCGATCTTGACCAGCTCGGCCTCGCTGTTGCCGACCTCGCCGACGGTGGCGCGGCAGTCGATGGGCACGCGGCGCATCTCGGTGCTGGGCAGCCGCAGGGTGGCGAAGTCGCCCTCCTTGGCCACGAGCTGGACGCTCGAGCCGGCGCTGCGGGCCATCTTGCCGCCGCCGCCGGGCTTGAGCTCGACGTTGTGCACGGTGGTGCCGACCGGGATGTAGCGCATGGGCAGCGCGTTGCCGGGCCGGATCTCCGAGCCGTGGCCGCTCTGGAGCACGTCGCCCACGGCCACCTTGTCGGGGGCGAGGATGTAGCGCTTCTCGCCGTCGTGGTAGTGCAGCAGCAGGATGCGGCAGTTGCGGTTCGGGTCGTACTCGACCGCGGCGACGGACGCGGGGACGCCGTCCTTGTTGCGCTTGAAGTCGACGACGCGGTAGCGCTGCTTGTGGCCGCCACCCTTGTGTCGGGCGGTCTTGCGGCCCTTGTTGTTGCGCCCACCGGTCTTCGACTTGGGGGCGAGCAGGGAGCGCTCGGGGGAGGTCTTGGTGATCTCCGAGAAGTCCGACGACGTCTGGAAGCGGCGACCGGCGCTCGTGGGCTTGCGTTTGCGGATGGCCATCGGTGTCCTATCCCTCGAACAGATCGATCGAGTCACCCTCGGCCAGGGTGACGAGGGCGCGCTTGGTGTCGGCCCGCTTGCCGTAGGTCATCGACTTGCGGTTGCGCTTGCGCTTGCCCTTGCGGTTGAGCGTGTTGACCTTGACCACGGTGACGCCGAAGATCGACTGCACCGCGTCGCGGATCTCGGGCTTCGAGGAGTCGGGGTGCACCTTGAAGGTGTAGACGCCCTCCTCGAGCAGCCCGTAGGACTTCTCGCTCACGATGGGCTCGAGGATGACGTCGCGGGGGTCCTTCACGATTCCTGCTCCTCGGTGTCGGCCTCGGCGGACGCCTCGGCCGCAGCGGGCTCGTCGGCGGCGGCCGGGGCGGGCGCCTCGGCGGTGGGCAGGGTGGCCTCGGTGAAGATCACCCAGTCGCTCACGAGCACGTCGTAGGCGTTGAGCTCGGAGGCGAGGATGGTGTGCACCTCGCCCAGGTTGCGGAAGCTCTTCCAGGCGTCGGTGTCGCCCGGCTCGAGCACGACCAGCGCCCGCCCCTCGACCTTGAGGTCGGCCAGGGCGGCCACGGCGGCCTTGGTGGACGGGGCGTCGAAGCCCCAGGAGTCGATGACGAGGACCTTGCCCTCGGCGTTGCGGTCCGAGAGGGCCGAGCGCAGGGCGAGCTTCACCATCTTCTTCGGGGTGCGCTGGGCGTAGCTGCGGGGCTTCGGGCCGAGGGCCACGCCGCCGCCACGCCACTGCGGCGAGCGGATCGAGCCCTGACGGGCACGACCGGTGCCCTTCTGCTTCCACGGCTTGGCGCCGCCGCCGCGGACCTCGGCGCGGGTCTTGGTGCTCTGCGTGCCGGCACGCCGGGCCGCGAGCTGGGCGGTGACCACCTGGTGGAGCACCGCCTGGTTGGGCTCGATGCCGAAGACGGCCTCGTCGAGCGTCGTCTTCTTCGCCTTCACGGCCATCAGCTCTTCACCCCGGCTTTCACGGCGTTGCGGATGAGGACGATGCCGCCCTTGGGCCCGGGGACGGCGCCCCGGACGAGCAGCAGGTCGCGCTCGGCGTCGGCCTCGACCACGGTGAGGTTCAAGGTGGTGACCCGCTCGCCGCCCATGCGGCCGGCCATGCGGGTGCCCTTGAACACGCGGGCGGGGGTGGCGCAGGCGCCGATCGAGCCGGGCATGCGGTGCACGCGGTGGGCACCGTGCGAGGCGCGCTGGCCGGCGAAGCCGTGGCGCTTCATGACGCCGGCGTAGCCCTTGCCCTTGCTCACGGCGGTCACGTCGACGAGGTCGCCCTGGGCGAGCACGTCGACCTTGATCTCCTGGCCGACCTGGTACTCGCTCACGTCGTCGAGCCGCAGCTCGACGAGGCGGGCCCCGGGGTCGACGCCGGCCTTGGCGAAGTGACCCGCCTTGGGCTGGTTGAGCTTGTTCGCGTCACGGTGGCCGAAGGTCACCTGCAGCGCGCTGTAGCCGTCGGTCTCGGGCGTCTTGATCTGCACGATCCGGCACGGCGCGACCTTGACCATGGTCACGGGCACGACGCGGTTGTTCTCGTCCCAGACCTGGGTCATGCCGACTTTTTCGCCGACGATTGCCTTTGTCGCCATCGGAGTGGTGTCTCTCTCTCGGACGGGCGAGGGGTGCCCGTTCACGCGAACGCTCCGCAGGAGGACAGACCCCCGGCGGAGCGCGGTTGAAGTTGTGCCACGTGGTTCCTGCGAGCAGGCGCACGCGGACGTCAGTTGCGAAGCCGGATCACTCTATCGGGGCGGCCGGCCTTCCCGCCAACCGGCGGTCTGCGGCTCAGAAGCCGGGTTCGTCGGCGAGCGCCGCGTCGACGACCCGGGCCTGCCCGGCGGTCAACGAGAGCACCGTCGCGGCCTCGATCCCGACCGCGGGCTGGTTGTCGAACCACTCCACCCGGGTGGCCGCGGTGGGGTCGATGATCTCGACCCGGTACCCGTTGCCGGGGTGCAGACCCGTGATCGTGTACTGCCCTGCCGCGTTGGTGGTGGCGCCACGGGCCCGTCCCGTGTCGAAGTCGGTGGCGTAGACGAACACGCCGGCCAGCGCGCCGCCGGGGCCGGTGATGGTGCCGCTGATCGTGGCGGGGTTCACCGCGGCGGGCACCCCGCTGGCCGCCAGGGTGGCGTCGGCGACCACGGTGGCGCCGGCCTCGACGGTCACGAGGTCGGCGGGGGTGACGAGGTTGATGGCCACCCGGTCGTCGAACCACTCCAGGGCGGCCCCTTGGAGCGGGTCGATGAACACGAGGGAGTAGCGGCCGGGCGGCACCACGAGGTGGTAGCCGCCGGCGGCGTCGGTGAACCCCGCCCGGGCGAGGCCGAACGAGCCCCACTGCACGGCGGCCACGAAGGCCCCCGACAGGGGCCCGCCGGGGCCGGTGACGGTGCCGTCGATGGCGCCGGACACCGCGAAGCGCTGGATCCGGTGGTTGTCCCGGTCGGCGACGAAGACGTTGCCGAACGGGTCGGCGACGACCCCCGTGGGGTTCTCGGTGTTGCCGAAGGTGCTGCCGATGCCCACGTTGCCCCAGATGGCGACGACCCCGCCGGACGGTGTGAAGGTCTGGACCAGGTCGACGATGTCGTCCACGATGGTGACGTTGCCGTCCGGGCCCACCGTGATCTGGCGGGCGCTGGTGAAGGTGCCCGGTCCGGCGCCCGGGGTGCCGAAGGTGTCGACGAAGGCACCGGCCTCGCTGAACACCGAGATGCAGTCGCCGCCGCGGTCGCTCACGTACACCCGGCCGTCGTCGGCGACCGCGACGCCACCGATCGCGGACACGTTCCCCCCGCAGTTGGGGCCAGTGTCGCCGAACCTCCGGACGAAGGTGCCGGTCGGGCTGTAGATCTCGACCGTGTCCGTCGTGTCGCTCGCGAGGGCGACGTCGCCGGTCACGGGACTGATGGCGATGGCCAGCGGATCGGGGGCCGGCCAGGACCCGAGGGCCGTCCCCGTGGGCCCGTAGCGGCTGACGCCCGTGGGCGTGACCGCGTAGATCGTGCCGTCATCGCCCACGGCGACCCCACGCACGTCGGTGACGCCGGGAATGGTGAGGAGCAGCCCGCCGTCGGCGGCGAACTTCTCGATCCGGTCGTTGCCCGAGTCGGTGCTGTAGACGTTGCCCTCGGCGTCGGTGCCGAGTTGGCCGAGGAGGTCGAACTCGCCCGGGTCGGACCCCGAGGTCCCCCAGGTGCGCACGAACGGCGGCGCCGCGCCCGCGACCCCGAAGCGCTGCACCCGGTGGTTGAGCGTGTCGGCCACGAAGACGTTGCCGCGGACGTCGATGGCGAGGTCCTCGGGGTCGGTGAACTGACCGTCGCCGACCCCGGTGACCCCGGTCTCCTCGAGGAAGACGCCGTTCTGGTCGAAGCGCTGGAGGCGGTCGTTGCCCGTGTCCATCACGAGGAATTCGAACGAGGCGCTGTCGTAGACGATCCCCCGGGGCGCCTCGAGCTGGCCGGGGCCGGACCCGGTGCTGCCGTACACGGCCGTGAACACGCCCGACGTGCTGAAGCGCTGCACCCGGTCGTTGCCGGAGTCGGTCACGTACACGCTGTTCGACCCGAAGGCCACGTCGGACGGGATCGAGAACTGGCCGTTGCCCGAACCCGTGGTCCCCCACTTCCCGATGTAGGCACCGGTGCTCGAGAACCTCTGGATCCGGTTGTTGCCGGTGTCCGCCACGTAGAGGGTCCCGTTGTTGTCGATGCCGATGCCCCTCGGGTTGCGGAACTGGCCGTTGCCGCTGCCGAGCGAGCCCCACGCGGTCACGAACGTTCCCGTCGAGGTGAACTTCTGGACCCGGTGGTTCCCCCGGTCGACCACGTAGACGTTGCCCGTCGAGTCGACCGCGATCCCCCGCGGGTCGTTGAAGCGGCCGTTGGTGGTGCCGAGCCGGCCCCACTTGCGCACGAAGGTGCCGTCGCGGGTGAAGACCTGCATCCGGTTGTTGGTGCTGTCGGCGACGTACACCTGGTCGGTGACGGGGCTGAAGGCGATCCCCTTCGGACTGTTGAACAGGCCGTTGGTCGCGCCGAACGACCCCCAGTCGAGGTGGAACGCCGGGAGGGGGCCGGCGAGCGACGCGGTGGGCGCGCCGACGGTCGCCACTGCCCCCAGGAGGGTGAGGACCACCGCCGTCGCCACGCGTCGCCGTGCCCGCCCCGTTCGTCGCACGGCCGCGAGGTTAGGCCGCGACCGCCCGCGACGTCGTCGCTCCTTTCCCGCCTGGCCGGTCGGTGCACGGTGCGAGCAGGGCACCGAGGGGACGCCGGGGGTCGCCGAGGTCGGCGACCGTGGTCGGGAGCCGGGATACCCTGGGCGCGCCGCACCGGGTGAGCTGCACCCGGCGACCGCACGAGAGCGCCTGTGACCCTTCCCGACGACCGACGCGTCGAGGAGCCCGACCCGTCCCCGCCCCGCGCCGCCGCGCCGGAGGACGGCCTGGCCGCCGATGTCCTGCTGGCCGTCGTGCACGAGCTGCGGACGCCCCTCGCCACGGTCCTGCACGGGGTGGAGCTGCTCGGCGGGGGCAGGGTCGCCCCCGGGACCCCGGAGTTCGAGCGAGCCGTCCGCCTCCTCGGCGACGGCGCCCGCCGCCTACGGCGGGCCAACGAAGACGTCGCCCTGCTCGAGCGCCTCGCCGGCGACGAAGGGACGGCGGCCACGCCCGAGGTGGTCGACCTGGCCTCGCTCGCGGCCGAGGCCCGCCTGATCACCGCCGCCCGCGACCACGATGTGACGCTTCCCCCGCACCCCGTGCCCGCGACCGTGGACCGTCGCCTCGTCTGCCACGTGCTCGAGGCCCTGCTCGACAACGCCGCGCGCCACACCCACCCCGACGCCCGCATCGGCGTCGAGGTGGCCCGCACGGGCGACCGGGTGCTCCTCGTGGTGTGGGACACCGGGCCCGGCGTGGCCGACGAGGACAAGGCGGCGGTGTTCCAGCGCTTCCAGCAGGGTGCCGGTGCCCGTGCCGGCGGCCAGGGGCTGGGCCTCGGCCTGTACCTCGTCGCCCGCATCGCCGAGCGCCACGGCGGTCGGGCCTGGGTCGAGGACCGGGCGGGCGGCGGTGCCCGCTTCTGCGTGGAGCTCGTCGCCCCCGCCTGACGGCGCTCCGGCTCGAGATGTTTGCACGCGCACGTATCCCTGCGAGACTGAGGCCATGACCGAGACCGTGACCATGCCCGCCGCCTTCCTAGGCCACGGCAGTCCCATGAACGCGCTGGAGCACAACCGCTACACCGATGCCTGGCGCCTCCTCGGGGACTCGGTCCCCCGCCCGCGGGCGATCCTCGCGGTGTCGGCCCACTGGTACATCAACGCCACTGCGGTGACCGCGCAGCCGCAGCCGCCGACGATCCACGACTTCTACGGCTTCCCCGATGCGCTCTTCGCCACCGAGTACCCGGCACCCGGCTCCCCCGAGCTGGCCCAGCGGGTGGCCGAGGTGATCGACCCCGTGTGGGTGGGCCTCGACCGGGACTCCTGGGGGATCGACCACGGCACCTGGTCGGTGCTGGCCCACGTGTTCCCCGCGGCCGACATCCCGGTGGTCCAGCTCAGCATCGACGCCGGCAAGCCCTGGGAGTACCACCTGGACCTCGGCGCCCGCCTGGCCCCCCTCCGCGACGAGGGTGTCCTCGTGCTCGCCAGCGGCAACGTGGTCCACAACCTGCGCCTGCTGCAGTGGGACCGGCCCGAGGCCGGCACCGACTGGGCCCACCGCTTCGACGACGACGCCCGGGCGGCCATGACCGGCGGCGACCCGACGGCGGTGCTCGCCCTGCGCGACCACCCCGACTACGCCCTCGCGGTCCCCACGCCCGACCACTTCCTCCCGCTGCTCTACCTCGCCGGCCTCGCGCAAGCGGCGGGCGAGCCCTGCGCCACCCTCGTCGACGGCTACGCCATGGGCTCGCTCAGCATGACCAGCTACACCCTCGGCCTCTAGCCCAGCCGGCGGCGACGCCGTCAGACCCCAGGGTGGCGCCGGCGCCGAGGGCCGTGCAACCGAGGGGCTGAAGGGCACCGACATCCTTGTGCGCTACCGGGTCGCCTCCCGCCCCACCAGGTTCCGGTCAGGGGTCGGGCCGAGGGCCGGCGGGTGACGCCGGGACGGCTTCGGGCCACGCGCAGCGAGGGACGAGCGAGCATGGCCCGAAACGGAACTCGGCGGCAGGACCCGCCGGCCCGCAGGCCGAGGTCCTACCGCCGAGAGAGAACGCTGACTAGGCGTTCTGGATCTTGATCTCGATGTCCACGCCCGCGGGGAGGTCGAGGCGCTGGAGCGAGTCGACCGTCTTGGGGGAGGGCTCGAGGATGTCGAGGAGGCGCTTGTGGATGCGCATCTCGAAGTGCTCGCGGGAGTCCTTGTCCTTGTGGGGCGAGCGGATCACGGTGTAGCGGTGCTTGTCCGTGGGCAGCGGGATGGGGCCCCGGATCTCCGCCTGCGTGCGCAGCACGGTCTCGACGATCTTCTTGGTCGACTGATCGATGATCTCGTGGTCGTACGCCTTGAGGCGGATCCGGATCTTCTGTCCTGCAGCCATGTTCTCAGTCCCTACTTGATGATCTTGGTGACGGAGCCGGCGCCGACGGTGCGGCCACCCTCACGGATGGCGAACCGCAGACCCTCGTCCATGGCGATCGGAGCGTGCAACGTCACCTGCATGGTGGTGTTGTCACCCGGCATGCACAT
>JAYRFK010000138.1:0-1918 GCA_041908445.1 Acidimicrobiales bacterium | reverse complement strand
GTCACGGACGCCGGAAGGTGGTGAATGTGCTTGGCCCGTAGGGCTGGAGGGAGGTTGGCCCCCTGACATCGATTCGGGGGGTTCGTGGGCAGACTCCACCCGCCAGCGGGCGCCGTGCGTCGAGTTGGCGGCACGGTCGGCTTCGCCGTTGACGCCACGGTCGTCCTGGGCGGCGTCAAGTCCGGTCCGGGGCGCCGAAGGAAGCGGATCGCTGCCCGGCCCGGTGCCCCCAGCCGGCGAGTTGACGCCACGGTCGAGCTGCCGCCCTCGCTTCGCTCGGTTGCCCTGCCGCCGCCGCCTCCGGCGGCGTTGCCTCCAGGCCCTCCGGGGCGAGCTCTTCGGCGCTGCCGGCGGCTGCTCGAGGGCGCCGTGCTGCTGCGACCTCGACCCGGCTCAACCGGGCCCGCACCAGCCGGGGTTCGTGGGGGAGATGCTGCGCCAACTGTTCACCTGCACGGCGGTCAGGCGGGGGGGCGTAGTGCCAGCCCCCCCGCCCCGGTGCCACCCGCTCGATCCCCCCGACCCCCTCCCTTCTTCGGCGCGTCTTTTCGCGTGGCCCTGGCCCGGCGCCGCCGCCGGAAGTCCGGCGCCGCCCTCGACCGGCGCCCCGCCCCGAGGGGGGGTGTGCGGGGGGTCAGGCGGAGCCTCCCCCCCACCCGGCCCGCCAGGGCCGGTGCGCCGCAGGCGCCCCGTTCCCCGCGAGGCCCTCGCGGTGAACACCCTGGCGGCGAGCGAGCGCGAGTCCGACGGATTGACCCACACCCTGCCCGCCATCAACGCCGCCGGGCACCCTTCCCGGTCGGCCCGCTCGTCCTTCCCCATCCGTCGGAACCTTGAAGGGCTCGCGCCCACCTGGGCGTCGAGCATGAGCGGGCCGGTGCCGGGCACCGGCAGCGATTCGCTGCGGGCAGGGCTTGCCGCCCTGCCGAAATGCGGGACCTCAACCCCGCGAGAGGTGGGCACCGTCTGACGGTGGTTCGCTCGCGGGGGTGAGCCGCTCCCGGGTTCTGCTCGCAGCCTGAGCGCCACACGCCCGAAGGCGTGCCCCTGTTCGGCATGTGACCTTCCCCCTGTCACAGCGGAGTGCTACAGTCACATTCGAACCGCGTCCAAACGATTCTGGCTTCCCCCCCGCTCTGCGGGGGGGTTGCTGCATTTTGGGCTCGGCCCCCGAGGGGGCCGGCATGTCCCGCCGTCAGGCGGCGCCGGCGACCTCCTGCTGGTCGAGGCCCTGGTCAAGGAGCCTGCGGATGACTGCAGAACGGGTGCCGCCCCCGACACCGGCAAGCTGGTCGAGCCGCTCAACAACGTCGGGCGCGATCCGCACCCCGACGAACTGCATGTTGACCTGCTGCTCGACCTCGCGCCGTGGTGCCGTCTGCGTCCTCACGTTTAACACGCGACCACATTCCACGGGCGAAGTGGTGGATGGTCGCGGCCGCTTGCGCCGCAGCACCCGCCCACCCGTCCAGGACCGCCGACCGCCAAGCCCCGAACCGCTGCCCTGGCAGGTCTACGGTCACTCGGGTGACCGATCCCCAGAACACGCTGTTCTACGGCGACAACCTCGACATCCTCCGCCGTGACATCGCCGACGAGTCGGTAGACCTGATCTACCTCGACCCGCCGTTCAACTCGAACCGCTCCTACAACGTCCTGTTCAAGAGCCGGAGCGGCGACGACGCCCAAGCCCAGGTCGAAGCTTTCGATGACACCTGGACGTGGAGCCAACAGGCCGAGGCCCTCTACACGTCGATGATTCAGGGCGGCGCCCCCGCCCAGGTGGCCGACGCCCTAGAGGCGATGCGCCGCCTGCTCGGCGACAACGACGTGTTGGCCTACCTCGTGATGATGGCCGCCCGCCTGGTCGAGCTCCACCGGGTCCTGAAGCCCACCGGGTCGCTGTACCTCCACTGCG
>JAYRFK010000137.1:0-13477 GCA_041908445.1 Acidimicrobiales bacterium | reverse complement strand
GCCGCGCCGGGGGGGGGCCGCGGGGCGGGGGCGGCGGCTGCCCCGGGGGGGGTTGCGGGGGGGCCGCCGACGCCGGCGAAGGGTGCGGCGGCCTAGCTGCCGCCGCTCGAGGTGACGGGCGCCGGGGCCGGGGCCGGGGCCGGCGCGGGGGCCGGGGCGGGCGCCGGTGCCGAGTAGCTCTGCCCGCTCGACGAGCCGCCGGAGGACGACCCGGAGTAGCCCGAGCCACCGGAGGACCCCGACGAGCCCGAGGACCCCGACCCGCCGCCCGAGGGCACGTAGCGGGGTCGCACGATGATGATCTGACGGGGAGCGGGGGGCGGTGCCGTGGTCGTGGTCGTGACCTGGCGGGCGACCACGAGGGCGTCGTTGGCGGTCGCCTCCTCGGGCGGGTTGGCCAGGCCCATGGCGGCCACGAGGCCGAAGGCGGCGGTGGTGGCGGCGCCCGCGGTCAGGATGCGGGTGGTGGCGGCGGCGTGGGGCCGGCGCTTCTTCGTCCGTGGGGCGCCCGTCGGGTCGGCGCGGCCGACCGGTCCCGAGCCGCCCCGCGGGCGGCGGACGGCGTCCACCCCCTGGCGGGGACCCTCAGTCATCGTCGTCCGGCTCCTCGGGCTCGTCCACGTCGTCGCTGTGGTCGTCGCCGTGATCGTCGCCGTGGTCGTCGTCATCGTCGCTGTAGGTCGGCGTCGGCGCCGGCGCCGGTGCCGGGGCCGCCACGGTGGGGGCGGGCGCCGGGGCCGGGGCGGACGGGCCGCCCGAGGACTCGTAGCCGGCCGAGCCGCCCGAGCCACCACCGCTGACGCCACCGGCGACCGGGATGTCCTGGTAGACGATGGTCACGTCGGGGGCGGGCTCGGTGGTGCTCGTCGTCGTCTGGGCCGGCACCAGGGCGGCAGCGCCCTTGACGTCGAGGTTGCCCACCTCGCTGGCCTGGGCGCCGAGCAGGCCGAAGTTGACGACCATGGCCGCGCCGGCGGCGGCGAGCGTGCCGGCCACGGTGCCGGCGACGGCGAGTGCTTTGCGTCGTTCCACGATGTTTCCCTCCTCACGGACCGCGGGTGCGGTGCGTCGATGTGCGAACCGTACGGAGGTGATCGGCAACGCTCGGGCAGGCCTGGGTTAAGGCTTGGCAAAGTTCGCCGCCGGTCGCGGCGGCGGGCGCCGATCCGTGCCAGCGTGGAGGGGTGCGGCTACTGCTGGTGGAGGACGACGACGCCATCGCGGGCCCGTTGGTCAAGGGCCTGGGGCGGGAAGGGTTCGAGGTGACCCGGGTGGCGACGGGTGCCGACGCGCTCGCCGCCGGGCCCGCCGACCTCGTCCTGCTCGACCTCGGCCTGCCCGACATCGACGGCTACGAGGTCTGCCGGCGCCTGCGGGCCGACTCGGCCGTGCCGATCATCGTCATCACCGCCCGGGGCGACGAGGTCGACCGGGTGGTGGGCCTCGAGCTCGGCGCCGACGACTACGTCGTGAAGCCGTTCGGCTTCCGTGAGCTCGTGGCCCGCATCCGCGCCGTCTCCCGACGGGCCGCCGCGCCGGAGGGCGGGAACGGCGACGCCGACCCCGTCCTGCGCTCCGGGCCCGTCGAGGTCGACACCCGCACCCGCCGGGTCACCGTCGACGGCACGGAGGTCGTCCTCACCCGCAAGGAGTTCGACCTGCTGGCGCTGCTCGCCCGCGACCCCGGCGCCACCCGCACCCGGGACGAGATCCTCGAGGAGGTGTGGGACGCCCACTGGTACGGCCCCACCAAGACCCTCGACGTCCACGTCGCCTCGCTGCGCAAGAAGCTCGGCGACCCGACCCTGATCGAGACCGTGCGCGGCGTGGGCTTCCGTCTCGGGTCGGGGTCGTGACCCGCCGGCTCCTCCTCGGCTACCTCTCCCTCACGGTCCTCGTCCTGCTGGTCCTCGAGGTGCCACTCGGGATCGCCTACGCCCGCCGCCAGATCGACGAGCTCACCTTCGACGTCGAGCGAGACGCCGTGGCCCTCGCCTCGCTCGCCGAGGACGACCTCGAGGGCACCCAGGACATCGACCTGCAGGCCGTGGCCGACACCTACGACGCCCGCACCGGCGGCCGGGTGGTCATCGTCGACGAGGACGGCACCGCGGTCGCGGACAGCGACCCGCTGCGCGAGGGTGAGCGGTCGTTCGCCAGCCGCCCGGAGATCGCCACGGCATTGGACGGCGAGGTTGCGTCCGGCACCCGGTACTCGGAGTCGCTCGGCGAGAACTTCCTCTACGTCGCCGTCCCGGTGGCATCGGGGGGAGAGGTCCACGGCGCGGTCCGCATCACCTACCCGACCTCGACGGTCGACGAGCGGGTCCGGCGCAACTGGTACCGACTGGGGCTCGTGGCCGTCGTGACCCTCGCCGCCGCGACCGTGGTGGGGATCGTCTTCGCCCGGTCGGTCACCCGGCCGCTGCGTCGCCTCCAGGACACCGCCACCCGGCTCGGCCACGGCGACCTCGAGGCCCGGACCCCCACGGACGCGGGGCCACCGGAGGTGCGCTCGCTGGCCGTCGCGTTCAACGACACCGCGGCCCGGCTCGAAGAGCTGGTCACCGCCCAGGAGGCCTTCGTGGCCGATGCCTCCCACCAGCTCCGCACCCCCCTGACCGCCATCCGCCTCCAGCTCGAGAACGTCCGCGAGGAGGTCGGCCCCGATGAGGCCGAGGAGGTCGACGCCGCCCTCGGCGAGGTCGGCCGCCTGTCCCGGCTGGTCGACGGCCTGCTGGCACTGGCCCGTGCCGACCGCACGTCGACGACCGTGACCGCCGAGCCGCTCGACCTGCGTGCGGTGCTCGACGAGCGCAGCGAGGTGTGGTCGCCGGTCGCGTCCGAGCAGGGGGTCGCGATCGCGGTGGAGGGCCCGCCGGGCGTCGTCGCCCAGGCCACGCCCGACCACCTCGCCGGGATCCTCGACAACCTGCTCGCCAACGCCCTCGACGTGTCGCGCTCCGGTGGCACCGTCACCCTCTCGTGCCGGTCGGGGCCCGGCGGCGTCGAGGCCCACGTGGTCGACGAGGGCCCCGGCATGAGCGAGGACGAGCGGGCCCGCGCCTTCGACCGCTTCTGGACGACGCCGTCCAGTGGTCCCCGTCTCGGCGGCAGCGGGCTCGGCCTGCCCATCGCCCGGCGCCTGGCCCGCCTCGACGGCGGTGACCTCGAGCTGCGTGAGGCACCCGGCGGCGGCATCGACGCCGTGGTCCGCCTCCCGGCGCCGACGCGCTGAGCGCACCGGCGTCGGTCCCTACACTCCGCCCGATGCGCAAGAGGGACCAGCGGAGCCGGACGGCGACGGGGAGCGACCCGGGGACCGGGACGGGGCGGGTCCGGCGATCGGTCGTCCTCGGCCTGGTCGTGCTGCTCGTCGTGGGCGCCGCCGCGTGCTCGTCCGATGACGCGGACACCCCCGCCGCCGCGGAGGTGGCGACCACGACCACCGCCGCCCCCGGGGCGGGGCCGGCGTCGGCCTCGGCGGGCTGTGGCACCCCTGCGGCCGCCGTCGAGGCCGGCCTCACCGACGAGCAGCTCGACGAGCCCGGCGCGACCCGGGAGTACCGGCGCTTCGTGCCGGCGGGCTACGCCGCCGACGTGCCGGCGCCGCTCGTGGTCGACCTGCACGGGCTGACCATGACGAACGAGCTCGAGTCCGCCCTCACCGGCTTCGAGGACCTCGCCGACGACGAGGGGTTCGCGGTGGTGACGCCCCAGGGCCTCGGCGACGTCCCCTTCTGGAACTTCATCTCGGCCGGGATCGCCACCGACGACGTGGCCTTCCTCGGCGACCTCGTCGAACAGGTCGGCGCCGACCTCTGCATCGACACGTCACGGGTCTACGCCACCGGCATCTCCAACGGCGGCCTCATGTCCTCGGCCCTGGCCTGCCGGCTGCCGGACGTGTTCGCCGCGGTCGCCCCTGTCTCGGGGGGTCACCTTCCTGCAGGGCTGCGAGGACGGCCCCCCCGTCTCCTACCAGGCGGTCTACGGCACCGCCGACAACGTGCTGCCCTACGACGGTGGCCTGGGTGCCGCCATCCAGGGCTTCCTGTCGGCCAACCCGCTCGACGAGTCCGAGGCGTCACCCGACCAGCAGCAGGACCAGATCTCGTCGATCGCGTTCCCGCCCGTCGACGACGCCCTCGCGAACTGGGCCGAGCGCAACGGCTGCGCCGCCGACCCCGAGGAGGAGCGGGTCTCCGACGAGGTCGTCCGCCGCTTCTGGCCCGACTGCGACGGCGGCGCCGAGGTGGTGCTCTACGTGGTGGAGGGCGGCGGCCACACCTGGCCCGGCACGCCGCTGCTCGCCGACCAGGCCGCCGCCGACGACGCCGTGGCCCAGGCCGACACCGCCGCCGGGGGCCTCGCCTCGGTGGCGGGCCAGACGACCGACGACATCAGCGCCACCGCGCTGGCGTGGGAGTTCTTCCAGCGCCACCAGCTCGACCCCTGAACCCGCTCCAACCCTCGTACTTCCAGCAGGAACGGAAGGTGCCACGTTCCGTTCCTGCTGGAGGAACGGGCTTGTCTCAGGCGAGGCCGAGGCGGCGCAGGAGGCTCGGGGGGACCTGGGTGTCACCGCGGGCGAGCATCGCGGCGCGCTCGACGTTGACCTCGTCCCACTCGCGGCCCGGCCAGTCGTCCCACGGGCCGGGCGGGAGCGCCGCCGGGTCGCCGTCGGCCTCGACGCACGACCACAGGTACGCCTGGAGGGCGAGCACCTCGTCGGGCCCGCCCACGGGGCCGTGGCCGGGGACGATCACGTCGCCGAGCTCGGTGACCTGCGCCAGCGAGTCGGCCCAGACGCCCGGATCGCCCTGGAAGGCGACCGGGGTCACGCCGAAGCAGGCCAGCGCGCCGGCGAACACCACGCCGGCGCCGGGGACGACCGCGACGAGGTTCTCCTCCATCTGGCCGGGCAGCGGGACGACCTGGACGGCACCGCTCACGTAGGTGGGCTGGGCGACCACGTGGGTGACGGGCCGGGTGCGCAGGTCGTCGTCGAGCTGGCCGGCGACCTCGGGCAGCAGGCGGCGCAGCACGTCCACGTTCGGCGGTTGGTCGAGGTGCGCGCTCGTCTGGGCGGTGCCGTAGACCGCGGCGCGGGCGAAGCGGCGGGTGCCGCCCGCGTAGGGGAGGTGGCTGCTGGTGAGCACGATGCGGCGCACCGGGGCGCCGAGGGCGTCCACGGCGTCGCCGAAGGGCCCCCACTGCGAGCCGACGCAGAGGGTGTCGACCACGGTGATGCCGTCCTCGTCGACGACCACGCCGGCGTTGGGGTGCACGAGCGACGGCTCCGGATCGAGCCACGCCTGCACGCCGGGCGCCAGCGGGGTGAGGGCGGCGGCGGTCACGGACGGCTCACAGCTCGATCAGCAGGTGGCGGCTGAGGTCGCCGTAGAGCTCGGGGTGCATGCGCCGCTCCCGGAAGGCCCAGGCACCGTCGAGGCGCTCGACGAGGTCCTCGTAGCGGCCGCTGATGATGGGTTGCAGCGGGAAGTCGGTGAGGCCCTGGAACACCGTGAAGTAGGAGCGCACGGCGGCCCGGTCGCCGGTGGCGTCGAGGTCGACCGAGACGTTGGTGGTGACGTGCTTGGTGTGGGGGGTGCCGTCGTCGTCGTAGCGACGGGTCGTGGCCACGTAGAGCGCCTCCACGGCCTCGGGACCCTCGGCGATCCGGGTGCCGTCCGCCATCGCGATCGCACCGTCGGCGAACAGGGCGCCCACCCCGGCGAAGTCGCCGGCGTCGATGCGGGCGGCGTACTCGTACAACAGCCGCTCGATCGCCCGGGTCGCCTCGGACGCCGGCGATTCGTCGTGTGTCGCGGTCATCCCGCGACCGTAGGCGCGTGACGAGCGTCACCGACCTTCGCCTCTGCCGTCCCGAGGGGCGCGGCGCGACCGTGAACCGTGAGGTGAGTTCGATGCTGCGCAAGTGGATCGTCCGAATTCTCGTCCTGGTGCTCTTGGTTCCGAGCGTCGTGGTCCTCGGCGGTGGAGGCGCTTCGGCCGACGAGCCTCCACCCACGCCCCTGACCGCGTGGGGGCAGTGGGGCCTCGATCCCGGCGAGTTCTACTTGCTCGAGTGGGTGGCCGTGGCTCCCGGTGGCGACGTCTACACCACCGAGCTCTGGGGGCAGCGGGTGCAGCACTTCGCTCCCGACGGCACCCTGCTCGGCTGGTGGGGGACCTACGGGGAGGGCCCCGGTGAGTTCTCGGCACCGGAGGGCATCGCCATCGACGACGACGGCTTCGTCTACGTGGTGGACGCCAACCGCATCCAGAAGTTCACCGCCGACGGGGAGTTCGTCACCGAGTGGGGCGACTGGGGCCAGGGGACCGGCGGCCTGTTCCAGTGGCCGGAGGGCATCGCCGTCGCCGACGGGTACGTCTACGTGGTCGACAACGGCAACGGCCGGATCCAGAAGTTCACCGCTGCCGGCGCCTTTGTGACGATGTGGGGCTCCAGGGGCTCAGGCGCCGGCCAGTTCGACGAGGCCGAGGGCATCGCCGTGCGCGACGGCACCGTCTACGTGGTCGACTCGTTCAACCACCGGGTCCAGCGCTTCTCGACCACCGGCACCTTCCTCGGCGCCTGGGGCACCAACGGCACCGGCCCGGGCCAGTTCCAGGGCCCGAAGGGGATCGGGATCGACGCCGACGGCGACGTCTACGTCTCCGACCACGGCAACGACCGGATCCAGAAGTTCACCGCCACCGGCACCTTGGTGAGCACCTGGGGTGGGGAGGGCACGGCCCTCGGCCAGTTCCGTGACCCGCACGGGGTGGCCGTCGACCAGGCCTCGGGCGACCTCTACGTGGCCGAGCTCAACAACAACCGGGTGCAGGCCTTCGGGTACCGGGGCCGTCCCGACGCCCAGATCAAGAAGGGCGCCGACGGGCTCGTGGTCGGCAGGGACGTCTACAACACCACGGGCGCCGGCCAGACCCGCTGGGGCAAGGCCCGCCGGGGTGGCTCGGTCACCTACTTCGTGAACGTCCAGAACGACGCCGCCTTCGCCGAGGCCCTTCGCCTCCGGGGGACCGCGTCGACCACGAGGTTCGCGGTGCAGTACTACGACCCGACCGGCGCGAGGATCACCGGCGAGGTCAAGGCCGGCACGTACGAAACCCCGGTCCTCGCCCCCGGAGCCAAGTTCAAGGTCAAGGTCGTCGTCACGGTGCGCGCCACGACGCCGATCGGCGCCAGCCTCACCGGCAGCCTCACGGCCACGTCGACCACCC
The DNA here is from genome assembly GCA_041908445.1 of Acidimicrobiales bacterium. Lineage (GTDB taxonomy): Bacteria > Actinomycetota > Acidimicrobiia > Acidimicrobiales > DATDAH01 > JAEUJM01. Next base: position 6,226 of record JAYRFK010000137.1, on the reverse strand, counting down.
ACCCGACCTTCAAGGACAAGGTGAAGTTCGTCACCCGCTGCGTGTGACCCCGACCTGCGTGTGACGGCGGCCTGCGTGTGACGGCGGCCAGCAGGTGACGCCGGCCCGGCCCCCCGGCGTGCCCGGTTCGGCGGAGCGCCGAGACCGGGGTGGGGGTGTCACTGGGGTCCTGCGCCAGACTGACGCCGCCCATGGCCATCGTCTTCGCCCTCCTCGCCGCCACCAGCTACGGGGCGGGCGACTTCTTCGGCGGCCTCGCGTCCCGTCACGAGGCGTCGCTGCGGGTGACGGTGGTCTCGCAGGCCGTCGGGGCGTCGCTGCTGCTCGTGCTGGTGCCGATCGTCGGCGGCAGCTTCTCGCCCGGCGTGCTCGGCCTTGGCGCCTGCGCCGGCATCGCCGGCGCGCTGGCCCTCGTCGTGTTCTACCGGGCCATGGGCTCGGGCGCCATGAGCGTCGTGGCCCCGGTGTCGGCGCTCTCCGCGGCGGCGCTGCCGGTGATCGTCGGGCTCGTCACCGGCGAGCACCCGTCGGCCCTCGCCCTGGTCGGCGTCGCGATCGCGCTGGCCGCCATCGCACTCGTCAGCCAGCACGGCCCGCCGGCGGCGGACGACACCGAGCTCGACGAGCAGGCGCCCGGCACGTCGCGCCGCACGACGGTGCTGCTCGGCCTGCTCTCGGGGGCGCTGTTCGGCGTGCTGTTCCTGTTCCTCGACGGGGTCGCCGACGAGTCCGGGCTCTGGCCGCTGGTGGGCGCCCGCCTTGCCTCCGTTCCGTTCCTGCTCGTGTTGGCGTTGGCGACGCGCACCTCGGTGCGCCCGGCCCGCTCCTCGATGCCGATCATCGCCGCCTGCGGCGTGTTCGACATGGGTGCCAACGCCTTCCTCGTCCTCGCGTTCGGCCGCGGCCTGCTCGTGCTGGTCTCGGTGATCAGCTCGCTCTACCCGGCGTCGACCCTGGTCCTGGCCAGGATCGTGCTGCACGAGCGGGTGAGCCGTGTGCAGGGCGCCGGCCTGCTGGTCGCCGCCCTCGCCGTCGTCCTCATCGCCGTCGCCTGATCGTCGGTCCGCCCCTGGGCATCTGACGCTCCGGTGCCGAAGTCCCGTCGTTCTGGCGTCAGCCGTCCCCGCGTCGCGGGTGTCAGCGACGCCAGATCGCGCCGGTTGGACGTCTCGGCGCTCGATCAGGCGGTGACGACGCCGAGGTCGCCGGGGTGGGTGTAACCCGGGAAGACCTGGTCGAGGTGGGGGTTGCCGAGGCGCTTGGTGACGACCTCGGCCATGACCGTGCGGTAGTCGTTGAGGACGACGAGGTCGTCCTCGGGCCCGTCATCGAGGGGGCCGGCCGGGTAGTCGCCGTGGATCCCCGGGACGGCGTTCCCGCTGACGACGAGCACCGCGGTGCCCCGGCCGTGGTCGGTGCCGCCGCTGCCGTTGCAGGCGATGGTGCGCCCGAACTCGGTCATGGTCACGACGGTGACCTCGTCCATGAGCGGGCCGAGGTCCTGGTGGAACGCCCACAGTGCCTCGGACAGGGCGGTGATGAGGAGGCGCTGGGTCCCCTGGGTGCTGCTCACGGGGCCCATGTCGTCGTGCAGGTCCCAGCCCCCGAGGTCGAGCGCGACAGCCCGCAGGCCGATGCCGGCCCGGATGAGCTGGGCGACCTCGCGCAGCGCCTGCGCCAGCTCGCGGGCGGGGCGGGTGGTGGGGTAGAGCCCGGCGTGGTCGTCGTACTGGGCGGGGTCGGCGGCCACCACGTCGTTCACCGCCGCGAGCGTGTCGTGGCCCTGCTGGGTCAGGAGGTTGCCCGTGCCGTCCGGGTACAGGCCCCCGAGGGCGATCTGGCTGAGCTCCGAGTCGCTGAAGCCCTCGACGTGGAAGTCCGCGATGGTGCGCATGCCCATGGCCCGGGGCTCGCCCCGCAGGCTCATGGGGACGCCGCCGGTGTCGTAGCCCACCCCCGGGATGCCGTCCCACGGGCCCGAGCTGACGAGGTGGCGGCCGATCCAACCGGTGCCGACGCCCACGTCGGCGCTGGCCCGCTCCCAGAAGGTCTCGGCGTCGAAGTGGCTGCGGGTGTCGCTCTCGGTGGCGGGCAGGCCCGCGGCGTGGACGATGGCGAGGTGGCCGGCGTCCCAGATGTGCTTCAGCCCGGTCGCGGCCGGGTGGAGGCCGAAGTGGTGGCCCGAGACGGTGACGCCCAGGTCGATGGCGGTGTTCGCCGCGTTCGCCGGGTCGGGCGGCGGGACGGCGACGTCGTTCGAGGTGCCCGCGCCCCGCAGGGCCTGGTAGCCGGCGGTGTCGCTGAAGGGCGGGACGATCGAGAGCCCGTCGGCGCCGCCGCGCAGGAAGATCGCCACGAGCACGTCGCCGGTGGCGGGCGCCTCGGGGGAGGCGAAGGCGAGGCGGGGCGACAGCGCCGGCAGGACGAGCCCGGCGGCGCCGGCCGCGCCGGCCCCCGCGAGGAAGCGCCGGCGGGTGAGGCGGGAGGCGGTCGAGGTCGTGGCGGCGGTGGGGGAGGACATGGCGCGGGTCCGGTTCGCCCTCATCGGTGCTGGAAGTGGGGGGTGGCGAGCAGGAGGGCGACGAGGTCGGGCGTCTTCCACTCGAGGAACCAGTCGGGTGTGCCCTGGTTGGCGCCGCCGAGGTACTGGACGAGGGCCTGGCGCTCGCCGGCGGTCAGCGGGCTGGCCGGTACGTGGTAGCGGTGGTCGAGCATCACCGCGGCCGACGATCGGGTGATCGACTTGTCGGGCCGGAACGTGTTGCCCGGGTAGGCGCTGACGAGGCCCTGGGCGGTGGCCCAGTCGAGGGCGCTGCGGTACGGCGCGGTCGAGGCGACGTCGGCGTAGGTGCTGCGGGGCGAGCCGCCCGGGCGGCCGGCGGCCTGCCACAGCATGACCACCACCTGCGAGCGGGTGGCGACCTGCTTCGGGCGGAAGGTCCCGTCGCTCTTGCGGGCCACGACGCCCTCGGCGACGGCCCAGCGCAGGGCGGGCCCGTAGGGCGCGTTGGCAGGCACGTCGGTGCAGCCGTGCGGGGTCGCCACCGCCGGCGAGCCCTCCGCCTTCCAGATCATCTCCACGATCTGGCTGCGCTTCACGTCGTTCTTCGGGTGGTACGAGCCGTCCGAGTAGGCCTTCACCACGCCGGCGTCGCGGGCCCAGTCGAGGGCGGGGCCGTACCAGGCGGTGGGGCGCACGTCGGTGAAGCCGTGGGGCGGCGGCGGGTCCTTCTCGCCGAGGAGGCGCACCGCCATGGCGTCGAGGAGCTTGCCGGCGGTGGGCGGCGGCGGGTCGGGCAGCAGCGCCAGGGGGTCGGCCGTGACGTCGGGCTCGTACCAGTTCTGGGCGATCGAGCCGCAGATGTCCCAGCGCCGCAGCAGGCCGTCGGCGCTCAGCCAGTCGGCGCCGTCGTCGCTGAACCCGTCGGGGTTGCGGTGGCCGAACAGCGGTTGGCCCAGGCGGAACAGCGCGCCCCAGCCCTCGCCGTGGATGCCGTCGGCGGCGTCGCCCATCGGGTCGGGGTCGACCTGGGCGTCGATCACCCGGCACGTGGCGGCGAGGATCTCGAGGCCTCGCCGCAGCTTGGCGCCGGAGCTGGCGGCGAACTCCGGGCTGTGGAACAGGTGGCGCAGCACCGGGGCGATGGCGGTGTCGTTGTCGAGGTACACCTGGGCGAGGGCGTCGACCAGCGCCGGCGGCGGCGTGTCGGACACGAACCGCTTCACCAGCTTCCAGGAGACGTACCGGGCGGTGGACTCGTGGTGGGCCAGGAACTGGATCAGCGACTCGCCGTACTGCTGGCCGGCGGCGGCGCTGTGCGCCGGGCACGACCACTGCCCGCCCAGCAGCGAGATGGCGCCGGTGTGGTGCCACGACGAGCGGAACCGGAAGATGTCGAGGTCATCGGTGATGTTGACCGACCAGCCCGACATCACCTTGGCCACACCCACCACGTCGGCCTCGGTGTAGACGTGCTCGCCGTCGATGATGCCGAGGGTGTGGAGCTCGAGCAGCTCCCGCCCCCAGTTCTCGTTGACACCGTCGGCGGAGTTGGCGTTGCTGCGGGCGTTGTCGAGGTAGACGAGCATCGCCGGGCTGTGGGCGCTGGCGGACAGCAGGTCGGCGAAGCGGCCCAGCGCGTGGCCACGGGCCACGGTGCGGTTGTCGACGGTCAGGAGGTGCTCGTAGCCCGAGTCGTAGAGGAAGACGTTGAAGTGGTTGGTCCAGAAGTCGACCATCACCTCGTGCAGCTGGCGGCGGCTGTGCAGCGCCCGCAGGAACGTCGAGTGGCAGAGCTCGCGGCGCAGCAGCCGCAGCCCGTCCTCCTCGGTGTCCACGATCACGTGGTTGGCCTGGTTGGTGTTGTCCAGCGTCCGGTAGCCGGCCAGCACCGCCTCGATGGCCCCGTCGTCGACGCCCTCGGCGTCGAGCTGCTGGTCGAGCCACGCCGACCACCCCATGCCCTTGACCTCGCGCTCGAGCTCGGGGGTCCACCCGAAGGTCGCCCGCGAGATCAGGTGCTGCTCGAACGACCGGGCCGGCGCGGCCTCGACGATGGGCCCGACCTCCATCGGCGCGGTCTGGGCGGCGGCGCCGGCCCGGCGGCGGCCCGCGGTGCGCCCGGCACGAGCCGGCGCCGCGGTGGCGTCGGGCGCGCCGGCGAGCCCGAGCGCGCCCGCGGCCGCGAGCGCGGCGCCCCCCGCCAGCACGGAGCGGCGAGGGACGACAGGGGTGGACGGACCCGCCATCCCCGAGCCATCGGCAGCCCCCCGAAGGTGGTTTAGGCCGTTCGACCCACGGTCGCGCGGCCGAGGGCCCGCCTTTGGGGTCGCGACGGGGGCCGCGTAGCCTCGGAGCCGTGGCTGACTACTCCGCACCCCTCCGCGACATCGAATTCGCCCTGGAGCACCTCGCCGACCTCGCGACCCTGTCGGGCTACGAGGCCTTCGCCCACGCCGAGCCGTCGATGGTCCGCGGCGTCCTCGACGAGGCCGGGCGCTTCATGAACGAGGTGATCGCCCCGCTGAACCGCACCTCCGACCTCGAGGGCAGCGTCTGGAAGGACGGCGAGGTGGTCACGCCGACCGGGTTCCAGGAGGCGTACACCCGCTACGTCGAGGCGGGCTGGGGCGGCGTCCCCTTCGACCCGGCCTACGGCGGCGGCGGCTTCCCGTGGCTCGTGGCCATCGCCCTCCAGGAGATGCTCTCGTCCGCCTGCATGTCGTTCTCCATGGCCCCGCTGCTCACCCAGGGCGCCATCGACATGCTCGCCCACCACGCCGACGAGACCCAGCGGGAGACCTACCTGCCCAAGATGGTGCTGGGGGAGTGGACCGGCACCATGAACCTCACCGAGCCCGAGGCGGGCTCGGACGTCGGCGCCCTGCGCACCAAGGCCGTGCCCGCCGGCGACGGCACCTGGCGCATCACCGGCACGAAGATCTTCATCAGCTTCGGCGAGCACGACCTCGCGGAGAACATCATCCACCTGGTCCTGGCCCGTACCCCCGACGCACCTCCCGGCACCAAGGGCATCTCCTGCTTCATCGTCCCCAAGTACCTCGTGAACGACGACGGGTCGCTGGGTGAGCGCAACGACGTCACCTGCACCTCGATCGAGCACAAGATGGGCATCAAGGCCAGCCCCACGTGCGTCCTGTCGTACGGCGACAAGGGCGAGGGCGCCGTCGGCTACCTCATCGGCGAGGAGAACCGGGGCATGCGCTACATGTTCACGATGATGAACAACGCCCGCCTCTCGGTGGGCGTCGAGGGCCTCGCCCTCGCCGAGCGCGCCTACCAGGACGCGGTGGCCTACGCGCAGGAGCGCCGCCAGGGCCGGGCCATCGGCGCCCCCGCCGGCGAGAGCTCGTTCATCGTCGAGCACCCCGACGTGCGCCGGATGCTGCTCACCATGAAGGCCCAGATCGAGGCCATGCGGGGGCTCATCTACGTCACCGCCGAGTCGCTCGACCGGGCCGCGAACGACCCCGACGAGGGCGCCCGCGAGCGGGCCCAGGAGCGGGCCGACCTGCTCATCCCCATCGCCAAGGGCTGGTGCACCGACCTGGGCGTGGAGGTCACCTCGATGGCCGTCCAGGTGTTCGGCGGCATGGGCTACGTGGAGGAGACGGGCGTGGCCCAGCACTTCCGCGACGCCCGCATCCCCCCGATCTACGAGGGCACCAACGGCATCCAGGGCATGGACCTCGTCGGCCGCAAGCT
>JAYRFK010000136.1:0-6547 GCA_041908445.1 Acidimicrobiales bacterium | reverse complement strand
GGCACCGGCCGCGTCGGCGTGGTCCTGGGGCGACGACCCCCTCGACGAGGTCTACGCCGCCGCGAACGCCGTCGACCGCTGCGGGCTGCCCCGCGACGCCTTCGTGGCCGCCATGCTGGCGCCGTCCTGGCCCGAGACGGGTGCCTCGGGCTCCCTGTCCCCGTCGCCGATGACCCTCAGCCGGTGGGACAACCAGGCCGCGCTCTACGCCTTCGGGAACGCGTCGACGCCGTACCGTCGGGCGTTCTGGCACCCGGGCGTGGGCCTCTGGCAGTACGACTCGGCGGGCCTCGGCGCGCCCTGCACCGCCAGCCAGCGGGCCGACATCCGAGTGATGGCGACGGCCATGGCCGAGACCATCTCCGCCCGCTACTGCGGCGCCACCGGATCGGTGCCCGACCGTCTGAACCGGGCGTGGCTGCCGTGGCACGGCTGCAACGAGAACCGCTGCCTGGCCATCTGGATCCAGATCTACGACATCAACGCCCAGCAGCTGCGCAGCGTCGCGCGTGACAACGCGGTCACGAACACCGGCGGGGTCGTGCAGCACACATGCCAGGGGCCGGGCGCAGCGGGCTCGTTCCCGTGCTGGCGGGTCGACCCGGCCAGGGCCCAGGGGTACGGCGCCGGCAGCACCGCCTGGGCCGACCCGTCCTACGGCGGCTCGGCCACCGCACCCCTCACCGCGCCCTTCTACACGTACGCCGCCGGCGGCTACGAGTACCGCCACTGGCTGCGCGCCGACACCGGCTACAGCAGCGGGGTGTGGGCCCGTCGGCCGCTCGGCCAGAACGCCCGGAACAGCCTCCAGTGGGCCGGCGGGGAGAGCCTCTGCGACATGACCACGGGTGCCGGTGCCTGCTGCCCCGCTGCTCCCCTCCACACGCGGGTGCGCGCCGGTCGGCGTGGCCGGGAGCTACCGCCCGGTGGCGGGCGACTTCAACGGCGACGGCATCGACGACGTGGTCTGGTACGCCCCGGGCGGGGCCCAGGACTACCTGTGGCAGGGGACCGTCTACGGGCGCTTCGTGGGCCGCCAGCTCACGGTCAACGGCGACTACACGCCGGTGGCCGGTGACTTCGACGGCAACGGCACCGATGACATCCTCTGGTACAAGCCGGGCGGCGACCGCGACGACCGCCTGTGGCGGGGCAAGCGCAACGGCAGCTTCGTGGGGTCGACCGTGGACGTGCGCGGCACGTTCACCCCGGTGGCCGGCGATGTGAACAAGGACGGGCGCGACGACGTCTTCTGGTACGGCGAGGGCACCCGGCCCGACTTCCTCTGGCTCGGCACCCGTACCTCGTTCGTGAGCAAGCGCTTCACCCAGGACGGCACCGGGCTCGTCCCGATGGCCGCGGACTACGACAAGGACGGCCGTGCCGACGTGTTCTTCTACGGCCCCGACGGGCTGCCGGACGAGATCTGGTACGGCGCCCCCGGTCCCTCGTCCCAGAAGCGCACGGCGATCGACGTCGGCCGCTCGTACCTGCCGGTCACCGGTCGCCTGAACCGGGGTGGTCGGGCCGACGTGCTCTGGTACGCACCGGGCCCGGCCTCGGACGTGTTGTACCTGGGCGCCGCCGGCCGCACCTTCTCGGGGCGGTCGGTGAGCATCGACGACGTGTACCTCCCGTTCGTGGGCGACTTCAACGGCAACGGCGTCGACGACGTGTTCTGGTACGGACCCGGACGCGACCCCGACGCCCTCAGCCTCGGCGGCTGACCCGCCGCCGGCGCCGGCGAATCGATCTGGGCGGAGCTCGGCGTGCCGCTCGTTCGGTGGTCCGGTGGTCCGGGCGTCGCCCGGCGATCCGAGCGCTCGATGCTCGAGGAACGACCGCGAAGGAGGGGGCGCCGGGCGAGCCGGGCGACCCGTTCGGGCGCCACTCGCCACGGACCGTGACCGAACCACCTCGAGGGCTCGGGTCCCTCGTTCTCGAGGCAGTAGCCCCCGGAATCCGGGGGCTACTGCCTCGAGTTCGGCGGTGCCGGCCGAATCGACCACGGACGGTGGCGGCGAGGGGACGTGATCGCACGTCGACTCGTCGCGCGCCGCCTTCCTCGCGGCCTTTACCGGACGGAGCGGCGGCTGAGGTCGCCGAGTGCCCGCCGCCGGACCGGTTGCGGCGCGTCGGGCTACTCGGCGAGCAGGCGGTCGGCGGCGGCGGCGGGGGTGGTGACGACGTCGAGGCCGTCGCGCTCGGCCAGCCAGGCGCGGTTGCGCTCGTGGAGGTCGTCGGCGGCGTCGTAGCGGTTCAGCAACACCGGCACGGGGGCGGCGCAGCCGGCAGCCAGCGCCTCGACGGAGAGACGGACCGAGTTGATGGTGCCCAGGCCGGCGTCGGCCACGAGCAGCACCGCGTCGGGGGCCAGCGCCGCGGTGAGGGCCACGCCGTCGCCGTCGCCGGCGATCGGCGAGCGAACCCCGCCGGCCAGCTCCGCGAAGCCGACCGCCGGCGGGGGGTCGGGCCAGTCCAGGCAGGCCGCCGCCAGCTCGGCGATGGTCGGCACCGGGCGGCCCAGTGCGTCGGCGGCCATGGGCGGCGCCAGCGCCACCCCGTAGCTGCGCTCGGGACGGCAGACGACGGTGGGGTCCTCCCCGGTCGCGCCCGCGAGCACGGCGGCGTCGGTCGGGTGGGGGTCGTCGGGGTCGAACGACTGCGCCGGCTTGCGGGCGCCGACGGTGACGCCCGCCGCCCGGAGGTGCTCGATGATCCGTGCCGCGCACCACGTCTTGCCGACCTCGGTGCCGGTGCCGGCGACCACCACGAGCCGGCCCGGACGGGGGCTCATCGGTGGCACCGCGCCGTGCGCACGGGCGTGCCGAGACCGGCACCAGCCGTCGCCACGAGCCGGGCCGGGCGGGAGCGGAAGGCGCTCACGGCAGGCACCCGAGCTCTTCTAGGGCGGCAGCGAGGGCGTCGACCTGCTCGTCGGTGTGGGCCGCGGACAGGGCGATCCGCAGCCGGCAGGTGCCGGGGGCGACCGTGGGGGGCCGGATGGCGGGGACGAGCAGGCCCCGGTCGAGCAGGGCCTCGGCGACCGCCAGCGCCCGCTCCTCGTCGCCGAGCAGCACCGGGATGATGGGCGACGGGTGCCCGGGCAGGAGCCGGTCGATGTGGCGCCGCAGCGTGGCCCGCAGCTCGTCGCCCTCGGGGGAGCGCACGATGGCCAGGGCGGCCGCCGCCGCGGCCGCGTCGCCGGGGGGCGTGGCGGTGGTGAAGATGAACGAGCGCGCCGTCGAGGTGAGCAGGTCGACGTAGGGCCGGGGGGCGGCCAGGAAGCCCCCGAGCGAGCCCAGGGCCTTCGACAGCGTGCCGATCACCACCACGTCGAGGCCGGGGAGCGTGGGGGTGGGCGGGCCGAGCACGGCGTGCGCCTCGTCCAGCACCAGGAGGGCGCCGCGGTCCGCGCACACCGCGGCGAGCTCGTCGACGGGGGCGACGTCCCCGTCCATGGAGAACACCGAGTCGGTGACGACGATGGCCAGGCCGGGGTGGTCGTCGAGGAGTGCCGCCACGTGGTCGACGTCGCCGTGGTGCGACACCGCCACCCGGGCCCGGGCCAGTCGGGTGCCGTCGATGATCGAGGCGTGGTTGAGCTCGTCGCTGACGATCAGGGTCTCGGGGTCGGCGCCGAGGGTGCTGAGGACGCCGAGGTTGGCGGCGAACCCGGTGCTGAACAGTAGGGCCGCCTCCATGCCCTTCCAGGCCGCGAGGTCCGCCTCGAGCGCGCCGTGGACGGGGCGGGAGCCGACGATGAGGCGCGCCGACCCCGATCCCGTGCCCAGCTCGGCCGTCGCCGCACGCGCCGCCTCGATCACCGCCGGGTGCTGGGAGAGCCCCAGGTAGTCGTTCGACGCGAACGAGACGACCGCACGGCCGTCGGCGCTCACCGTGGTGGCGGGGGTGCCGCCGTCGAGGTCGCGCACCTCACGGCGCCGGCCGGACTCGGCGACGGCGCGGTTGCGCTGGTGGACCCACTCGTCCCAGGCCGAGCGTGCGGCCATCAGCGGGTGACGTCGCCGATGGCCTCGACCAGGGTGGCGACGATGCGCTCCGCCTCCGCCGCCGTGGTCGTGAGCATCGGCATGAGCACGACCACGTCGCCGAGGGGCCGGATCAGCACGCCCCGCTCGACGCAGCCGGCGCTGACGCGGCGGCCCCAGCGGAGCCCGTCGGCGGGCGGGTCGAGCTCGACACCGATCATGAGGCCCCGCTGGCGCACCTCGCGCACGGCGGGGAGCGGGGCGACGTGGGCCTCGAGGAGCACCGCCAGCTCCGCCGCCCGGGCCCCCACGTTGGCGAGCACGGCCCACTCGTCGAGCAGCTCGAGGTGGCGCAGGCCGACGGCGGCGGCGAGGGCGTTCCCGCTGTAGGAGTGCCCGTGGTAGAAGGTCCGCTCGCTGAGGTCCTCGCCGAGGAAGGCGTCGTAGACGCGGGCGTTGGCCACGGTGGCGGACTGGGCCAGGTAGCCGCCGGTGATGCCCTTGCCCAGGCACAGCAGGTCGGGGCGCAGGCCCGCCTGTTCGCAGGCGAAGAGCGTGCCGGTGCGCCCGAAGCCGGTGGCCACCTCGTCGCAGATCAGCAGCACCCCGGTCTCCCGGCAGACCTCGCCGAGTTCGGGGAAGGCCTCGGGGGCGCAGACCTCGATGCCGGCGGCGCCCTGGACGAGCGGCTCCACGACGACGGCGGCGAGGCGGTCGGCGTTCTCCCGGATCAGCTCGCAGGCGGCGCCGATGCACGTCGGGTCGTCGAACCCGGGCGCCCGCAGGACGGGGAAGCGCAGCGGGTCGAACACGTCGGTGCCGAAGCCGCCGGCGCCGATGGACAGCGAGCCGACCGTGTCGCCGTGGTAGGCGCCGCCGAAGGCCACGTACGTGTCGCGGCCCCGCACGCCCTGGTTGGTCCAGTACTGGAAGGCGATCTTGAGGGCCTGCTCGACCGCGGCGGCGCCGTCGGAGGCGAACAGCAGGTGGGGGTCGTCCACGGGCACCCGGGCGGCGAGCGCCTCGGCGAACTCCACGACGACCCGGTTGCCGTTGCCGAGCATGGTCGAGTGCGCGACCCGGCCGAGCTGGTCGACGACGGCCTGGTCGAGCTCGGGCACGTGGTGGCCGAGCGTCGTCACCCAGAGCGACGAGATGGCGTCGAGGTAGCGCCGGCCGTCGACGTCGATCAGCTCGCGCCCCTCGGCCCGCTCGACCATCACCGGGGCGTTGCCGGCGTACGCCGCCATCTGGGTGAAGCCGTGCCAGACGACGGCGGCGTCGCGCGCCACCCACTCGTCGGCGCTACCCCCCGGCGTGGTCACGGCGACCGCCGCCTCAGCCCTGGAGGGCCTTGACGACGCGGGCCAGTGGCTCGCCGAAGTCCGGCAGCAGCTCGACGCCCGAGAGGCGCAGGGCGGCGTTGTCGAGCACCGAGTTGGCCGGACGGTGGGCGGGCCGGGGCGGGTCGAGGTCGGCCGAGGCGATGGGCAGCACCCGGGCCGGGTCGTGCCCGGCGGCCTCCATGACCGCCTGGGCGAACTCGTGCCAGCTGACCGCGCCCTGGTTGGTGACGTGGAAGACGCCCGGGCGCCGGCCCACCACGAGGCGCACGACCATCGCGGCGAGGTCGCCGGCGTCGGTCGGGTGGCCATGCTGGTCCTCGACGAAGCGCAGGGTGTCGTGGGTCCCGGCCAGGCGCAGGATCGTCTTCACGATGTTGTGGCCGTGCTCGCCGAACACCCACGAGGTGCGCACGACGGTGGCGCCGGGGTCGAGCTCGTGCTCGCCCGCCAGCTTCGAGCGGCCGTAGACCGAGCGGGGGTCGGTGGCGTCCCACTCGTGGTAGGGCCGGTCGGCCTCGCCCGAGAAGACGTAGTCGGTGGAGAGGTAGCAGACCCGGGCGCCGACGATGCGGGCGGCCTCGGCCACGTGGCGGGTGCCGAGGGCGTTGACGAGGAAGGCCCGGTCGGGGTCGGTCTCGCAGCCGTCCACGTCGGTCCACGCCGCGGCGTGCACGACCGCGTCGGGGGCAGCGGAGGTGATGGCGGCCAGCACCGAGTCGCGGTCGGCCACGTCGAGACGCGACCGGTCGCAGGCGACGACCTCGTGGCCGGCGAAGGCGCGCTCGAGCTCCTGGCCGACCTGGCCGCCGGCCCCGGTGACGAGGACCCTCACGGACGGGGCCGGTCGGTGCCGCGATGGTGCGGAGGACGCTCGCTCATTGGCGCAGGCGCTCCCACCAGCCCCGGTTGTCCCGGTACCAGGCGACGGTCTGGGCGAGGGCCTCGTCGAGGTCCCGCTGGGGCGCCCACCCGAGCTCGCGCACCTTCGTGCAGTCGATCGAGTAGCGGCGGTCGTGGCCGAGGCGGTCCTCGACCGGCTGGATCATCGACTCGTCGTGGCCGAGCAGCGCCAGGATCTTCATGGTGAGCTCGCGGTTGGGGAGCTCGTTGCCCGCCCCGATGTTGTAGATCTCGCCGACCACGCCCTCGCGGCGGACGAGGTCCACGCCGGCGCAGTTGTCCTCCACGTAGCACCAGTCGCGGACGTTC
>JAYRFK010000135.1:0-28298 GCA_041908445.1 Acidimicrobiales bacterium | reverse complement strand
TGGTGGGGCTAGCTGGATTCGAACCAGCGACCTCATCCTTATCAGGGATGCGCTCTAACCGACTGAGCTATAGCCCCGGGAGCGGGTGAGGGTACCACCGGTCAGTCGGCGTCGGCACCTTCGGCGTGGTCTGCGGTGGGGGCCACCGGCTCGATCACGGTGAGGCGGATCCCGCCCAGCACGTCGCTGATCAGGTTGAACAACAGGGCCAGCAGCACGGCGAACACGGTGAAGGCGATGACCAGGGCGCCCCCGAAGACCATGAACCCCCGGAACAGGTCGGCGCCCACCAGCTTGAAGTCCTCGAAGCCGATGTCGACCACGAAGCTCTCGATGTTGTCGGTCGAGCCCGAGCCGATCGCCGCGGACCACAGCAGGACGCCGGCGACGAGGAACATGGCGAACACGCACACGTTGAACGCGAACGACAGCTTCAGCACGGACAGCGGGTCGACCCGGCGGATCACCTTGCGCACCTTGCGGGCGGGCACCTTGCCGAGGCCCCGCACCCGGACCTCGACGTGCTCGCTAACGGCCGGGGCGGGGCCGGCTGCGGCTGGGGTAGCGCCGTCGTGGCCGACGTGGGCACGGTCGGGCAGCTCCACGAGCGGCGCCATCTCGGCCGCCTCCGCCTCGAGCTCGGCATCGAGCTCGTCGCCCAGATCGTCCTCGGTGACCACCAGGGTGTCGGTCCCGTCGGGGTCGGCGTCGTCGTCCGGGTCATCGACCGCCACGTCCGGCTCGCCGTCGGCCTCGTCGAGGTCGCGCTCGTCGATCACGTCCACGTCACCGCGGGGCGCATCGGTCTCGGCGTCGGGCTCGTCCGGCGCGCCGTCACCGCCGAGGGGCGCACTCGTGGTCGACACGTCGGGGGACCCTAGTGGACACCCCATCCGGCCCGGTAGTGCACCCGGACCCCCAAGGCAGGTGGCCGGCGCATCAGCAGAGCTCGAAGTGGACCGGGTCGGTGGCGGGAAGCGGATGGCAGAGCCCCGCCTCGGCGGCCACCGTCAACAGGTCGGGGACGAACCACCGGGCGACGTCGATGGCCAGGCCCCGCTCGTGCTTCGACGTCCCCGGCGGCGCCACCGGATAGGGGTTGGTGGCGCGGTGGTCCCACAGCCACTGCTGCTGCGCCGGGCTCCGCCACCCCGAGGTGATCGGCACGGCGCGGCCGAGCCGCGCCTCGGCGCGGGCGATGGCGGCGAGCAGTTCAGGGGTCAGGCCGTCGGTGGGGCCGCCCGCCGCGCCCGGCGGCGGGCCGGTGCGCTCCGCGGCGGCGACGGCGTGGCGGCCGTGCACCTCGACCTCGACCCGCACCTGCCCACCGGCCTCGGCCCAGCCCACCACGATCGCCCCGTTGTCCTCGGCCACCACGCGGGCGGCCACCTCCCCCTCGGCGGCACCGGCCAGCGCGGCGGCGTCGGCCGCGGTGCGGGCCCTGGCGTCGGCGATCGCCCGGTCGGCCAGGCCCCCGACGGCGAGCAGGACCGCGCCGGCCAGCACCAGGGCGACGAGCACGAGCGGCAGCGCCTGCCCGCGCTCGCCGCGGGCCGGGGGCGGGCCGACGGGCGTGACGGGCGCGTCGAGCGGGACGAAGGGGGCGCGTGGGCGCATGGCGACCTCCCCGGGTCACAGGGTGTGCGGGAGGGGGAAGTCGGTTGGGGCCGGCGGCGCCGCCGGCGAGGGAGTGCAGCGCCGAGGGCTAGGCGCCCTCGGTCTCCTCCTGCTCGGCGACGAGTGCCACCGCGGCGACGACCTCGTCGGCGCCGACGTTCATGACCTTCACGCCGGAGGCGTCGCGGCCCTGGGCCGAGATCTCCCGGCAGGCCATGCGGATCACGGTGCCCGCCGACGAGATCAGGATGATGTCGTCGTCGAGGCTCACCATCAGGGCGGAGATGACCGTGCCCCGGCGCTGGGTGATCTTCATCCCCTTCACGCCCATGGTGCCGCGCCCCTTGGCGGGGAACTTGTCGAGCATCGTGCGCTTGCCGAAGCCCGAGTCGGTGACGGTGAGCAGGGCCACGCCCTCGCGACCGACGTCGACCGACATGACCTCGTCGCCCTCGCGCAGCTTGATGCCGCGCACGCCGGCGGCCGAACGGCCCATGGGCCGGACGGCGTCCTCCGAGAAGCGGATGGTCTGGGCCTGCTTGGTGACCAGGAAGATGTCGGTCTCACCGTCGGTCTGGATGACCTTCACGAGCTCGTCGTCGTCGCGCAGGTTGATGGCGATGATGCCGTCGCGCCGCGAGGAGTCGTACTCGGTGAACTTGGTCTTCTTGACCTGGCCGAGCTTGGTGGCGAAGAACAGGAAGCGGCTGGTCTCGTAGTCGCGGGTGTCGATGATCGCCTGGATGGTCTCGCCCGGCTGGAGGGGCAGCAGGTTCACCACCGCGGTGCCGCGGGCGGTGCGCTCCTTCATCGGGATCTCGTGGGCCTTGAGGCGGTAGACCTTGCCCCGGTTGGAGAACAGCAGCAGGTAGGCGTGCGCGGTGGTGTGGATCACGTGGGTGACGTAGTCCTCGTCGCGCAGCTTGGTGCCGGCCACGCCGCGGCCGCCGCGGCCCTGGGTGCGGAAGGCGCCGGCCGCCACCGTCTTCACGTAGCCCTTGGCCGTCATCGTGACGACCAGCTCCTCGTCGTCGATGAGGTCTTCGATGTCGATGTCGCCGACGTCGTAGGTGATCTCGGTCTGGCGGGGGGTGGCGTGGGCCTCGCGGATCTCGCCCAGCTCGTCGCGGATGACCCCCCGCAGCTTGCCCTCGTCGCTCAGGATGGCCTCGAGCTCGGCGATGGTGGCACGCAGCTTGGCCAACTCGTCCTCCAGCTCCTGGCGGCCGAGTCGGGTGAGCCGGCCGAGGGTCATGTCCAGGATGTGGTTGGCCTGGATCTCGCTGAACTCGAAGCCCTCGCCCATCAGCCCGGTGCGGGCCTCGGCCCGGTCGGCCGAGCCCCGGATCAGGGCGATGATGGCGTCGATCATGTCGAGCGCCTTCACCAGGCCCTCGACGATGTGCTCGCGCTTCTTGGCCTCGGCCAGGCGGAACTCGGAGCGCCGGCGGATGACGTCGACCTGGTGGTCGACGTAGGCCAGCAGCGCGTCGCGCAGGTTCAGGGTGCGGGGCACCCCGTCGATCAGGGCGACGGTGTTGACGCCGAAGCTGGTCTGCAGCGGGGTGCGCTTGTAGAGGTTGTTCAGCACCACCAGCGCGGGCGCGTCGCGCTTGAGCTTGATCTCGAGGCGGATCTCGTCACCGGAGGACGCGTTGTTGATGGCGGCGATGCCGTCGAGCTCGCCGGCGTCGACCAGCTCCTTGATCTTCAGCAGCACCGAGCTGGGACTGACCTGGTACGGGAGCTTGGTGACGATGATGGTGTCGTTGGTGCGCCCCTCCTCGATCTCGGCCACGGCCCGGATGCGGATCGAGCCGCGCCCGGTGCGGTAGGCGTCGAGGATGCCCTGGCGGCCCATCATGATGCCGCCGGTCGGGAAGTCGGGGCCCTTCACGAACGCCATGAGGTCGTCGGGGGTGGCGTCGGGGTTGGCCAGCAGGTGCACGGTGGCGTCGATGACCTCGCCGAGGTTGTGCGGCGGGATGTTCGTGGCCATGCCCACGGCGATGCCCTGGCTGCCGTTGACCAACAGGTTGGGGAACCGCGACGGCAACAGCACGGGCTCGCTGAACTCGCCGGAGTAGTTGTCGACGAAGTCGACCGTGTCCTCCTCGATCCCCGCCAGCATGTCCATGGCGATGGGGGCGAGGCGGCACTCCGTGTAGCGGGCCGCGGCCGGCGGGTCGTCGGGGGTGCCGAAGTTGCCCTTCGGGTGCACCAACGGGTGGCGCAGCGAGAACCACTGGCCCATGCGCACCAGCGCGTCGTAGATCGCGCTGTCGCCGTGGGGGTGGTACTTGCCCATGACCTCGCCGGTGACCCGGGCGCACTTCATGGTCGGGCGGTCGGGGCGGGCGCCGAGGTCGTACATGCCCCAGAGGATCCGGCGGTGCACCGGCTTGAGGCCGTCGCGGGCGTCGGGCAGGGCCCGGCTCACGATGACCGACATGGAGTAGTCGAGGAACGACCGCTCCATCTCCTCCTGGATCTCGATGGGCTGGAACTGCTCCTCGAAGCCCGCGTCGGTGGTGTCGCTCACGATGACCTCAGATGTCCAGGAAGCGGACGTCGGTGGCGTTGGTCTGGATGAAGTGCTTGCGGCTCTCGACGTCGTCGCCCATCAGCACCGAGAACACCTCGTCGGCGATGGCCGCCTGCTCCACGCCCACCTTCAGCAGGGTGCGCTTCTGCGGGTCGATGGTGGTCTCCTGCAGCTCGTCCCAGTCCATCTCGCCGAGGCCCTTCAGGCGCTGGAAGTCCTTCTTGTGGGTCGGGTTCTCGGCCTGGAACTGCGCCTTGGCGGCGTCGTCCTTCAGGTAGACCTTCTCCTTGCCCACCACCGTGGAGTACAGCGGCGGCTGGCCGATGTAGACGTGGCCCTCCTCCACCAGCGGCTTCATCTGGCGGAAGAAGAAGGTGAGCAGCAGCGTCCGGATGTGGCTGCCGTCGACGTCGGCGTCGCAGAGGATGATCACCTTGTCGTAGCGGATCTTCTCGGCGTCGAACTCCTCGCCCACGCCGGCGCCGATGGCCGAGA
This sequence comes from Acidimicrobiales bacterium, assembly GCA_041908445.1. Taxonomy (GTDB): domain Bacteria; phylum Actinomycetota; class Acidimicrobiia; order Acidimicrobiales; family DATDAH01; genus JAEUJM01. Next base: position 23,641 of record JAYRFK010000135.1, on the reverse strand, counting down.
TCAGGGCCTGGATCTCGTTGTTCTTCAGCATGCGGTCGATGCGGGCCCGCTCGACGTTGAGGATCTTGCCCCGGATGGGCAGCACCGCCTGGGTGCGGGGGTCGCGCGCCTGGGTGGCGGGCCCGCCGGCCGAGTCGCCCTCCACGATGAACAGCTCGGTCTCGTCGCGGTTGCGCGACGAGCAGTCGCGGAGCTTGTCGGGCATGCCCGCGCCCTCGAGGGCCGACTTGCGGCGGGTCGCCTTGCGCGCCTCCTGGGCGGCACGGCGGGCGGTGGCGGCGGCCGACGCCTTCTTCACGATCTTGTTGGCCTCGGTGGGGTGCTCCTCGAAGAAGTCACCGAGCTTCTCGTTGGTGGCCCGCTCGACGAGCGAGCGGATCGAGACGTTGCCGAGCTTGCCCTTGGTCTGGCCCTCGAACTGGGGGTCGCGCAGGCGCACCGAGATGATGGCGGTGAGGCCCTCGCGGATGTCCTCGCCCTGGAGGCGCCCGTCCTTCTCCTTGAGGATGCCCTTGGCCTCGCCGTACTTGTTGACCACGTTGGTGAGGGCCTTCTTGAAGCCCTCCTCGTGCATCCCGCCCTCGATGGTGTTGATGCCGTTCGCGAAGCTGTGGATCCCGTCGGTGTTGTACCCGGTGTTCCACTGGAACGCGATCTCGACCTCCTGGTCGTCCTCGGCCTGCTCGAAGTAGCCGACCTTGGTGAACAGGGCGTCCTTGGACCGGTTGTTGTGCTTGACGAAGTCGACGATGCCGCCGGCGTACTTGAAGGTGGTGGGCTCGGTCATCGAGTCGGGCCGCTCGTCCTTCACCCGGATCTCGAGGCCCTTGTTCAGGAAGGCCATCATCTGGAAGCGCTCGAGGAGGGTCTGCGTGCGGAACTCGACCTCCTCGAAGATGGTGGGGTCGGGCCAGAAGCGCACGGTGGTGCCCGTGCGGCCGCGCGGCGAGTCGCCCTTGACCGTGAGCTTGGTCTGGACCTTGCCCCCCTTGGCGAAGTCCATGTAGTGGCGCTTGCCGTCGACGTCGATCTCGAGCTCGAGGCGCTCGGAGAGCGCGTTCACGACCGAGACGCCCACGCCGTGGAGACCGCCCGACACCTTGTAGCCACCGTCACCGAACTTGCCGCCCGCGTGCAGCACGGTGAGCACCACCTCGGCGGCGGACTTGCCCTTGAACTTCGGGCTGCTGCCGACGGGGATGCCCCGGCCGTTGTCCCGGACCTCGCACCCGCCGTCGGCGAGGATCGTGACGTCGATGCGGTCGCAGTAGCCGGCCATGGCCTCGTCGACCGCGTTGTCGACGATCTCGTAGACGAGGTGGTGCAGGCCGCTCGGGCCGGTCGACCCGATGTACATGCCGGGGCGCTTCCGCACCGCCTCGAGGCCCTCGAGGACGGTGATGTCCTCGGCGGTGTAGGACGACTTGGCTACGGTGCTATCGGCCACGCGGGGCCCTTTCACGAGGAGGGGACGGCGGGGAGGAGGGGGCGGACGCCGCCCTCGCCCGCAGGCGCTGCGGGGGGCGGAAAAGGGCGTCCACGAAGGCTTCAGGATACCAGCGGCACCCGGCGATCCGGCTGATGGTCAGGGGTCGCGCGTGCCGTCGGAGAGCGCGGTTCTCGCCGCCGACGCCGGCCGGACGCGAGGGGTGACGCGCTCGACCACGCCGGCGCCCACGAGCGCCGTCGCGCGGGCCACGACCTGGCCCTCGGACCACGCCAGCCGCTCGGCCCAGGCGGGGTCGTCGACCGCCACCACGAGGCGGCCGCGCTCGACCGAGACGGGCTCGGCGTGGCCCGCGAGGTCGGGCCCGACGAGCTCGGCCCACGAGGCCAGGAGGGTGGTGAGCGCGTCCACCGTGGGCGCCCCGAGCCCGGCGAGGACGTGGTCCAGACCGGCGGCGAGAGGGCGGGGCGAGCTCACGCTTCCCGCTCTCGTTCGCTTCGCTCACGGGCCGCTCGGGCCACGCCCTCGTTCCTCTGGCTCACGGTCCCACGCTACCCAGGGGGTGTGACGGGAATCGGTAGCGTGGAGGGCCGACGACCGAGGAGCGGAGGTGTGTCGATGCGCGGACGGGTGGTGGCGGCGGTCTTGGTGCTCGTCGGGATGGCGGCGCCCGCCGTCCTGGGCCCCGGCGGCGGGACGGCGCTGGCCGACGCCGCCGGTGCGGCCGAGCCGCAGTTCTTCGACACGTGGGGTTCGGCCGGCAGCGCCGACGGACAGCTCCAGAACCCGCGGGGCGTCTCCGTGAACCAGGCCACCGGCGACGTGTACGTCGCGGACACCGGCAACGACCGGGTGGTGCGCTACGACCGCGACGGGCGCCTCGTCGCCGTGATCGACACGGCCGACGGCGTGCCCCTCGACAACCCCTGGGACGTGGCCGTCAACGAGGTCGCCAACACCCTCTGGGTGGCCGACACCGGCAACGACCGGGTCGTCCACTACTCGGTCGACGACCTGTTCCTGCGGTCGATCGGCACCACGGGGGCGGGCCAGTACGGATTCCGGTCGCCGCGGGGAGTACACGTCGGCGGCGACGGCACCCTCTACGTGGCCGACACCGGGAACAACAAGGTCAAGGTGTACAACGGGACCACCGGGCTCTACCTGCGGAGCTACGGCTCGAGGGGCGCCGGGGCCGGGCAGCTGAACGGCCCCCGCGACGTCGCCGGCGACTCGGACCACAGCACCCGCCTGTTCATCGCCGACACCGGCAACGACCGCATCTCGGTGTGGGACGTCATCGGGCACACCTACGTCGGCACGTTCGGGTCCACCGGCACGGGCAACCGACGCTTCGAGGCCCCCGCCGGCCTCTGGGAGGGCGGCGACACCGCCGCCACCGAGAGCATCTTCGTGGCCGACACCGGCAACGACCGCATCTCGGTGTGGCGCTACGACGCGGGCACCGACACCGCCACCTGGGAGAGCCGGTTCGGCACGGCCGGCGCCCGCCACGAGGAGCTCGAGGCGCCGCGCAGCGTCGCGGTCGACGCCGACCTGCGGCGCTTCGTGGCCGACACCACCAACGACCGGGTGCAGATCCTGGTGCCGTCCGGCCCGCCGGGGATCTTCGGGCGGGTGACGAACACCTTCGGCGCGGGCGTCAACGCCGTCACGGTGCTGGCCCAGGACGCCTCGACCTTCGACCTGGTCGTCGCCGGCGAGACCGACCGGGACGGCAACTACCAGCTCCCGCTACCGCCTGGTGACTACCTGCTCACCTTCTTCGACCCCGACGGCGGCCACGCGCCCGAGTACCACCCCGACGTGACCTCGTTCGACCAGGCGACCGCGGTGCCCGTGCAGGCGAACACCGTGACCCGGGTCGACGCGTCCCTGTCCGTCAACGGGATCGTGCCCAACCCGAACACCGGCACGATCACGGGCACGGTCACCGAGCAGGCGGGTCCGGCCGCGCGCACCTGGGTCCTCGCCGTCGACGCGAACACGGGGAGCCTGGTGAAGGCCACCCAGGTCGACCCCGCGGGCGACTACGAGATCGCCAGCCTCGCCACCGGCAACTACGTCGTCGTGTTCCTCGACCCGCGGGGGGTCAACACCACCGAGTTCTTCAGCGACCACCCGGACCCGGCCCAGGCCGACCAGGTGCCGGTGGTGTCCGGCGGTGCCGCGGCGATCGTCAACGCCGCGCTGCAACCCTGACCACGACCCGGTCGCCGAACCTCCCCTAACCTGGCCGCCCGACGACCGAGCGAGCGGGAGGGTGTCGATGCGCGGACGAATCGCCACAGCGGTGGTGACGGCAGCGGTCGCGATGGTCGCCGCCGTGACCGCGGGCGGCGGGGACGCGCTCGCCGACGCCGCGGGCCAGCAGCGGCCGCAGTTCGCGGACGCCTGGGGCACCTCGGGGAGCGGCGACGCGAACCTGCAGAACCCCAAAGGGGTCGCGGTCAACGAGGACACCGGCGACATCTACGTGGCCGACACCGCCAACGACCGCATCGTCCGCTACGACGCCGACGGGCGCCTGCTCGGCACCTTCGGCAGCACCCCGGTGAACGGCGCGCCGCTCGACGGCCCCTGGGACGTGGCCGTGAACGAGAACGACTGGGTCTACGTGGCCGACACCGGCAACGACCGCATCGTCCGCTACAACGCCGACGGCACGGGCGGCGCGACGTGGGGCTCGTCGGGGTCGGGCAACCTGCGCTTCGCCTCCCCCAAGGGCATCGACGTCGACACCGGCGGCGACGTCTGGGTGGCCGACTCCGGGAACGACAAGATCAAGGTCTACGACTTCCTCGGCACCTTCGTGCGCAAGTTCGGCTCCTCGGGAAGCGGCAACGGCCAGTTCGACGACCCCCGCGACGTCGCGTTCGGCATCGGGGGACGGGCCTACGTGGCCGACACGGGCAACGACCGCATCCAGGTGTTCGACAGCCTGGGCACGTTCGTCACCACCTTCGGCAGCACGGGGACGGGCAGCCGCCGCTTCGAGGCGCCGCAGGGGGTGTGGATCGGGCACAACAGCCCACCGTCGCAGAGCGTGTTCGTGGCCGACAGCGGCAACGACCGCGTCACCGTGTGGCAGCTCACGGGCAACACGGCCACCTTCGAGCGCAAGTTCGGGGGCACCGGCTCGCTCAGCCGGCAGATGGAGGCGCCCCGCAACGTGTACGTGGACGAGGGCGGCCGCCGCTACGTGATCGACACGGGCAACGACCGCCTGCAGGTCTTCGACCCCCCGATCACCGAGGGCATCGAGGGTCGCATCACGGACGCGGCCATCCCCGGCGCCGGCCACGAGCTCGGCATCGTCACCGTCTCGGACGCGTCCACGCTCGACCTCGTCGCCGTCGTGCAGACCGACGCCGACGGCGACTACCAGGCCGCCGTCCCGCCGGGGGACTACGCGGTGGCCTTCGTCGACCAGACGGGCGCCTACGACTTCGAGTACTTCCAGGACGAGCCCGACTTCACCAGCTTCGACCCCGTCACGGTGGGCGCCGGCGCGGTCACCACGGCCGACCTCGCCGTGTCGCAACCCTTCCCGCCACCACCGGGGGCCCTTGGTGAGATCGTCGGCACCGTCACGGAGGGGCCCTCCCCCGCCGCGGGCACGTGGGTGTTGGCGGTCGACAGCGCTGGTCGGGTCGAGCGGGCGGTGCAGGTCGACCCCGCGGGCGACTACCGCATCGCCGGCGTCGAGGTGGGCAACTACCTCCTGCTGTTCCTCGACCAGCGCGGCGTCAACGCCACCGAGTTCTACGACGACGCCGTCGACCCGACGTTCGCCGACCTGGTGGTGGTGACCGCGGGGGTCACGACCACCGCCGACGCCGACCTCCAACCCTGACCGACCGCCGAAGGGTGGGTTAGCGTCGCGTCGCAGCGCCGCGGGCGGACGGCGTCCCATCACCAGCACCCGGGGAGGGACCTGATGCCACCACCGCGCGGACGGGAGTCGGCGAGGCCGCCCAGAGGTCGCCGAGCGACCCGGGTGTCGAGTGCGCTCGCCCTGGCGATGACCCTCGCCGCCGTGACCGTCACGGCGGCCGCGGCGGGCCCGTTCGAGGACGCCCCCCTGTTCGGCGACGACGTCGGGTCGCTCGGCAGCGCCCCCGGGCAACTGAGCAACCCCCGGGGCGTCGCGGTCGACAGCGCCGGCAACACCTACGTGGCCGACACCGGCAACAGCCGGGTGGTCGTGTTCGACCCCGAGGGTCGGTTCGTCCGCAGCTGGGGCGGCTTCGGCAACGCCACGGGCCAGTTCGTGAAGCCGTGGGACCTCACCGTCGACAACAACGACCTCGTCTACGTGGCCGACACCGGCAACAGCCGCGTCCAGGTGTTCCAGACCGACGGCACCTTCGAGCGGGCGTGGGGCTCGCTCGGTGGGCGCACCGGGCGGTTCCGCGGGCCGAAGGGGCTGGGCCACGACTCGCTCAACAACATCTACGTGGCCGACACCGGCAACCACCGCATCCAGAAGTTCGACACGTTCGGCAACCTCATCGCCGTGTGGGGCACGGGCGGCGCGGCCAGCGGACCGGGCCGGTTCGACAGCCCCCGGGACGTCACGGCGTCGCTCAACAACCGCGTGTTCGTGGCCGACACCAACAACGACCGGATCCAGTCGTTCGACCTCTCGGGCAACTACGTCGGCGAATGGGGAGCCAGCGGCACGGGCGACGGCCAGTTCGACCGTCCCCAGGGCGTGTTCATCCGCAACCAGAACTCCGTCACCACCACCGTCTTCGTCGCCGACACCGGCAACGACCGGGTTCAGATGTTCGCCAACGACGGCACCTACCTCGACCAGTTCGGTGGTGGTGGCACGGGCAACGGGCGGTTCGACCAGCCCCGCGGGCTCTTCGTCACCGCGTCCCTCTCGGTCTACGCCACCGACCTCGGCGGCGACCGCGTCGAGCGCCTCGACAGCCCGATCGCCGAAGGCATCACCGGCACCGTGACGGGCACCGACGGCGTCACCGACCAGGGTGCCCTCGACGACGCCGTCGTCACCGTGTCCGACAGCACGACCTTCGACCTCGTCGCCATGGCGCGCACGGGGGCCGACGGCCGCTACCAGGTCCCGGTCGCCCCCGGCTCGTACGTCCTCGCCTTCTTCGACCCGACCGGTGCCCACGACTACGAGTACTTCGACGACCAGCCCGACTTCACCACCGCGCAGCCGGTGGTGGTGACCGGCGGCGTCGTCACCACCGCCGACGCCGCGCTGACCGAGCTGCCGTCGGTGCCGGTCGTCGACCCCGGCACGATCGCCGGCACCGTGACCGACCACGACGGCGTCGGCGCCGGCGTCTGGGTCATGGCCGTCGACAGCACCGGCACCCCGGCACGGAGCACGATCGTCGACCCGACCGGGCACTACGAGATCGACGGCCTCGCGCCGGGCGCCTACCTGGTGCTGTTCATGGACCCGCAAGGCGTGGACGTCACCGAGTTCTACGACGACACCCCCGACCCCACCTTCGCCGACCAGGTCGCCGTGACCGGCGGCGCCACCACCCAGGTCGACGCCACCCTCTCGCCGTAGGCGAGGCGGGGGACGTCGTCTGCAGGGCACCGGCGCCCACCGGCTGGCCACCCTCGCCGATGTCAGGCAACGTGGTGACCGTGGGCGGGACCGACCGGGAGCAACGGGAGCGATGAGGACGCCGGAGTCGCGCCTGCGCTGGATCGCCCGGTTCTGCAAGGTCGCCACCGCGCCCTGGGTGCGCTACGAGGTCGTGGGCGGCCGCTGCGCCCCCGACCTGCGCGTGGGCATCGTCGCCGCCAACCACCGCAGCCTGTTCGACGTGGTGGCCGGCCTCGTCGCGCTGCACCACTTCCGCCGCTACGTCCGGGTGCTCATCGCCCGGGAGTACTTCGAGAAGCGGCTGATGGGCCTGCTCTGCCGGGCCATCGGCGCCATCCCGGTGGACCGGCGCGACGCCGGCCACGCGCTCGACGCGGCGGTCGCCGCGCTGCGCGCGGACATCCCGCTGCTCATCATGCCCGAGGGCCGCCTGCACTGGGACCCCGAAGATCCGCTCGCCACCGGCCCGGCCAAGACCGGCATCTCCCGCCTCGCCGTCGGCGCCGAGGTGCCTGTGTTGCCCGCCGGCCTGGTCGGCACCCAGCACGTCTGGCCCGCGGACCGGGCGCTCCCCCGAATGAACCCGTTCCGGCGGCGGCGCCTCGTGGTGGTCACCGTGGCCGACGAGCCGCTGTGGCTCACCGGTGACGACCACGCCGCGAACGCCGAGGCGGTCATGGCCGAGATCCGCGGGCTCATGGTCGCCGGCGAGGCCCGCCTCGCGACGGCGTCCCGCGCCGTCGAGGAGCAGCCGCGCGTCGAGCTGATGGACGCCCACGACGCCGAGTTCAGCACCGAGCCCGACGTCTGACCGGCCTGGATCACGGCCGCTGGTCGAGGGCTCGCAGCATCCGCTGGAGCGCGACGTGGCGATAGGACGCGTCGAGGAGCTCGGCTACCTCGGACCAGTCGACGGCGGCGGCGGCCAGGTCCAGTGCGAGCCCGCCGTGGGCGCCGAAGAAGGCAGGGACGAAGAAGCGGTCGTCGGCCTCGAGCGCCGCTCGCTCGTCGTCGTCCGGGCGGACGACCACGGCGGGTCCGTGGTCGTCGTCCGCCGACAGGTACACGGCGAAGGGCCGCCGGCCGGCCCGGAACGTCGGGAGACCCCACGTCACCGTCTCGGCGGCCTCCGGCAGGGCCAGCGCGCGGGCGCGCACCCCGTCCAGCCAGGGATCGCCATCGGCCACACCGGCGAGGGTACGCGGTGGCGTGGAGGTCAGCCGGGGGCGACGGTGCCCTCGGCGACCCGGAGGATCGCCTCGGGGTGCGCGGAGGGCGGCAGCACGCCGGCGGTGGTGACGATGGTCTGGGCGCCGGTGGCGAGCAGGTGGGTGACGAGGGCGTCGCACCGGGCCGGGTCGAGCTCGGAGAACACGTCGTCGAGCAGCAGCACCGGTGGCGTCCCCGTCGCGTCGGTGACGAGGCGGTGCGCGGCCAGCCGCAGCGCGAGCGCCAGCGAGCGCTGCTCGCCCTGGGAGGCGTGGGTGCGCGCGGGCAGGCCGGCGATCGAGAACCCCACCTCGTCGCGGTGGGGCCCCACCAGGGTGAGCCGCCGCCGCAGCTCCTCGTCGCGCGCCGAGGCGAGCGCGCCGGCGAGACCGGCCTCGCTCCCCCACCACGCCGACTCGTAGCGCGCCCCGACCTCGACGGCGGCGCCGGCGAGGTCGGCGTAGGCGGTGGCGAGGTACGGCAGGAGGTCGTCGAGCAGGGCGACGCGTCGCTCGCCGAGCAGCGTCCCGGACTCGACCAGCTTGGCGTCCCACACGTCGAGCGTGAGCTCGACCTCGGGGCTGAGGCGCCCAGCGGCCTGCTTGAGCAGGGCGTTGCGCTGGCGCAGCACGCGGTCGACCTCGCCTCGCAGGTCGTCGTTCTTCGGCGAAAGCGCGACGAGGGTGTCGTCGAGCAGGCGCCGGCGGCCGGCCGGGCCGCCCTTGACCACCGACAGGTCGTCCGGGGCGAAGACCGAGACCCGCAGCGCCCCGAGCAGGTCGCGGTTGCGGCTCAGGCGCTGCCGGTTCACCTGCACCCGGGACCGGCCGCCGGGCACGACCTCGGCCTCGACCAGCAGCTCGCGGTCGTCGCGGGTGATCTCGGCGCGGACCACCGCCGCGGTCGCCCCGGCCCGCACGAGCGCCTCGGTGGGCGCGCCGCGGAAGGACGACAGCGTGGCCAGGTAGGCCACCGCCTCGAGCAGGTTGGTCTTGCCCTGGCCGTTGTCCCCCACCACCGCGGTGAGCCCGGGGGCGAAGGCGACGTCCGCGGCGGCGTAGCTGCGGAAGTCGGTGAGCCAGAGGCGTCGGAGGTGCACCCCGGGGGCTACGAGACCCGGACGGGCATCAGCAGGTAGAGGAACTCCGGGCTGTCGGCGGACTTCAGCAACGCCGGCTTCAGGGCGTCGATCGTCTCGAGGATGATCTCGTCGCCCTGGGTGACCTCGGCGCCCTGGATCAGGAACTCGGGGTTGAAGGCGACGGTCAGCTCGGTGCCGTCGAACTTGGCGTCGAGCTCCTCGTGGGCCTGGCCCACGTCCTGGGTCACGGCGAGCAGCTCGAGGGCGTCGGGCTTCATGACCAGGCGGACCGGCGTCGACTCCCGGGCCATGAGGCGGACGCGGCGCACCGCGTCGAGCAGCACCTCGCGGCCCACGGTGAGGCGGTTGGGGTGGCTGGCCGGGATGAGCCCGCGGTAGTTCGGGAACTCGCCCTCGATCAGCCGCGTGCTGAGGCGGACCTCGCTGACCTCGAACGACGCGTCGCGCTCGCCGAGCCGGAGGGTGACCTCCCCGGCGTCGCCGAGCAGGCGACCGAGCTCGCCGAGGGCACGAGACGGCACCAGCACGCTCTGGCCCTCGGCCAGCACCGAGGTGCCCGGCAGGTCGCGGACCGCGAGGCGGTAGGAGTCGGTGGCCACGAGGCGCAGGCCCTCCGGCTCGGCGGCGAGGAGCACGCCGGTGAGGATCGGGCGGGAGTCGTCCGCCGAGGCCGCTGGGACGACCTGGTGCAGCGCGGCCGCGAAGTCGGACGCCGACAGGGTGACCGCGTCGCCGGCGGGCTCGGCCAGGTGCGGGAACTCGTCGGCGGGGATCAGGCGCAGCGAGAAGTCGGAGCGACCCGAGGTGATGCGGACCTCCTCGTCGACCACCTCGAAGCTCACCGCACCGGGCTCGAGGGAGCGCACGATGTCGGAGGCCAGCTTGGCGGGGATCACCGCGACGCCGTCGGCCTCGCCGTTCACGGTGGTCGACACCGAGATGGTCAGGTCGAGGTCGCTGCCGGTGACGGTGAGGCGGTCGCCGGCCAGCTCGGCGCGCACGCCGGAGAGGACGGGCAGGGCGCCGCCTCGGCTGGCGGCGGCACGGCCGGCGGTGCTGACGGCGTCGGTCAGGACGTCGCGCTCACAACGGAACTTCACAGTGGAGCCTCCCCTCGGAACGAGTCCGGTGGCATGGAGATAGATCGCGATGACAGTAGTAAGGGCTGTGGATTGTGGATCATGCCGCGTTCTCGCAGGTCAGCGGTGCGATCCGCGCGCGCGGCCCGTCCCCAGGGCGGTGGGTGACCCCACCGTGGTCGGCGTCGCGCCGGTCGGGGGTGGGGAGAACGCGGCCGTCGTCCACCGTCGGTCCCCCCGTCGCCCACAGGCCCTGTTGACGCGCGCCACCACCCTGCGGGGCGGTGGCGTGGGTCACTCCCCCGCCTTGATGGTCTCGATGAGCTCCGTGACCTGGTCGTAGATCTGGCGGCGCTCCTTCATGAGCGTCTCGATCTTGCGGACCGCGTGGATGACGGTGGTGTGGTCCCGCCCACCGAAGACGTCGGCGATGGCGGGGTAGCTCAGGTCGGTGAGCTCGCGGCACACGTACATGCCGATCTGGCGGGCGGTGACGAGCGGGCGGCGCCGGCTCTGGCCCTGGATGTCGTCGACGCTGAAGTCGAACATCCGCGAGGTGGCCTCGAGGATGGCGGCGGGGGTGATGGCCCGCTGCTCGCGGTCGCCGAGCACCGGGGCGAGCACCCGCTCGGCAAGGGCGGCCGACAGGGGCTCGTCGTTGAGGGTGGAGAAGGCGGCGACCCGGTTCAGGGCGCCCTCGAGCTCGCGGATGTTCGCCGTGATGTTGGTGGCGATGAACTCGAGCACGTCGTCGGGGATGTGCACGCTCTCCTGCTCGGCCTTCTTGCCGAGGATGGCGAGGCGGGTCTCGAGCTCGGGGGGCTGGATGTCGGTGATCAGGCCCATCTTGAAGCGGCTGCGCAGGCGCACCTCCAGGGTGGAGATGGCGTCGGGCGGCCGGTCGGATGACAGGACGATCTGGTTGCCGCTCTCGTGGAGCTGGTTGAAGGTGTGGAAGAACTCCTCCTGGAGCTGCTCCTTGCCCTCCATGAACTGGATGTCGTCGACGAGGAGGACCTCGATCTCTCGGTAGCGCCGCTTGAACTCGTCGGCGGTGCCGGAGCGGATCGAGTACACGAACTGGTTGAGGAAGGTCTCGGTGGAGACGTAGCGCACCCGGTAGCTCGGGTAGTGGGTGCGGACGTAGTTGGCGATGGCGTGGAGGAGGTGGGTCTTGCCCAGGCCGCTCTCGCCGTAGATGAACAGCGGGTTGTAGGACAGGCCCGGGGTCTCGGCCACCTTGAAGGCGGCGGCGTGCGAGAACCGGTTGGACGAGCCGGTGACGAAGGCGTCGAAGGTGTAGCGAGGGTTGACCCGGTCGCGCTGGAGGCGGGGGGCGTGGAGCTCGCCGCTCGGCTCGCCGGCCGGGGCGATCCCGTCCGCGGCGGCGTCGGGGACGGGGAGGACGTCCCCGAGGAGGTCGTCGGCGGCCCGGCCGAGGTCGAGCCCCGGCCCGCGCTCGAGGTCGACGACCGTGGCGGCGGAGTCGTCGACCCGCAGCTCGATCTCGTAGGCCGGCAGGCCGGCGTCGGCGAGGGCGTCGTGCACCAGCGAGAGGTAGCGGGCCTCGATGCGCTCCTTGGCGAGCGAGCTGGGCACCGAGAGCACGAGGCACTCGTCGGTCAGCTCGACCTGTTGGGCGTCCTGGAAGGCGAGGGCCCACACCGCACCCGACACCTGGGGACGCAACATGGCGGCGCACTGCTCCCAGACCGACCGCCCGCCCGCCCCGTCGTCACGGTCTCCGTCTGCGATTGCTCCCACCATCTACCCTCTCACGGACCGCGGTCCACGTACTCACTCGACGTCCACAGAACCATCCACACCTGTGGAAAAAGTCCGTGGACAAGCCCCGTCCCGAGCGGGAAGCGGTTCGGCGCCGGTCGACGCCGGGCACTGCGACTCCTGGTCGTTCCCAGGCACCGTGGAGGTCGGCGACCGACGGTGTCCGGGCAACCTAGCACCGGCGTCCGGGGCCTGCGAACGGTCCTGTGGATGACCGCGTCTCCCCTGGTCAGCGAGTGTTTCGGGGTCCTTGGCGCGCGTCGGGCGTGCGATCGGGGCCCCATCCAGGGTCGTCGCCGGCGCCGCGGCTTGCCGTTCGCGGCCGCGCGCCTCTAGCGTGGGGAAAACCTGTGTCGTGGCCTCGTCCGTCGACACGACCGTGCCCCGTGGCCGGCGATGCGACGGGAGGGTCCCGGTCGACGCCTCCCCGCTCCGGTCCGAGGCCTCCCCATTTTCTCCCCAGGTCGGGCCCAGCGCCCCACCGCAGACAAGAAGGTTGCCCTGTGAAGCGGACCTACCAACCGAACGTCCGGAAGCGGGCCAAGCGCCACGGCTTCCGCCACCGCATGTCGACCAAGGCCGGCCGCCGCATCATCAGCGCCCGCCGGCGCAAGGGCCGGGCTCGCCTGTCGGCCTGAGCGCGAAGCGCTGATCCATCGCATCCGTGACCGGACCACGTTCGTCGAACTGGGACGGCGGGGTCGACGGGCCCGGGAGGGGCCGGTGACCATCACCCATCTTCCCGATGGCTCGACCCCACCGCGCGTCGCGTACTCGGTGGGTCGGCGCGTCGGCCCGGCCGTGGTCCGCAACCGGGTGAAGCGCCGCCTGCGGGCGATCGTCGTCGACGCCGCCCGCCCGGCCGGTGCCCTGCCCCCGGGGCCGGGCGCCTACCTGATCAGCGTGCGCCCGGAGGCCGCCGAGGTGCCCTACGAGGCGCTCGAGGCCGCCGTGCACGGTGCCCTCCGCCGGTTGGCGGCCTGATGGCCCGCTTCCTGGCCTGGCTCATCCGGGGGTACCAGACCCTCTTCGCCGGCCGGCCGTCGCCGTGCCGCTACGTCCCCACCTGCTCCACGTACGCGCTCGAGGCCATCGAGGCCCACGGCGCCGCCCGTGGCTCGTGGCTGGCCACCCGGAGGCTGCTCCGCTGCCACCCGTTCGCCAGCCACGGCTACGACCCCGTCCCCCCCAGGAAGGCCACCGAGATGTCCAACGGCCACGACGCCGCATCCTCGCCCAGGAAGGCCCAGTAGATGTTCAACTCGTTCTTCGATGCGTTCGCCAGCGTCCTCAACTTCTTCTTCGTGATCACCGGGCAGTCCTACGGCGGCGCCATCATCCTGCTGACGCTGAGCGTGATGATCATTCTCACCCCGCTCACCCTCAAGGGCACCCGCTCGATGATGCGGATGCAGCGCCTCCAGCCCGAGATGAAGCGGCTCCAGAAGGAGCACAAGGACGACCGCCAGAAGCTCAACGAAGAGTTGATGAAGTTCTACAAGGAGAACAACATCAACCCCCTGGGCGGCTGCCTGCCCCTGCTGGCGCAGATGCCGGTGTTCATCATCTTGTTCCGGGTGCTGCGGGGCCTGTCCGGCAACATCACGAGCGAGGGCTGCCTGAATGGGGCGACCCAGTGCTTCGACCCCGAGCACCTCAACTCGAGCCAGGAGCTCTACACGGCCCTGCGCTCCACGGACCAGATGCTGTGGCTGGGCGTCGACCTCTCCAAGAGCGCCGCCAACGTGCTCTCGAGCGACGGCTTCATCACCGCCCTCCCCTACCTCTTCATGATCCTGCTCGTGCTGATCTCCAGCTACGTGCAGCAGAAGCAGGTGTCGGGCCGCAGCGGCGCCTCCGAGGTCAACCAGCAGCAGCAGATGCTGCTCAAGATCATGCCGGCGTTCATGGCCTTCATCTCCTTCACCCTCCAGGGCGCCCTGGTGCTGTACTTCGTGGTGTCGAACCTCTGGCGGGTGGGCCAGCAGTGGTTCATCGGCCGCCACATCTACGGCAAGGACGACGAGGGCAACCCGATCGAGGTCACCGCCAAGGAGACCACCCCCGCCGAGGACAAGCCCAAGGGGTTCGGCTTCAAGGCCCTGCTCACCGAGCAGGCCGGCAACGCCAAGGCCGCCCGCGAGGACGCCAAGGCGGCCAAGTCCGGCCCGGCGGCCAAGAACGGCGGGGCCAAGCCCAAGGGCTCGACCAACGGTCGAGGCTCCCAGGGCTCCAGCCGCACGAACGGCAAGCCCACGCCGGCCGCCAAGGACGGGGCGACCAAGGGTGCCTCCGGCGCCGCGGGCGGCGCCTCGCTCCCCCAGCCCAAGCCCCGCAAGAAGAAGAAGAGGTAAGCCGTGGAATGGGTCGAGACCACCGGACGCACGGTGGAGGACGCCAAGGACGCCGCGCTGGACCAGCTCGGCGTCGACGAGCAGGACGCCGAGTTCGAGATCCTCGAGGAGCCCCGCACGGGCCTCTTCGGCCGGGTCCGCGGCGAGGCGCGGGTGCGCGCCCGGGTGAAGCCCCGCCAGCCGCGCGCCAAGGCCGAGCGCGGCAACCGTCGTCGTCGTGACGGCGGCGGTGGCGGCGGCAAGGGCGGCGGTGGCCGGGGCCGGGGCGGCCGGAACCGCAGCGGCGGCGGCAAGGGCGGCGGCGATCGTGCCGACGCCGGCGACCGCACCGACGCGCCCGCCACGGCCGACCAGGCCCCCGACGCCACCGAGGCGCCCACCGAGGCCGCCGTGGCCACCCTCAACGACGAGCCCACGAC
The DNA here is from genome assembly GCA_041908445.1 of Acidimicrobiales bacterium. Classification (GTDB taxonomy): domain Bacteria; phylum Actinomycetota; class Acidimicrobiia; order Acidimicrobiales; family DATDAH01; genus JAEUJM01. Next base: position 8,623 of record JAYRFK010000135.1, on the reverse strand, counting down.
GTCGGGCTCGGGCGGTGACCGCGAGGGCGGCGCCGGCCGCAGTCGGGGCAGCCGCGGTGGCCGCAACCGCAACCGCAAGCCGTCGGGTGACGGCGGCGGCACCAACCGATCGACCGAGCAGGACGCCCCCACCGGGGGTGACGCCACCACCAAGGAGCAGGCGATGACCGAGGACGTGACCGTGCAGGAGCAGGCCGAGATCATCGAGGGCTTCCTCGAGGGCCTCGTGGACGCCTTCGGCGTCGAGGCGTCGATCCGGCGCGACGAGGTGGACGACGAGACCATCGAGCTCGACCTCACCGGTGACGACCTCGGGCTGCTCATCGGGCCCAAGGGCCGCACCCTGTGGGCCATCCAGGAGCTGTCGCGCACCGTGGTGCAGCGCCAGGCCACGGGGACGCACCACGGCCGGGTCCGCATCGACGTGGGCGGTTACCGCCAGCGCCGCAAGGAGGCCCTGGTGCGCTTCACCCGCCAGCTCGCCGCCGAGGTGCAGGAGAGCGGCGTGGCCCGCTCGCTCGAGCCGATGGGCGCCGCCGACCGCAAGATTGTGCACGACACCGTGAACGAGATGGACGGCATCGCCACCACGTCGGAGGGCGAGGAGCCGCGCCGCCGCGTGGTCATCGTCCCCGCCGACTGAGCGGGCGCAACCGGTGAGCGCCCTCCAGGACGTCCTGGAACGGGCCCACCGGCTCGGATTCCTGGGCCCGGGCCCGATCGACCCCCACGTCGATCATGCCCGGGCCTTTGCGCGTGCGGTGACCGACGCGCCGGAGCAGGCCGCCGACCTGGGCAGCGGCGGCGGCGTGCCGGCCCTGGTCCTGGTGGAGCACTGGCCCGAGAGCCGATGGTGGCTGGTCGAGAGCCGCGAGCGGCGCGCGGCCTTCCTGGTCGAGGCCGTGGCGTCGATGGGCGCGTCCGACCGGGTCGAGGTGCTGCACGGTCGGGCGGAGAACGTGGGCCGCGACCCCGAGCGCCGGGCGCGGTGCGCGCTCGTCACCGCCCGCTCCTTCGGGCCCCCGCCGGTGACGGCGGAGTGCGCGGCCGCACTGCTGGCCCCCGGCGGCATCCTGGTGGTGAGCGAGCCCCCCGAGGCTCGGGCCAACCGGTGGCCTCGTGGCCCGTTGGCGCAACTGGGCCTGGTGCCGACCCGCACCCTCGAGGGGCCGCCCCGGCTCCAGGTGCTGGCGCTCGAGGGAGCGTGCCCGGCCGGGTACCCCCGCGAGAGCGGCCGGGCCAAGCGCCGCCCCCTCTGGTAGCCCCGGTCCATCTCGGGGACCCCCGACGGGTTCCGGAGCGCCGGCCCCGCCCGGGATGTTTCACGTGGAACACCCGTGGTGGGGTCACCCGGCCGAAGGGGGACCGGTGTTTCACGTGGAACATCGCCCCGGCCGTTTCCCCTCCCTCGGGGGCGGTGTTTCACGTGGAACACTCCCCCATCCCTCCCCGTGGATTCGCGTCGTGCTGTTTCACGTGGAACACTGACGCCCATGCCGCCACCGCTGCTCCTCCGGGCCTTCTTCACGCTGGCGACCCGTCCCTTCGCCGTCCTGGAGCTCGGCGGGCGGAGGGTCCTTGACCCGGGGACGGCCAGCCAGCAGGATGGGCCCGCTATGGATCCCCGACCCCTGCCCCGCATCATGGCGGTGGCCAACCAGAAGGGCGGGGTGGGCAAGACCACCACGGCCGTGAACCTGGGCGCCTGCCTGGCCGAACTGGGCTTCCGTACCCTGGTGGTCGACCTCGACCCCCAGGGCAACGCCAGCACCGGCCTGGGCATCAACATCCGGGACCTCGAGGTCTCGATGTACGACGTGCTCCTCGCCGACGCCCGCATGGAGGACTGCGTCGAGGCCACCGGCAACGCCAACCTCTTCGTCGCCCCGGCGAGCCTCGACCTGGCCGGCGCCGAGATCGAGCTCGTGTCGGTCATGAGCCGGGAGCAGCGCCTGGGCAACGCCATCGCCCAGGTCCTCGACGACTACGACTACGTCCTGATCGACTGCCCGCCCTCGCTCGGGCTGCTGACCGTCAACGGGCTGGCCGCGGCGAGCGAGGTGCTGGTTCCCATCCAGTGCGAGTACTACGCCCTGGAGGGCCTGGGCCAGCTCCTGCGCAACGTCGAGCTGGTCCAGCGCAACCTCAACCCCACCCTCGAGGTGAGCACGATCGTGCTGGTCATGTACGACAGCCGCACCACCCTCGCCGCCGACGTGGCCAAGGAGGTCCGCAGCCACTTCGGGGACAAAGTGGCCAAGGTGATGATCCCCCGCACGGTCCGGCTCTCCGAGGCCCCGTCCTACGGTCTGCCCATCACCTCCTTCGACGCCGGGTCGAAGGGGTCCCGCAAGTACCGCCTCCTCGCAGCCGAGATCTCCGGTCGCGAGGCGGTCAAGAGCTGAGCACAGGAGCGATCATGGCGACGCGCAAGGGAGGGCTCGGTCGAGGGCTGGGAGCGCTCATCCCCACCGAGGTACCGGTATCGGCCGGCGGTACGAGCCTGCTCGAGATCCCCACGAGCGACATCGAGCCGAACCGCTTCCAGCCCCGGGACCACTTCGACGAGGAGACCCTGGCCTCGTTGACCGCCTCGGTCCGCGAGCTCGGCGTGCTGCAGCCCATCCTCGTGCGACCTGCCGCCGAGCCCGGTCGCTACGAGCTCATCGCGGGGGAGCGTCGCTGGCGGGCGGCCAAGCGGGCCGGTCTGCCGTCGGTGCCCGCCATTGTGCGCGAGGTCGACGACCTCGACTCCTTGGAGCAGGCGGTGGTGGAGAACCTGCACCGCCAGGACCTGAACCCTCTCGAGGAAGCCGCCGCCTACCAGCAGCTCATCGAGGACTTCGACCTCACCCAGGAGCGCCTGGCCGAGCGGGTGGGCAAGAGCCGCTCGGCGGTCGCCAACACCCTTCGCCTGTTCCAGCTGCCGCCGAGCATCCAGAAGCTCGTGGCCGAGGACCAGCTCAGCGCCGGCCACGCCCGGGCGCTGCTCGGCACCCCGGACCGCGCCTTCCAGGAGGGGTTGGCCAAGCGGGCGGTGGCCCAGGGCCTGTCGGTCCGCGAGGTCGAGGATGCGGTGCGCCGGCGTGAGGCCGAGAAGGACGAGGACGACGCCACGCCGCCGGTGACGACGCTGCGGCCGGCGGGCCTGCTCGAGCTCGAGGAGCTCCTGGCCAACCACCTCGACACCCGGGTGTCCGTGAGCATGGGGGCCCGCAAGGGGCGGGTGGTCATCGACTTCGCCACCCTGGAGGACCTCGAGCGCATCTACCGCGCCATGGTGCAGGGCCGTCCCGGCGACCCGGAGGACTAGAACTCTCAACCAATGGTCGAGAGTTGTGCCACGCGACTCCGCGGCGGCGCGTGAGGGTTTTCCACACCTGTGGCAAACCCTGTGGTCAACCCCACCTTCACTTGCGCGCACAACCAGGGTTTTCCCTGGTCAGCGCCACTTTTGGGCACCTCACGGCCCTCGACCGGAGGTTTGCTGTACAGGGGTGTCGATCTCTAACCGTCGAGCGGGGCGGCCACCCACGCCACCACGGCCCGCACGAGGGCGGCGACCAGGTCGGCGGCACCCTCGACGGCCAGGCGAGCCTCGCCCAGCTCGACCTGCACCGCCGGCATGACCGTCTCGCGGAGCACCGGGAGGCGCATGCCGCTCACCGCGCACGTGGCCGCGCCGAACGCGGCGTCGAGCTCCACCGCGGCCCGCTCCGCCAGCTGACGGCCGCCGATCGACTCGAAGCCGGGGGAGCGGTAGAAGGCGATGGTGCACGGTGGTCCGGGTCGCAGCGACAGCCCGACGTAGGCCTCGGCGTCGAACGCGTTGGCGTCGGCGGCGAGCACGGAGCCGTCGGGGTGGTGCAGGGCCACGACCACCGCCCCTTCGTCCTGCAGGGCGCGGGCGAGCGCGGTGGCCAGGGCGTCGAGACCCCCGAACTCGGCGACCACCACCCGCTGACCGGCGAGGCCCCGCCGGGCCCGCCGTAGGCGCTCGCGCTCGCGCACCTCGGCCTCGGTCGGTGCCGCGTCCGCCGCGCCGGCCGAGCCGGCCCCGACCAGGCGCTCGAGGGCGGCCAGGGTGTCGGGGCCGCAGATGCCGTCACTGGTCAGGCCGACGTTCTGCTGGAAGTCCTTCAGGGCCTTGGCGCTGTTGGCGCCGAAGAACCCGTCGACCCGGCCGGCGTCGAAGCCCAGCGCGCCGAGGCGCTGCTGGAGCTCGTGCACGTCGTCGCCCCGGAGCAGGGGGGTGCGGTGGTAGAGCAGGCGGTCGCCGAGGCGGTAGCCCGCCTCGACCAGGGCGGACCACGTCTGCTGACCGCACACGCCGTCGACGTGCAGGCCCCGCTGCGCCTGGAAGCGCGACACCGCGTCCTCGGTGCCGGGCCCGTAGGTGCCCGGGCCGTCGTCGCCGCAGTCGACCCCGAGCGCGACGAGTCGGCCCTGGAGGTCGCGCACCGGCTCCCCGGTCGCGCCGGGACCGAACGGCAGACCCTGGATCACCGGCCGGAGGTTACCGGGGGCGCGACGAGTCCCCCCGCGGACGGGGGGACTCGGGGGTACCTCAGCGGTGCGAGGTCAGATGAACTCGGACAGCTCCTCGAGGAGCTGGCCCTTGCCCTTGGCGCCCACCAGGCGCTTCACCGGCTCACCGTCCTTGAAGACGATGAGGGTCGGGATGCTCATGACCTGGTAGTTGCGGGCGGCGCCGGGGCTGTCGTCCACGTTCAGCTTGGCGATGGCGAGCTTGTCGCCGTGCTCGGAGGCGATCTCCTCGAGGATCGGGGCGATCATCTTGCACGGCCCGCACCACTCGGCCCAGAAGTCGACGAGGACGGGCCCCTCGGCGCTGCCGATCTCCTCGTTGAAGGTGGCGTCGGAGAGGGTGGAGATGCCTGCGGCCATGACGAGCCTTTCTGCGGTTGCGACGGGTCCGGTGGGACCCTGATCTTCGCGTACCCCAACCCGGTAGGGCCCGATGGCATTCCCGGCCGTCGGAGGACGGAGACCCCGGGGTCGGGTCAGCGTCGCTCCTCGACCGTGTGGTCCGCTCGCGGCGGCCGGCCGGGGCCGTGCAGGGTCAGGTGCGAGAGCTCGGTGTACATCCGGTGCGGGTCGGGCACGTGGTCGAGCGAGGAGAGGGCCTGGTCCTGGCCGGCGGTCTCGATGACGAACCGGCCGTAGCCGAGCACCCGCCCGAGGGGCGAGGTCTCGTAGGTCAGGTCGGTGATCTTGCGCAGCGGCATGGCCGCGAGGCGGCGGGTGACCAGGCCCGACACCTCGAACACCCGCCAGTCGGTGACGTACAGGGTGTCGAACCGCCAGTCGGCGAGCTTCCAGCCCAGGCGGAGCCAGAGGTACATCACCCCGAGGCCGAGCAGGCCGGTGACCTCGGTCGAGCCGGTCATGCCGAAGAAGATCGACAGCACCAGCAGGCTGCCGCCCGCCCAGCTCGCCGGGCGGATGAGGACCGCCCAGTGGCGCTTGGTCTCGTAGACGACCGTCTCACCCTCGAGGAGGAACGCGTCCGAGGCGGCGGCGCCCACGCTCAGTTCAGGAGCTCCTTCAGGAACTCGATCACGCCGTCCCAGATGTCGGACACGACGCCCAAGGCCGAGCTGACCCAGTTGGCCGACTCCGAGGGGTTGGTGACGAGCAGGAACAGGCCCACCCCCACCACGATCCCCGGCAGCAGCTTCTTCATGGTCGACTCCGGCGGGTCAGGATCCTCGTGCTCGGGCGCGAACGCGGACGGGATCGACCCTAGCGGCGGGTCCTGCGGGCCTCGGGGATGGTCGCGGCGCCAGCCGCGGGCACGTCGGGGCTCAGCCGGCCGCGTGGGCCGCGGCCTCGAGCCAGCGCTCGGCGTCGATGGCGGCCATGCAGCCCGAGCCGGCCGCGGTGATGGCCTGGCGGTAGGTGTGGTCCTGCACGTCGCCGCAGGCGAACACGCCCTCGACGTTGGTCGCGGTGCCGGGCCCGGTGACCAGGTAGCCGCTGTCCTCCATGTCGAGCTGGCCCTTGAACAGGTCGGTGTTGGGCTGGTGGCCGATGGCCACGAAGACCCCGGTCACGTCGAGGTCCGAGACCTCGTCGGTGAGGACGTTGCGGACCTTCAGCTTCTCGACCGAGTGCTCGCCGACGATGTCGTCGACCACGTGGTTCCAGAGGAACTCGATCTTGGGGTTGGCGAGGGCCCGCTCCTGCATGATCTTCGAGGCCCGGAGCTCGTCACGGCGATGGATCAGGGTGACCTTGGTGGCGAACTTGGTGAGGAAGAGGGCCTCCTCGAGGGCGGAGTCGCCGCCGCCGACCACCGCGATGTTGTGCTCACGGAAGAAGAACCCGTCGCAGGTGGCGCAGGTGGACAGGCCGTGGCCGAGCAGGCGCTCCTCGGCCGGCAGGCCCAGCATGAGGGCCTTGGCGCCGGTCGAGACGATCACCGACTGCGCCCGGTAGGTGGGCTCGGCGGCGTCGGGGTCGCCGACCCACACCCCGAAGGGTCGGGCCGAGAGGTCGACCTTCGACACCTTCTCGGTCAGCAGGTCGGCGCCGAAGCGGACGGCCTGCTCCCGGAAGCGGGCCATGAGGTCGGGGCCCATGATCCCCTCGGGGAACCCGGGGAAGTTCTCCACCTCGGTGGTGAGCATCAGCTGGCCGCCGGGCTGGTCGCTGGTCGAGCTCGGCTCACCCTCGATCACCAACGGCGAGAGGTTGGCCCGGGCGGTGTAGATGGCCGCGGTGAGCCCGGCGGGGCCCGAGCCGATGATGATCACGTTGCGCACGTCGGAGCTGCTCATGGCAGGCGAAACCTCAGGTGGGGGCGGGCTATTCCGTGGCGTCGGCGGGGCCGTAGCGCTTGGACCACAGCCAGGCGCCCACACCGACGAAGAGCAGGCCGACGATGCCGTGGGCCACCCACACGCCGCCCGGCACGTACACGTTCACGAACCGCACCAGCCCCACGATGAGCAGGACCAGGGCGGCGGTGCCGAGCATCGTGGCCAGGAAGCCGAAGACGACCGCCCGCGCGAAGCGGATGGCCGGCCCGGTGGTCTTCTCCCGGAGCTGGTCGACCAGGTTGACGATCTGGTCGGTGGCCTTGGCCGGCCAGTCCTCGGCCGGGCCGGCGGTGCCGGGCCCGGACGTGGCGGTGGGTCGGGCCGCGGGGCCGATCGGCTCGGTCATGGCGGCCAACCCTACCCATCCGGGCCGAGCGGGGGGAACGGCGCCGCCGCGACCGCGGCGGCGTCGCCCCCACCCGATCAGTGCTCGAAGCGCACCCGGGGGAGGACCCGGTCGAGCCAGCTCGGGAGCCACCAGTTGCGGTCGCCGAGCAGGCCCATCAGGGACGGGACCAGCATCAAGCGCACCACGGTGGCGTCGAGCAGGACCGCCACCGCGAGCGTGACGCCGAGCTCGGTCGGCGGGATGGGGCCCGTCACCCCGAAGGCCACGAACACCACGATCATGATCAGCGCGGCGTTGGTGATGGGGCGACCGGTGCGGGCGATGCCCTCCCGGATCGCCAGCGCGGTGTCACCGGTGGCCTCGTAGCGCTCCGGGATCGCCGCCAGCAGGAACAGCTGGTAGTCCATCGAGAGCCCGAAGAGCAGGGCGAAGAAGAACAGCGGTGCCCATGCGTCGACGAAGCCCTGGTGGTCGACGCCGATGAGCCCGGCGCCGATCCCGTGCTGGAACACGATGGCGGCGAAGCTCACGGCGGACGCGGCCGCCGCGATCGTCGACGTCGCCCGCGCCGCCGGCGATGCCGGCCACGGCCAGGAGCAGGGGCAGGCCGGCGGCGACGGCCGAGCCGAAGGCGATGAACAGCAGGACCTCGACCCGGGCCCCCGCAGGCACGTCGAGGTCGGCCACGTGGTCGATCAGGGCGCCGGCGGACTCGGGCAGGTCGGCGTCCTCCTCGGCGGCGAGCCCCACCGGGATCAACACGGTGCGCCCGTCGGGGGACACGAGGCCGGACTCGGCGGGCTGGGCCAGGGGGTCGACGACGGTGGTGGCGCCGGAGGCGCCGTCCAGGTGGGCGACCACCGCCTGCACGCCGGCGGGGTCCCCGGCGACCGGTGCGTCCTGGTGGTACATGACGATCGCGGCCTCGGCGCCGAGCTGCGGGAAGTCCCGGCGGAGCTCGTCGCGCACCTCCTGGGCGGTCGAGCCCTGGGCCTCCCACCCGGCGCCCGACAGCGCGCCCGACGAGGTCACGGCGAGGGGAGCGGCGAGTAGGACCACCGCGAGCCACACGAGCATCACCGTGCGGCGCCGGCGGCCGGTGAAGCGCGCCAGCGCGCCGAACCAGCCGTGGCCCTGCACGTGCCCGTCGGAGGCCTCGGCCACCGCCTCGTCGGGAGGCCCGGTGGGCTCGGGAACGGGGGAGCGGCGGTCGGCGAGGACGGTCATGACGATCGCGCGTAGATACCCCTAGGGGTATCGGCAACCTGTACCCCCGGGGGTATTCGTCTACAGCTGCTGGACGGGGACCACCTGACGGCAGGCGTCGCCGTCGGCGCCCGGGGTGCTCGGATCGACGAACCAGAGCCGGCGGCCGGACCCGGGGGCGGCCTCGACGTACACGAGGCCCTCCTCGCCCTCGACCGTCGCC
>JAYRFK010000134.1:0-121738 GCA_041908445.1 Acidimicrobiales bacterium | reverse complement strand
TCGGGCTCATAACCCGAAGGTCGCAGGTTCAAATCCTGCCCCCGCCACCAAGTTCTGACGTGACGAGGCCCCTCTCCGGAGGGGCCTCGCCGCGTCACGAACCGGGCGCGTCGTCCGGCGACCACCCCCCGGTGGGTCCGTCGAAGAGACGGCCGGTCGTCGACCGGCTTGGTGCACCACACGCGGCGACCGCGCACGCCGTTCTCCACGGCCCCCACCGCGGAGGACTCGGCGGCGACGGGTCCGTCGGCCGACCCGTCGCCCTCGCCATCGCCGGTCTGGCGACCGTCGACGGCGACAGGGTCATCGACCTCCACGCCGTCACCGACCGGTTCGGCGCAGCCCGAGATCCTCGACGGGCCCAGACCAGTCGCTGAAGACGTCGGGGAGGAGGACCCCCTCGAAGGTGGCGGCGGTGATCACGACGCAACCGGATGGGCCGGGTCGTCGTCGAGTGGTTCAAGGTGAGCGCCATCGAGGCGTCGCCGGACTGGGCCTACCTGGCACTCCCGGGCGGACCTCGTCGTGCGGGTCGTGTCGGTCGATGGCGACGGCCAGGTCCACGTCGCGATCCCGCCCGGAGCGGTCCCCAAGAACGCCACCTGCTCGACCGAGGCGTGGCCTGACGGACCCCGACCAGCCGAGCGCGTGGTTGGTACGATGCCCGACCAAGCCGAAGGACAATCGATGTCACAAGCACTCGTCCGGGGCGGCATCGCCCTCGACTACGAGACGTTCGGCAACCCGTCCGACCCTGCAGTCCTGTTGATCGCCGGGTTCGGCGCGCAGATGCTGTCGTGGGACAGCGGTTTCTGCGACGGGCTCGCGCAGCGGGGCCGGTACGTGATCCGGTTCGACAACCGGGACACCGGCTTGTCGACGAAGCTCGACCAGTTCCCCGTTGATCTGGGTCGCCTGATCGGTGCCGCGTCCAGCGGTGACATCGAAGCCGTTGGGGCCAGCGCCCCGTACCTGCTCGAGGACCTGGCCGACGATGCCGCCGGCCTCGTCGGCGCACTCGGCCTCGATCGGGTTCACGTCGTCGGGGCATCGATGGGGGGCATGGTCGCCCAACTCGTTGCGATCCGCCATCCGGATCTCGTCGCCACCCTGACATCGATGATGTCGTCGACCGGGGCGTCCGACGTGGGGCAATCGACCCCCGAGGCCTTCGCCGCGCTCATGAGCCCGCTGCCATCGGACAGAGACGGCTACATCGCCGGCACGGTCGCAAGTTCCCGCGTGTGGGCCTCGAAGCGGTACTTCGACGAAACCGCCGTCGCTGCTCTCGCCGCGGCCAGCTACGACCGAGGGCTCTGCCCGGGCGGAACCACCCGCCAGCTTGCGGCCCTGCTCGCCACTGGTTCGCTCGAGAGCGACCTCGCCGGCCTGCGTCTCCCGGTCCTGGTCATCCACGGCACTGACGACACGCTCATCGCGCCCAGCGGAGGCGAGCGGACTGCCGAGGTCATCCCCGGTGCCGAGATGCTCGTCGTGACGCACATGGGTCACGATCGGCCTCAACCGCTCTGGCCGACCCTCTGGGACGCCATCGCCTCCCACACTGACCAGAACCGGCGCCAAGCGCCGTAGCAGCCCAGACGTCCGCCTCCTCCACCCCCACGATCACGCCGAGGATCCGACATGACCGCCGACCGCCCCGAGGTGCTCTTCGTCTGCGTCCACAACGCCGGCCGCTCCCAGATGGCGGCCGCGCTGCTCGCCCACCACGCCGAGGACCGGGTCGTCGTCCGCTCCGCCGGTTCGGCGCCCGCCGACGACATCAACCCCGCCGTGGTCGAGGCCATGGCCGAGATCGGCATCGACCTGCGGGCATCGGGCGCGCACCCGAAGAAGCTCGACGAGGCGGCCGTGAAGGCATCCGACGTCGTCATCACCATGGGCTGTGGCGACGCCTGCCCGATCTTCCCCGGAAAGCGCTACGAGGACTGGGTCCTCGACGACCCCGCCGGGCGGGGCGTCGACGCCGTGCGCCCCATCCGAGACGAGATCGACCGGCGCGTCCAGGCCCTGGTCGACGAGCTCCTCCCCGCTCCCGCCGACACCTGAAGGATCATCCCAGGGCCGGCGCGGCGACGGATCCGCCGGCGCGTCCTGGGCCTCACGGCCTCGCTCGGCATCGAACCGGTCAACGGCTGACCGGAACCGGCGCCAGCGCCTGGCGCACCGCGTCGAGACGCTCGGGCACGACCCGGTACCAGGCCCACCTGCCCCGCTTCTCCCGGCTGAGCAGCCCGGCGTCGACCAGCAGCGACAGGTGGTGCGACACCGTGGGTTGGGACCGGCCGACCGGCTCGATCAGATCACACGCGCACGCCTCACCGCCCTCGGCGGCGGCGACCAGCGACAGCAGCCGCAGGCGGGCCGGATCGGCCAGCACCTTGAAGACGCCGGCGAGCTCGGTGGCGTCGTGCTCGTCGAGCGCCCCGGCCGTCACCGGTACGCAGCAGGCCTCGATCGGTTGGACCTCCATCGCCTGCCTCCGAACTCGACGACCTACGTATTGGCACCGGTCGATGCGTTGCTAGAGTAGTCGCATCGACGAACGTCGATCAGTCTACCCGGAGGCTCCCGCCGTGTCCCGACTCCAGCTCGCCCTCAACGTCACCGACATCGAAGCGGCCGTCGAGTTCTACTCGAAGCTGTTCGCCACCGAGCCGGCCAAGCGCAAGCCCGGCTACGCCAACTGGGAGATCGCCGATCCGCCCCTCAAGCTCGTCCTGTTCGAGGGCGCCGAGGGCGGCACCCTCAACCACCTCGGCGTCGAGACCGAGACCGCTGCGGAGGTCTCGGCTGCGGAGGCCCGCCTGTCCGACACGGGTCTGGAGACCACCGGGGTCGACGACACGGTGTGCTGCTACGCGACCAAGGTCGAGACCTGGGTGACCGACCCCGACGGCGCCAAGTGGGAGTGGTACGTCAAGACCGGCGACGCCGACCAGCTCACCAACCAGATCGTCGGCGACGGCGAGACCGCCATGTGCTGCGCCCCCGACAGCACCGCCGAACCGGTCGCGATGGGCCGTGCCGCCGCCCCCGCCGAGTCGGGCTGCTGCTGAGCCGGTGGCCCCTGGCACCCCACACCACCGGCGGGCCGTCGACAACGAGCTGTGGTGCCGGGATCGGCACCTCCACCCGATGAGCGGCCCGTGACCGCCGGCCGGGACCTTGGTCCCTGTGCGAGCGCACCGCCGGTCACCATGTCCCACCTCGACCTCGAGCCCGCCGGCGCGACCAGATGACCACCACCGGCACCACCGGCGCCGACGCCGGTCCCGTCGCCGGGCGGTTGTCGACGCTGGACCGGTTCCTGCCGCTGTGGATCGGCCTCGCCATGGCTGCAGGGCTGCTTCTGGGCCGCGCCATCCCCGACCTCAACGACACCCTCGAAGCCATCAAGGTCGACACGGTGTCGCTACCGATCGCCATCGGACTGCTGGGCTGCTGTTCACCATCGTCGTGCTCTTCGCCCTCCAGGGCGACCAGATCACCAACAACCCCCTCGACGTCGCCCGCGTCGCGGTCCCCCTGCTCGTCTACTTCGCGCTGATGTGGGGCGGCTCGTTCGCGCTCGGCCACCGGCTGGGCTTCCCCTACGAACGCAACGCGTCGGTGGCGTTCACCGCGGCGGGCAACAACTTCGAGCTCGCCATCGCCGTGTCGATCGCCGTGTTCGGCGTCACCTCCGGCCAGGCACTCGCCGGCACCATCGGCCCCCTCATCGAGGTCCCCGCCCTCATCGCGCTCGTCTACGTCTCGCTGTGGGCGAAGCGCCGCCTCTACCCGACCGCCACCAAGCCCGCCCACGAACCGGAGTCCCCCACATGACCTCACCCATCGTCATCCTCGCTGGCGCGTGGCGCGCACGCTCACCTCGAAGATCTCGGGCCGGTCCTCAGAGCAGAATTATTCTACGCTAGAGTAGAAATTCACGGAGTCGGGAACGGCCTCGACCCAGAAGCGACACGGGGAGGCACCATGCCTGTTCCAGTACCTGCCGGCCACGATCTCACCGATCCCGACATCTACGCCCACGGGGTTCCGTTGGAGGAGTTCGCGTGGTTGCGGCGCTCCGCACCGGCGTTCTGGAACGTGCAGACGGTCGAGGAGTCGAGCTTCGACGACGGAGGGCTGTGGGTGCTGTCCCGCCACGCGGACGTGAAGACCGTGTCGTGTGCGAGGTCGGGATGGTCGAGCGAGGAGAACACCGCGATCGTCAAGTTCGACGGGGCGACCGTCGGCTATCAAGAGCGCGAGATCCAGAAGGGCATGTTGCTCAACATGGACGAACCGCGGCACACCCGGGTCCGTGGTGTCGTGTCACGGGGAGTGTTCACGCCCCGGGGCGTCGCCCGGCTCGAGGGGCTGATGCGGGAGCGCGCCACGCGGATCGTGCTCGAGGCCCGCGAGCGCGGCGAGGGCGACTTCGTGACCGACCTCGCCTGCGAGCTACCGCTCCAGGCGATCGCCGACCTCGTCGGCTTCCCCCAGGACGATCGCAAGCAGATCTTCGAGTGGTCGAACGAGATGATGGCCTACGACGATCCCGACTACGACGTGGATCCGGCGTCGGCCGCGGCGGAGATCCTGGGCTACGCGGCCGAGATGGGCGAGGACCGCAAGGTCCATCCGAGGGACGACATCGTCACCCGTCTCGTGGCCGCCGCCGACGACGAGGTGGTGAGCTCGGAGGAGTTCGCGTTCTTCGTGCTGCTGCTCGCCGTCGCCGGGAACGAGACCACTCGCAACGCCATCAGCCACGGCATGCAGGCGTTCTTCGACCATCCCGACCAGTGGGAGCGATACAAGGCGGAGCGCCCCGCCACCCTCGCCGACGAGGTGGTCCGGTTCGGCACCCCAGTGCAGATGTTCCAGCGCACCGCCACCGAGGACACGGAGATCGCCGGCCAGGAGATCACGCGGGGACAACGGGTCGGGCTCTTGTACGGCTCGGCCAACTACGACGAGGACGTGTTCGACGATCCTCGTCGTTTCGACATCTTCCGCTCGCCGAACCCGCACGTGGGCTTCGGCGGGGGTGGCGTGCATTTCTGCCCGGGGTCGCATCTGGCCAAGCTCGAGATCGACGTGATGTTCAACGCCATCGCCGATCACCTTCCGGACATCGCTCCCACCGGTCCGCAACGCCGGCTCCGGTCGGGCTGGCTCAACGGGATCAAGGAGATGCCCGTCGCCTATCGCTGAACGGCGGCGAGCGGTCTGCTTCACGCGCTTGGGTTGGGTCGAGCGTGCGCCGGCCACCGTCTGCGGCCGGGCATCGGCAGCCGTCGCAGTCCCCGAGGGTTGACAGATACCCGAGGGGGGTATAGGTATTGCGACATGGAAACCACCCATGTCCCTGACCGCCACCGGTCGACTGCCGTCGACCTGCCCTCCCTGCGCCAGGTGACGAGGGGGGTGTGGCTGCTGCCGGTGTTCGGCGTGCTCACCCTGTGGGCGACCATCACCCACCAGCCCGACCCGAGCACCGACTTCTCGTCGTGGGCCCGGTTCGTGACGACCGACGAGTTCCTGGCCAAGCACCTGGTGGGCAGCATCCTGGGTCTCGCCCTCAACCTGGTCGGCGTCGGCGCGCTCACCTGGGCGACCCTGGCGTCGGGCCGCCACGTGCGGGCCGCCACGTGGGGGTTCAGCCTCACCGTGCTCGGCTCGGCCGGTCTGCTCGCGGGGTTCGGCGTCGCCGCATTCGCCCAGCCGGCGATCGGCGACCTCGAGATCCAGCAGTACACAGGAGCGAGCGCCGTCTACGACGACGTCTACGGCATCCCCGCCATCGTGACGCTGGTCGGCGGTGGGCTGCTGTTCGCCATCGCGACCGTGCTGCTGGCCCGAGCCGCCGCCGCGATCGAGGGTGTCCCCCGGTGGGCACGCATCGCCTACGGGGCGTCCGGTCCGCTCATCGCGTTCCTCGGCGTCGCCTTCGGTCCCTTCCAGACGCTCGGCTCGCTCGCCGCGATCGCCGGCGGCGCCGGGATCTCCACCGCCGTGCGCCGCACCGCCACCGCCGATCGCCAAGGCACGCAGCTCACCGTCACCGCCGCTCCGCCCGTCGACCCCGATGCCGCCGGTGCGGCCGTCGAGGAGCCCGTCGACGCGACGTGAAGCGTCACCGGTCTCGGTGGTCATCGGTCACACCCGGGCCCGGCCGGCGGTCTCCTCTGCGAGAATGAGCGCCCGAACGGCCGCTCGGTCGCCCCGACCGGGCGCGGCTCGAAGGGAGCACGAGTGCGGACCGATCCAGGCGATCGCCGGCGGGTGCGAGCGTTCTCCCTCGCCGGGTCGAGGGAGGTGGGACGGGCATGACGGTCCACGCCATCCGGTCCCTGCGCACCGACACCACCGACCGGCCGTTCCTCGTCATCTGGGAGGTGACCCGGGCCTGTGGCTTGGTCTGCCGTCACTGCCGCGCCGACGCCCAGCCCCGTCGCGACCCCCTCGAGCTCGACACCGACGAGGGCCGGCGGCTCCTCGACGACCTGGCCGCCTACGGCCCGCCCCGGCCGATCGTCGTACTCACCGGTGGTGACCCGTTCCAGCGTCCCGACCTCGTCGAGCTGGTCGCCCACGGCAGCGACGCGGGGCTCAACGTGTCCCTCTCGCCGTCGGTCACACCGTTGCTCACCCGTGACGCTCTCGCCGCCCTTCGCGACGCGGGTGCGGGTGCGGTGTCGCTCTCGCTCGACGGCGACACGGCGGCCTCGCACGACGGCCTGCGCGGCGTTCCCGGCGTGTTCGACGCCACCATGGAGGCGGCCCGCCACGTCCGCGACCTCGGCTACCGGCTGCAGATCAACACCACGGTCACCGCCAACAACGTCGCCGAGCTACCGGACATCCTCCGCATCGTCCTGGAACTGCAGGCCGGCCTCTGGAGCGTGTTCTTCCTCGTCCCCACCGGGCGCGGCTCGGCGCTCGGGCAGCTGACCGCGGAGCAGACCGAGGGCGTCCTGCACTGGCTCCACGACGTCTCGCCGTACGTCCCGGTGAAGAGCACCGAGGCGCCGCACTTCCGGCGCATCGGGCTGCAGCGGGCGGCCGGTGCGACCGTGGCGCCGGGCGCACTACGCCGGTCGCTGGCCGCCCGCACCGCCGCGGTGCTGGCCGACGTGGCGATGCGACCGAGCGGTCCCCGCCCCCCGCTCGACGTGAACGCCGGCCGCGGGTTCGCCTTCATCGACCACCACGGCACGGTCTACCCGAGCGGCTTCCTGCCCGAACCGGCCGGCTCGGTCCGCACCCAGCCGTTCCCGGTGATCTACCGGTGCTCGCCGCTCCTGCAGGCGTTGCGTGACCCCGACCGACTCGGCGGCCGGTGTGGCCGGTGCGAGTTCCGCGACGTCTGCGGTGGCTCGCGCTCACAGGCCTTCGCCGCCTCTGGCGACCCGCTGGCCGAGGACCCGACCTGCGTCCACCCGGCGACGGACGGGGGCCGCTGACCGTCGCCACCGCGGCGGTCAGCGGGACCGGGTCTGCCTTGGCTCACCAGCGGATCATGGGCGCTTCGTCTTGGTGCCGCGCGATGGTGGCGGCGTCCCACACGCCACCGCAGAAGCAGACGTGCTCGGTGATCTCGGCGCCGTCACCGTGGAGGATGTCGACCTGGCGACAGAGGTGCTCGTCGTCACCGTGGCCGGCGTGCATCTCCCATTCGACGACGACGCCACCGTCGATGGTGGTCGCGCGTACCCAGGTGACTCGGAAGTCATCGAACTGGTCGATCATGGCCTTCCACTGCGCCGACACCGCGTCGGCGCCCTGGATCTGGTAGCGCCAGCCGGGCGGGTGCATGTCGAACAGAACGTCGGTCGCGTAGAGCGCGGCGAGGCCGTCCCAGTCCTGGTTCTCGTAGCAGCGGCGCGCCGTATCGGTCAGGTTGGTGGTGGTGGTCATGGTCATGGTGGTTTCCTCCTTCGGGACGTGGTGCTTTGCGGGTGGGGACGGCGGTCAGTCGCCGGCCGCCTCCATGTTCTTGGTGACGACCTCGAGGGTGCGTCGGAGCTCGATGGTCGGGCTGAACTCGACGACCTCGGTGTCGCGGGAGAGCACGGGGGTGTGGCCCGGTGCGACGTAGTACGCGTCGCCGGCTCGGAAGGTCTCGTCGCCCGTGGCGGTGTGGAAGGTGACGCTGCCGCTCAGGACGTAGCCCCAGTGCTCGCACTGGCAGCGGTCGTCGGGCAGCCCGGCGAAGACCGGCGTGAGGTCGGCGTCGTCGGTGTACCGCTCGAACGCGACGGTGTAGCCGCCGTCGAAGTCCTCGAGGTGGCCTTCGTAGCCCGGGACCTCGACGGTCTCCGAAGCGGTGCGCTTGGATGCCTTCGGCATGACGTGTCTCCTTCTGTCAGGCGGCTGGGGGTGGTGTCGTGGTCGTCAGCGCGGCGGCGACGGTCGCGGCCGGCGTCGCCACCTGACCGATCGTGTGGTGAGCCGTCACGAGGGTTCCCCGCAGGGTGTGTTCGCTGACACCTGAGAAGCGCCACATCGGGCGTGGCATCGCCATGACTCCTAAGCTCGACCGCGATGCCGCTGGTCGAGGACGGCCCGGTGGGCCGGTCCGGTGAGCTGGCCCGGATCGAGGCGCTGCTCGATCGTGTGGCGAAGGACCACGCGTCGGTCGTGGTCGTCGCGGGCGAGGCGGGTGTCGGCAAGAGCACGCTGCTCGAGGCGGCGGTGGACCGGGCCGCCCAGCGTGGCTTCGCCGTGGCGCTGGGACGGTGCGCTCCGAGCCAGTCACCCCCCTACTGGCCATGGCCCCGGGTGTTCCGGGCGCTCTGCGGATCGACGGGGCCGTTCGCGATCGCGAGCAAGGGACGAGCGGCGTTGTTCGCGGCCGGCGCGGACTGTCTCGAGCAAGCGAGCGCTGAGCGGCCGGTGTTCATCGCCGTCGATGACCTCCAGTGGGCCGACGAGTCCTCCCTTGCGCTCGCGTCCTACTTGGCGGCGGCCGGCGCAGGGCTTCCTATCGGTCTCGCCTTCGGGGTGCGAGACGACGCCGGCGAGAGGAGCCCACCCCTGACGAGCTGGTTGGCCGAGCTGCCGGCGGATGTCGTCCACCTCTCCCTCGGCGGGATCGACCGGTCGGCGGCGTTCGACCTCGTGCGCAGCGTCCTCGGCCGCGAGCCTTCCGCGACGATGGTCGACGATCTGCACGCCCGCACGGGCGGGAATCCGCTGTTCGTCGCGGAGTGCGCCCGTCTCCTCGCCGAGCCGGGTATCTCGGCTCCCCTCCAGGTCCCGGAGAGGGTCCGGCAGGTCATCACCCGCCACCTGGCCCGTCTGACCGACGAGGCCTACACCGTGTTGGCCGCGGCGGCCGTCGCCGACGAATTCGACCTCGACGTGCTCGCCGGCCTGACCGACCTCACCGCGACGCAGGTCGCCGAGGGGCTCGGCGAGGCACTCGCGGCCCGGCTCGTCATCACCGACGGCGACGACTACCGGTTCGCGCACGAGTTGCTCCGCGACACCCTGCTCGACACCCAACCTCATGGACGGCGCGTCATGCTGCACCAGCGGGCCGCTGACATGTTCGAGGCGCGGCTCGAGGGGTCGCCTCCCCCTGTTCGCGGCGCTCTGGCGGCGCAGGCCGCCGCCCACCGGGCTCGCGTCCCGGGCGGGGGATCGAGGGCGGCCGCCCTCGCGGTCGACGCCGCCCGCCAGGCCGCTGACCTACTCGCCCACGACCACGCGGCCACCCTCTACCGCTGGGCCCAGGAGCTCGGCGACCACAGCCTCGACACGCTCACGGACCTCGGTGAGGCGCAGGTACTGGCCGGGCAGCTGTCCCGAGGTCGCGAGACCTTGGCCACGGTTGCGGTCCGCGCCTCGGCGGAACGCCGAGGGGACCTGCTCTGTCGCGCCGTGTTGGCCGGAGGTTCCGGTGTCGGCGGCTACGAGGTCGACGTCCGCGACCCGCAGCAGGTCCCGCGGCTGCGCGACGTCCTCGCCTTGATCGGCGACGACGACCGTCGACTGCGTTCCGCCGTCCTCGCACGCATCGCCCTCGTCGACACCTCCCTGACCGTCGAAGATCGTGCCGCGCTCGCCGACGACGCTGCCGCCATGGCGGCCCGGAGCCGCGACATCGCCGCCGAAGTCGCCGCGCTCGCAGCTCGCTGCGACATCCTGTCCGGCCCCGATCACGTGGAGGACCGCCTTGCCGCAACGACGCGGATGGTCCAACTCGCCCAGCAACACGGCGACCCCGTGACCCTCCTGGTGGCGAGACGGCAACGGCTGCTGGCGCTCCTCGAGCACGGCGAGATCGGCAGGGCCGACGACGAGATCGCCGCCTACGCCCGGACCAGCGACCACCTCCGCCTCCCCCTGTACTCCTGGACCGTGCCGGTCTGGCGTGGGATGCGGTGCCTGATGGATGGCGACCACGAACGTGCCCGACGGCACTGCGACGCCGCCGAGGCACTCGGCAGAGCCGCGGGTAGCAGCAACGCGGACGTACTCACCTTCTCGCTGCGTTTCGCCATCGAACGCGCCGGGGGCTCGACCGCCGCACTCGAGGCGGATGTCGAACGAATCCTCGGCGCGTACGACGGGTATCCGGCGGCAGACGGCATGCGGGTGGTCCACCTCGTGCTCACCGATCGCGATGACGAGGCCCGTCGGGTGCTCCGGCGGCGGATGTCCGTCGGGATCGAGTCGATACCACGCGACTCGGAGTGGCTCGAGACCTTGTGGAACCTCGGCGAGGCCGCGGTGGCGTTGGCGGAGCCCGACGCGGTCGAGGCGATCCACGACGCGCTGGCGCCCTATGCGCATCGCTGGGTCATCGACGGCGTGGGCGCGGCCTGCTACGGCATCGTCTCGCACCAGCTCGGCCGGCTCAGCGCCGCCCTCGACCGCCCCGACGAAGCGCGACAGTGGCTCGATGCCGCGGGGCACGCTCACCAGACGATCGGAGCGACCGCCCTCACCGCGACGACGGCTGCGCTCGGGCGCTCGCTCACGCCACGGGTGGCCGATCGAGCCTCGGACACCGAGACGTCGATCAACGAGCTCTCCCGTGACGGACCCGTCTGGCATCTCCGGTGGATGGGCAGAGCCACCACGGTTCGGCACTCCAAGGGCATCGTGGACATCGCCCTGCTCCTGAAACGCCCCGAGACCGAGATCCTCGCCCTCGATCTGGTCGATCCCACGGGCACCGCTCCCCTCGGCGATGCGGGGCCGATGCTCGACGACCAGGCCCGTCGCGCGTACAAGCGCCGGCTCGAGGAGCTCGAGGCAGACCTCGACGAGGCGATCGCGATGGCCGATCAGGGCTGGGTCGCGCGACTCGAACACGAGCGTGACCTCCTGGTCACCGAGATCACCCGCGCCTACGGGCCCGGGGGTCGGGCCCGGACGGTCGGCGACCCGGCTGAGCGGGCCCGAAAGGCCGTCGGCATGCGCATCGCCACCGCCATCCGCGCCATCGCCGACACCGCCCCTGACCTCGCCCGACACCTCGACCGCAGCATCCTCACCGGTCGGTACTGCAGCTACCGGCCCGAGACGGAAACGAGCTGGACCATCTCCACCGAGAGCAACCGGACCGCGACCGAACCGCCCACGTGAACCGCCCTGGTGCTCGTCGAGCCGTTGACGGCGGCCCCTGCCGACCGGTCGCCGATCGCAGCGAGAGCGGCCCACCTGGCCGCTGGGCCGGGCCCGATCAGGCGGGGGCGCCTCGGTCGGCCTACGGTCGTCGGCCATGACCGGGAATCGCTGGCTGCAGTTGCTCGAGGAGAACCCCGGGCACTCGGCCTGGTACATCGAGCGGTTCCGGTCCATGGCGGCCGAGGGCGCCGACCTCGACGGTGAGGCCCGCCTCGTCGACGCCATGGCGCCCCGCGCGGCCCACATCCTCGACGCCGGGTGCGGGCCCGGTCGCGTGGGGGGCCGTCTCGCCCGGCTCGGCCATCGGGTGGTCGGCGTCGACCTCGACCCCGCGCTCATCGCCGCCGCCGAGGCGGATCACCCCGGGCCCACCTGGCTCGCCGCCGACCTGAGCGAGCTCGACCTCACCGTGACGGGCATCGACGAGCCCTTCGACGTGATCGTCAGCGCCGGCAACGTCATGACCTTCCTGGATCCGGCGACCCGTCGTGCCGTCCTCGGACGGCTCGGTGCCCACCTCGCCCCCGAGGGCCGCGTCGTCGTGGGCTTCGGCGCGGAGCGCGGCTACCCGTTCGAGGAGTTCTTCGCCGACGTCGAGGCGGCGGGGCTCCGCGTCGCGATGCGGCTCGCGACGTGGGACCTGCAGCCCTTCGAACCGGCGTCGGACTTCCTCGTCGCGATCCTCTCCCACCCCTGAATCGGGAGGCCCGCCCGGCGCCGGCGGTCCGCGGTGCAGCCTCCGACGGTCAGGCCAGCGGCCAGACGATGAGGGTTCGCCAGGTGGCGGGGTCGGGTTCGGCGCTCGGATCGCTCAGGTAGGACTCCCACATCCCCTCGGCCAACGTGAGGCCCTCCGCCTCGGTCCAGGCCATGAGCTGTTGGTAGGTCGCCTCCAGCGCCTCGTAGGAACCGACGTGGGTGCCGGTGACCACGCGCCCGCCGGGGAGCTCGAACGGCTCGACCTGGCCGTCGGCGGTGATCGGCCCCGCCACCGGGAAGCCCACCACGACCTCGACGGTGGCCGCCGGCATGCGTGGGTAGTAGCCGAACGGCGGCCCGACGATGCCGATGCCCTGGGCCTCCACGGTGTGCGCGACGGCGGGGAAGCCCCGGTCGAAGACGTCCCGCAGCTCGGCCATCGGCACCTCGGACCGGATGCCCGCCGCAGCTCGGGGCTCGATCGTCTCCACGGTGAAGGTGGTCATGGTCGGCTCCTCTCGTTTCACTCCACCCTTGCAGGTCGAGGGCGACGGTCCGAAGCGCACGATGGCGATGCAGCCGATACGGTCGGCGGCAGACGACGAGAAGATCCTGCCGCCCGCATGCGACGGTTCGGGGGAGGAGATCGTGATGCGTGCCGTGGTGTTCAGCGAGTGGCAGACGTTTCCGACGATCGAGCAGGTCGACGTGCCCGAGCCGGGGCCTGGCGAGGTCCTCCTGAAGGTCGCAGGCGCCGGTGCGTGCCATTCGGACGTGGCGCTCTACAAGGAGTTCGCGAAGGACACGCCGGGGGCGATCCCGCCGCCGTTCACGCTCGGCCACGAGAACGCCGGTTGGGTGGAAGCGCTCGGCCCCGGTGTGTCCGGGATCGATGTCGGTGATGCGTATCTCGTGTACGGGCCGATCGGTTGCGGGCATTGCCGGATGTGCTCGATCGGTCAGGACACCTACTGCGAGAACGCGGCGACGATGCCGTATCTGGCTCTCGGGTTGGGTCGTGACGGTGGGATGGCGGAGTACGTGACGGTTCCGGCGCGCAACCTCGTAGCGCTGGGTGACGCGGATCCGGTCGCAGCGGCGCCGTTGGCGGATGCCGGGTTGACGCCGTACCACGCGATCAAGAACGCGCTGCCGAACTTGGCCGGCGGCGGTCGCTACGCGTTGGTGATCGGGCTCGGTGGTCTGGGCCAGATCGCCGTGCAGATCCTCACGGCACTCACGGGCGCGACCGTGATCGCGACCGACATGAAGCCCGACGCGATGCAGCGCGCCGAGGAGAACGGCGCGGTCACGGTGGCCGGCGGTGACGGCCAGGTCGACGCCATTCGAGAGCTCACCGGCGGACGGGGCGTCGACGCGGCGTTCGACATCGTCGGCGCGGCGCCGACGATCAAGACCGCGCAGGCGTGCATGGCCCAGGGCGGTCGCCTGACCGTGGTCGGCATCGCCGGTGGGGTCACCGAGTGGAGCTTCTTCTCGACGCCCTACGAGTCGACGCTGACGAACACCTACTGGGGCACGATCGAGGACCTCCACAACGTGGTCGCCATGTACCGCGCCGGTCAGATCCGCCCCCAGATCGAGCGGTACTCCATGGACGACGCGCTCGAGGCCTATCGGCGCCTGGAGTCCGGCCAGCTCTCCGGGCGGGCGGTCGTCACCCCGCACGCGTGATCCCCTGAGCGGGCGCTCCGGCGGCTGCAGAGCCCGCTCCCTGGGCTGTTCGGGGCTAGGAGCCGAAGGCGGCGCCGGCGAGGAGTTGCGCGGTGACGATCGCGGCGACGGTCACGTCGACGGCGAAGCAGAACGGGGGCCACCACCGGGTGCCGCGGACGAAGCGGGTGCGGTGTTGCCACAGGTCCTTGGCCCCGTGGGCGAGGTACAGGGCGACGACGAGCCACGGGGTCGCCGCCACGGCCGGGGCGGCGGCGATGAAGAACCCCACGACCACCGTGGCCTCGACGACGATCACCTTGGTGCGGCCGTCGGCCACGGCGAACCCGACGTAGACGGCGGCGATGAGGGTGACCATCAGGGCGTGCACGGTCGACGGTGGGAGCCACCAGAACGCCATGGCCACGGCCGCCTGGGCCACCCCGATCACAACGCCCCAGCTGAGCGCCCGCTTCATCGTCGTGGCCGAGGTCGTGGTCGTGGTCGATGCGACCGCCACGGAGGTCACGGCGCCACCGCCGCGGTGTCGCCGAGCAGGGCCCGGAGGTCTGTGGGGATCGCCATCGGCGTGACGGCGCTCACGTCGGCGCCGCCGGTGTTGCCGAGCGGGTAGCGCCCGACCGCGGAGCCGGGGCCGGCGACGAGGAGGCGCACGAGCTGGCCGACGACCTCGTGGTGGTCGTGGCCGCGGACCGCGTGCCCGAGCATCGCCACGTGGGTCCGGACGTGGGCGATGGCGAGCGGCTGGCTGATGATGTGCGCTCGTTCGAGGTGCGCCCACTCGGCGACACGGTCGCCGGCGGCCCGGGCGTCGTGGGCCGCAGCGCGCTCGGCGCTCCACGCCTCGCGGATGGCGGCCTGGTTGGTGGGGCGAGGTTGTTTCGGGAGGTTCGGCATCGGTCACGGAGCTCGCGGATCGCGGCGGCGCTGGTGGGCTTCACGGTGTCGGCGACGACGACGGCGGCGCGGATGGCGCCGTCCCACCCGACGAACACGGGCGTGTGGCCCAGCTCCTCGGCCGCGGTCCGGGCGGCGACGAGCTCGGGGGTCAGCGAAATGGCCCACTCGGTGAGGAGGCGCTCTCGGCCGGCGATGACGCCGTGCCCGTCGACCACCCCCTGGACGCCGAGGCCCTCGAGGTTCGTGAACTCGTCGACCGACGGGAGGACGCCGATGCGGTCGCGGGCACCGGCGGCGATGGCCTGGGCGATCGGGTGCTCGGAGGCGTCCTCGAGGGCACCGGCGAGGCGGAGGACCTCGTCCTCGTCGACGTCGACACCATCGACCGTCACGACCTCGACGAGGGTCATGCGGCCGGTGGTGACCGTGCCGGTCTTGTCGAGGACCACGGTGTCGATCTGACGGGTCGATTCCAGCACCTGCGGGCCCTTGATGAGGATGCCGAGCTGCGCACCGCGGCCGGTGCCGACCAGGAGCGCGGTGGGGGTGGCGAGACCCAGTGCGCACGGGCAGGCGATGATCAACACGGCGACGGCGGCGGTGAAGGCCGTGGCGGGGGTCTCGCCGGTGCCGAGCCAGAAGCCGAGCGTGGCGATGGCGAGGCCGATCACGACGGGCACGAACACCGCTGAGATCTGGTCGGCGAGGCGTTGGACGGGGGCCTTCCCGTTCTGGGCCTCGGTCACGAGTCGGGCGATCTGGGCGAGGGCGGTGTCGGCGCCGACCCGGGTCGCCCGGACGACGAGGCGGCCACCGGCGTTCACGGTGGCGCCGGTGATGTCGTCCCCCGGAGCGACCTCGACGGGCACGGGCTCGCCGGTGAGGAGCGAGGCGTCGATGGCGGACGTGCCCTCTTCGATGATCCCGTCGGTGGCGACCTTCTCGCCGGGGCGCACCACGAAGCGGTCACCGACGGCCAGGTCGCCGATCGGGACCCGGACCTCGCCCCCGTCGCGGAGCACGGCGACGTCCTTGGCGCCCATGTCCAGCAGGGCCCGCAGCGCGGCATCGGACGTGCGCTTCGCACGGGCTTCGAAGAAGCGGCCGGCGAGGATGAACAGCACGACCACGCAGGCGACCTCGAAGTAGAGCTCCGACTGCCCGGCGCCGCGCTCGAGGGTGAGGGTGAAGCCCATCTTCATGCCGGGCACACCCGCGTCGCCCCAGAACAGGGCGTAGACGCTCCACGTGAAGGCGGCCAGCGTGCCCACCGAGATGAGGGTGTCAACAGCCTCCCGCCGGCCGGGTCCTCGTCGTCGCCCGCCAGACCCGCCTCGCCGGGGCCACCGCTGACGACGGCGCCGGCGAGGCCTGCGCACCGGGCTAGAGCATGGCCAGGAGGTCGTCGAGGCGGGCCCAACCCTCGACCAGGCCGGCGTCGAGGAAGGCGTCGCGGTACTCGAAGCTCTCGACCAGCGATTGCGCCGTCAGGCGGGTGCGGCCGTCGCCGAGATCCTCGAAGGTGTGGCGCTCGAGCACGACGAGGTCGGGCAGGCCGTCGGGGGAGAAGGTCTGGACGATGCGCTCGTTCGGGACGACGTCGTGGAACGAGCCGTGGACGCTGCCCGCCATCTCGGGCCCGGACATCGTGATGCGGTAGGCGCCGCCGGTGCGGCAGTCGAACTCGTCGAACGTGACGGTGTAGTCGTCGCTCCAGTTCCACTGGACGAACAGGCCGGGGTCGACGTGGGCCCGGAACACCTTCTCGGGCGGGGCGTCGAACTCCCGGATGATCCGCACCACCGGCACCTTGTCGTCGACGATGATCTCGGCGTCGTTCACTCGGGGTCTCCTTGGTCCTCGTCGGGCAGGCTCGCCAGCAGGGCGTCGAGGCGCTGGTAGCGCTCCTCGGCCTGGCGGCGGTACCGCTCGATCCACGTGGTCATGAGGTCGAACACCTCCACTTCGAGGTGGACGGGACGGCGCTGTGCTTCTCGTCGGCGGCTGACCAGGCCGGCGTCCTCCAGGACGCGCACGTGCTTCGACACGGCCTGGACCGTCACGTCGTACGGCGCGGCCAGCTCGTTGACGGTGGCGTCGGCCAGCGTGAGCCGGGCCACCATGTCGCGCCGGGTGGGGTCGGCCAGTGCCGAGAACACCCGGGACAGCTGATCCGTGGCCGTCGCCGTCATGCGCACCTCCTCATGTTCAACCAATCGGTTGAATAGTGGCACCATACGATGAGACGGCGCCATGGTCAACCAGTTGGTTGAATGATGCCTATCGACCGCCGGTTAGGGTGCTCGCCATGGGTGCGAAGGCGCCGGCGGTGGAGCTCGAGGTGGGTGGGCGCACGGTCCGGATCTCCAACCCCGACCGCGTCTACTTCCCGGCCACGGGAGCCACGAAGCGGGATCTGGTCGAGTACTACCTCGCTGTCGGGCCCGGCATCGTGAACGCCCTGCGGGAGCGGCCGTGCATGCTGCACCGCTTCCCGTCCGGGCTGGCGGGCGACAAGGTGCACCAGAAGCGGGTGCCCGCCGGTGCCCCGCCCTGGCTCGAGACGGTCGAGGTCTTCTTCCCCCGCTACGGCCGGACGGCCGACGAGCTGTGCGTGACCGAGTTGGCCCACGTGATCTGGGCGGTGCAGATGTCGACCGTGGAGTTCCACCCCTGGAACTCGAGGCGGGCCGACGTGGAGCGACCGGACGAGTGGCGCATCGACCTCGATCCGATGCCGGCGTGTCCCCTCGACCGGACCCGACGGGTGGCCGGGGTGGTCCGCGAGGTGCTCGACGAGCTCGGCGCCGACGGTTGGCCGAAGACGTCGGGCGGCAGCGGCCTGCACGTGTACGTCCGCATCCGTCCCGACCACGGGTTCGCCGACGTGCGCCGCGCCGCGCTGGCCTTCGCCCGCGAGGTCGAGCGCCGGGCGCCGGACGACGTCACCACCACCTGGTGGCGCAAGGACCGGGACCCGGCCGCGGTCTTCGTCGACTACAACCAGAACGCCCGGGACCACACCATGGCGGCGGCCTACTCGGTGCGGGGGCTCCCCGCGGCGACGGTGTCGACGCCGATCACGTGGGACGAGGTCGACGCGGTCGAGCCCGAGGATCTCACCATGGCCACCGTGCCCGCCCGGTTCGCCGAGCTGGGCGACCTCCACGCCGGCATCGACGAGTCCGTCTTCGCGATCGACGAACTGCTCGTCTGGGCCGAACGAGACGAGCAGGACGAGCAGGACGAGCAGGACGGACCCTGACCCGCCCACCGGTAGCGCCCGCGACGACGACCCTAGAGTTGGTGCGTGTTCGGTCGAGGCCGTGAACGGGTCGACGGCACGGTCGTGGCCGCGGCCGTGCACCGGAGCCACGTGACCGGGGAGGGCGCCTCCTACCAGCGCATGAAGTACGTCGTCGAGTACCACCTGCCCGACGCGGCGCCGACCCGGGTCGAGGTCAAGGAGACTGAGCGGTTCGGCGCCAAGGTGATGCGGTCGTTGCACAAGGGCGAGGTCGCACCGCTGCTCGTCGACCGCCGATCCGGGAAGGTCCGCTTCGACGTCGAGGATCCCCGCATCAACCTCGAGGCGATGGTCTCGCGGCGCCGACGACGCGAACGCGACGAGTTCCGGGACGCGCTGGGCGACTGAGGCCCCGGCGAGCGGCTCCGCCGCCGCCGGTCAGCGTGCCCACCCCGGCTGCACGACCTCACCGTCGGGGTTCGTGAAGGTCACGTCCCCGGGGGTCACGACGAGCCAGGACGCGGTCACGTCGGCCGCGTTGCGCAGTTGGTGCAGCGTGCCCGCGGTGATCAGGGCCGAGTCGCCGCGGCGCAGTCGGCGGGTCTCGTCCGTCCCCACGATCTCGAGCTCGCCCTCGAGCGCGATCACGACGGCCTCGGTGCTCTTCGAGTGCATCGGGTTCATCCCGCCCGGGGCCTGCTCCTGGTGGATCACCAGGAGGTCGTGCGCGCCGAGTGCGGGGGAGGCGAGGACCGTGGTGGCGTTGCCGCCGGGCGTGTGCGTGGGAGCGGCGAGGCCGCTCGTCGGTGTGATGGTCATGGCGAGATAGTAAAGCTGATTGACTATATGGTCAAGTAGGTTGACGACCTGAGGGTATGATCGTCCCGTGCCGCCGCCCTCCCCCCGTCAAGACCACATCGGGCGAGCCGTGCTCGTCATCCACCGGGACTTCGAACGTCGAGCGCTGGTCGAGTTGGAGCGACGGGGGCACCCGCTCACCCGCAGCCTGATCTCGATCCTTCCCCACCTCGACGAGGCGGGCACCACGACGGTGACGGCGGCGGCGCACCGGGCCGGCATCAGCAAGCAGGCAGCAGGGAAGCTCGTGGACGAGCTCGTCCGGCGCGGCTACGTGCAGCGGGTACCGCACCCGGACGACGGTCGCGCGGTCCTGGTCACCTTCACGGCCGCCGGCGAGGGGCTCGTCCGTGACATCGAGCAGACGATCCGGACGATCGAGGACGCGTACGCGGAGGCGATCGGCCGTGAGGCGTTCGAGGCGCTGTCGTCGGTGCTCGGCCAATTGCGGCGCGCGGTCGAAGCCGCGCCCTGAGCCGGAGGGCCGGCGAGGGGTCAGCCGAAGAGGGCGCGGTTGGCCTCGGCCTCGGCGACGAGCTCGTCGGCGTCGCGGCGCAGCAGGTACCCGTCGGCGACCGCGGCGTCGGCCGATGCCCGGAACGCATCGACGTAGGCGTCGGCGTCGGCGTAGTGGTCGGCGAGCGTGGCCCGGTCGAACGGCTCCGTGCTGCCGAACAGGATGCAGACGTCGCCGCCACCATCGGCCAGGTCGTCGATCGAGGCGCCGTCGGGTGGATCGCCCGTCAGCGTCGCGACGGGGACGTCCAACAGCGGGTTGCGCACGCCGCCCAGGGCGTTCCCGTCCGCATCCCGGGCGATGGTCGGATCGGCGTGGTCCGTGAGCTGGATCGGCTCACCGGTCGGGGGCGGTGGACCGCCGTCCGCCCACGCCACGAGCTGGTGCAGGGCCGCGGAGACGACCTCGTGGTGCGGTCCGGTGTTGATCGGTCGCGAGCAGCCGAGGAGCGAGCCGGCACCGGGGTCGCGGGGCCCGCCGATGATCGCCCGGATGAGGTGGGCGTCGGCGTGGGCCGTGCCTGCGACCTCCCAGGTCCGCACGAGGTCGGTGTCGGGCTGGCGCGCGTTCGCGTAGCCGAGGAGCGTCAGGTCGGTCTCGGTCGCGAAGAGCAGCACGGGCACGTCGAGGTCCGTGCGGATCAGGACGGCCTCCTGCAGGGCGGCCTCGGGATCCTCGCGGCCCGCGGCGCTCAGGAAGTCACCGTCCAGCGGCGCGACGGTGGCGCCCCGGCTGTGGATCAGGAACCCGTCGTACACCGGATCGAGCGGGTGCACCGCGTTCACGAACGTGGACAGGAAGATCGCCGACTGCGACTCCCCCACGGCGATCACCCGGGTCGGCTCCAGCCCGCCGAGCAGCCGGTCGGCGTCGTCGCGGGCGGCCCGGCCGACCTGGTTGAAGATGTCGAAGGCGTAGGCGTCACCGGGATGGACGAGGGTGCCGTAGCGCTCGGGGTCGATGTTCTTCAGGCCACTCGTGTCGGCGGTCACCCCGGTGTCGGCGGCCGCCTCCTCGTCGACCTCGACGTCGAGGATCGTGTCGCCCCCCTCGACGCCCTGGCGTTGGGTGCTGACACCGATGTAGGCGTCTCCCTCGCGCCCGATCTCCTGGGCCAGGTAGGCCCAGTCGGGTGACGCTTCGATGGCGCTCACGTTGAACCACTCGACCACGACCGTGCCGCTGAAGGCCGCCGCGGACTCGGGGCGACGGACGATCACCCGGGTGCGGTACTCGGCTTCCTCGCCCGGCGCCGCCACCCAGTGCCCGTCCGCGGGGGTCTCGACGGCGTCAAACCGCGTCGCGGTCCCCGCCAGGAAGTACTCCTCCTGCACGTAGCCCTCGGGCAGTGGGACGGCGGGCTGGGGCACCACCGCCCCGTTGCCCTCGGCGGGGGGTGCCGCGACCTCGACCGGGGCGCGGGTCTCGAAGCTCGGCGCCGGCGTGGAGGTCGTCGTGCCGGCATCGTCGTCCTCCGAGGACGAGCAGGCGCTCGCGAAGACGGCCACCGCGACGAGCACGATGGCGACAGGCAGGGCGGCGGTGCCCCGCCGACGACGGATGGCCATGGGTTCCTCCCCCTCGGGACGACCGGCGAACCTAGTGGAGTGGGCGCCGGCTACTGGACGGCGGTGGCCTCGCCGACGAGGGGCGGCTCCGGCTCGGGCTCGTCGCCGCCGGCGCGGGCGACCTGGACGAGCCCCACCCCGGTGAGCACGAGCAGGCCGCCGAGGAGCTGCACGCCGCTGAGCGTCTCCTCGAGCCAGACCCAGGCCACGGTGGCGGCGATCACCGGCTCGATCATGGAGACGATGCCGGTCGTCGTGGCCGACAGGTGGCGCAGGCCGAACACCTCGAGCGCGTACGGCGCCAGGGTCCCGAGCAGGATGACCCACAGCACGCCGAGCCACACGGGGATCGAGTAGGCGGCGAGGCGGCCGAGCAACGAGGTGGACTCGGTCAGCACCCCCGGGTCGAAGCGCCACCACGGCTGCACGAACGCCCAGAAGACCGACGAGATGGCGAACATCCAGAAGCTGAGGACGAGGGGGTCCCGGGTCTCGAGCATGTGCTTGCCCAGCAGGTGGAACGTGGCCAGGAAGGCGGCGGCGGCCAGGGCGGCGAGGACGCCGACGACGTCGAGGCCCACGTCGGTCCAGACCTGGGAGACGAGGGCGAGGCCCAGCAGCGCGAGCCCGAGCGCCCACCAGACCTGCCGGGCGATGCGGTGGCGCAGCACGACCACCGAGAACACCGCCACCATGAGCGGCGCGGTGAACTCCAGCAGCAGGGCGATCGCCGCCGGCAGGCGGTCGAGGGCCACGAAGTAGAGCCACTGGAGCAGCGCCGCCCCACTGAGGCCCAAGACGATCAGCTTCGGGATCTCCGCCTTCGGGATCCGCAACGACGTCCGGCGCACGGTCGTCAGCACGACGAGCAGGCCGAGGGCGGCGCCGGTGCACCGCAGGGCGGTGAGGCGGGCGGGCTCGAGGCCGCTCGCCAGCACGACCTTCGAGACGCTGGCGTTGATCCCGAAGAGGGCGGCACCCGCGAGCACGAGCACGTAGCCACGCCGCTGGTGCGTCGAGGTGAGGGTCGAGGAGGCGATGACGTGACGCTACGGGCGCCGCCGGTGTGACCGCAGATCCGGGCCCGTTCAGCCCAGCTCGTAGGTGGTGACCCCGAAGATCTCGTCCCAGGGGAGCGCGGGCGGCGGGCCCAGGGTCATGCGGGCGCTCACGGCTCCTCTCCGGGCAGGCGCCCGCCCGACACGATCCTGGCACCGGGATGCGTCCGCGCGCCGTGCGACCATGGCGGCCATGGCTCCCCACCTGGTGCACGGGCTCACCCGGTCGTACTTCACCCGCAAGGTGACCGGGTACCTCGACTACACCGACCGACCGTGGCGCCTCGAGCCCATGCCGCCGAACGTGCACCCCGCGGCGACCGCCGCCGGCTGGACCGGGGGCATGCCCGTCGTCACCGCGCCCGACGGGGCGCTGCTGTGGGACTCGACGACGATCATCGAGCACCTCGACCTGACCACCGTCCCCGACCGCCAGGTGCTGCCCGCCGACCCGACGCTGCGGTTCCTCGCCCACCTGCTCGACGACGTCTCGGACGAGTGGTTCTACCGGCCGGCGGTCGGGAGCCGCTGGTCGTTCCCGGCCAACACGGCCACCGCGGGGTGGCAGATCGCCGAGGAGCTGTCGGCCATCGCCGGCCTGCCGGGTGCCCTGGTCCGGGCCGGCGTGGTGCAGACCATGACCGCCAGCCTGCCCCGTCTCGGCGTCACCCCCGAGAACATCGACGCGTGGATGGACCAGGTGCTGGTGCCGTGGTTCCGGGTGCTCGATGCCCACCTCGCCGGCGGCGGCTACCTCTTGGGCGCCCGGCCGTGCCTCGCCGACTTCGCGGTGTTCGGCGCCGACGTAGCCCACTTCGTCGGTGACCCGTACCGCCGTGACCTGGCCGACCAGCACGGGCCCTCGGTGGTCGCCCACACCCACCGGCTGCAGATGCCGCAGCGTCAGGTTTTCGGCGACTGGCTGGACGTCGACGTGACCGACCCTGACGCGGTCCCGGCGAGCCTCGTGGCGGTCGTCGCCGAGGCGGGCCGCCACTACCTGCCGTGGGTCGCCCGGGCGACGGTCGAGGGGTCGGCCACCGTCGAGCTGGCGGACGGCGTCACCGCGACGATCGCGTCCACCCCGTTCCTCGACCAGGCCCGCGGCGTGATGCTGGCCCGGTACGTCGAGGCCCGCACCCCGGCGCTCGACGCGCTGCTCGAGCGGGCCGGCGTCCTCCAGCACTTCGCCGACCACACGGACCAGGCCTCGGCCGTGCCCGACGTCCGCCGGGGCGCGCAGCCCACCCAGAACCGGCCGTACCCGACCGACTGACCGCAGCCCCAGGGTGCCGCCCCGCGGCGCTCGCCGACGGAACGGAGCGACGATGGACCACACACGAGGGCACGAGCGGGCGGTGGGCCCGATCGGCGAGCGACGCGGGCCGCTGACCGACGTCCGGGTCGTCGACCTCACCGCCGCCCTGGCCGGCCCGTTCGCCACCATGCTCCTGGCCGACCTCGGCGCCGACGTCATCAAGGTCGAGCCCCCGGCAGGCGACTTCACCCGCTCGGGCGGGCCGTTCACCAAGGGCGACACCGAGCGGCACTACGGCGGCTACTTCGCGAGCGTGAACCGGTCGAAGCGCAGCATCGTCCTCGACCTCAAGCAGGAAGCCGACCGGGACACCCTCCGCGACCTGGTCCGCGACGCCGACGTGGTCGTGGAGAACTTCCGCGTCGGCGTCCTCGACGGCCTCGGCCTCGGCTACGAGGCGCTCGCCGAGCTCAATCCGCGCCTGGTGTACGGCGCGGTCCGCGGCTTCGGCGACCCGCGGACGGGCGAGAGCCCGTACGCCGACTGGCCGGCGTTCGACGTCATCGCCCAGGCCATGAGCGGGCTAGTGGCCACGACCGGCGAGCCGGGCACGTTCGGGACCCGCGTCGGTCCGAGCGTCGGCGACACCTACCCCGCCACGCTGCTCGCCCTCGGGATCGTGGCGGCGGTCCACGAGGCCCGTCGCACGGGGCAGGGCCAGTTCGTCGACGTGGCCATGTACGACGCGCTGGTCGC
This sequence comes from Acidimicrobiales bacterium, assembly GCA_041908445.1. Lineage (GTDB taxonomy): Bacteria > Actinomycetota > Acidimicrobiia > Acidimicrobiales > DATDAH01 > JAEUJM01. The sequence goes on along the minus strand of JAYRFK010000134.1, from coordinate 97,527 downwards.
GCTCTGCGAGGAGACGGTCTACCGGTGGAGCTACTGGGGCCGCCACGACCACCCGCACGGCAACATGCACCCGATCCACATCCCGTTCGGCCTGTTCTCGACGAGCGATGGTGCGGTGGCGATGGCGGCCCCCACCAACCACTGGCCGGTCCTCTGCCGGATCATGGGCCGGGAAGATCTGATCGACGACGAGCGGACCCGGGACAACCGCGCCCGCAACGCCAACCGGGAGCTGGTGATGGGGGTGGTCGAGGGCTGGCTGGCGGCCCGCACCACGGCCGAGGTGCTCGAGGCGTTGGGCGGCCGCGTGCCGGTCGGGCCGGTCAACTCGAACGAGATGCTCTTCGACGATCCCCACCTGGAGGCGCGCGAGATGCTCGTCGCCCTCGAGACCCCCGGCGGCGAGCGGCCGACGGTGTTCGCCAACTCGCCGATCAAGCTCACTCGGACGCCGTCGGGGGTGAGCCGCCGCGCCCCGCTGCTGGACGAGCACGGCGACGAGGTGCGCGCCGAGCTGCGGGACCGCGCCACCCGGCGGACCGGTGGCGACTGACCCCCGCGGTCTGCGGGCGTCGGCGCCGCTGCTCGACGCCTGGCTGCGGTTCCAGGAGGCGGCGCCGACGCCGTTCACCATCCCCGGGCACAAGCAGCGCACCGACCTCGTGGGCGACGTCGTCGCCGGCGACGTGCCCCTCTACGCCGGCCTCGACACCATGAAGCTGGGTGCCGGCGTGCTCGCCGAGGCCGAGGCGCGGGCCGCTGCGGCGTGGGGCGCCGACGTGTGCCGGTTCTCGACCGGTGGCTCGACCCACGCCAACCAGGCCGTCGCCCTCGCCGTGGCCGGTGACGGTGACGAGGTCGTGGTCAGCCGGACGCTGCACCGGTCGCTGCTGCTCGGGCTCGTGCTGGCCGGGCTGAGGCCGGTGTGGGTGCGCCCCGAGGTGGACCCGGCGACGGGCCTGCCCCTCGGGGTGGCCCCGGCGGCGGTCGCCGCCGCCCTGGCCGCGCACCCGGCCGCGCGGGCCGTGTTCGTGGGCGACCCGTCCTACGTCGGCACCGTGGGCGATCTCGCCGGGCTGGCCGAGGTGGCGCACGGGCACGGCGTGCCGCTGGTGGTGGACGCCGCGTGGGCGGCCCACTTCGGCTTCCACCCGGCACTGCCCGCACACGCCCTCGCCCTCGGCGCCGACGCCATGGTCACGAGCGCCCACAAGTCGCTCCCGGCCTACAGCCAGGGGGCGCTCGTGCTGGCCCGCACGGCGCGGCTCGACCCGGCCCGGCTGGACGCCGGCGTCGAAGCCACGGCGACCACCAGCCCCGCCGGGGCGATCCTCGCCAGCATCGACGCGGCCCGGGCGCTGCTCGAGCGTGACGGCGAGGTGCTGCTCGAGGCCGTGATGGCGGCGACGAGGGCCGCCCGGGACGAGCTCGCCGGCGTCGACGGATTGCTGGTGCTCGACGGGCCGGGCGTCGACCCGCTCAAGCTCACCCTCGTTCTGGCGGGCACCGGTGCCGACGGCAACGCCGTCGAGCGGGACCTCCTGGCCGTAGGCCTGCCGGTCGAGTCGGCCGACCGCGACGTGCTGGTCGCCGTCGTGTCCCTGGCGGACACCGAGGTGACGGTGGGCGCGCTCACGGCGGCCCTCACGGCGTCGATCGAACGCCGCCGGGGCGAGCCCCGTCCCGTCGTCGGGCCGGCGTCGTACCGGATCGATCCCGTCATGGACGTACCGCCCCGCACCGCGTTCTTCGCGCCCGCCGAGACGGCCCCGATCGACATGGCGTCGGGGCGCACCAGCGCCGAGCTGATCGCCCCGTACCCGCCGGGCATCCCCGTGGTGGCACCGGGCGAGCGGCTGACCCCCGAGGTCCTCGATGCGCTCGCCCACGCCCGGGCCGCCGGCGTCCGCATCGCCTACGCCGCCGACCCCACCCTGGCGACGCTGCGCGTGCTCGTGCGCTGACCGCAGCTCGCGCGAGCCGCCGTGGCGGGTCCCCTACGGTGGGCGGCGTGACCGATCACGTCGAGGTGTCCCGCGAGATCAAGGCCCCGGCCGAGGAGGTGTGGGCGGCGATCGCCGACGTCACCCGGATGGGGGAGTGGTCGCCCGAGTGCCACACGTGCACCTGGAACGACGAGGCCACGCCTCCGGGCGTGGGCTCGATCTTCACCGGTGAGAACCGCAACGGCGAGTTCGAGTGGGCGACCGAGTGCGAGGTGACCGAGTGGGTCCCCGGTCGGGTGTTCGCGTTCGACGGGGTGTTCGGCGACCTCCGCTTCGCGAAGTGGGCCTACCGCATCGAGCCGACCGACGGTGGCTGCATCGTCACCGAGACGTGGGACGAGGGGCGGCCGCCCGAGGTGATCGAGTTCACCGCCACGATCTCGGGCGTGGCCGAGCGGGCCGAGCACAACCGGCGCACCATGGAGGAGACGCTGGCCCGCCTCGCGGCGGCGCTCGAGGCCTGACCGCGCGGGCGCCGCCGCCAGGCCCGTGGTCAGCGGGCCATGCGGCCGCTCTGCCATGCGAACGCGGCGAGCTCGACCCGGTTGCGGGCGCCGACCTTGGCCTGGAGGCTCGAGAGGTGGGTCTTGACCGTGCCGAGCGACATGTGGAGCTCCTCGGCGATCTCGGCGTTGCTGCGCCCCCGTGCGGTGGCCTCGAGGACCTCCTCCTCGCGGGCGGTCAGGGGTGTTGCGGGCGCCGTCGGATCCGGGGCCGCAACCGCGACGACGTGGGCGAGCAGGCGGACGGTCATCGACGGTGACACGAGCACGTCCCCGCGGTGGGCGGCCCGCACCGCCTCGAGCAGCAGCGCCGGCCCCGCGTCCTTCAGCAGGAAACCGGCGGCGCCGTTCTGCAGAGCGGTGTGCGCGTACTCATCCAGGTCGAAGGTGGTGACGACGACCACGCGCAGCGGGTCGGCGACGTCGGGGCCGGCGAGGCACCGCGTCGCATCGAGGCCGTCCATGCCGGGCATGCGCACGTCGAGGAGGCAGACGTCCGGCCGGAGCTGACGGGCCAGCCGCACCGCCTCGGTGCCGTCCGCGGCCTCGGCCACGACCTCCACGTCCTCCGCATCGTCGAGGATCATGCGGAAGCCGCTCCGCACCATCTCCTGGTCGTCGGCGAGCAGCACCCGGATGGTCACCGGCCGGCCGCCAGGGGCAGCTCGGCCCGCACCACCCAGCCGCCGACGTCGCTCGGGCCGGCGTCCAGCGAGCCGCCGAGCGCGGTCGCCCGTTCGCGCATGCCGACGACCCCGAAGCCGTCCTCGGCGGCCGGTTCGGGTACCGCGCCGTCGTCGAGCACGGTGACGACGAGGGACCCGCCGGCGGCCCGGACCGCCACCTCGACGCGCGTCACCGCCTGTCCGTGGCGGCGGACGTTGGTCAGCGACTCGGCGAGGATCCGGTGCACCGACGGCGCGAGCGCGGCTGCCTGGTTGCGCACACCGGGGTCGATCGAGGCCCGGACCGGCTCGCCTCGCGCCGCGGCTGCCTCGAGCAGGCGGTCGACGTCGTCCCAGGTGCCCCCGACCGTCGTGGCCGCGTCGTCGCGCAGGGCACCCACCATCCGGCGCATCGTCGCCAGGGCGTCCAGGCCGGCGCGCTCGATGCGGGCGAGCGCGTCGACCGCCGCCTCGGGCCGGGGGCCGGCGACGTGGCGGGCGGCCTGGGCCTGTACGACCATGCCGGTCAGGTGGTGGCCGACGAGGTCGTGGAGCTCCCGAGCGATCTCGAGGCGCTCGTCCACCCGAGCGGCGTCGGCCGCGGCCCGTCGGCGCCAGTCGGTCCAGCGCAGGTAGACGCCCACCCCCACCGAGGCACCGAACGCCACGGAGCAAAGGGCCAGGAGGTAGCCCGCGGACGCGACGAGGGGTCGCACCGCCTCGGCCACGACGGCCAGCGCCGCGACCGCCGTGAGCAGCACGGCCATCTGGCCCCGCTCGTGCCGCAGCGCCCGCACGGCCAGGAGCCCGAGGGCCGCGAGGGCGGCCAGTGACGGGGGCAGGCTGCTGTCGATCGCCCAGGCGGCGAGGGTCAGGACCACGCTCGCGGTGGCGAGCAGCACGACCGCCAGGGCGAGCCGACGCGTTCGCAGCGCGACGGCGAGGGTCGCCACCCCCCCGACCACGGGGACGAGGACGGCCAGGCTGAACGACAGGCGGCCCTGGTCGACGACCGGATCGGTCGCCCACACGGCCACGTCGATGAGCAGCAGCGCTGCGGTTGCCGCCACCAGTACCACGTCGGCGGCGCGGGTGAGTCCCGGTGCCGCCCGTTGGGCGCGGACCACCAGGCGATCGAGGGCGGTCGGTGCGAAGTCCGGCGCCCGGCCCGCGGGCGCGGTGACCGGCTCGTGTGGGACCGGGCGGCGGGGCACCTGGGACAGGGTACGGGCGGCCACCCTGGTGCGGATCGGCCGATCGGCCGACCCGCACCCCGGAAACCTGGGCCGATCGGCGCCCCCCCGACGGCCGGGCGGCCGATGCGCCGGCGCGCCGGGCTCCCGGATGCTGTGGCCATGCTCCTTCGTCCCGCCGTGGCCCCGTCGCCCCCGCCCGTGAGCGACGACCTGCGTGCCGTCCTCGAACAGCTGCTGCGCCCGGGGGCACCCCCGAGCCCGGTGCTCGACCGCCTACTCGCCGACTACGTCCGGTTCCACCTGGTCCTCGTGGTCGTGGGTGGCGCCTTCGCGGTCGGCGCGCTCGCGCTGGCCGTCGGGGGTGCGCGTCGCTACCGACGAGCGCGTCGGGCCGGCGTCCCTGTGACGGCCTTCCCCGCCCTCACCCACCTGGCGACGGTCGCCTCGGGCGTCGTGGTCGGCGTCCTGCTGAGCCTCGTCGTCGTGGCCAACTCGAGCACGACGCTCGACCCACGACCGGGCTTCGCCGGCGCCGTCGATGCGATCGGCACCGCCGCCCCGGGTACGACGCTCGCCGAGCACGACCGGGCGTACGCCGACTGGCTGCGGTCCGGGAGGAGGGAGGTGCCGGAGGCCGTGGCCCGGGCCGTCGACGATCGCCTTGCGTGGCAACGCCCGAAGGCGGTCGTCGCCGGCGTCCTGCTGCTCCTCGTCCTCGTCGTGGGCGCCCGGACGTGGCGGTGCGCGCTGCGACGGTGGAGGGCCGACCCCGGGCGTTGGCCGCCGGCGCAGGTCGCCCGCGTCGCCCTGGGCCTCGCCACGGTGCCGGTCGCGCTGGTGCTGGTGCTGATGGTGATGGGCAACACCCAGGCCTCCCTCGCCCCGGTCTCGATGACCCTGTTCTACGGGTGAGGGGCGGCGGATCCCTCCCGCGACCCGACCTCGTGGCGGCGCGGTCGTTCCCCGTGGCGCTGGACCTCACGGCGCCGGCTGACCGCCGGGAGCGTGGGAGGGCGCTCGCTCCGTCAGGGGATCGTCCCACGGACGGGGTGTCGGGTGAGCCGGCTCGGCCCGCGGTCAGGTCGCGCCCGGCGCCGCGTCGAGGCGACCGCGCCCGACGACGAGGAGGCCCACCGCGATGACGGCGGTCACCGCGCCGGACACGAGGAAGGGCGTCCGCCCGTCGCCACCCCAGGCGAGGCCGGCCCACACACCGGCGACGAGCAGGCCGGCGCCGGAGACGGCGGCGTGGATGCCGAGGGCGGTGCCGCGGTCCTCGGCCGGCGCGAGGTCGGCGACCCAGGCACGGCTCACGCCGTCGGTCAGGGCGGTGTAGCCGCCGTAGAGCGGGAAGAGCACCCACAGCCAGCCGCTGGTGCCGGCCAGGCCGAAGCCCAGGTAGGCCAGCGCGAAGAGTCCCAGCCCCGTGGCGAAGATGACGCGGCGACTGCGCCGGTCCGACACCGCGCCCGCCGGGTACGAGAGCACGGCGTACGACAGGTTGTAGAGCACGTAGAGGGCCACGACGCCGGCGAAGTCGAAGCCGAGGTCCTTGGCGCGGAGCAGGAGGAGCGTGTCGGGGAAGTTCACGAGCGCGAAGAGCCCGATGACCCCGATGAGCCGCCAGTAGCGGCGGGGCAGCTCGTCCACCCGCCACGACCGCCGCTGCCCGATGCCCGGGTGGGGGCGCTCGCGCACGAGGAACACGAGCAGGACGCTGAGCACCGCCGGGACGACGGCGATCCACAGCAGCGGCTCGAACTGCTGGTCGAACGCCTCGTACAGGGCGAGGCCGATCAGCGGGCCGACCACGGCGCCCGTCGTGTCGGCGGCGCGGTGGAACCCGAACGCCCGCCCGCGGTTCGCCGGCGTCGTCTCGTCGGCGATGATCGCGTCGCGGGGCGGGCCCCGGAGCCCCTTGCCCATCCGGTCGGTGAAGCGGGCCGCGAGCACCATCGGCCAGGCACCCGCCAGCGCGAGCAGGGCCTTCCCGAGCGCCGAGATCCCGTAGCCCGTCGCCACCAGGGGCCGCCGGTGGCGGAGGTCGGCCAGGCGCCCCGATGCCGCCTTCATGGCCGACGCGGTCCCGTCGGCCAGACCCTCGATCAGCCCGAGCACCGCCGGCGGCGCTCCGAGCACGCCGGTGACGAAGAAGGGCAGGACCGGATAGAGGATCTCCGACGCCGTGTCCTGGAAGAACGACACCAGCGACACCACGTAGACGTTGCGGCTCAACCGCTCGCGCCGGCCGCGCCCGGACGGCGACGGGTCGCTCATGTCGTCGAACCTACGGCGCGCCGAGCATCGGGCCGTAGCGCCGGTGCAGCAGCGCCCGGTTGTAGCGCTGGAGCATCACGGGACCGCCGTTCATGAGGACGTCGAACAGCAAGGTCAGCGCCGCCGCCGTCCACCACCCCTGGAGCACGGCGTGCACCACGACGGCGAGGGTGGCCACGAACAGGAGCGCATGGGAGGCCTCGGCGTCACACATCCGGCGTTCGAGGTGGGCGAGGTGCTCGGGCGAGCGATCCGGAGGGAGGTGCAGGTCCGGGTTGAACGCCGCCAGCGGGCCCCGGCGCAGCAGCCGCTTGACGGCCCTGACGCCGAGTCGCTCGTAGACCCGGCCGTCGCGCTCGAAGGGCCGGAGCCGGTGGTACCCGTCGGGCAGCCGGGGCTGCAGCACCCGGCTCACGGTGCCCAGCCACGTCATCGGCACCCAGACGACGAGGAAGGCGAAGCCGGGGCTCTCGGCGCCGAGCCAGCACCACCCGGCGACGAGCACGGTCAGGGCCACCGCAGTGGACCCGACGACCAGCAGGACCCTGTGCACACCGAGATCTTCGCGGCGACGCCGGTCACGTGCGCAGGGCCGGCTCCCCGGACGCGGGCCGGCTCCCGATCCGCTCGCCGGGGCGGGCCGATCGGGAGCCGGTGCGGGGCGGTGGGGATCAGGCGCCGGCGCCCACCAGCTCGCGCTCGGCGACGGGGCGGGCGGACGGGGTGGCCGGGCCGCCGAGGGCCGGGCGCTGGAAGCCCTTGACCGTGAAGTACACGCCGATGCCGAGCTCCCAGGCGGCGATGGGGATGGCGGTGAGGGTCGCCGCGGACGACACCTGGCCGTAGACCCCGTAGAGGGTGGCGAGCGAGGAGGCGAGGAGGGTGACGGCGCCGACGATCCCGATGACCGGCAGGGCCCGGGGCACCAGGCGGGCCCGGTAGAGCACGGGTGCCAGGCACAAGGCGTTGATGGCGGGCATGACGCCGGGGCCGAGCAGGAAGCTCCAGTCGTGCACGGCGACCAGGGCCGCCGCGGTGGTGGCCAGTCCCTCGGACTCCGGACCGAAGTCCTGGCGCAGGGTGTACACCGCCAGCAGGGCGATGACGCCGACCACGATGGTCGCGGCCTCCAGCGTGCGGGAGGCCACGAAGCCGATCGCGCCGCTCGGCCCGTGGCGCCTGATCATCGGGTACAGGGCGATGGCGGTGCCGATGCCGGTCAGCCCGGTGATCACCTCGAACACCGCGCCCCAGAGGACGCCGCCGTCGTCGCCGGCGTGCAGGACGAAGGACGGGTCGTTCAGGACGTCGTGGTAGAAGGCGAGGGCCGGGATCGAGAAGGCGAAGGTCGCCAGGTAGAAGAGCCCGGCGGCCAGGCTGTGCTTGCGCTCGTCGGTCATCGAGGTGCTCATGTCAGTGCTCCTTGGGGGTCGGGCCCGGGGGCTCGTCGTCGGATGGGACTGCCGTGAGCTCGAGCAACGGGACACCGAGGTCGCGCAGCTTCTGGAGCAGGCCGTGCAGCGCCGCCTGGTCGCCCACGGGGCCGGACAGGACGGTGGTGCCGTCCGGGCCGGGGGCGATGGACAGCCCCTCGAACCACGCCGACCAGTGGGTGCCGAGACGACCGGTGACCCGGATCTCGTAGTGCGTCTCCGGGGTGCGGGCCCCGTCGTCGTCGCTCACGGAGGCACCGTCGCAACGGACCTGGTGAGCGGTCATCACCACATGTGGTGATCGCGCGTGGTGATCTCGCGCGGCGGCCCGGCGGCCAGGTGGCCTAGAGCCCCAACTCCCCGGCCCGGCGCACGGCCTCCCGGCGGTTGGTCACGCCGAGCTTCGTGTAGATGTTGCGCGTGTGGGTGCGGAGGGTGTTGAGCGAGACGTGCAGCTCGCGGGCGAGCTCCGGCCCGCTCTGATCACCACGGAGCAGGTGCAGCACCTCGAGCTCGCGCTCGCTCAGCGGGTCCACGAGGCCCTGGGCCGACGCCGGCCTCGGCGCACCCCCGGAGCGTCGGTCGGCGCCGCGGAGGGTGCGTGCGAACGCGGCGCCGGCGCCGCCGGTCGCGGTGACCGCCCGTAGCAGCGGGTCGAGGGTCGGGCGCTCCTCGGTGAAGGGACGGCGGCGCGCCTCGGGCGCCGCCGCGGCCAGCGCCTCGGCCAGCGTCGCCGTGGCCTCGGCCCGTTGCCCGCCCGCCTGCTGGGCCAGGGCGAGCGCCACGGCGATCTCGACGAGGCTTCCCCGCCGGCCGCCCGCGGTCGCGGCGGCGCGGAGGCGCTCGAGCAGGTCCACCGCCGCGTCGACCTCGCCGTCGGCGAGCAGGACGCGGGCCAGGGTGACGTGCTCGTACTCGTGGAGGTAGCGGGGCTCGTCGTCCGGCCGGACCCCCGCCGCCTCGACCCACCGCCGGGCCCCGGCGAGGTCGCCCGCCGAGAGGCGGGCGCGTGCCGCCATCGCGGTCACGGGGCGGACCGGCGGCGACATGTCCGTGTCGTAGAGCGGCGCCGCCTCGGTGAGCAGGCGGAGGGCCCCCGCGAGATCGCCCTCCCCCCGGCAGCGCCCCGCGGCGGCCACCCGCCGTCGGTACGGGTGCTGGGGCAGCCCGGCGGCGTCGCCGAGGGCCGTGGCGGCGGCGAGGTGCTCGGCCGCGGCGTCGAGGTCACCGCGCTCGAGGTGCACCTCGCAGAGACCGACGTGCATGTCGGCGGTGCCGCGCACGACGTCGTGGGCGCGGGCGAGGACGAGCCCCGACTCGAGCACGTGGCGAGCGTCGTCGAGGCGGCCCTGGACCAGGCGCATGTCGGCCAGGGCGATCGAGCAGCCGAGCACGTCGCTCACGTGGTCGGCCGCGGTCAGCTCGGCGATGGACTCGGTGTAGCGCCGGGTGGCCTCGTCGAGGTCGCCGGCGGTCCAGCGGGCGAGGCCGACCAGGGCAGCGGCGGCGCCGCGCTGCAGGTGGTCGCCGGGCACTGCCGCGGCCAGGGCCCGCTCGGCCTGGCGCTCGGTCTCGGCGAGGTCGCCGGCCACGAGGGCCAGGGCGGCGCGGTAGACCGCGGCCTGGGTCGGTAGGCGGGGCAGGTCCTCGGCGTTGAACACGACGGCGTCGGTGAGGCGCGCTCCCGGGGCGAACCACCGGTCCACCTCGGCGAGCAGCGCCTGCACCCCCGCCACGTCGCCGGTGAGCATGCGGACGCCCACGAGCTCCATGGTCAGGACCGGTCGGGCCGGGAACACGTCCGGCGGGAGGGCCGTGAGCCAGTTGCGGAGGGTGACCTCCTGGCGGGTGCGCCGCATCATCGGCGCGGTGAGCTCGATCAGCCGGGCGGCCGTCTCGGCGTCGTGGCCGGCCAGGGCGTGGCCGATCGCGCCGGCCGGCTCACCGACCGACTCGTACCAGCTGGCCGCCCGCCGGTGGAGCTCGTCGACCCGCTCGGGGGCCTCGTCCAGCAGCCGGGCCCGCAGCACGTCGGCGAACAGGTGGTGGTAGCGGAACCAGCCCCGTCGATCGTCGAGGGCGATGAGGAAGAGGTTGGCGCGGTCGAGGTGGGTGAGCAGGTCCCGGCCGTCGTCGCCGCCGGTGACGGCGTCGCAGAGCTCCGCCGTGAAGCGCTCGAGCACCGAGGTGTCGAGCAGGAAGCGGCGGACCTCGGGCGGTTGGCGCTCCAGCACCTCCTCGGCCAGGTAGTCCACGACGAAGCGGTCGTCGCCCGCGAAGGCCGCGATGAACGCCGCCGGATCGTCCCGCCCCTGCATCGACAGCGCCGCGAGCTGCAGCGCGGCGGCCCAGCCCTCGGTGCGATCCTCGAGTGCGATGACCTGTGCGGGCGTCAGGGCCAGGCCGGCGGACTCGTCGAAGTAGGTGGCCGCCTCCTCGGGGGTGAAGCGCAGGTCGGCCGCTCGGACCTCGAGCAGGTCGCCCCGGGCGCGGAGCCGGGCGAGGGGGAGCGGCGGATCGGACCGGCTGGCGAGCACCAGGTGCGCGTGGGCGGGGAGGTGCTCGACGAGGAACGTCAGCGCCTCGTGGATCTCGGGCGCCTCGATGACGTGGTAGTCGTCCAGCACCAGGACGAGGTCGTCGGCCCGTGCTGCGAGGTCGTTCAGCAGCGAGGCCACCGCCGCGTCGGGCGCCACCCCCTCGGCGGTGCGATCGTCGCCGGCGCCGTGGACCGCGGCGGCGAGGTAGGCCCAGAACACGGCCGGGTCGTTGTCCCCGGGGTCCAGCGACAGCCACGCCGTGCGCTGCTCCGGTTCGGCGTCGAGGAGCTCGGTGAGGAAGGTGGTCTTGCCGAACCCGGCCGGCGCGGACACGAGCACGAGCGCCGGCAGCTCACCGCTCGCCCGGTCGGTCAGTCGCCGCCGCTCGATGGTCCCGCGACGTCGCCGCGGCGGTGCCAGCTTCGTCGCCAGCAGTGGCGGCGTCGTCGGGCCCGTCGCGTCCCCGGTCACCGGCCACCCCGGGCGCGCGTGCCGGCGGCGCGCACGTGGACGCGCTCGCCCTCGCGGCTCAGGATGCTGAGGATCTCCACCGGTCGGCTGCCCGCTGCGCCGAACCAGTGGGGGAGCGCGGTGTCGAACTCCGCGACCTCCCCGGCCTGCATGGTCACGTCCTGGCCGGGGAGCAGGAGGCGTAGCTCGCCGGCGAGGACGTAGAGCCACTCATAGCCCTCGTGCGTGCGCAGCTCCGGTTCGCCGCGCTCGGGCGGGATCACCACCTTCCAGGCGTGCATCCCGCGAGGGTGGCGGGTGAGCGGCACGACGATGCGGCCGTTGCGCTTCTGGGGCTTCAGACGGATCCGGGGGTCACCGGCCTCCGGGGCGCCGACGAGCTCGTCGAGCGGTATCCGGTGGGCGCGGGCGATGGGCAGCAGCAGCTCGAGGCTGGGCTTGCGCTGGCCGGACTCGAGCCGGGACAGCGTGCTCTTGGAGATCCCCGTGGCCGCGGCGAGCTCGACGAGGGTCAGGTGCCGCTCGTTGCGGATCTGGCGGAGGCGGGGTCCGACCTCGGCGAGGACGGCGTCGATGTCGGCGTCGGCCACGCGGCGATCGAACCACGGATTCCCAGGTTCGGCAACAAGAGTTGTCAGACCGGCGACGAGGGCGCACGCTCCCCGGCGGAGGTGGTGCGACATGGCACAGGGTTCGAACGAACAGGGGCGGTACGACGTGGTGGTGGTGGGCGGCGGCGCCGCCGGGCTGAGCGCGGCGCTCGTCCTGGGCCGGGCCCGCCGGCGGGTCGTGGTGGTCGACGGCGGCGCTCCCCGGAACGCTCCGGCCACCCACATGCAGGGCTACCTGTCCCGGGACGGCCTGCCGCCGTCGGAGCTGGTGGCCATCGGGCGGGAGGAGGTGCGGGCCTACGGCGTCGAGCTGATCGACGGCCGGGTGCAGGAGGTCGAGCCCGGCTTCGTGGTGGCCCTGGCGGACGGCCGCCGGCTGTCGGCGCGCCGCCTCCTGGTGGCCACGGGCGCCGGCGACGAGCTGCCCGACCTGCCCGGGGTCCGCGAGCGCTGGGGGCGCGACCTGCTGCACTGCCCCTACTGCCACGGTTGGGAGGTGCGGGACGAGCCGCTCGGCGTGCTCGGCACCCACCCGCTCGCCGTGCAGCACGCGCTGCTCGTGCGGCAGTGGTCCGACGACGTGGTCTTCTTCGCCCACGGCGGGCAGGTGGCGGAGGCGGACGAGGCGGCGCTGGTCGCCCGAGGCGTCCGGATCGAGCCCTCGGCGGTCGCCGGCCTGGTGGTCGACGACGACCGCCTCCGCGGCGTCGAGCTCGCCGACGGCCGGGTGGTGCCGCGCACGGCCGTCTTCGTCCGCCCCGGCGTCCGGCCGCACCCCGACGGGCTCCTCCCCGGCCTGGGGGCCGAGCTCGATGCCGACGGGTTCGCGGTGGTCGACGCCACGGGGCGCACGAGCGTTCCCGGCGTGTGGGGCGCGGGCAACGCCGTGGATCCCCGCGCCCAGGTGATCACCGCCGCGGGCCAGGGCTCGGCGGCGGCCATCGCCATCAACGCCGATCTGGTGCAGGACGACGTCGAGCGCAGCCTCGCCGCCGCGGCCGGCGCCGGCTGAGGCGCGCCGCCCGGGGGCGGGGCGACCGGGCACGGCGCGAGGATGGCCGGACGCGAGCGAGGAGGGCCGGCGATGGAGGCGATCGAGGTGGCGCCGATCGGGCACGTGCGGGGTGGGCGGGCCGTGGTGGAGGACGACGGCTGGGATGCCGAGACCTGCCGGATCGAGCTCGACGGCGGGGTGCTCGAGCCGGAGGCCACCCTCGGGCTCGACGAGTTCTCGCACGTCGAGGTGGTCTACGTGTTCGACCGGGTGGACCCGGCCTCGGTCTGCACCGGCGCCCGCCACCCACGGGGCCGGGAGGACTGGCCCCTCGTGGGCATCCTCGGTCAGCGGGCCAAGGACCGGCCCAACCGGATCGGGGTCACGACGTGCCGCGTGCTCGCCGCCGGCCCGGGGTGGATCGAGGTGCGGGGCCTCGACGCCGTGGACGGCACCCCGGTGCTCGACGTGAAGCCCCACCTGACCGGCTTCGCCCCGCGGGGCGAGGTCCGCGAGCCGGCGTGGGCGGTCGAGCTGATGGCGGGCTACTGGTCCTGAGCGTTCGACCGCGCGGTCGGTGGGTCGGCGAGGGACCCGCCGGTGGCCCGGGCGGTCGGCGCCGCGCGGCAAAGTGATGGCGGCGCCCCGACCGGGGCGCCGTCGCTCGACCGAGGACGGACATGGACCCGCTGGACGACCCCACCCCGGTGCTCGTGGGCCACGGCACCGCGCACCAGCGCCACCGCGACCACCGGGATGCGCTCGACGCCGTCGGGCTCATGGTCGCGGCCGCGCGGGCGGCGTTGCCGTCGGGCGCCGGCGACGAGGTCCTGGCCCGGGTCGACTGGGTCGGCGCCACCCAGGGCCTCACCCACTACCCCGACCCCGGCCGCCTCGTGGCCGACGCGCTCGGCGCGACGGGCGCCCACACGGTGCTGGCCCGCATCGGCGTGATGCAGCAGACCCTCGTGTCCCAGGCCTGCGCCCGGGTCCAGTCCGGCGAGTCGACCCTCGCCCTCGTCGTGGGGGGCGAGGCCCGGTACCGCGACGTCGTGGCCCAGTCGGCCGGCGAGCTCGCGCCCACGACCCCGCAGGACGACGCCGTCGAGCCCGACGAGGTGCTCGTCCCCGCCGAGGACCTGGCCCTGCCGTGTGAGCGCGAGGCCGGGGCGGGTGGCGCGCCCAGCTACTACGCCCTCCTCGAGAGCGAGCGCCGGGTGCGCCGCGGTCAGACGCCGGCGCAGAACCGGGCCGAGCTCGGCGCCCTCTACGCCCGCTTCTCGGAGATCGCGGTCGACAACCCCGACGCGGTCCGCCGCGACGCCCGGTCCGCCGCCGAGCTCTCGGAGCCCTCGGACGCCAACCCGTACGTCGCCTTCCCCTACACGAAGCTGATGGTCACGACCTGGACCGTCGACCAGGCCGCCGCCCTGCTGTTCTGCACCGCGGGCACCGCCAGGCGCCTCGGCATCCCCGAGGAGGGCTGGCTCTACCCGGTCGTCGCGGTCGAGTCGAACCACATGGTCGCGGTGACCGCCCGCACGAACCTCACCCAGCCCGGAGCGGTCGAGGCCATGGCCCGGGCCTGCGCCGGCGTCGGCGTGGACCCGGCCGAGGTCGACCTGCTCGACCTCTACAGCTGCTTCCCGGTGGCGGTCACGGCCACCGCCGACGGCCTCGGGATCCCCCCGGGGCGGGACCTCACCGTCACCGGCGGGATGTCGTTCGCCGGCGGCCCCCTCAACAACTACGTGTTCATGGCCCTGGCCCGCGCCGCCCGGCTGCTGGCCGAGGGGCGGGGGCGAACCGCGCTGGTCACCTGCGTCAGCGGCCTGTTCACCAAGCAGGGGCTGACGGTGCTCTCGACCAGCCCGCCGGCCGAGCCCTTCTCGGTGATCGACGTGACCGCCGAGGTCGACGAGCTCGAGCCCGCCCTGCCGGTCGACGATCGGGCGGCGGGGCCCGGGACGATCGTCGCCGCCACCGTGCTCCACGCCGGCGGGGCGCCGGAGCGGGCCCTCGCGGTGATCGACCTGGCATCGGGCCACCGCACGATGGCCAGGTGCCTCGACGCCGAGGTCATGGCCCGCTTCGAGGCGGACGAGCCGGTCGGCCTGGCCGTCGAGGTCGCCGACGGCACCTTCACCCTGACGGGCTGACCTCGGCCGCCGGACACCGGCCGAGGTCCCCAGGGGCGGCCGCTACGCTCGCCGCCTTGCGCCTGTTCGACACCCTGGACGGCCGGCCCTGGCTCGACCCCGAGGTCACGGCGATGAACCGGCTGCCGATGCGACCGCTGGCGGTCCCGTGCCCGGACCGCGAGACGGCCCGGCGCCTCGACGCCACGGACCCGACGACCTACACGGCGTCGCCCTGGTGGCGGTCGCTCGACGGTACCTGGCGCTTCCGCCTCCACGAGCGGCCCGAGGACGTGCCCCTCGAGGCGGTCGACCCCGCCACCGACGACCGGGGCTGGGACCGCATCGCCGTGCCTGGCCCGTGGACGATGCAGGGCTTCGGCGCGCCGCACTACACGAACGTGATCATGCCGTTCCCCGGGCCGCCGCCGGTCGTGCCCGGCGCGGTGGACGACGCGCCCAACCCGACCGGCGTGCACCGCACGACCGTCACGGTGCCCCGGGAGTGGCGGGGCCGGCGGGTCGTGCTGCGGGTGGGGGCGGCCGAGTCCTTCCTCGCGGTCTGGGTCGACGGGCGCTTCGTCGGGATCGGCACCGACAGCCGGCTGGCCTCCGAGTTCGACGTCACCGCGCACGTCCGGCCCGGCCGGCGGGTGACCATCGCGCTGGTCGTGGTGCGGTGGTCCGCCCAGAGCTGGGTCGAGGACCAGGACCAGTGGTGGCACGCCGGCCTGCAGCGCAGCGTGTCGCTCTACGCGACGGCGCCCTCCCACCTGGCCGATGTCGCGGTCACCCCGGGCCTCGCGACGCCGTCCCCCGACGCCACCGTCGGCACCCTCGACCTGTCGGTGGGGGTGGGCGGGCCCGCCCGTCGGGAGCCCGGGTGGTCCGTCGTCGTCGGGGTGGAGACGCTGCGGGGCCGCGCCCTCGCCACGACCGGGCCCCTCGCGCCCACCGCCTGGGACGACTCGAGCGAGGCGGCCGCCATGGTCGTCGCCATGTTCGTCCGCCCCGGCACGGTGACGAGCCGGCTCGAGGTGCCCGGCATCGAGCCGTGGTCCGCGGAGGCGCCGACGCGCTACCGGGTCGTCACCGAGCTGGTCGACCCGCACGGCGCGGTGGTCGAGGCCACCGCGCTCGTCACCGGCTTCCGCTCGGTCGAGGTCGGCGACCGGGAGCTGCGGGTGAACGGGCGACCGGTGGCGATCCACGGGGTCAACCACCACGAGCACGACCCCGACCTCGGCCGCGCCGTCCCGCCGACGCTCAGCCGCACCGACCTCGTCCTCATGAAGCAGCACAACCTGAACGCGGTGCGCACCGCCCACGCGCCCCACGACGAGCACTTCGCCGCCCTGTGCGACGAACTGGGCCTGTACGTCTGCGACGAGGCCGACGTCGAGTCGCACGCCGCCCAGACCTCGCTGTGCCACGACCCCCGGTTCACCCCGACCATCGTCGCCCGCGCGACCCGGATGGTCCGGCGGGATCGGCACCACCCCTCGGTGGTCCTCTGGTCGCTGGGCAACGAAGCGGGGGACGGGCCGGCGCAGGCGGCGGCGGCCGCCGCGGTCCGCCACCTCGACCCCAGCCGCCCGCTGCACTACGAGGGCGCGTTCATGCACGACCTGTACGCCGACGCCCCGGTGTCCGACGTGGTGTGCCCGATGTACACCCCGATCGACGAGATCGTGGCCCGGGCCGGGTGGGAGGGCGACCCCCGGCGGCCGCTGATCCTGTGCGAGTACTCCCACGCCATGGGCAACTCGAACGGCTCGCTCGCCGACTACTGGGCGGCCATCGAGGCGACGCCCGGCCTCCAGGGCGGGTTCATCTGGGAGTGGCTCGAGCACGGCATCGCCCTCCCGGGCCGTGCCGGGCCCGACGGTGGGCCGTGCTGGGGCTACGGCGGCGACTTCGGCGACGTGCCCCACGACGGCAACTTCATCTGCGACGGCCTGGTCGCGGCCGACCGCTCGCCCCACCCGGCCATGGCGGAGGTGCGCTGGGTCGGGCGCCCGGTGGACGTGGCCCACGCGGGCCGGGGCCGCCTCGAGGTCACGAACCGGCGCTGGTTCACGCCCCTGGATGACCTGCGGGGCGAGTGGGCGCTCAGCGTCGACGGCGAGGTGCTCGAGACCGGCCCGCTGGACGTCGGTGATCTCGCCCCCGGTGCGTCCACCCGCGTGCCGGTCCCGACGCGACCGCCCGCCGGCGCCGCGGGTGGCGAGGCCCACCTCACCGTGCGGTGGTCGACCCGGCGGCGCAGCGCCTGGGCGCCGACCGGCCACGAGGTGGCCGCCCAGCAGCTCGAGCTGCCGGCGCCGAAGCGCCGGGCTGCGGCCGTCGCGCCGGGCCCGGGGACGCCCACGGCCGAACCGCCGCCGCTCGCCTTCACGCCGACGCTGTTCCGGGCCCTCACCGACAACGACGCCATCCAGGTCGGCTGGCTGCGCGAGCTCATCCCCCGGCGCGCCCCGTGGTCGGGGTTGGTCGAGGGCCTGCCGCCGGGCGTCGACGCCGCCGTCGACCTCACCGCACACGACGAGCCCACCGGGTGGTGGCGCCTCGACGCCGCGATCACCCTCGACGACGAGCGCGCCGACGTCCCGCGGGTGGGCGTGGTCGCCACCCTGCCGGCCTCGTTCGACCGGCTCGAGTGGCTCGGTGACGGCCCCCATGAGTGCTACCCGGACCGGCGGGCCGCCGCAATGGTCGGTCGCTGGCGCTCGTCGGTGGCCGACCAGTACGTGCCCTACGCCTTCCCACAGGAGCACGGCCACCACACCGGCCTGCGCTGGCTGGCCGTCACCGATCCGGCCCACCGGCTCGGCCTGCTGGTCGTGGCCGACGAGCCCGGGGCCCTGGGATGGTCGGTCCGCCACCACGACGACGCGGAGCTCTTCGCCGCGACGCACGTCGACGGCCTCACCCCGCTCGACCGGCCCCGACACACCCTGCTCGCGCTCGACGCCCACCAGCGGGGGCTCGGCACGGCGTCGTGCGGCCCGGACACCCTCGAGCGCTACCGCACCCACGCCGGTCGCCACCGCATCCGGGCCTGGCTGCGCTGGTTCGACCCGCGGGGCACGGCGCCCGCGGACCTCGCCGCCACCTGCCCGTGAGCCTCGGGCACCGGGACCGCCGACCGTAGGCTCGCCCCGTGCCGGTCGGACGGTTCGCGCCCACACCATCGGGCGAGCTGCACCTCGGCAGCCTGCGCACCGCGGCGGTGGCGTGGCTGTTCGCCCGCCGGGACGCCAGCGCCTTCCTGCTGCGGGTGGAGGACCTCGATCCCGTCGTCAGCCGGCAGGGCTTCGAGGCCGGCCAGCTCGCCGACCTCGGCGCCATCGGCGTCGACTGGGACGGCCCGGTGCGGCGCCAGTCCGAGCGGCGCCTCCGCCACGACGAGGCCCTCGCCGAGCTGGCGGGACGGGGGCTCACCTACGAGTGCTACTGCACCCGGCGGGAGATCCGGGAGGCGAGCCGGGCGCCCCACGTGGCGCCCGGCACCTATCCCGGCACCTGCCGGGACCTGAGCGACCGGGAGCGGGCCGCCGCCCGGGCGTCGGGTCGCCCGGCGGCGCTGCGGCTGCGGGGCACCGGCGCGGTCGTCCGGATCGTGGACGACCTCCGGGGCGCGGTCGAGGGAGCCGTCGACGACGTGGTGCTGCGGCGCAACGACGGGGTGCCCGCCTACAACCTGGCCGTGGTGGTGGACGACGCGGACCAGGGGGTGGAGCAGGTGGTCCGGGGTGAGGACCTCCTCCCGGTGACCCCCACCCAGGCCCACCTGGGCGACCTGCTGGGCCTGCCGCGGCCCCGCTGGGCCCACGTGCCCCTGGTCCTCGGCGCCGACGGCGCGCGCCTCGCCAAGCGCCACGGGTCGGTGACCCTGACCGAGCTGCGGGCGGCCGGGGTGACACCCGCCGCGGTGGTGCGGTGGATCGGGCGGTCCCTCGGCATCGGCGGCGCAGACGGGGCCACGACGGTCGCCGACCTCCTCGAGGGCTTCGACCCGGCGAGCCTGCCCTCGGACGCGCTCGTGCTGGCGCCGGGCGATCCCGCCCGGTCGATCGGCCCCTGACGCGCACCCCCTGACGCGCACCCCCTGAACCGGGAGTTCTGCGGGTGGTGGACGGTGGGTAGTAGCGGCCCCGGCCACTGAGGTGCGGCGTGGGCCGGAGACGCGAGTCGATCTCAGAGGTGGCGCGATGCGGACGTTGAGTAGGGCAGGGGGCGTGACCGCCCCCTCCTGCGCGCCTGCGCCCGGCTGCGCTCGTCCGGGGGCGGTGCGGCCGTGACCCGCACGGGTGCGGCGGCCGACCACCGCGGCCACTTCCACGAGAGCGCGTTCTACGGCTCCGACGACGAGTTCGTGGACATCGTCCGGCCCTTCCTCCGGGACGGCGTCGAGGCCGGCGAGCCGACGGTGGTGGCGTGTGCGCCGGAGAACACCGCGCTCCTGCAACGCTCGCTCGACTGCTCGGGGATCCGGTTCCTGCCCGGTGGCCAGCACTACGCCCGACCGGGCCCCACCATCCGCGCCTACCGGGCCCTCTTCGCCGAGCTGGCCGCGGGCGGTGCCGCCCAGATCCGGGTCGTCGGGGACGTGCCCCATCCGGGCACCGGGGTCGAGTGGGACGCCTGGATGCGCTACGAGGCCGCGGCCAACGTGGCCTACGACGACTTCCCGATCTGGGGGCTCTGCCCCTACGACACCCGCACCGCGCCCGCCGAGGTCCTCGCCGACGTCGCCCGCCTGCACCCCCACGTGGCCACGGCGGACGGAGGGCACCACCCCAACGACCGCTGCGAGGCGGCGGCGACGTTCCTCGACGGTCGCCCCGGCCGGGTGCCGCTCGGGCGGGCCCCCGACGTCGAGCGCCGTGGGGTCACCGCCCGTGAGGCACGGGCCGAGCTCACCCGGCTCGCCGCCGCCGCCGACCTCCCCGACCCCGACCTGGAGGACCTCGGCCTGGTCGTCTCCGAGGTCGTGACCAACGCCCACCGCCACGGTCGCCCACCCGTTGACCTGCGGGCGTGGCTCGAGCCGGGCCGGGTGACCGTCGCGGTGCACGACCGGGGCCCCGGGCCCGCCGACCCCTTGGCGGGGTGGCGCCCACCCGAGCCCGGTGGCGTCGGCGGCCGAGGTCTCTGGATCGCCCACCACCTGTGCACCGACCTCGCCATCGACCGCTGGGACGGCTGCACGGTCACCTTCTCCGTCGGCCCGCCCCGCGCCGCGGGCTAGTCGGAGCGGTTCCCGCTCCACCCCTGCAGTTCTAGGGTCACGGTCGCCGCCGGATCGACCGACCGACCAGGAGACCGCCCGATGCCCGTGCCCGTGAACGTCGACAACTTCATCGCCGCGGAGACCGCCCGCATGCTCGACACGTTCGTCGCCAGCGCCGGGGGCCTCGACCGGTGGGTCCACTTCCGGACCCCGACGCCGGTCGACCAGCAGCCGGTCATCCGCATGAACCGCGACACGCTCTACTCGATCGCGGTGGTGGACCTGGCCGCCGGCGCGACCGTGACCCTGCCCGACGCCGGCGACCGCTACCTGTCGGCCATGGTCGTCAACGAGCAGCACTACATCAACGAGGTGCTCCACGGCGCCGGCGACCACGAGCTCCGCCAGGAGGACCACGGCAGCCGGTTCGTGGCGGTGGCCGCGCGGGTCTTCCTGGACCCCGAGGACCCCGCCGACGTGGCTGCGGTCAACGCCCTCCAGGACCGGTTCGCCATCACCGCCGGCTCGGACGGCCCGTACGAGCACCCCGAGTACGACGCCGCCGGCCTCGACGCGACCCGTGATGCCCTGCTCGCGCTCGGCAAGGGCCTCGGCGACGCCACCCGTACGTTCGGCCGGGCGGCCGACGTCGACCCCGTCCGCCACCTCATCGGCACCGCGGTCGGCTGGGGCGGCCTCCCCGAGCGCGAGGCCTTCTACGCGATCGACAGCGAGGCCCGGCCCGTTGGGGCCTACACCCTCACGTTCCGCGACGTGCCGGTGGACGCCTTCTGGTCGGTGAGCATCTACAACCGGGACGGCTACTTCGAACCGAACCCGTACGACTCGTTCAGCGCCAACTCGGTGACGGCCACCCCCGAGCCCGACGGCTCCGTGGTGCTGCACCTCGCCCCGGAGCCGGGTGACGCCCCCAACCACCTCTACGTCATGGACGGGTGGAACTACACCGTGCGTCTGTACCGACCCCACCCCACGGTCCTCGACGGCACCTGGGCACCACCCACCCCCCAGCCGGCGACCTGACGACCCGTCGCCTCGGTGCACCTCCGCCCGAATCGGTGGGTAGGAGAGGGTTCCCCCACCCGAGGAGCAGAACCATGCCGAACGCTGATGACATGAAGGGCCGCGCCAAGGAGGCCGCCGGGTCCCTGACCGACGACGACGACCTCAAGCGCGAGGGCAAGGCCGACCGGGCCACCGGCAAGGTCAAGGACGTCGTCGACTCGGTCGGCGACAAGGTCAAGGGCGTCCTCCACAAGGACTGACCCACCGCAGGGCGACCCCGCCGGCAGGGCCCGCCGCGAGGCCGGCCCTGCCGGCGTTCCGTGCCCGACCGCGGCCACGGGCCGGCGGCCTCGAGGCCGACGTCCTCCTGGAGTCGGCGGTGGCGACCCTGCGCAGCACCGGCCTGGCCACGCTCTGACCGAGTTGCGCCGTGCCGTGGCCGGCGGGTCAGCGGTCGCGGGCGATGACCGTGATGGCGTGCTCCGGGCAGGCGCTCGCCCCGAGGCGGGCCTGGGCGGCGAGCTCGGCGGGGACGTCGAGCAGGTGGAGGTCGACGTGGCCGTCGGCGTCGAGCGGGTAGACCTCGCCGCCGAAGCGGTGGCAGTTGCCCCAGCCCTCGCACAGCCCTGGGTGCACCCGCACGCGGACCCCGACCTCGGCCTCGACGTCTAGTTCCATACTCCGAGACTATACGATTAGGCCATGGCCACCGGACGCCCGCCCGGGCAGCACGACGAGCACCGACCCGCCCACCCGACGGGCCGGGCGATCGTCCTCATGGTCCTCGTCGTGGTGTTCCTCGTGCTCGTCGCCGCCGCGCCGCTGCTGAGCTGACGACGCCGTTCGCCCCGGCCTGCGGCCGCTACGCGACGACGATGCCGCCGTCGAGGGCGATGACCTCGCCCACGACGTAGGCGCCGGCACGCGACGCCAGGAAGATCGCCAGGCCGGCGACGTCCTCGGGGGTGCCGACCCGGCCGCGGGGGACGGTGCGGCCGAGGGCGTCCCAGTCGGTGCCCTCCACGTCGCCGCCGGTGCCCACCCCGGTGCTGAGCATCCAGGTGGGGAAGGGCCCGGGGGCGATGGCGTTCGCGATGACGTTGCGCTTGGTGAGGCGGTTGCCCATCTGGCGGGTGAGCGCGTGCAGCGCGGCCTTCGAGGCGCCGTAGGACCAGGTGTCGAAGGTGGGCGTGCGGATGCCGTCGATCGAGCCGATGTTGATGATCCGGGCGGGGTCCTCGGCGGTGCCGGCGGCCTCGAGCTTGGGCAGCAGGCGCTGGGTCAGGAAGAACACCCCCTTGACGTTGGTGTCCATCACCTTGTCCCAGCCCACCTCGGGGAACTCCTCGATGGACGCCCCCCACGAGGCGCCGGCGTTGTTCACCAGCACGTCGAGCCGCTCGACGTCGGCCATGGCCTCGACCAGGCCGTCGATGCCGTCGAGCGTCGAGAGGTCGGCGGGGATCGAGACGCACGTGCCGCCGTAGGTCTCGGCGAGGCGGGCGGCGGTGGCGTCGCAGGCCGCGGCCTTGCGGGAGCTGATGTAGACGGTGGCGCCGTTGGCCAGGAACCCGGCGGCGATCATCTCGCCGATGCCCCGGGAGCCGCCGGTGACCAGCACGGTCTTGCCGGTGACGGAGAACAGGTTGGCGACGGACAGCGAGGGGTCGGGCATGAGGTCCTCCGGGAGGCGGGTGGGCGTCCCGGACCGTACCTGGATCCCCGGCGGCCGTTCGGCGTCGGTGCGTCACGGCCCGCCAGGGCTAGGCGCCGCCGAGCAGCAGGGCCGAGGTGGGCACGCCGGTGCCGCCGGTGACGAGCACGTGCTCGACGTCGTCCACCTGGTTGTAGGACGTGCCCCGCACCTGGCGGACGCCCTCGGCGATGCCGTTCATGCCGTGGAGGTAGCCCTCGCCGAGCTGGCCGCCGTGGGTGTTGATGGGCAGGCGGCCGCCGAGCTCGATGTTGCCGTCGGCGATGAAGTCCTTGGCCTCCCCGGGGGCGCAGAAGCCGAACTCCTCGAGCTGGGGCAGCACGAACGGGGTGAAGTGGTCGTAGATGACCGCGGTCTGGATGTCGTCGGGGCCGAGGCCCGAGGTCTCCCAGAGCTGCTTGGCGCACACACCCATCTCGGGCAGGCCGGTGATCTCGTCGCGGAAGAACGAGCGCATCATCTGCTGGTCGTCGTACATGCCCTGGGCGGCACCCTCGATGACGACGGGCGGCTGGCGCAGGTCCTTGGCCCGCTCGAGCGAGGTCACGAGGATGGCCTGGCCGCCGTCGGTCTCCTGGCAGCAGTCGAGCAGGTGCAGCGGCTCGACGATCCAGCGGCTGTTCTGGTGGTCCTCGAGGGTGATGGGCTGCTCGTAGAACCACGCCGCGGGGTTGGTGGCGGCGTGGCGGCGGTCGGCGACGGCGACCCGGCCGAAGTCCTCGGAGGTCACGCCGAACTCGTGCATGATCCGCGTCGCGAACATGGCGATCCACGAGGCCGGCGTGAGCAGGCCGAACGGCGAGGTCCAGGCGTAGGACGCCTCCTCGGCGGTGTGGCCGGGGACCCGGTCCTGCACGCCGGTGCCGAAGCGGTGGCCGCTGCGCTCGTTGAACGCCCGGTAGCAGAGCACGTAGTCGGCCACGCCCTCGTTCACGGCCATGGCCGCGAGCTGGACGGTGCCGCAGGGGGCGCCGCCGCCGAAGTGGACCCGGCTGAAGTGGGTCAGCTCCTTGATCCCGAGGCTGCGCAGGATGTCGGTCTCGGGGTTGGTCTCCATGGTGAAGGTGGAGAGGCCGGTCACCTGGCTGGCCTCGACGCCGGCGTCGTCCAGGGCGGCCACGCACGCCTCGAGGGCGAGGCGGAGCTCGCTGCGGCCCGAGCGCTTGGAGAACTCGGTGGCGCCGATCCCCGCGATGGCGGTCTTGCCGGCGTAGGCGTGGGCGGTCATCGGGCCACCTCCCCGGTCGGGGCCGACGCATTCGGCGCGGTCGGCGCAGTCGGCAGGGTGATCTCGACCGTGCCCGTGGCGTGGGCGCCGAGGCCGTTCGTGCCCTGGAGGGCGACGACGACCTCGCCGGTGCCGGCGTCGACCGACTGCACCGCGCCCGAGAAGGTCATGGTGTCGCCGGGGTAGTTGGGGGCGCCGAGGCGCACGCGCAGCGCCCGCACCTGCGCCTCCGGGCCGGCCCAGTCGGTGACGTAGCGCTCGGTGAGGCCGAGGGTGGTGTTGATGTTCATGAAGATGTCCTTCGAGCCGGCCGCCACGGCGATGTCGCGGTCGTGGTGCACCTCGGTGAAGTCCCGGGTGGCGAGGGCGCCCGCGACGATCAGCGTCGTGGTCACGGGCACGGCGAACAGGGGCAGGGCGTCGCCCTCGGCCACCTCGGCGGCGGCGAGCGTCATGGTGCGGCGGGCCGGGGTGGCGGGCCGGAACTGGGGGAGGGCGATCGAGCCGCGGGCGTCGGTCTCGCCCTCGACCTGGGCGGCGTGGCTGTCGAGCCAGCACACCTCGAGGGGCATGCCGACCGCGAGCTGGTCACGGGTGACGCCGACCACGTTCGAGACCAGGCGGGCGCCCTCCTCCAGCTCGATCAGGCCGACCAGCACCGGGTAGCGGAAGCCGCGCACCTGGGGGTAGCGGGGGACGGCGTAGGAGTAGAGGTGGCCGCGCCCCGACGAGACGATCCACCCCTGGTCGAAGCTGCCGCAGTCGGGGCAGCGGGGCGTCGGCGGGTTGTGGAGCGCCTGGCAGCCCTGGCACTGCTGGATCCGCAGCTCGTGGCGGCGGGCGCCCTCCCAGAAGAACTCGTTGTCGAGGTTGATGGCGGGGCGGGGGCGCAGCGCGGGGTCGGGGTCGGGCGGCGTGGGGGCGCCATCGGCGGGTGGCGTTGCCTGCTTGCCGGTGCCCGGCTTGAACTTGAGGACCCGGAAGAGCAGGTCGCCCACGTGCTCGCCGTCGGCGGTCGAGTAGCGGTGGCGGGTCGTGACGAAGTGGCCGACGCCGAGGCCGGTGGCCTTCTCCTCGGAGACCGCGTCCAGGACCTCGACGTTGGAGAGCACCTCGCCGGGGCGGACGTAGCGCTGGAGCTCGAGCTCGGAGTTCACCGCCACGACCGAGGTGAAGCCGGCGGCCTCGAGCAGCGCGAGGGCCTTGCCCCGGGGGCTGTCCGCGCTGCGGGCGTGCTTCAGCCCACCGCGGTCCCAGATGTCGAGGGTGGCGGGCGGGGCCACGAGGCCGCCGTGTACCGACGCCGCCGCGGCGGCGGCGTCGGTGTAGACGGGGTTGTCGTCGCCCATGGCGTCGCACCAGTGGGCGATGAGGGCCTCGTCCACCGGGTGGCGGGGCGTGGTGGGCGGGCCAACGGTGCCGACGAGCACCTGCAGGGCGGCCAGCAGCTCGTCGGTCTCGGTCGTCGCGGTCACGGGGCTCCTCGTGAGGGCGGGGCGGCGGGGTCCCCGATCATTCCACGCCCGGTCCGGGTGGGGCGCCGTCCAGGCGGCGGTCCCGGCGCTGTCCCCGTGCGCTCGGTACCGTGACGGCGATGGCCCGCGACGCCGGGGGCGAAGAGCGGGCGGGCGTCCCCCTCACCAACCTCGACCAACCGCTGTTCGACGGCGCCGGCGCGACCAAGCGCGACCTCGTCGATTACTTCGACGGCGTGCGGGACCGGCTCCTGCCCGAGCTGGCTGAGCGACCGCTCTCGGTCATCCGGGTGCACCGGGGCCAGGACGCCTTCATGCAGAAGAACGTGCCCAAGGGCACGCCCGACTGGGTGCGCACCGTCGGGCTCTGGGCGGAGACGTCGAAGCGGGAGGTGCACTACGCGATCTGTGACGATCGCCGCACCCTGGTCTGGTTCGCGACCCAGCGGGCGGTGGAGCTGCACCCCTCGCTGGCGCGGCTGCCCGACCTCGACCGGCCCACGCACCTCGTCATCGACCTCGACCCGCCCGAGGGTGACGGGTTCCAGGCCGCGGTGGCGGTCGTGCACCTGGTGCGCGCCGTCCTCGACGAGGTCGGCCTGGCGGGTGCGGTGAAGACGAGCGGGGCCAAGGGGCTGCACGTCTTCGTCCCGGTGGAGGCGTCGGTCGACGGCCTCGCCGCCGCGCAGGCGACCCGGGCCCTCGCCGCCCGTGTGGAGCGCCTCGACCCGTCCATCGCCACGACCGCGTTCGTGAAGGACGACCGGGAGGGCAAGGTCTTCGTGGACTCGACGCGGGGCGCCGGGTCGACGGTCGTGTCCGCCTACAGCCCCCGGCTGCGGGTGGGCGTGCCCGTGTCGTTCCCGGTGGCGTGGGACGACGTCGACGACGTGGCGCCCGGTGACGTCACCATCCTGAACGCGCTCGAACGGCTGGGCGACCGCGACCCCTGGGCCGAGGCCATGCCCGCGCCGCAGGCACTGCCGGACGACCTCGTCGCCGAGGGGGGTGAGCTCCCCGTCCCCCGGGTGGCGGCCATGCACGAGGGCAAGCGGCGCAAGCGCGCGGAGGCGAAGCCTGACGCCTGACGCTGGGCACCGGACCTGGTGCGGTTGCTGGCGCTGACGATCGACGGCGCCGCGTCCCCTGCGCCGGCCTGAACCCGGCGCATCGGGCCGCACGTGGTGCGGTTGCCTGCGCCGAGTCGAGGCTGGCGCAGGGTCAGCCGTCGGGGCGGGACCGGTCGAGGGCGTCGAGCACGAGCTCGAGGCCGTGGTCGAACTCGGCGCCGAAGTCGTAGCCCGGGACCATGACGTGCTCGACGGTCATCTCGACGAGGTGGGGGAACTGGTCGGGGGACAGGTGGCCGACGATCTCGTGCGCGAACTCGCCCACGTCGTCGCCGGAATCGAACGGGAGGTTGCGCTCCTGGAGGGCGAAGCCGAAGAGGAAGGCGTCGAGCAGGGCGAAGGCGTGGGCGGCGCCGGCGACCGAGAAGCCGCCGCTCCGCAGCACCCCGATCACCGCGTCGTGGTGGTGCAGGGTCGCCGGACCGGGGGAGGTCCGGGAGCCGAGCAGGCCGATGGCCCAGGGGTGGCGGCGCAGCGAGGCCCGGGCCGACCGGCTGCGGTGGCGCAGTGCGTCGCGCCAGTCCCCGGCCTCGGTGGGGATCTCGAACTCGGCCATGACCGCGTCGACCATGCCGTCGAGCAGGTCGTCCTTGTTGGCGACGTGGTGGTAGAGCGACATCGCCTCGACGTCGAGGGCGGCGGCCACCTTGCGCATGCTGACCGCGGCGATGCCGTCCTCGTCGGCGAGGGCCACGGCCGTGGCCACGATCTGGTCGCGGGAGAGCGGGGGCCGGGAGCGGCGGTCGGCGGGTGCCATGGGCGGTCACCTCGGGGTCGGACGGGTCGGGACTTGACCACCTTACGCCGTACGGTTACCTTACGGTGTATGGCAACGACGACCGACACCACGAGCACGACCCCCACGATCACTGGCACGATCACCGACACGACGACGGGAGTCCCCATGCGCGCCCTCCGCTACACCGAGTACGGCGGCCCCGAGGTGCTCGCCGTGGCCGAGTCGCCGGTGCCCGAGGTGGGCCCGGGGAAGGTGCTCGTCCGCGTGGAGGCCGCGGGCCTCGACCGGGGCACGGTCCACTTCATCACGGGCGAGCCCCGGGTGATGCGCCTGGTCGAGGGCGTCCGCCGCCCCAAGCACCAGATCATCGGCCGCGACGTCGCGGGCGTGGTCGAGGCGGTCGGCGAGGGCGTCACCGACCTCGCGCCGGGCGACGAGGTGTTCGGCACCGCCCGTGGCGCGCTCGCCGAGCGGGTCGTGGCCGACCCCGCCAAGCTGGCCCGCAAGCCGGCGGCGCTGTCCTTCGCCCAGGCCGCCGCGGTCCCGGTGTCCGCGCAGACCGCCCTCGCCGCCGTCCGGGACCAGGGTCACGTGCAGGCCGGGCAGCGGGTGCTCGTCCTCGGCGCCTCCGGCGGCGTCGGCACCTACGCCGTCCAGCTGGCCAAGGCCCTCGGGGCCCACGTGACCGGGGTGTGCAGCGCGGCGAAGGCCGATCTCGTGCGGGGCCTCGGCGCCGACGAGGTGCTCGACTACGCCACCACCGATCCCACCGACGGCTCGGTGCACTACGACCTCGTCCTGGACATCGGCGGCAACCGGAAGCTCCGGGCGCTGCGCCGGGCGCTCACCCCCACCGGCACGCTCGTGATCGTGGGCGGGGAGGGCGGCGGCCCCTGGTTCGGCGGCATCGACCGTCAGCTCCGGGCGGCGCTGTGGTCGCCGTTCCTGCGCCAGCGGCTCGTGATGCTGCTGGTCCCCGAGCGCCGCGAGAGCCTCGAGGTGCTCACCGGGTACCTGGAGGCGGGCGACGTCATGCCCGCCATCGACTCGGTGGTGGACCTGGACGGGGCGCCCGACGCGCTCGCCCGGCTCGACGCCGGCGAGATCCGCGGCAAGGTCGTGGTGGCGCTGCCCGCCGCGCCCTGACCCGACGTCGACGGGCTCGCCGCCGACCCGTCACCCAGGGTTCATCACATCGACGCCTGTCGATGTACTAGGTTCCGGCCGTGACCGTCCCCGGGGTGCTGTTCCTGTGCGTGCACAACGCCGGCCGCTCGCAGATGGCGGCGGGCTGGCTACGCCACCTCGGCGGCGACGGGGTCGTCGTGTGGTCCGGTGGCTCGGAGCCGGCGGACGAGATCAACCCTGCGGCGGTCGCGGCCATGGCCGAGGTCGGCATCGACATCGCCCAGGAGCTCCCCAAGCCGTGGACCGAGGAGATCGTGCGCGCCGCCGACGTCGTGGTGACGATGGGGTGCGGCGACGCCTGCCCGCTCTACCCGGGGAAGCGCTACGAGGACTGGGAGCTCGCCGACCCGGCCGGCGAGGACCTCGAGTTCGTGCGCGTCGTGCGCGACGACATCCGAGCCCGCGTCGAGCGCCTCATGGCCTCGCTGGGCCTCCCCGTCGCCGGTCGATGAGCGACCTGACCTCGCCGCCACCGGATGCCTCGGCGGTCGCGGCGCGCCTGTCCACCCTCGATCGCTACCTCCCCGTCTGGATCGGCCTGGCGATGGTCCTCGGGATCGCCCTCGGCCGAGCCGTGCCCGACCTCGATGACGCGCTGGAGGCGATCAAGGTCGACACGGTCTCCCTGCCGATCGCCGTCGGGCTCCTGGCCATGATGTACCCCGTCCTGGCCAAGGTGCGGTACGGCCACCTCGGCGACGAGCTGGCGGACCGGCGCACGATCGGCTTCTCGCTGCTGTTGAACTGGGTGATCGGGCCGCTGCTCATGTTCGCCCTGGCGTGGCTTCTCCTACCCGACCTACCCGAGCTGCGCACCGGCCTGATCATCGTCGGCCTGGCCCGCTGCATCGCCATGGTCCTGATCTGGAACGACCTGGCGTGTGGGAGTCGTGAACTGGCGGCGGTGCTCGTCGCCGTGAACTCCGTCTTCCAGATCGTCATGTACTCGGTGCTGGGCTGGTTCTACCTGAACGTCCTCCCCGGCTGGCTCGGCCTCGACACGGCGGATCTGGAGGTGTCGCTCTGGGCCATCGCCAAGTCCGTGCTCGTGTTCCTCGGTGTGCCGCTGCTCGCGGGCTTCCTGACCCGCACCGTGCTCGAACGCCGCCACGGCACCGAGTGGTACGAGTCCCGGTTCCTGCCGAAGATCGGACCGGTCGCGCTCTACGGCCTGTTGTTCACCATCGTGGTGCTCTTCGCGCTGCAGGGTGAGCAGATCACGGAGCACCCCCTCGATGTCGCTCGGGTCGCGCTGCCGCTCCTCGCCTACTTCGCCCTGATGTGGTCCACGTCGTTCGCGTTGGGCTACCGGCTGCGCTTCCCCTATGAACGCAACGCCTCCGTGGCGTTCACCGCGGCCGGCAACAACTTCGAGCTCGCCATCGCGGTGTCGATCGCCGTGTTCGGCGTCACCTCCGGGCAGGCGCTCGCCGGCACGATCGGCCCGCTGATCGAGGTGCCCGCGCTCATCGGCCTCGTCTACGTCTCGCTCTGGGCCAAGCAGCGCTTCTACGCGGCGCCGCGGACCGACCCGGTCAGCGGGTGAGGGCGGCGGCGGGGTCGAGGGCCCCGCGGAGGGCGGCGAGGCGCTCGGGCACGACTCGGTACCACGCCCACCGGCCCCGCTTCTCCCGGGTGAGCAGGCCCGCGTCGACGAGCATCGACAGGTGGTGCGACACCGTCGGCTGGGACTTGCCCACGGGCTCGACCAGGTCGCAGGCGCAGGCCTCGCCGTCGGCGCCGGCGGCCACCAGCGACAGCAGGCGCAGGCGGGCCGGGTCGGCCAGCACCTTGAACAGGCCGGCCAGCTCCTCGGCGTCGTGCTCGTCGAGGACGCCGGCGGTGAGGGGGGCGCAGCACAGCTCGACGGGGTCCATGGTCGGCTCCTGAGGTTCGGTCAGGGAATCGTATTGACAATGATCGATGTGACGCTACCATGCACACATCGACAGATTTCGATGAGTCTATCCGGAGGAACCATGTCCCGCCTGCAGCTCGCCCTCAACGTCTCGGACCTCGAGGCCGCCATCGCCTTCTACTCCAAGCTGTTCGCCACCGAGCCCGCCAAGGTGAAGGCCGGCTACGCCAACTGGGAGATCGCCGACCCGCCACTCAAGCTCGTGGTCTTCGAGGCCCCCGAGGGCGGCACCCTGAACCACCTCGGCGTCGAGACCGAGACCGCCGCCGAGGTCACCGCCGCCGAGGCCCGCCTGGCCGGGACCGGCCTCGAGACCACCGGCGTCGACGACACGACCTGCTGCTACGCCACCAAGGTCGAGACCTGGGTCACCGACCCCGACGGCGCCCGGTGGGAGTGGTACGTGAAGACCGGTGACGCCGACCAGCTCGCCCCCGGCGTCCTGGAGGACCTGACCGACGGCGACGGCGGCGTGTGCTGCGCCCCCGTGGCCGAGCCGGTCGCCCTCGGCGCCAAGCCCGCGGCGGAGTCCGGCTGCTGCTGAGGTGGCGGCGAGACCTCAGGACCAGGGCGGGCCGGGGACGTCGATGCGGGCCAGCGGCGAGGCGACGGTGCCGAAGCGGGCGTCGCGGGCGGTCCACTCCCGGTGGGCGGTGACGACCTCGTCACGGGTGCGGGCCACGTAGTTCCACCACATGACCAGCTCGTCGGGGAAGGGCGTCCCCCCGAGGAGCAGGACGCGGGCGGGCCCGTCGGCGTCGACGGGCACCTCGTCCCGCCCGAGGCCGAGCAGCCCCAGCCGTCCCGGCCCGAGGGGCCGGCCGTCGACCGCCACCGTGCCCTCCAGGACGGTCAGCGCGTGCTCGGCGCCGGCGGCGAGGGGCACGATCGTGCGCCCCGCCGGCAGGGCGACGTCGGCGCCGAGGTGGTCGGTGTCCGCTCGCGCCGGCGACGTCGCCCCCGCCACGGAGCCGATCAGCACGGTCGCCGTCGCTCCGGGGGCGAGCTCGACCCGGGGGAGCTCGGCGTGGTGCTCGAAGGCCGGGGCCCCGTGGCGGGTCGCCTCGGGCTGTGCCACCCAGAGCTGGATCCCGTGCAGCGCCCCGGTGTGGACGCCGGTGGTCTCCTCCGAGTGGGACACCCCGTGGCCGGCCGTCATGAGGTTGAGCTGGCCCGGGCGGATGAGCTGCTCGGAGCCGAGGCTGTCGCGGTGCAGCACGGCGCCGTCGAGCAGCCAGGTGACGGTCTGGAGCCCGATGTGGGGGTGGGGACCGATGTCGAGGCCGTGGTCCTCGGTCACCGAGCCCGGGCCCATGTGGTCGGCGAAGCACCAGGCGCCGACGGTGCGTCGGGCCCGGCGGGGGAGCACCCGGCGCACCCCGAAGCCGCCCACCTCGGCGGCTCGACCCTCCACCACCTCGAGGGGCGCCACCGCCGGGTCGTCGGGCTCGGGCACCGGTTCGACGTCGCGCTCGGTGACGGGGCCGCTCATGGGTCGGTTCTATCGGGGTTGGACGGCGCACGCGCCGGGAAGGGAACAGGGAGGACCTCCGGCGCGTTCCAACCGACGAACGACCCGACCGCCACCGAGGAGCGATCGCCCATGGCTGACGAGACGAACGACGTGGCGGACCACCCCGACGAGCACCGGTTCACCTACGTCGACGGCGGCCACGAGGCCGAGCTCGTCTACCGGGCGGGCGGCGGCGAGCTGATCCTGATCCACACCGGGGTGCCCGACGAGCTCGGCGGACGTGGGATCGGCGGTCGGCTCGTGCAGGCCGCGGTCGCTCGGGCGCGCGAGACCAGGGAGACGATGGTGCCGTGGTGCCCCTACGCCCGGTCGTGGATGGAGAAGCACCCGGAGGCACTGACCGGCGTGCACGTCGACTGGCGCCCACCTCCGTCGTCGGACTGAGCCCGCACCGGGCACGGGCCGGTGCCACCATGGACCGGCAGCGACGAGGGGGAGACGAGTGCCCGACACGACCGACGACCTGTGGACCGCCATGGCCACGGCGCGCACGATCCGGCGCTTCACCGACGAGCCGGTCGACGACGCCACCCTGGCCCGGTGCCTGCAGGCCGCCACGTGGGCCCCGTCGGGGGCCAACGCCCAGTGCTGGCGGTTCATCGTGCTGCGCTCGCCCGAGCAGCGCGCGGTCGTGGCCGAGGCCGCCCGCCGGGCGCTGGCGGTGATCGAACCGGTCTACGGCATGTCCCGCCCCGACCCCGACGACCGGAGCCGGCGGGCCCGCACCAACCGGGCGACCTACGAGCTCCACGACCGGGCCGGTGAGCACGTCTCCGTGCTGCTCTGCCAGCAGCACTTCCCGACCGCGTCCGAGCTGCTCCTCGGCGGCTCGATCTTCCCGGCGATGCAGAACCTCCTGCTCGCCGCCCGCGCCCAGGGCCTCGGCGCGTGCCCGACGAGCTGGGCGTCCTACGGGGGCGAGGCGCTGCTCCGTGAGGCCGTCGGCGTCCCCGACGACTGGATGCTGGCGGGCCACGTCGTGCTCGGGTGGCCGCAGGGCCACCACGGCCCGGTGCGTCGCCGCCCGCTCGCTGACGCCGTGAACCTCGACCACTGGGACGCGCCGGCGCCGGACCTCGTGGCGGTGGCGCCGTGATCGACGCCGCCACCGTCGAGCGCCTCGGCCGCCACTGGGAGGACGGCTGGAACGGCCCGGACCTCGACGTGATCATGGCGCCCTTCGCCGACGAGGTCGTGTTCAGCTCGCCGTTCGTCCCCCGCATCACGGGGGATCCCGACGACGACACCATCACGGGCAAGGCCGCCGTGCGGGACTACCTCGCCGCCGCCCTGGTGCGGTCGTCGGACGTCCGCTACACCCTCGACGCCGCCTACGCCGGCACCGACACCGTCGTCCTCGTCTACACCTGCCACCTCCCCGGGGGCATCGACAAGCCGGGCGCGGACCTCATGCGCGTCGACGCCACCGGGCAGGTCGTGGAGTGGCGCTGCCACTACGCCTCCGACCCGACCGCCTGGCGGCGCTGATCTCCGAACGGCGTGGGGGAGCGGCCCGGGCCGGGCGGCACGCTCAGCCGATGAGCGAGTCGTGGCCCTCCCAGTACCGCTCACGGAGGCGCCGCTTGTAGAGCTTGCCGTTCGGGTCCCGGGGCAGCTCGTCGACCACGTCCACCGAGCGGGGGCACTTGTAGGCGGCCAGCTCCGAGCGGCAGTGCGCGAGCAGCTCGGCCTCGAGCTCGGGCCCGGCGGCGGCCGGGTCGACGAGTTGCACCACCGCCTTGACTGCCTCGCCCATCTCCGGGTCGGGCACGCCGATCACGGCCACGTCGAGGATCGCCGGATGGGCGGCGAGGACGTTCTCCGCCTCCTGCGGATAGATGTTCACCCCGCCCGAGATGATCATGTGGGCCTGGCGGTCGGTCAGGTAGAGGAAGCCGTCCTCGTCGAGGTACCCGATGTCGCCGAGGGTGCGCCACCCCCGCTCGTTGGCGATCGAGGCGGTCTTCTCGGGGTCGCCGTGGTACTCGAACGGGCGCCCGCCGGCGAAGTAGACGACGCCGGCCTCGCCGACGGGCCGCTCCTCGCCGTCGGGGCCGACGATGTGGCACTCCTCACGGGGACGGCCGACCGAGCCCGGGTGGGCGAGCCAGTCCTCGGGGCCGATCGCGGTGCTGCCGATGTCCTCGGTGCCGGCGTAGTACTCGTGGATGATCGGCCCCCACCAGTCGAGCATCTGGCGCTTCACGGGCACCGGGCAGGGCGCCGCTGCGTGCGACACGTGCTGCAGGCTCGACGTGTCGTAGCGGTCGCGGACCTCGGGCGGGAGGCGCAGCAGGCGCACGAACATCGTCGGGACGAACTGGGCGTGGGTGACCCGGTGGCGCTCGATCAGGGCGAGGCACGCCTCGGGGTCGAAGTGCTCCATGACCACGACGGTGGCGCCGAGGCGGTGCATCGACTGGGAGAAGACCAGCGGGGCCGAGTGGTAGAGCGGTGCCGGGCACAGGTACACGGAGTCGGCGCCCACGCCCATGGCCGCGATGCCCATGGTGATCTGGACGGGGGCGGCGGACGGGTCGCCCAGGGGCGTGGCGGGCCGGGGCTTGCGCACCCCCTTGGGGCGGCCCGTCGTGCCCGACGAGTAGAGCATCTCACGCCCCTCCTGCTCGTCCTCGAGGGGCCCGGGCGCGGTCGCGGCGAGCACGTCGTCGTAGGCCTCGAAGCCGTCGACGGCGCCGCTGGTGGCGATGCGGACGGGGATCGCATCGAGGTCGAGCGCGGCGACGGTGTCGGCCAGTGCCCCCGACGACACCAGGGCGGTGGCCCCGCAGTCGTCGAGCACGTACTGCACCTCGGCGGTCGTGAAGTGGCGGTTGACGGCCGTGTAGTGCAGGCCGGACCGCTGGGCCGCCCAGGCCACCTCCAGGTAGGCCCGCTCGTTGGGGAGCAGGATGGCGATCGAGTCGCCGGGGCCGAGGCCGCGCTTGCGCAGAGCCCGGGCCAGCCGGATGGAGCGGTCCTCGAGCTGGGCGTAGGTGGTGACCTCGCCGCTCGCCCCCATGACGATGGCCGCCGCGTCCGGCCTGCGCGCCGCGTGGCTCGCCGGCGAGAGCGGCCCGTCCCCCTCGGTCATCGGTCCCCCCGGCTCGGTGACGGGTCGGTCCTGGTCGGCCGGGTCAGCCCGGGTAGCAGGCGCAGCCGCCGCCGCACCCGCCGGCGGGCGGGCCGGCGCTGGGCGCAGGGCCCGAGGCGGAGCCCGAGCCCACCGAGGCGAACACGCTCAGCAGGCGGGTGGTGTCGTCGTGGCCCGACGGACACGACGCGGGGGCGTCGGACTCGGCCATCGACCGGCGGAGCTCGAAGGTCTCCCCGCAGGCGCGGCACCGGTACTCGTAGGTCGGCATCGCTCCCGATGCTACCGGTGCGGCTCCACGCGGGTCACCGCACCGGTCTGCCCGTCGACCCGCACGAGGTCGCCCGTGCGCAGCGCGGTGGTGGCGTCGCCGGTGCCCACCACCGCCGGGATGGCGTACTCGCGTGCGACCACCGACGTGTGGGAGAAGGGCGAACCGCCGTCGGTCACCACGGCGGCGGCCAGGGCGAACAACGGCGTCCAGGCCGGTGCGGTGAGCGGGGCGACCACGACGTCGCCGGGCTCGACGTCGGCGAAGTCGTCGAGGCCGAGCACCACCCGGACCGGGCCCTCGGCGACGCCCGCGCTCGTGGGCACGCCGCGCACCACGGGCTCGACGCCGGGATCGAGCGGGTGGCAGAGGATGTTGACGATCTTCGCCTCCTGCTTCCAGGGGCCGGCGACGGGCCCCAGCGACAGGGGGGCGGCCAACCGCCGCTGCGCCTCGAGCCGGATCCGGCGCTCGGTGACCGTCTCGGCTCGTGATCCGCGGTCGCCGGCGAGCGCGGCGAGGATCTCCTGGCGTTCGAGGAAGTAGACGTCGGCGGCCTCGGCCACGACGCCGTCGGCCGCGAGCCGGTCGCCGATGGCGGCCATGGCGCGCCGCAGGGCGGGCCAGGCGCAGGTCAGGCTGCTCGCGAGGGCCTCGCGGTCCGCGATGGCCTCGCGGGCGATGGCGAGCAGCTCGTCGAACCGTGCCCGCTTGGCCGCGGGGAGCGCGGCGCGGCACCGGGCGGCCTCGGCCTCGGCCTCGGGGCGGACCCGGGTGTGGCGCTCGGCGAGGGCCGCGGGGTCGCTGGTCTCCTCGCCGTCGAGCTCGCCGACCGTGGGCTCCACCCAGTCGAGCGACACCACGTCGTGGGCCTGGGGCCGGGCCGGGTCGCCGACGCCGGCCAGCAGCGCCAGGTGCGAGGGCGGGTCACCGCCCGGCGTCTGGGCGCGGAGGAACCTCGCGAGGGCGAACTCCGCCTTGCTGGCGTAACCGACGGTGGTGACGATCGTGAGGAGCACCGCGCCCGACGCCCGCCCGAGGCGCTCGACCGTGCCCACCGGGTCGTCGAGGGTGCCGTCCGCCGCCGCCAGGGCCGTCTGCAGCGCGGGCGCCACCACGGTGTCGTGGTGGTTCCGGCCGGGCTCGGCGAGGACGTCACGCGCCCGCTCCGGCTTCGTCGGGAAGGTGGCGAGGGCCATGCCCTGCGCCAGCATCGCTCGGGGGTGACGCGCCAGCGTGCGCACGAGCCCGTCGACCGCGCCCTCGTTGGTGAAGTACCAGCCGTTGACCGTCACGTGGAGCCGGTCGCCGAGCCGGAAGTGGAAGAGCTGCTCGCACGCGTCGCGGTAGCCCTCCTCGAGCAGCGGCAGGAGCCAGGTCTCGAACGACGGGGACATCGGGGCGGGGAGCCACTCGGCGAGACGGAAGTCGCGGCGCCAGTGGCCGGGCACCGGCGCTTCCCAGGGCTCCGGGGTGAAGGTCGCGGTCACTCGTCCTCCCATGGCTCGGCGCCGCGTCGGGCGAGCTCGGCGAGCAGGGTACGAAGCGTCCAGGCATGGGCCCGGCCCGCCTCCTCGAGGGTGAGGTTCCAGCGTTGGGCGCTGATGGCGAGCGTCCGGACGCTCACCGTGGAGTGGACCGCGGCAGCCACGGCACGCAGCTGGCGCTCGTCCAGTTCGGCGGCGTTGGCCGTCAGCGCGGCGAGCTCGTCGATGAAGACGCGGTCTCGTCGGCGGCGGGCTTCCATGCTGCGCGGGTAGTTCTCGACGCCGACCTCGTGCTCGGCGACGCGCACCTGGCCCATGCGCTCGGACCACTCCCGGGTGATCTCCTCGATCATGGTGGCGTACTCGTCGAGGGTGCGAGGATCGTCATGACCGAGCCCGATGGGTCGCTCGGTGGCGTAGGCCTCGTCGAGATCCTGCTTGGTCGGGAAGAAGCGGTACACCGTCCGCTCGGAGACACCGGCGATCTCGGCGATCCGGGTGTAGGTGATCCGGTCGGGGTCGATGGCCCCACCGTGGAACAGTTCGATCTCGGCGCAGGCCTCGAGGATGGCCTGCCGCGTCTGCGCTCGCTTGCGCTCGCGGAGCGAGGGGGGAGCAGCCTCCCCCCTCGCTCCGGGCTGGTCCCGGTCACTCACACGCCGACCGTAGCCACCTCGACCGCCCGGGCCGGGCTCGGTCGGCGGATCATGGTGATGGACACCGCGACGATCCACACGAGGAAGGGCAGGAGCGCGACTGGTGCGAGTGCGGCCATCGCCTCGTCGGCCAGGCCGGCGGCCGACAGCGCCAGGACCACCACGCCCATGATCGCTGCGGACCGGGTGGCGACGGTGCCGAGGCCGGCATTGGCGCCGGCGGCGGCGATCCCGAACAGCATCGCGGCGCCGGCGGCGTTGCCGGCGATCGTCACCGCGAAGACTCCGGCGTAGAGGAACTTCACGGTCTCGGGGTCGACCCCCAGGTCCTGCTGCAGCACGGGCACCAGCAGACCGTTGGCGATCGCGGTGCAGGCCAGCGACACGCCGAGGCCGACGCCGGCGACGACCGCGGCGGTGCCGCCACGGTCGGTGCCGTCGCGCAGGCGCCCGATGAGGCTGCCGGCGAAGGCGAGGAGCAGTGGCAGGGTGACGGCGAAGACCACCGCAGCGGCGAGGAACGCGGTGCGGTGGTCGTGTAGGTACGCAGTGATCTCGTCGGCGTCGGCGTCGAGTGCGGGGGCGGAGCCTCCAGCGAGGGCGGTCGCGGTGGTGAGCGCCGCCCAGCCGAGTCCGCACCAGCCGGCGAGGGTTCGGGTCGAGTCGTCCATGTCGTTGCTCCTGTGTGTCAGGGCGTCGCCGCCATTGTGTCAGGTCAACCTGTCATATGACAGGTCAACATGTCAACAACTTTCCGCACCGTCGCCAACGTGGCCGTTCGTGGTGTGGCGGCCGCCGGTGCCAGACTCGGCGTTCGCGCACGGACGGAGGAAGGCCGGATGGGGGATCGCTTCGAGGGCAAGGTGGCGCTGATCACGGGCGCCGGGTCGGGCATCGGCCGGGCGGTGGTGCTGCGCCTGCTGGACGAGGCCGCCTCGGTGCTGGCGGTCGACGTCGACGCCGCCGGCCTGGAGGACACCGCCGGGTTCGGCGCGCTGGCCGAGGGCGACGGCGAGCTCGCCACCCTGGTCGCCGACCTGAGCGACCCCGACGCGTGCGTCACCGCCGTGCACACCGCCCTCGCCCGCTTCGGGCGCCTCGACGTGCTGGGCAACGTGGCCGGCATCCTCGTGGCCTCCCACGCCACCGACCTGACCCGCGAGCAGTACCGCAAGGTCATGGCCGTCAACCTGGACGCGCCGTTCTTCCTGTCCCAGGCGGCCATCCCGCACCTGCTGCAGGCCGAGGGCAACATCGTGAACATCGCCTCGAACGCCGGCCTGCAGGGCGTGCCGTACGTGGTGGCGTACTGCATGAGCAAGGGGGGCGTGGTCCAGCTCACCCGGGCCCTCGCCACGGAGTACCTGAAGACGCCGCTGCGGGTGAACGCCATCGCCCCGGCCGGCACCCGCACGAACATCGCGGCCACCGCGGCGTTCCCGCCGGACATCGACGTGGCCCTCGCCAGCCGCATGGGTGGCCACCGGGGCCTGACCGAGCCGGACGAGGTGGCCGCACTGTTCGCCTACCTCGCCTCGGACGAGGCCCGCTCGGTGACCGGCGCGGTCTACGCCATCGACAACGGCCTGACCGCGAGCTGAGCGGCGCGGGGACCAGGGGGAGCGAACGTGAAGATCGTCGTCGTCGGGACCGGGGCCATGGGCTCGGTGTACGCCGGGCTGCTCGGCCGGGCGGGCCACGAGGTGTGGGCGATCGACCGCTGGGCCGAGCACGTCGACGCCATTGCGGGCGCCGGCCTGCGGGTGTCGGGTGCCAGCGGCGAGTACGTGGTCGAGGGCATCTCGGTGGGCACCCGGCCGGCCGACGCGGGCGCCGCCGACTTGTGGCTCATCGCCACCAAGGCCGACGACGTGGAGGCGGTGGCCGCCGAGATCGCGCCGCTGCTGCGACCGGACGACATGGTGATGGCCTTCCAGAACGGGCTCGGCGCGGGCGAGCGGGTGGCCCGTCACGTCCCTGCCGACCAGGTGCTCGTCGGCATCGCCGAGGGCTTCGGCTCGTCGATCCCCGAGCCCGGCCACGTCCACCACGAGGGCATGCGCCTCATCCGCATCGGCGAGCTGCAGGGCGGGATGACCGACCGGCTCGTCGCGCTGGAGACGGCGTGGCGCGACGCCGGCTTCAACGTCAAGGCCTTCGCCGACCTCTCCCTCATGATCTGGGAGAAGTTCCTCTGCAACGTGACCCTGAGCGCGCCCACCGCGGCGTTCGACGTGACCGTCGGCGAGCTCATGGCCGACGAGGAGGCGTGGGCGGTCGCCCTCGGGTGCACGATGGAGGCCTATCGGGCGGGCGTCGCTCTCGGCGTGGCGTTCCCCTTCGACGACCCGATCCGCTACGTCACCGAGTTCGCCGCGACCATCCCGAACGCCAGCCCGTCGATGCGCCTCGACCACCTGGCCCGCCGTCGGTCGGAGGTCGACGTCATCAACGGGGCGGTCGTCGAGGTCAGCCGTGAGCTCGGCCTCGAGGCGCCGTACAACCAGACGCTGTGCGCGATCCTGCGCCGGCGCGAGGCGGCGTTCGACTGAGAACGCCCCCGACGCGGGTGTGACCGAACGGTGACCCCGACCGGGCTCGGCCGGCCGCGATGAGGACCGCCGGCGGGATCCGTCGGAGCACCGTGAGCACCCGAGCGCCCGACCGGCCGCGCTCCCTACCCTGGGACGCCATGGCCCTTCCCGACACCGAGACCGTCCTGGACCTCGAGCCCTTCCGGCGGGAGCTGACCGGCTACTGCTACCGGATGCTGGGGTCGGGGTCGGAGGCCGAGGACGCCGTCCAGGAGACCATGGTCCGCGCCTGGCGCAACGCCGACCGCTTCGAGGGCCGGTCGAGCCTGCGCACCTGGGTGTACCGGATCGCCACCAACGTCTGCATCGACATGAGCCGCCAGGTGCAGCGGCGCGCCCGGCCGATGGAGCTCGGCCCGTCGTCCCCGCCCGACGAGAAGCTGCTCGGCCCGCCCACGCCGGAGGCCATGTGGGTGACGCCGATGGCCGACGACCGCATCGCCCCCGAGACCTCCGACCCGGCCGACGTCGCGCACCACCGCGAGACGATCCGGCTCGCCTTCGTGACCGCCCTCCAGCACCTGCCGGCGAAGCAGCGGGCCGCGCTGATCCTGTGCGAGGTGCTGCGCTGGCCGGCGGCCGAGGCCGCGGAGCTGCTCGAGACGACCGTGGCGTCGATCAACAGCGCGCTCCAGCGGGCCCGGGCCACGATGGCCTCGCTGCCCGACCCCTCCGCCCACCCGGTCGACCTCGGCGACGCCGATGCAGCCCTGCTCGAGCGCTACGTCGACGCCTTCGAGCGCTACGACATCGAGGCCCTCGTCGAGCTCCTGCACGACGACGCCATCCAGTCCATGCCCCCGTTTCAGCTGTGGCTCCAGGGCGCCCGCGACATCGGTGCCTGGATGGTGGAGCCCGGTCCCAGCGGGTGCCGGGGCTCGAGGCTGCTCCCGACCCGGGCCAACGGCTGCCCGGCCTTCGGCCAGTACCGGCCCGACCCGGCCGGCGGCTGGGCGCCCTGGGCCATCCAGGTCCTGCACGTCTCAGACGGCCGGATCGCCGAGATGAGCTTCTTCCTCGACCTGCTCGACCCCGGCAAGGTGTTCCCCGAGTTCGGGCTCCCCGCCCGGCTCGACGCGTAGCGACAGCCCCGCCAGCTCCACCAGGTCGTAGAGCTCGGGGACGGCGTCCTCCACGATCCGCCGGGCGCGGTTGCGCCGGGCCACCAGGAGGAGCCGGGCCACCGCGTCGAGGGCGTCGAGGTCGGGCGCGCCGAACCCGTGCAGGGTGCGGCGCGCCAGCACGCTCCCGTCGGGCCGTTCGACGCGCAGGCGGCACCATGGCTCGGGGACGGGCACAACGGAACGGACGGCGGCCGTCCCCGTGGCTCATCGGTTGCCGGGCCGCAGGACCGCTCGGTTCGGCCGGTGCGCCGCTACCTTGCTCGGGATGTCCGGACCGGCGGCGGGCGCAGGCACCGACCAACGACGCACCGTGGGCCAGGGAGCGGTCGCCCTGGCCGCCCTCGGCGTGGTGTTCGGCGACATCGGCACGAGCCCGCTCTACGCCTTCCGCGAGGCCTTCGAGCACCAGGACCTCGCCGTCACCGAGACGACGGCGCTCGGGGTCGCGTCGATCGCGTTCTGGGCCCTCATCGTCATCATCTCGATCAAGTACCTGGCCCTCGTCATGCGGGCCGACAACCACGGCGAGGGTGGCATCCTCGCCCTCACCGCCCTGGTGATCCCCAAGACGAGCCAGGGCCGCCGGGTCGGGGCACTCGTGCTGCTCGGCGTCTTCGGCACGGCGCTGCTCTACGGCGACGGGCTGATCACCCCCGCCATCTCCGTGCTCAGCGCGGTCGAGGGCTTCGAGGTGGCGTCGTCGGCGTTCGAGGCGTGGGTCATCCCGCTCGCGTGCGTGATCCTGCTCGGGCTCTTCCTCGTCCAGCGCCACGGCACGGAGGCGGTCGGGCGGGTGTTCGGGCCCGTGATGGTGGTGTGGTTCGTGACCCTCGGAGTGCTGGGCCTGAACCAGATCGTCCAGCACCCGGGTGTGCTCGAGGCGATCAACCCCATCCACATCGTCGACCTGTTCCGGGCCGAGCCGAAGAAGGCGTTCCTGGCCCTGGGCAGCATCTTCCTGGTGGTGACCGGTGGCGAGGCCCTCTACGCCGACATGGGCCACTTCGGGCGCCGGCCCATCACCCGGGTCTGGTACGGCGTCGTGCTGCCCGGCCTGGTCCTGAACTACTTCGGCCAGGCCGCCCTGATCACCCACGACCCCGAGGCCATCGAGAGCCCCTTCTACCGGCTCGCCCCCGAGTGGGGCGTGACGCCGCTGGCCGTGCTCGCGACCATGGCGACGATCATCGCCTCGCAGGCGCTCATCTCGGGGGCGTTCTCGCTCACGGTCCAGGCCATCCAGCTCGACTACCTGCCCCGTCTCAAGGTGCTGCACACGTCGGCCCACCACCGCGGCCAGGTGTACGTGCCCCTCGTGAACTGGGCGCTCATGGCCGGTTCGATCGGCCTCGTCCTCGGCTTCCGCACCTCCAGCAACCTGGCCGCGGCCTACGGCATCGCGGTGACCGCCACGATGGCCATCACCAGCGTCCTGTTCTACGTCGTGGTGCGGACGCGGTGGCACTGGTCGCGGGCGAAGGCGGCGGCGGTCATCGCGCCGTTGCTGGCCGTCGACCTCGCCTTCCTCGCCGCCAACGTCCCGAAGATCCCCCACGGCGGCTGGTTCCCGCTGCTGGTCGGTCTCGTGCTCGTCGTCCAGATGGCGACGTGGCGCCGCGGCCGCCAGATCGTCGCCGCCCGGATGCGGCGCGCCGAGCGCGGCGTGGTCGAGGTCCTCGACGAGGAGGCGGCCGCCGCGGTCGTACCCGGCACTGCCGTCTTCCTCTTCCGCGACGAGGGCAAGGCGCCGCCGGCGCTCATCACCAACCTCGAGCACAACCACGTCCGCCACGAGACGACGATCCTGCTCGCCATCGACGTCACCGACGCCCCGTACGTGACGGGCACGGACCGGGCCGAGGTCGAGACCCTGCGGCCCGGCGTGGTGCAGGTCGTCCTGCGCTTCGGCTACCTCGACGAGCTCGACGTGCCGGCCCGCCTGGCCGAGGTGGAGGTCGACGACGAGCCCCTCGACCTGTCCGACGTCACCTACTTCGTCGGTCGGGAGTCGGTGGTGCAGGGCGACCTCGAGGGCATGCACCCGGTCCTCGAGCACCTGTACACGTTCCTGCACCGCAACGCCGACAGCGCGATCCGGTTCTTCAACCTGCCGAACGACCGCGTCTTCGAGGTCGGCGCCCGCGTCGAGCTCTGAGGGGGCGGCGCCGCCCTACGGTGGGTCGGTGGCCGAGCGAGACCTCTACCTCCACGAGGTGATCGACATCGTGGGCCAGGGCCAGTACGAGTACATGGCCCACGCCGCACGCGAGCCGACGAACGCCATGCCCGACATGCTCACGCTCCAGGGCACC
The DNA here is from genome assembly GCA_041908445.1 of Acidimicrobiales bacterium. GTDB lineage: Bacteria > Actinomycetota > Acidimicrobiia > Acidimicrobiales > DATDAH01 > JAEUJM01. The sequence continues at coordinate 53,967 of JAYRFK010000134.1, read as the reverse complement.
TTCTTCGTGTGCGCGGTCGGCGGCGGGCGCTGGCCCCAGGTCGTCAACCTCTGGGACGTCGGCGAGGCCGGGTGGGACGGCTGGGCCGCGAACGTCGACCGGTTGAACCTCAAGCGCCGGGCCGCCTTCTACGGCGACTGGTGGGACGAAGCCGCGCAGTGGCGCTCGGGTGGGTTCGACCGGCTCTGCGGCGGCGTGCCCGGCAGCCCGTCGACCGCCTCGCTCGCCGCCGCGGGCGTGCGCGGGACGCTGTTCGTGCACCAACTGCTGACCGTGCGGCCGGGCTCGGCGCTGGACTACCTCGACGCCGTCGTCCGCGAGCAGGTGCCGGCGTGGCGGGACCACGGCCACGAGCCGACCGGCGTCTACGAGGTGCTCTCGAACCAGCACGAGGTCGTCGTGGTCTGGGCCACGTCGATCGCGGCCCAGGCGGCGCTGCGGCGCTCGCGGGACGCGGCCCGGGGTGTGCTCTCGGGGGTGGGGGCGTCGGAAGGCGACGAGCGCCTCGTCGCATGGGAGCGCACCGCCGCCGAGTTCGTGACCGGCGGCGACACCCACCTGATGACGCCGATGCCCGGCACCGTCTACGGCCCCGACGACTGGGAGCAGGCTGACCTCACCGACTGGCTCGAGTGACTCGATGCGTTCTGGCTCCCGATTTCGGTGCCAGGACACCGAAATCGGGAGCCGGTTCGGGGTGGAGACCGGTCGGGAGGCGGGATCAGGCCGGCGGGACGGCGGCGCCGCCGACGAGGAGCGGGAGCTGGCGGGCGGGGTCGTCCTGGGGGACTGGGTCACCGGGGCCGCCTTGGCCGTCGCCGAGGTAGCCGACCGCGTCGGCATGGCAGTACTGGACGATGTAGGCCTTGCGGACGGCGTCGGTGGTGTTGACCCGGGTGGCGTGGGGGCTGAGCGACGAGAAGACCACGACGTCGCCGGCCTGTGTGGGCACGTCGACCGCCTGGTCGTGGTCGCCCCAGCACTCGAAGCCGATCGGCGTGGCCGCGTGGGCGAGGGTGCCGTCGCGGTGGGCGCCGGCCATCACCGACACGCAGCCGTTGTCGGGGGTGGCGTCGGTGAGCGAAACCCAGAAGGTCAGGTAGGCCTGCGGCTCGATGAACGTGTAGCCGTTGTCCTGGTGCCACAGCACCGGCTCGGCGCCGTGCGGCACCTTGTAGACCGCCTGCTCCCAGTAGAGGCGGACGTCGTCGCCCATGAGGTCGCGGCACACGCCGGCGAACACCGGGTGGCGGCAGAACTGCTTGGCGGCGTCCGAGCGCAGCACGACGTGCGGCGCCACCACCTGGGTGTCGAGCCCCGCGACCGACAGCCGCCCGCCCTCCACCTGCTCGAGCAACCCGGCGACGAGCCCCACCGCCTCGTCGCAGGCGGCCTCGACCGGCGCCAGCTCGTCCGGGTCGAAGGCGCCCTCCAGGACGAAGAACCCGTCCCGGTCGAACGCCTCCCGCTGCGCGGCCGTGATGGTCGTCGGCGCCCGATCCGGCAGCGCCCACTCGAACGCGGTGTTCCAAGGGTGCAGGGCGCGTTCTCGGGCCACCGCGCCACCGTAGTGAGGAGGCGACGCCCCGGATCGTGTGGTGTTCGGACCCTCCACCCGACGGGCCCACGGCGGGGAGTCGGCGCCGGGATTCTTGTCAGACCTCCTTCGTAGGATGAACACATGTTCGATCCGGTCGCCGAGCTGCGTCTCGACGTGAAGGAGCTGGCGGCCGAGGACCGCGCCGGGTGGCCCGCCGCCGCGCACACCGACCGGCTCGCCGGGCTGCTCGAGGTGCGGGAGCGGTTCGAGGTCGAGATCATCCGTACGGTCGCCGGCTGGGACGGCGTGCAGGCGTGGGCGCTCGACGGCGGCCTCACCCCGGTGTCGTGGCTGCTCGCCCGGTTCCCGCTCACCCGCACCGACGCCCGCCTGCTCGTCGAGCTCGCCGGCCTCTACCGGCGCCACCCCCAGATCGCGGCCGCCCTCGACGGCGAAGAGATCACCCTGGTGCACCTCCGCCACCTCGCCCGCGCCGAGAAGCACCGCGAGACCGCCTTTGCCCTATGCGTCGACGCCCTCGTCGAAGCGGCCCGCCGCAAGACCACCATCGAGGAGTTCGCCGGGTTCATCGACGACTGGATCGACCTCGTCGACGACCGCGAGCCCCCCGACGACACCAAACGCGGATGGCGGGCCCACAAGGGCTACGACGGGCTCGGCTGGGGCGAGCTCAACAGCACCGACGAGAACCTCGCCCTCATCCGCTCCGTCCTCGACCTCCACGACACCCCCGACGCCGGCGACTGCCCCGACGGGCCCCGCACCAAAGCCCAGCGCGACCACGACACCTTCATGGACCTGTTCCGCTGGATCCTCGCCCACAAGCTCGACGGCGACGTCGACCCCGCGGGCGGCGCCGACATCGTCCTCGACCCCCAAACGGCCGCCGAGCTCCTCGACGACCCCGACCGCCTCGACCTCGACACCCGCGACCCCCTCGCCGACCTCCTCGCCCCCTACCGCCACCACCACGCCGACCACCACGACGGCACCGACGACCACGACTGCGACGACTGCCAGGACTGCGACGGCTGCGACGACACCGGCTGCATCTGCCGGCTCACCACCGGCGAGAAGGCCTCGTTGGCGTTCGCCGCCACCATCTTGTGCACCGGCTGGATCCGCCGGGTCATCCTCGACCCCGACACCGGCACCGTCCTCGACATGGGCCGCCGCGCCCGCCTGTTCACCCGCACCCAGCGACGAGCCCTCGTCTACCGCGACCGCGGCTGCGTCTTCCCCGGCTGCGACCGCCCCGCCCGCTTCTGCGACGCCCACCACATCCACCCCTGGGAACACGGCGGGCTCACCGACCTCCTCAACGGCGTCCTGCTCTGCCGGCGCCACCACACCCTCGTCCACCACGGCTGGGACCTCACGAGAGACGCCGACACCGGCATCGTCACCGTCACCAGCCCCGACGGCCGCACCTTCACCCGCCACCCCGCCACCCTCCGCCACCCCGGCCGAAACACCCTCCCCACCCCCGCCCGATGTTGACCGCCGCGGTCACAACGCCGAGATACGGGCAGGCATGGTGCACGAGGCGATCGTCCTGTCGATGCTCCTGCGACGCGATCCCGACACGGGTCGATGGGAGAAGGTCTGGCCGCACGCCGCCCCGATGCTGTCGGACCTCGGTGCGCCGATTCCCGGCGCCGTCCATGCGGTGAGTGTCCCGCGCGACCCACCGGCCCGAATCGGCGATCGCCTCATCGTGGGTGAGAGGACGAGTGAGCTCGTCCGTCGATGCGGACCGATCGAGCTGCCGAGCATCCAGTTCGTGGAACGCGTCTATCGCCAACAGTGCTGTGACGACTCGAACCGCGATCGCATCGACGCCGCCATCGCCGCCTACGAGGTGTGGCTCGTCCAGCCGGTCGTCCCCGGTGAGACCTCCGCCATGGCCGCTGCCGAGGCGATCAGCGAGTTCCCCACACTGTCCTGACGGTGGACCAGCGTCGGCGGCGCGCGCTCGCCGAACCGGCCCTGGTCACCGCGATGATCCGGGGGTACGGTGCCGCCACCGGCGGTGCTCGCAGGCCTGCGAGTCGCCGCGGCTCGAAGCCCGGTGCTTCCGCGAGGCCCCCGAACGGGAGGCCCGCTCGTCCGACCTGACGAGAAGGAGGCACGACGTGCCCGGACTCGATGATCTGTACCTGCCCGGCGACCCCGACTTCCCGGCCGAGGCGTTCTCGGTCGGCTGCGACGGCGATCTGGTCGAGCAGCGCTGGCTCGGTGGCGAGCCCTACTACGTCCACCACATGGACGTGCCGCCGTCCGACATCACGGTGCACCGGGGCATCCCGGTGACCACCCCGATCCGCACCGTGATCGACATCGCCTGCGACACGGAGCCCGACCACCTCGACGCCGTGATCGACGACTGCCTCGGGCGCCGCCTGTTCACCGTCGAGGAGGCGTGGCACCGGCTCGGCCAGCCCGACATGGCCCAGCGCCACGGCGCCGAGCTCGTCCGGGAGGCCCTCCGTCGCCGTGGCCTCGGTTGATATCATGAAGCGTGCTGACGTGATATCAAGCGGGGAGGACGCCGTGCGCACCGTGGTGGACATCGACGATGAGCTCCTGGCGGCAGCACGTGAGGCCCTCGGCACGACGACCAAGGTCGAGACCGTCAACCGGGCGCTCGCCGAGGTCGTCGCCTTGGCCGCCCGCCGACGCGATCTCGAGCGTCTCTGCTCCGGGGGGTTGCCCGACTTGGGCGACGACGCTCTCTACGACGCGGCGTGGCACTAGCGACCCACCTCGCCGACAAGAGCGCCCTGGCCCGGTTCCATCTGCCGACGGTCGCCGCGCGCCTGCGCCCACTGGTGGAGGCCGGACTCGTCGGCACCTGCGGCATGGTCGAGCTCGAGATGCGATGGTCGGCGCGGTCGCACGATGAGTACCGGACGGTCGTCGCCGATCGTGACCGCGGCTACGAGCGGATCCCGATGCCGGACGAGGTGTGGTCCCGGGCGCTCGAGCTGCAGCGCGCGCTCAGCGCACGGGGCCGGCTCCGATCGGTGCGGTTCCCGGACCTGCTCATCGCGGCGACGGCCGAGCGCCACGATGTCACCGTCCTGCACTACGACCGCGACTTCGACCTGCTCGCCGAGGTCTCGGACCTCCGGGCCGAGTGGGTCGTCCCCGCCGGCTCGGTGCCGTGAGCACCACGCCGACGGTCGCCGCGATGAGATCCGGCGCCGGTCTCCGTCCCCTCCACCGACGCAACGATCCGACGACGAACGAGGAGCACGACCGTGACGCACCGTGAACACGCACCGGCGGGGGCGCCCTGCTGGACCGACCTCTGGACCTCCGACGTGGAGGGCAGCCGCCGCTTCTACTCGGAGCTGTTCGGGTGGGAGGCCGCCGAGCCGAGCGAGGAGTTCGGCGGGTACTTCATGTTCCTGCGCGACGGCGTGCCGACCGCCGGCGGGATGGGCCCCATGGGCGACATGCCCGCCGGCAACGTCTGGACGGTCTACCTGGCCACCCCGGACATCGCCGCCGCGGCCACGACCGCCGAGGGCGCCGGCGCCACCCTCTTCATGCAGCCCGACGCGGTGGCCGACCTCGGCATCCAGGTGCAGATGGCCGACCCCAAGGGCGCCACGGTCGGCGCCTGGCAGGCGGGCACCTTCCCCGGGTTCACCGTGCTCGACGAGCCCGGCGCCCCGAGCTGGTGCGAGCTCCACACCCGGGACTTCCAGGGCGCGCTCGCGTTCTACCGGACCGTCTTCGGCTGGGAGACCCAGATGGTCGGCGACACCGACGAGTTCCGCTACGCCGTCGTGCTGGCCGAGGCGGGGAGCGAGGAGCAGGTCGCCGGGATCATGGACGGCAGCCAGTGGCTGCCCGAGGGCGTCGACGCGGTCTGGTCGATCTACTTCCGGGTGGACGACGTGGCCGCGGCCTCGGACCGGGTGGTCGAGCTGGGCGGGTCGATCGTCGATCCGGCCGTCGACACCCCCTACGGCGTGCTGGCCACCGTGGCCGACCCCGCCGGTGCGGTGTTCAAGCTGCGCTCCCTGCCGACCGGCTGACGCCGGCGTCATATCGAGCGAGGGCCGGTGGCGTGCACGAGTGCGCCGTCGGCCCTCGACGCGCCCGGCCGGAGGTGGTTAAGGACTAATCCTTGACTGATTAAGGATTCGCCCTTACTCTGGCCGACGTGCAGGATGCCGCCACCCGGATGATCGACGCCGCCGAGCGCCTCGCCGCCGAGCGGGGCCTCGCGGCGCTCACGGTCCAGGCGGTGCAGGAGGCCGCCGGCCAGCGCAACAAGTCGGCGGTGCAGTACCACTTCGGCGGGCGGCAGGGCCTCGTCAACGCCCTGGTCGCCGCCCGCATGGCGCCGACGAACGCCCGGCGCACCGAGCTGCTGCTGGCCCTCGGCCCCGAGGCGTCCACCCGAGAGCTGGTCGAGGCCCTCGTCGTGCCGCTGGCCGAGTCGGTGCTGTCACGCCGGCCCAGCTACTGGGCCCGCTTCCTCGTCCAGGCCATCGGTGACCCGGAGACCGGGTTCGCCGCGCTGGCGGCGGTCGACGACCAGCCCCTCCAGGTCGCCCAGGACCGCCTCGCCGCTCGCCTCGACCATCTGCCCGAGGGCACCCGCACGCTGCGCGTCCAGAGCGCCTTCGCCTACGCCTGCGTGGTGCTCGCCGCCTACGAGGTCGGCGCGCTGCTACCGGAGCTCACCGGCGAGGCGCTGACCACCGAGATCGTCGACGCCTGCTGCGGCCTCGTCGACGCCCCCACGACCGCCCCGACCCCCGAGGACCGTCCATGAGCACGACCACCACGACCACCACGAGCACGCCGACGACCCCCGCGACCGGGATGACCGTCACGCCCCACCCGGGCGCCGGCGTGGAGGTGCGGGGGGTCGACCTGCGCCACGCCGACGCCGCCACGTTCGCCGAGGTCCGGGCGCTGTTCGACCACCACGGCCTCGTCTTCCTCCGCGACCAGCAGCTGTCCGAGGCGGACCACATCGCCCTGGCCGAGCGCTTCGGCACCATCAACGTCAACCGCTTCTTCGTCCGCCACCCCGAGCACCCCGAGATCGCCATGGTCACCAAGGAGCCGGGCCAGCGCCTCAACGTGGGCGGCTTCTGGCACACCGACCACAGCTACGACCTCGAGCCCGCCCTTGGCTCGGTGCTCGTGGCCCGGGAGCTGCCGACCAGCGGCGGGGACACCCAGTTCCTCAGCACCTACGACGCCTTCGCCGTGCTGCCCGCCCACCTCCAGGAGCGGCTGCGGGGCATGCGGGCGGTGCACTCGGCCAAGCACGCCTTCGGGACGACCTCGTCGAAGATCCGCCAGTGGATCGACCCCACCTTCGCCACCGAGAACACCGACGTGGCCGACGGGCTCGGCGCGGTCACGCACCCGGCGGTGATCCGCCACCCGCGCTCGGGCCGCGAGGCCCTGTTCGTGAACCCCAGCTTCACCATCCGCTTCGAGGGCATGTCGGTGGCCCGCTCGGCCCCCTTGCTGGCGTCGGTCCACGCCCGGGTGCTGCGGTCCGCGGGCGTCGCGAACTTCCGGTGGGAGCCCGGGTCGGTGGCGATCTGGGACAACCGGGCCACCTGGCACAACGCCAAGAACGACTACCGGGGCCAGCGGCGGGAGATGCACCGCATCACCCTCGACGGGTGCCCGCTCGAGGCGGCCTGACTCAGCGGCGGCGCACCGTGCGATGAGTCGGGGCGCTCCCCGCCGTCGACGGGGGTAGGAACCGCCCCCGACCCCGGAGCACCACCATGCCCGCCAGCGCAGCCCCGTCGCCCGGCCTCGACCCCGAGGGGATCGACCGTCTGCGCGCCCGCGTCGAGGCCCACGTCGCCGCCGACCGGGTCGTCGGGGTGGCGTGGTCGGTCAGCCGGGGGGCCGACGTCGAGGTCGGCGCCGCCGGTGTGAACACCCTGGGCGAGGCCGCACCCGTGGCCCGGGACACGCCCTTCCGCATCTCGTCGATGACCAAGCCGATCGTCGCCGTGGCGGCCCTGGTGCTGGTCGAGCAGTGCCGCCTGCGCCTGGACGACCCCGTCGACGACCTGCTCCCCGAGCTCGCCGACCGGCAGGTGCTGGTCGACGGCGCCGGTCCCGTCGACGGCCCGACCGTTCCGGCGGCGCGACCGATCACGGTGCGCGACGTCCTCACCTTCCGGCTGGGGCTCGGCATGGACTTCACCCGCCCCTGGCCGCAGCCGCTGCTGCAGGCGCTCGCCGAGCGCGGTCTGGGCGGCGGTCCGCCGGCGCCCCAGGGCCCGCCCGAGCCCGACGAGTGGATGGCCCGGCTCGGCGAGCTGCCCCTGCAGTACCAGCCGGGAGAGCGCTGGCTCTACCACGTGGGCGCGGACGTGCTCGGCGTGCTCGTGAGCCGGGCGATGGGCCAGTCGCTCGACCGGGTTGTCCGCGAGCTCGTGCTCGACCCGCTCGGCATGGCCGACACCGGCTTCACCGCCGACCCGGATCGGCTGGGCACGTGCTACGGCGCCGACCCCACCACCGGCGAGCGGGTGGTCTACGACCCACCGGACGGGCAGTGGGCCTCGCCGCCCGCGTTCCCCTCCGGCGGTGCGGGCCTGGTCTCGACCGTCGGGGACTACAGCACGTTCGCCCGGATGCTGTTCGACGGTGGGCGACTGGCGAGCGGCGACCGCCTCCTCTCGCGGCCGATGGTCGAGCTCATGACGACCGACCAGGTGGGAGTGGGGGACCGCGCCGAGGGACCGTCGCCCGACGGCTCGTCCGGCTGGGGCTTCGGCGTGGGCGTCACCCTGCGCCGCACGGGGCTGCCCTCGGTCGGCAGCTACGGGTGGGCGGGCGGGATGGGATCGATCTGGTCCAACGACCCCGCCGAGGACCTCGCCGTCGTCGTCATGACGACGGACATGATGGCGGGCCCGTTCCCGCCGCCGGCGGTCATCCAGGACGTCGTGACCGCCGCGTACGGCGCCATCGCCGACTGATCGGGAATCCCCGTTCCCGCCGCCGGGTTGGGGGCGGCATGGGCTACACCGACGCTCCCGACGGCTGGTGGAAGACCTTTATCACCGAGCGGGACCCGGCGCCGACCGGCAAGCTCGCCGTGGTGCGCGCCGACGGCAGCCCCCACGTGGCCCCGGTGTGGGTCGATCTCGACGGCGACGACGTGGTCTTCATGACCGCGGCCGACACCCTGAAGGGCAAGGCCATCCTCCGCGACCCCCGGGTGGCGCTCTGCTTCGACGACGAGCGCCCGCCGTTCAGCTTCGTCACCATCCGGGGTACGGCCTCCACGAGCACCGACCCCGCCGAGCTCCTGCACTGGGGGACCCGCATCGGCGGCCGCTACATGGGCGCCGACCAGGCCGAGGCCTACGGGAGGCGCAACGCGGTCCCGCCCGAGATGGTGGTGCGGGTCCACGTCGACCGGGTCGTGGCCAAGGTCGACGTCGCCGCCTTCGACGAGTAGCCGGCCGGGCACCGGGGTAGGAGCGGGGCGTGGCGACGGGGACGGTCGAGCCGGCGGCGCCCCTCCTCGTCCTGCGATCCACGCGGGGGCGGATCGCGCTCGCGGCGTCGGTGGCGGCCAGCGCCTCCTCGATGCTCGACGGCACCATCGCCAACGTCGCCTTGCCGGCGATCGGCGAGGACCTCGACGCCGGCGTCGTCGGCCTCCAGTGGGTGATCACCGGCTACCTGCTCACCCTGGCCTCGTTCATCCTGCTCGGCGGCGCGCTCGGTGACCGCCTCGGGCGGCGACGCGTGTTCGTGGTCGGGGCGGTGTGGTTCGCCCTCGCCTCGCTGCTGTGCGGGCTGGCGCCGACCCTCCCCGTGCTGCTGGTCGCCCGGGTGCTCCAGGGTGTCGGCGCGGCCCTGCTCACCCCGACGTCCCTGGCGCTGCTGCAGGCGAGCTTCGTCGCCGGCGACCGGGCCGCGGCGGTCGGGGCGTGGTCGGGCCTCGGCGGCCTCGCCGGCGCGGTCGGGCCCTTCGTCGGCGGCTGGCTGGTGGACGGGCCGGGCTGGCGCTGGGCCTTCCTGTTGAACCTGCCCCTCCTGGCGGCCGCGGTGCTGGCGTCGAGCGTGATCCCCGAGAGCCGGGACCCCGACGCCGATGCCCGCTTCGACGTCGCCGGCTCGGCACTGGCGGTGGCGACCCTGGCGCCGCTGACGTGGGCCCTGACCGAGAGCGGCCACCGGGGCTGGTCGGACCCGGCCGTCGTGGGCGCGCTCGCGGTCGCGGTCGTCGCCGCGGCCGGCTTCGTCGTCCGCCAGCGCCGGGCGCCGGCGCCGCTCGTCCCGCGCGTCGTGTTCGCCCGCCGCGAGTTCACCGTGCTCAACGTGGCCACCTTCCTGCTCTACGGCGCCCTCGGCGTGGAGTTCTTCCTCGTGGTGGTGCAGCTCCAGGTGAGCGCCGGCTGGTCCGCGCTGGCCTCCGGGACGGCGCTGCTCCCGGCGACGTTCCTCATGCTGGTGGGCTCGGCCCGGTCGGGACGGCTCGCCGCTCGGATCGGCCCCCGGCCCCAGCTCGTCGTCGGGCCGCTGCTGGTCGCCGCCGGCCTGCTCGTCCTCGCCCGCATCGACACCGACGCCCGGTGGCTCACCGACGTGGCCCCCGGGGCCGTCCTGTTCGGCCTGGGGCTCGTGACCTTCGTGGCGCCCCTGACCGCCTCGGTGATGGGCAGCGTCGACGACGCCCACGTGAGCACCGCCAGCGGCGTGAACAACGCCGTCGCCCGCACCGGCAGCCTGCTCGCGGTGGCGGTCATCCCCGGCGTCGCCGGGCTGGCGGTGACCGCCTCCGCCGCCGAGGTCACCGCGGCCTACGCGACGGCCATGCGGCTCACCGCCGTGCTCGCGATCGCCGCCGCGGTGGTCAGCGCGGTGGGCCTCCGTCGCCCGCGACTGGCCGAGAGCCCACGCGAGCAGCTCTGCCCGGTCGACGGTGCCCCGCTGCAGCCCGACCCGCGGCGGTGCCCGGTCGCGGCGGCGTCCGCCGCGGACTGAGCGCCGCCGCCGCCGGTGCTACTGGCGGCGGGTGACGAAGACCGGGATCCGGCGCTCGGTGGCGTCCTGGTAGGTCTGGTAGTCGGCGTAGGCGGCCACGGCGCGCGCCCACCAGGCGTCGCGCTCCTCGCCCTCGACTTGCTCGGCCACGGCGTCGATGACCTCGGCGCCGTCCTGCACGGTGACGTGGGGGTCGGCGAGGAGGTTGTGGTACCAGCCCGGGTTCGTGGGCGAGCCCCCCACCGAAGCGATCAGGGCGTACTCGCCCTCGTGCTCGACCCGCATGAGCGGGGTCTTGCGGAGCTTGCCGCTCTTGTGGCCCCGGTTGGTCATCACGATGATGGGCAGTCCGGTGTCGGCGAACGTGTTGGCCCGCTGGCCGCCCGACGCCTCGTACTCCTCCACCTGCTCGCGGACCCAGTCCCAGCTGCTCGGCTCGTACTCACCTTCGAGGGGCATGCCCCGAACCGTACCGCCGGCGCCGGGCGGCCATGGTCACGAGCCGCCCGTCACGCGAAGCCGGCGACGGGGTGGGGGGTGTACGGCTCCTCGAGGCGGCCGACCTCCTCCTCGCTGAGGTGCAGGTCGAGCGCAGCGACGGCGTCGTCGAGGTGCTCGAGCTTCGTGGCGCCGATGATCGGCGCGGTCACGACGGGCTTGGCGAAGTGCCACGCGAGCGCCACCTGGGCCCGGGGCACGCCCCGGGCGCGGGCCACCTCGGCGACCCGCTCGGCGATGAAGCGGTCGGAGTCGGAGGTGTCGTAGAGGGTCTTGCCGAACTCGTCGGTCTCCGAGCGGGTGGTGGCGTCGTCCCACTCGCGGGTGAGCTTGCCCCGGGCCAACGGGCTCCACGGGAGCACGCCGACGCCCTGGTCGGCGCAGAGCGGGAGCATCTCGCGCTCCTCCTCGCGCTGGAGCAGGTTGTAGTGGTCCTGCATCGAGACGAAGCGGGTCCAGCCGTGGAGGTCGGCGAGGTAGAGGGCCTTGGCGAACTGCCAGGCGTACATCGACGAGGCGCCGATGTAGCGGGCCTTGCCCGCCTTGACCACGTCGTGCAGCGCCTCGAGGGTCTCCTCGATCGGGGTCCTCGGATCCCAGCGGTGGATCTGGTAGAGGTCGACGTGGTCGGTGCCGAGGCGGCGCAGGCTGGCGTCGATCTCGCTCATGATGTGCTTGCGGGAGAGCCCACCACCGTTCGCGCCCGGACGCATCCGGCCGTGCACCTTGGTGGCGATGACGAGCTCGTCCCGGCCCGTCATCTCGAGCAGCGCCTTGCCGACGATCTCCTCGCTCGAACCGTCGGAGTACACGTTGGCCGTGTCGAAGAAGTTGATGCCGAGGTCGAGGGCCCGGGCGAGGAACGGCCGGCTGGCGTCCTCGTCGAGGGTCCAGGCGTGGTTGCCCCGGTTCGGGTCGCCGTAGCTCATGCAACCGAGGCACACCTTCGACACGGTCAGGCCGGTGCGGCCGAGCTTCACGTACTCCATGGAGGCCTCCTCGGGGTCGGCGGCAACCTACCGTCCCGCCGGTCGATGACGGCGGGGTGACGGCCGAGACGGGCGTGGGGACCGGGCCGGTTTCCCTTCCCCGTTGCGAACGACCAAACTGCCTGCCGCACCACGAAGTGAACGACCAGTGAACGCCAGAGGACGGGCGAATGAAGTTCAGGCTGCTCCCCACGGACGAGAAGTTCTTCGACCTGTTCCAGCAGAGCGCGGCCAACACCGCGCAGTGCGCCCGTCGCCTCGTCGAGCTCTTCGACTCGCCTGGCGACGAGGGCCTGCTGGCCAAGGTCCAGGAGTGCGAGAAGGAGGGCGACGCCATCACCGGCGCCATCCTCGATCGTCTGCACACCAGCTTCGTGACCCCGTTCGATCGTGAGGACATCCACCGCCTCGCCGAGGAGTTCGACGACGCCGTCGACGACATGCTCGCGGTCGCGCAGCGCATCGAGTTGACCAAGACCTCGGCCGTACCCGAGGAGCTCCACCAGCAGGGCCAGCTCATGGTGAAGATGGCCGACGAGGCGGCCGAGCTGATGGCCCGCCTCGAGTCGATGAAGGAGATGGACCCGCACCTCGCCGCCATCGACCGGCTCGAGAGCGAGGGCGACGACGTGTTCAACCGGGCCATGGCCCGCCTGCTGAGTGGAGAGTTCGAAGCCTTGGACGTGATCCGTTGGAAGGACCTCATCGAGGCCATGGAGGCGGCCATGAACGCCATCGAGGACATCTCCGACGTGGTCGAGGGCATCGTCCTCAAGCACTCCTGATCCGCTGATCCACCGACCTCGCCTGCGAGAGACCCGCCCCCGATGAGCGCCCAGGACCTCGCCGTCATCGCCGTCATCGCCGTGGCGCTCGGCTTCGACTTCGTCAACGGCTTCCACGACGCCGCCAACTCCATCGCCACGGTCGTCTCGACGCGGGTGCTCACGCCCCGGGTGGCGGTGGCGTGGGCGGCGTTCTTCAACTTCGCCGCGTTCCTCGTGTTCGGCACCAAGGTCGCCGCGACCATCGCCAAGGGGGTGGTGGACCCGTCGGTGTTGACCATCGGGGTGGTGTTCGCCGGCCTGCTCGGCGCGGTGGGCTGGAACCTCATCACGTGGCGCCTCGGGCTGCCCAGCAGCTCCTCGCACGCGCTCGTGGGGGGCATGGCCGGCGCCGCGGTGCTGGCCTCGGGTTGGAGCTCACTCGAGTCGTCGGGCCTCTGGAAGATCGCCCTCTTCATCATCTTCTCGCCGCTGATCGGCCTCGCCCTCGGCATGATCCTGACCATCGTGATCATGTGGAGCTCGCACCGGTACCGCAACGTCGACCGCCTGAACAAGGGCTTCCGGCGGGGTCAGCTGGTGTCGGCGGCGGCGTTCAGCCTCGGCCACGGTGCCAACGACGCCCAGAAGACGATGGGCATCATCCTCGCCGTGCTGATCGCCTCCAACCACGTGCCCGAGGACTCGGGCGTGCCGACCTGGGTCGTGCTCTCGGCCCACACCGCCATCGCGCTCGGCACGATGTTCGGCGGGTGGAAGATCGTGAAGACGATGGGCTCGAAGATCACCAAGCTCCAGCCGGTCGGCGGCATGGCCGCCGAGAGCGCCGCCGCCGCCACCCTCTTCGCCACCTCGGCGGCGGGCATCCCGGTGTCGACCACCCACACCATCTCGGGCGCCATCGTCGGCGTCGGGTCGTCCCGGCGCCTGTCGGCGGTCCGTTGGGGCGTGGCCAGCCAGGTCGTGTGGGCGTGGGTGCTCACCATCCCAGGCGCCTTCGCCATCGCCGCCGTCGCGATGCTCGTCGTGCAGGGATTCAACTGATGGACCGCCGCGCCCTCGTCTTCGCCATCTTCGCCCTGGTGTGCTTCGCGCTCTACCCGCTCGCCGACAAGTACGACGGCGCCAGCGGCTGGGCCTGGAGCGACAAGGGCTGGGCGTGGGTGCCGGTCGTGCTCGGGGCGGTCTACCTGGTGCTCGCCCTGCTCTCGCTGCTCGACGCCCGCAGCCGCGACAAGATCCAGGCCCGTCCGCTCGGCTACGACCGCGACGACGTGCCGCAGCGGCGGCGACCGGACGACGGCGACCGCTGACCACCCACGGCGGCGCGTGGCCGGCCGACGGGCACAGCGGGCTCAGCGGGCGAGGCGCTCGGCGACCTGGAGGCGGCGCTCGAGCTGGGCGACCGTGGCCTCGGAGATCCGGTCGACGCCCGACAGGCGGTTGAGCTCGGCGTTCACCTGAGGGTGGGTCTGGCCCGTCTTGCGGACCAGCAGCGCCACCATCTCGGCGTTGCGCTCCCGGAGGCGCTTCTTCTCCTGGCTGCGGGTCTTCGCCGCCGCGGCGGGGTCCTCGCCGATGGCGGCACGGGCGTCGGCCAGGAAGCGGCGGTCGCCGGCCAGCGGCGGGGGCGGGCCGAGGTCGACGAGCAGCGCGGGGTCGTCGTCCGGGTCGAGGTCGTCGTCGACGTCGTCGCCGCTCTCGAACGGGGCGTGGGTCTGGTGGTCGGTGGCCACGGCCGAGAGCGCCGCGAACAGCGACATCTGCTCCTCGAGGCCCGTGTCGAACGCGGCGGGGTCGCGCTCGGGGCGGTCGAGGGCCCGCTTGGCCAGGCTGTGGCGCCGCTGGTCGGCGATCTGGAACGCCCGCGCCCGCAGGCGGGGGTCGTCGGGGATGAACAGGTACGCCTTCTGGTCGGGGACGCCCGGGACCCACCGCACGAAGCGCCCCACCGCCTGGCGGAAGAACAGCTCGGTCGTGGTGGTCGTGGCGTAGACGCCGACCCGCAGCCGCGGGATGTCGACCCCCTCCGAGACCATGCGCACGGCCACGAGCCACGGGTCCTTCGCCGCCGAGAAGCGGGCGATGCGGGCCGAGGCGTCGGGGTCGTCGGAGGTGACCACGGTGGCGTTGCGGTCGAAGCGGGTGCGCAGGAGCTCGGCGATCCCCCGGGCGTGGTCCTGGTCGATGGCGATGACGAGGCCGGCGGCGTCGGGCTGGTGGGCCCGCACCGCGTCGAGCTGGGAAACGGCCTGGCGCAGCACCGTGGGGAGCCACTCGCCCTCGAGCGACAGGGCGGTGCGCAGGCGCTGGCTCGACAGGGTCTGGTCGAGGGCGTCGTCGAAGGTGGCCTCGTGGATGGCGCCGTCGGGCGCGGTCCACTCCATGTGCCCGCCGGTGCGGGGGAAGTAGACGGGGCGCACGACCCGGCGGTCGGCCAGGGCGTCGCTGTAGCCGTACTCGAAGTCGGGCACGGCCTCGTCGGCCACGTAGGTGACGAAGGGGATGGCCCGGGTGTCGCTGCGGAACGGCGTGCCCGAGATGCACAGGCGCCGGGGGGCGGGCTCGAACGCGGCCCGGATGGACTCGCCCCACGCCCGGTCGTCGCCGGCGTGGTGGATCTCGTCGAAGATGACGAAGGCCCGGTCGGCGAGGCCCCGCAGCACGGCGGCGCTGCTGGCGACCTGCTGGTAGGTGGTGACGATGCCGTGCATGTCGCTCGGCAGGCGCCCGTCGGTGGCCGCCCACGACGGGTCGAGGTGGATGCCGAACGGCGACGCCGCCCGCTCCCACTGCACCTTGAGGTGCGCGGTCGGCGCCACCACGATGACCCGGCGCTCGGGGTGCTCGGCCAGCACGTGGCGGGCGGCGGTGAGGGCGAAGGTGGTCTTGCCGGCCCCGGGGGTGGCGACGGTGAGGAAGTCGGACGCCTCGCTGGCCCGGAACTTCTCGAGGGCCACCTTCTGCCAGGGCCGCAGGCGGATGCGGCTGATCATGCGGCGGCGGCGGGCTCGGTTCGGCGGGGCAAGGTCGCTCAAGGTACCGCCGCGCCGGGCCGTGGAGGGACATGCCCGGAGGGGCCACGGGATGCCACGACGCGCCGTGCCCGACACCGGGTCGACCGGAGGATTCGGTGCGAGGCTGTCGATCCGGGCGGTGCTCGTTCGTCTCGGAGGGGACCAACCCACAGGAGGCAGCCATGAAGTACGTCTTGTTGATCCACCAGGGCACGACCCCCACGCCGCTCGACCCGGAGGCCTGGGCCACCCTCTCCGAGGAGGAGCAGCAGCAGGTCTACGCCGACTACGGCGCCGTGAACGCCACGCCCGGGGTGACCCCCGGCAACGGCCTGCAGCCCCCCGAGACGGCCACGACGGTTCGGGTGGAGGACGGCCGCACCCTCGTCACCGACGGCCCCTTCGTCGAGGTCAAGGAGGCGCTGAACGGCTACCTGATCTACGAGGCCGAGGACCTCGACGCCGCCATCGAGCTCGCCGCCCGCATCCCGGCGGCACGGCTGGGTGGCGCGGTCGAGGTGCGTCCCACCATGGAGTGGTAGCGATCCTCGAGCAGACCTTCCGCGACGAGTGGGGGCGCGTGCTCGCCGCCCTGATCGGCTTCCTCGGCGACTTCGACCTCGCCGAGGAGGCCGCGCAGGAGGCGTTCGCGATCGCCGCCGAGCGGTGGCCCCGCGACGGCTGGCCCGACAACCCCCGGGCCTGGCTGGTGGCGACCGCCCGGAACCGGGCGGTCGACCGCGTCCGCCGCGAGCAGACCCTGGCCCGGAAGGTGCCCCTCCTGGCCACCCGGGAGGCGGTGGAGGACACCATGGACGTGCCGAGCGACCGCGACGAGCGCCTGGAGCTCGTGTTCACCTGCTGCCACCCGGCCCTCTCGGTCGAGGCCCAGGTCGCGCTCACGCTGCGCACGCTGGGCGGGCTCACCACCGAGGAGATCGCCCGGGCCTTCCTGGTGCCGGAGACGACGATGGCCCAGCGGCTGGTGCGGGCCAAGCGCAAGATCAAGGTCGCCGGCATCCCGTTCCGGGTACCGCCCGACCACCTCCTCGGCGAGCGCCTCGCGGCCGTGCTCGCCGTCGTCTACCTGATCTTCAACGAGGGCTACGGCGGGCGGACCGACCTGGCCGCCGAGGCGATCTGGTTGGGGCGGGCCCTGGTCGAGCTGCTGCCAGAGCAACCGGAGCCCCTCGGGCTGTTGGCCATGATGCTGCTGCACGACTCGCGGCGTGACGCGCGGCTGCTCGACGGCGAGCTCGTCCGCCTCGCCGACCAGGACCGCTCGCGCTGGGACGTCGAGGAGATCGAGCGGGGGCGCGCCGCCCTGGACCGAGCGCTGGCGCTCGGTGGTCGCGGCCCGTACGTCCTGCAGGCGGCCATCGCCTCGCTCCACGTCGACGACCCGACCGACTGGCGCCAGATCGCGCTGCTCTACGCCGAGCTGGTCCGCCTCACCGGCTCGCCCGTGGTCGCGCTGAACCGGGCGGTCGCCGTGGCCGAGGCGGAGGGGCCCGCCACCGGCCTGGCCCTGCTCGACGAGCTCGACCCCGATCTCGAGGACTACCGCTACCTCCACACCGCCCGGGCCGAGCTGCTGCGGCGCCTCGACCGCCACGAGGAGGCCGTCGCCGCCTACGACCGGGCCCTCGCCCGCGCCCCGGACGCCGCCGAGCGGCGCTGGCTGGAGCAACGGCGGGCCGAGCTGGCGGCGCCACCCCCCGCCGGCTGACGGTCGTTCCTCCAGCAGGAACGAGCGGTACCACCTTCCGTTTCTGCTGGAGGAACGATCAGGCGCCCGCGGCGAGGGCGTCGGTGAGGCCGCTGGCCCGGGAGACGGGGCGGGCCACCGCGGCGCGCACGGCGTCCTCGGTGCCGAGCACGGTGAGGTGGTGCTGGGCCCGGGTGACGGCGGTGTAGAGCAGCTCGCGGGTGAGGATGGGCGACGCCGCCTGCGGCAGGCGCACGACGACGTGACCGAACTGCGAGCCCTGGGCCTTGTGGATGGTGATGGCGTAGAGCGAGTCGACCGCGGCCAGCCGGGTGGGCCGCACGAGGAGGGGCTCGCCCCGGCGCTCGAAGACGGCATGGAGGCGACCGTCGCCGACGTCGACCACCACGCCGGTGTCGCCGTTGAACACGCCGAGGGCGTAGTCGTTCTCGGTGACGATGAGGGGCCGGCCCGGGTACCAGGCGCCGGCGCCGTAGCCCGGGATCGTCGAGCGCAGCCAGCGCTCGATCTCGGTGCGCCACTTCGTGGCGCCGGCCGGGCCCCGCCGGTGGGCGCAGAGCACCTGGATCTCGCTGAGCGCGGTGAGCGCGCCGGGCGCGTCCCCGGCCGTGGCGGCGGCGACGACCGACCGGGCCGTCTCGACGACCGCCCCACGGATCGCGGCGAGCTCGGGGGCGGCGGTGGGGTCGGCGTCCGCCGCGACCTCGAGCCACGTGACGTCGTCGCCGGCAGCGCGCAGGGCGTCGACCACGGCGTCGGTGTCGCCCGACTCGATGGCGGCGGCGACCGTGGCGATGCCCCCGCCGAAGCGGTGGACCCGGCGCAGCTCGACGATGCCGGGCAGCGGCGAGGCCACGATGTCGCCGAGCACGGCCCCGGCCTCGACCGAGGCGAGCTGGCGGGGGTCGCCGACGAGGACGAGGCGGGCGGTGGGGCGCACCGCGTCGAGCAGCCGGGCCATGAGCGAGAGGCCGACCATCGAGCACTCGTCGACGATCACCACGTTGTGGGGGAGCTGGTTCGACCGGTCGTGGCGGAACCGGCTGTGGTTGTCGGGCCGCCAGCCGAGCAGGCGGTGCAGCGTCGACGTGGGCGTGGCCAGCAGCGCCGCCCGCACCGGCTCGCTGGTGTCGAGGCGGCGGGCCTCGGCCTGCACCGCCTCGCCGAGGCGGGCCGCGGCCTTGCCCGTCGGGGCGGCGAGCGCCACCCGGGGCGGGGGCTGGCCCAGGGCGGCGGCCTGCTCGTGGAGGAGGGCGAGCAGGCGGGCCACCGTCGTGGTCTTGCCGGTGCCGGGCCCGCCGGCGACGACGGAGAAGCGGTGCTCGACCGCGGTGGCCGCCGCCACCCGCTGCCGGTCGTCGCCCCCGTCGTCGTGCGCCGGACCGCCGGTCGGGGGCGGGAAGAGGCGGGCCAGGCCGTCGGCCAGGGCGGCCTCGTCGACGGGGGGCGGGGCGCCGCCGGCGCGGGCGAGGAGGTCGGCGGTGATGGCCTGCTCGTGGCGCCAGTAGCGGTCGAGGTAGAGGCGGGTGCCGTCGAGGCGCAGGGGGCGATCGGCGGGGCCGTCGGGGCCCACGGCGGTGAGGGGGTGGGCGGCGACGGCGGCGCCCCAGGCGTCGGGGGCGGGCCAGTCGAGGGCGCCGAGGTCGACGGCGACCTCCTCGTCCTCCGGCACGACCGTGGCCGGGGCGGTGGCGAGGTCGGCGAACACGTGGCCGAGGCGCACGGCCCGCACCGCCAGCGCCGCCGCGAGGGCGACGTGGCCGTCGGGGTCGGTGGCCAGTCCGCCGGCGAGGTCGACGAGGGCGAGCGCGGTGCGCACGTCGGCGGCGGCCAGCACGGTGGCGTCGCCGAGCTCGCGCAGCAGCCCGTCGCCGACGGTCGGCCGCCGCCCTGCGTGCAGGTCCACGGCGACGCCGGCGGCCACGGTGCCCTGGGTGGGGGTCATGGGGCGCCCCGGTCGAGGAGGTCGGAGAGGTCGGTCACGAAGGTCGGCGGCGGCTGCCAGGTGAACACGCCGCAGGGGCCACCGTCGACGAGCGGGGTGTCGGGGCCGACCATGCCCCGCAGGAACAGGTAGGCGACGCCGCCGAGGTGGCGGGCGGGGGCGTAGGCGGCGAGGCGCCACCGCAGGAACCGGTGCAGGGCCACGGCGTAGAGCGCCGCCTGCAGCGGGTAGTGGGCGTCCTGCATGGCGGCGGCGAGGGCCTCGGGCCGGTAGTGCGCGGTGGACCCGACCTCGCCGTGGGGGACGAGGTGGTTGGTCTTGTAGTCGACGACGACGTGGCGGGCGTCGCCGTCGGCCCCAGCACCCCGACCACCGCCGAGGCGGGCCACGAGGTCGATCGAGCCGGACAGGAAGCCCCGCACCTCGGCGGTGAGCAGGGGGTCGCGCAGGCGCTCGTGGTAGCCGGCGAGGGGGTCGTCGGCGGGCAGGCCGGCGAAGACGTCGGCGATGCCGGCCATGGTGACGAGGCGGTCGTGCGGGCGGTCGCCGCCGGCGAGGGGCAGGTCGAAGGCGAGCTCGTCGAGGCGGTCGCGGTGGGTCAGGTCGCACAGGCGGACGTCGTCCCACGCAGGGCCCCACGGGGTCTGCAGGGCGAGGGCCACCCCGGCGACCAGCACGTCCTCGTGGCCCTCGACCAGCCGGGAGGCACTGGCGACCTCGGCCGCTGCGGCCAGCTCGGCGTCGAGGTCGGCGGCGGCGAAGTCGACCCGCTCGAGCACCTCGTGCACGAGGGTGCCGACGCGGGCGCCGCCGGGGACGTCGGTGAGGGGGAGGGGCAGGGCGCCGTCCGAGCCGGGGTCGGCGCCGGCGCCGCCCGGCTCGAGTGCGGGCTCGTCGACCTTGGCGACCTCCTCCCGCTCGGCGTCGCCGGCCGCGGCGCTCGTGCCCTCACCGCCGGGATCGGTGCCGAGGTCGACCTCCACGTGGGGCCCCGTCTCGTGGGCGACCCGGGTCAGGCCGCTGTAGGAGGTGCGCACCCAGCGGTGGTCGAAGGTGCGGTCGAAGCGGGCCACCGACAGCGGGGTGGCGTCGGCGGTCGGTGGTGCGTAGCGCTCGCCGGTCCACCCGACGGCCTCGACGGCGGGGAGGAGCCTCGTGGCGAGCTCGATCTGGATCTCGTCCTCGGTCGGGGTGCGCTCGAGCCGCCGCGCCACCGCACCGGTCGCCGGGTCGGTGGCCAGCAGCACGCGGGCCAGCGGCGACCGGTCGCTGTCGGAGGCGGTGGCCCACCACGCGATCACCCGGTGGCGCGCCCGCGTGAGGGCCACGTAGAGGAGCCGCAGCTCCTCCTGGTCCTGCTCGGCGTCGGCCCGGTCGAGCTGCCAGTGCCGCAGGTCGCCGCCGCCGCCGACGCTGAGGGCGCGGGTGCCGTCGGTGTCGTGGAACGTGGCGATGTCGGCGTCGTCCTGGCGCCGGGCGTCCCACAGTGAGGGCAGGAGCACGACGGGGAACTCGAGGCCCTTGGCGCTGTGGATGGTGTGGACCGCCACCGCCGCCGCGTCGGTCTCCAGTCGCCGTCGGGCGGCCTCGGCACCGGACTCCGCGCCCGGGTCGGCCGCGGCGGCCCGCTGTTCGGCGACCCAGCCCGACAGCGTGGCCAGCGACGAGGGGTGCGACGCCTGCCGGGCGTGGAGCAGCTCGGCCAGGTGGCGCAGGTCGCTCAGCAGGCGGTCGCCGCCGACGGTGCCGAGCAGACGGGCGCTGAGGTCGGTGCCCTCCTCGACCCGCCGCAGCACGCCGGCGACGGTGTGGGTGCGGGCGGTGGCGGCCCAGTCGTGCAGGAGGGCGTCGAGGTCCTCCCAGTCGGCGTCGGTGGCGGCGGCGAGGCGCGCCGCGTCCCAGCCCACGAACGGGCCGATGGCGACGGTGCGGACGCGGAGGGTGCGTGCGGGCTGCTCGAGGGCGTCGAGGAGGTCGCCCCAGTGGCGGGCGGCGTCGGTGCGCCACACGCTGCCGGCGCCGTGGACGACGGCGGGCACGCCGACGGCGTGGAGGGCGTCCCGGGCGACGGTCGCCTCGTGGTGGGTTCGGGTGAGCACGGCCAGGTCGCCGGGCCCGAGGGGCCGACCGTCGAGCGTGCTCCCGCTGTTGAGGAGGCCCACCGCCTCGGCGGCGAGGTCCTCGGCGAGGAAGCGGCGCACCGACGCCTTGGTCGCGACGCGGGTCTTCTTGGTGAGGGCGAACCGCCCCGAGTCGTTGCGGGCCACCTTCACCAGCAGGGGCGGCCCCGCGGCGGGACCGTCGATGCCCGCGCCGTCGGCGCCGGGGCGGGCCCGCACGGACCGGTGGCGGATGGCCTCGTCGCCGAGCTGGGCGCCGGCGAAGACCGCGTCGAGCGCGGTCAGCAGGGGCTGGTCGGCCCGCCAGCTCGTGGACAGCCCGCACTGGTGGTCGGCGCTGCGGGTGGCCTCGAGGTAGGCGTGCACGTCACCGCCGCGGAAGGCGTAGATCGCCTGCTTGGGGTCGCCCACCAGCACGAGCCGGCAGGGCGCCTGCCCGAAGGCCCGGTGCAGGATGCGCCACTGGATCGTGTCGGTGTCCTGGAACTCGTCGACCACCGCCATCGAGAACCGTGCCCGCAGGCGCTCGGCCACGATGTCGCCCCGGCGGCCCTCGGCCAGGCTGGCGTCGAGGCGGTCGAGCAGGTCGTCGTAGGTGAGGAGGCGGCCCTTGCGCTTCTGGTCGACGATCCGGTTGCGGACGGCGCGGGCGAAGGCCCGGCGCTGGCGGTCGACCGGGTGGTCGTCCACGGGGGCGATGGCGCAGTCGGGGTGCTGGACGACCGCCCTCGCGATGGCGGCCGCGGTGCCGGGCTCGAAGTGGATCTCGTCGCCGGCGAGCACGCGCCGCACGTAGAGGTCGCGGACGGCGTCGTCGACGAGGTCGCGGACGTCCTCCACGAGCTCGACGTCGCGCTCGGCGTCGCCGGCGGTGCCGAGGCTGGCGAGCACCTGCTGGCAGAAGCCGTGGGTGGTGGCGATGGTGGCGGCGTCGAAGTCCGACAGGGCGACGCGCAGGTGGCGCCGGCGGGCGGCGCGCTCCTCCTCGGTGCCGCGGCGCAGGTGGGCGAGCAGCGGATCCGCCTGCTCGTCGGCGCCCGGCGCCAGCGCGTCGGCCGCCTCCGTGAGCCGCTGCCATACGCGCTCGCGCAGCTCGCCGGTGGCCTTGCGGGTGAAGGTGACGACGAGCAGCTCGTCGAGGGGACGGCCCTCGGCCACCTCGCGGACGACGAGCGACGAGACCGCGTGGGTCTTGCCCGTGCCGGCGCTGGCCTCGAGGACGGTGATGCCCTCGGCCACGGGCACGGTCGGGTCGAACTCGGCCATGGGCTCGGCGCCCGGCGTGGCGTCGGTGGCCGTCACGACGAGGCCCACTGGCGGTGCGCGTCCAGGGCGGGCGTCCACACTTCGCGGGCGAGGGCGGTGAAGCGGGGGTCGGCGATGACCTCGTCGAAGGGCCGGACGCCGCCGTGCACGAGCACGTGCTCGGCGTCCTGGGCCTCGCCGGGCCGGTTGAAGTCGCCCTCCCACTCCTTGGCCGCGGCGGCGGCCGGGTCCTCGTCGCCCTCGCGCTGCTTCGTGATCCAGGCGTGGGAGGTCTTCGAGTAGAGCGGCACGGGGCCACAGAGGATCTCGTCCCGCAGGGTGACGAGCGCGGCGAGGTGGCCGACCGCCTCGTCGGCGGCCATCGGGGGGAGCCCGAACCGGCGGGACTTGCCGCCCCACCGGGCGACGAGCACCGAGGTGAGCCCGCCGTCAGTGGCGGCGCTGGCCGCGAGATGGCGGACCCAGGTGGCGAGCTGGCGCTTGGCCGACATCGAGGAGAACGTGACCGGCCGGATCGTCGAGGCGCCGGCGAACACGTCGGCCACGGTGCCGACGAGGTGGCGGCCGTCGGGCAGCACGACGTCGACCTCGACGGAGGCGGGGCGACCGTCGGCGATCTCCCGCGCGCTGGCGGCGAGGCGCTCGGCCTTCTCCCGGGCGTCGCCCAGCACCCGCTCGCCGAGCAGGCCGGGCGGCAGCTGGCCACGGGCCCGCTCGGCCGCGCAGATGACGTCGGGGTCGGCGCCGGTGAGGAGGGCGTCGAGCAGGCGCTGGCCGACCTGCCACTTGCCGAGGCCGTCGAACTCGAGGGCGAGGGCGTCGGCCAGGCGCTCGTCGTCGTCGTAGAGGCCGAGGCCGAGGCGCTGGCGCAGGAAGGCCTTGGCCGGGTGGTCGATGGCGGCGACGAGGGCCTCGAGCTCGACGATGCCCTCGTCCACCACCGGCGGCAACGGGGTGTCGGGGTCGAGGAAGGGCGCGGGCGGCGCCGGCGGCCGGGCGGCAGCCTCGGCACCGGCGAGCAGGCGGTCGTCGAAGCTCCAGGGGTCGGGGGTGCCCAGGGCGCCGGGCTCGAAGCTGCGGCGGTCGGCGGGCTGCAGCGGGTGGTGGCGGACGACGTGCTCGCGGGCGAGGTCGCCCGCCTCGGTCACGGCCACGTCGTCGAGCACGTCGAGCAGCTCGTTCACGGGCACCGCCGGCGGCAGGGGCTCGTTGGTGCGGGGGTCGTGGCCGTCGTAGGTGACGACGAGGTGGTCGCCGGCGGCGAGGACGGCGTCGAGCAGGAGCTGGCGGTCCTCGGCCCGGCGGTCGTGGTCGCCGGGGTGGCGGGCGGCGACGAGCAGGTCGTCACCGTCGGGGCTGCCGCCACGGGGGAAGGCGCCGTCGTCGAGGCCGACGAGGCAGACGACCCGGTGGGGCACCGACCGCATGGGGACGAGCGTGCACATGGTCATCTCGCCGGTGCGGAAGGCGGCCCGGCTGGGGCGGCCCTTCAGGCGGTCGGCCAGCAGGTCGCGCAGCTCGGCCAGGCGGAGCGGCGTGTCGCTGGTGGCCTCCTGGTCATCGGCACCGGCGCCGGCCTCGTGCACGACCTCCTGGAGGAGCTGGTCGAGCTGGCTGCGCTGCCAGGCGTCGTCCCAGCTCGTGGCGAGCAGCCGGTCCGCGGCTAGGTCGAGCGCGGCGACCCACTCGCCCACGGGCCGGGGGTCGACGAGCGAGTGCACCGCGTCGCCGAGGCGGCCGACCAGCTCGGCGAAGCGGCCGGCCAGGTCGATGTCGCCGGAGTCGACGTCGTCGAGGGGCAGCACGCCGCCGACGAGGCGCAGGTGGTCCTCGGTCATGGCCACCCCGAGCAGTACCCGCTGGAGGCCGGCCGCCCACGTGCCCGTGCGGACCGCGGCGAGGTCGTAGGGCGCCCGGTGGTCGCCGTCGAGGCCCCAGCGGGTGCCCGTCTGCTCGACCCACTCGGCCAGGCGACCGAGGTCGTCCTCGTCGAAGCCGAAGCGCTGGCGCACCGGGGGGAGGGCGGCGAAGGCCAGCACCTGGGTGGCGGTGAGGCGGGCGTCGACCAGGGCGAGCAGGTCGGCCACCGCCCCGAGCACGGGGTTGGTCTGGCGCAGCGAGCGGTCGGCCAGGCGGTGGGGGATGGCCCGCGGGTGGTCGGGGGCGTCGTCGAAGGCCGCCCGCAGGAGCGGCGCGAGCTCGTCGATGCCGGGGCACATGACCACGACGTCGCGGGGCTCGAGGGTGGGGTCCTCGGCGAAGAGGTGGGTGATCGCGTCGCGCAGCACCTCGGCCTGGCGGGCCCGGCCGTGGCAGGCGTGGACCTGGATGGAGCGGTCACCGGCGTCGAGCACCACCCGCTCGGCGGGGTCGGTGGGCGGGGCCTCGTCGGCGCGGATGGCGGCCTGGAGGCGGTGCAGCAGCGAGGGCCCGTCGGCCTCGTCGGCCGTCGGGAGGGGGTGGTGGCGGTCCTCGGTGGCGGCGTGGGGCGCCTCGGCCAGGCGCCGGCGCAGCACGACGCCCATCTCGTGCGAGTCCCGACCCCACGCCCGCAGCAGGGGGTGCTGCAGGGCGAGCTGGTCCTCGGTGCCCCAGCTCGCCGGCGACGGGTGCAGCGCGAGGACGTGGACGTTGCGGTGGACGGCGAGGGCCTCGAGCACGTCGAGGTAGCTGGCGGGCAGGCGGGTGAGGCCGAAGAGGAAGAGGCGCTCGGGCAGGTCGACGAGGGACGGGTCGGCGACGAGGGCGGTGCAGCCGGCGGCGGTGCGCTCGGCCGGGCTGGGCGTGCCCACCTCGGCCCGCAGGCGCCGCCAGAGCTCGGCCTGCCAGGCCAGGTGGTGGTCGAGCGGCCGCCCGTCGCCGTCCTCGTCGCGCCCCTCGTGCCAGGCGAGCACCATGGCCGGCCGGTGCACGGCGTAGCGGTCGTAGAGGTCGGCCAGGTGCCGGATGGCGGCGAAGCGGCGGTCGCGACGGGCCTGGTCGTCGTCGGCGGCACCGAGGTGGCCGGCGAGGACGAAGAGCCAGTCCTCGTCGAGGCAGGCGTCGACCACGTCGAGCAGGGGCCAGGCCAGGCGCTCGGGGCGCCACGGGTCGGTCTCGGGGTCGACGCCGGTGACGGTGGCCAGCGCGGTCTGGACGAGGCGGCCGGGGAACGGGAAGTCGAGGTGGGCGCACACGCCATCGGCCCGACCGGGGCTGGTGCCGAGGTGGGCGGACAGGCGGTGGGCCAACCACCGCTCGACGCCCCGGGAGTGGACCGCGACGACCTCGCGGGTGAAGGGGTCGGCCGGCGGGACCGCCAGCTCGCCGGCGAGGACCTCGGCCAGCACGTCGGCGCGCTCCGCCCGGTGCAGGACGAGCGTCATCGTCCGGTCACCGGTCCGGGGGTCGCAGCGGGCATCACCCGGGACGGTACGCCACCGCTGTGACGCTCACGGCGGGGCGGGGTGGATCGGGGCGCCGCGCGGGTGGGCGAGACTGGTGGCGTGGGCCTGCTGGGTGGGGAGTCGCCGCGGGAAACGGTGATCGCGTGGGCGTTCGTCCTCGTGCAGGGGGCGCTGATCCTCGCCGTGCTGCTCCTGCCCGCGGACGACGCCTGGGTGCTCTCGCCGGCGGCCGACACGGTGGCGACGGCCCTCGAGTGGGTCGGGACGCTGATCCTGGTGGTCGGCCTGGTGAACCTGGGCCGCTCGCTCACCGCGCTGCCCACGCCGGTGCCCCACGGCGAGCTGAAGGTCGGCGGCCTCTACCGGTTCGTCCGCCACCCCATCTACACGGGCGTGATGGCGCTGATCGTCGGCGCCGCCGCTCGCTCGGGCAACCCCTGGTCGGCCCTCGCCGCCGCCGGTCTCGTGGCCTGGTTCATGGCCAAGGCCCGCTGGGAGGAGGGCCGTCTCCGGGCCCGCTACCCCGGCTACGACGACTACGCCGCCCGCACCCCGCGATTCGTCCCCGGCTGGCCCGTCGGCGCCGATCGCCGCCGCTGAGCCCGCGGCGGGCGGGTCACCGGGCGAGGGGGAAGCTGGCCGCCACCAGCGAGAGGGGCGGGAGGCGGAGCTCGGCGGTGGCCGCCGACGCCGAGCCGTGGGCGAAGGGCGCCGCCTCCACGACGTGGGGCTCGTCCCACGTGTTGCGGGCCCGCGGGTGCGGGCCGGTGAGGACCTCGGCGTCGACGCCGCCGGCGAGGGTGATGCCGGTCAGCGAGACAGACAGGGGTGCCGCCGCCTCCCGGCTGCGGTTGACCGCGAAGATGTGCAGGGCGTCGGGGCCGAGGATGGCGCTGAGGTCGACCTCGGGCACGGTGCCGAAGCGGCGGGTCTCGTAGCTCGGGCCGGTGGGGGCCACCCGCAGCGCGTCGCCCTCACGTCGGTCGCTGAACATCCGGAAGGCGTGGAAGATCGACTGCACGAGCAGGTCGTCGCCCTTGGTGAGCAGCGGGGCGATCACGTTGACGGCCTGGGCCAGGTTGGCGATGCGCACCACGTCGGCGTGGCGGACGAAGCTGTTCAGGAACTGGGCGACGACCAACGCGTCCTCGAGGTTGTAGATCTCCTCGATCAGGTGGGGCGCCTTGCCACCGAACCGCGATGGCACCGCCCAGCGCAGCAGGGTCTGGTGGCCGGTCTTGTACCAGACGTTCCACTCGTCGAAGCTGATCCGGGTCGGGCGCTCGTAGCCGTGGCGGCGTTGCGCCTCGGCGCACAGGCCGGCGGCCTCCTCGATCTGGGCGTCGACGGTGCGGCCGAAGCCCAGGAACTCCCGGGTGCGCCGGCCGAGGTTGCGGGCGTAGCGGTGCAGGCTCAGGTAGTCGAGGCCGTCGCCGAACTCGTCGAGCACGGTGATGGACCACTTGGGGTGGCTGGGCAGGCCCGGGTCGGACGAGCCGCAGGCCACGACCTCCATCTCGGGGGTGACGTCCCGCATCGCCGCCGCGGCCTCCCGCGCCCGGCGGGTGTACTCGGACGCGTTCGTGTGGCCGAGCTGCCAGGGGCCGTCCATCTCGTTGCCGAGGCACCAGAGGTCGACGCCGTAGGGCTCGGTCCGCCCGTTGCGCCCCCGCCAGTCGCCCATGGCGGTGCCGGCGGGCTCGTTGACGTAGGACACGAGGGACTGGGCGTCGGCGGGGGTGCCGGTGCCGAGGTTGACCGCCATCATCGGGGTCCAGCCCATGCGCTCGGCGAGGGGCAGGAACTCGTCGGTGCCGAACTGGTTGGTCTCGGTGCACCGCCACGCCCGCTCGAGGCGCTCGGGGCGCTGGGCCTTGGGGCCGATGCCGTCCCGCCAGTCGTAGCCGGACACGAAGTTGCCGCCCGGGTAGCGGACCGCGGTGAAGCGGAGCTTGGCCAGCGCGTCGAGCACGTCGGTGCGGCAGCCGTGCTCGTCAGCGTGGGCGCTGGTCGGGTCGTAGATGCCCTCGTAGACGCAGCGCCCCATGTGCTCGACGAACCCACCGAACACCCGGGGGTCGACGTCGGCGACGACGTCGCCGGCGTCGAGGGTGACCGTCGTGCTGCCCAGGGTCCCGCTCACGGCCAGGACCGTAGCGGGGGACGGGAGCGCGTCAGGCGGGTTGGGGCTCGGCGCGCTCGATGCGGGCGGGGACGTGCTTGTGCAGCGGGGTGCCGGCGAGCTCGTCGCGGTGGTCCGCGGAGGTGAGCTCGTTGGGGGCCACGCCGACGCTGTCGCCGGGGTCGCCGACGCCGAAGCCGTTGGGCAGCGAGGCGTGGCCCGCCTGCAGGGTGTCGGTGAGCTCGACCACCGCCACCGCGCTGCCCGCCTTGGTGGTGATGCGGGCGGCGTCGCCGTCGGCCAGGCCCAGGGCGGCACCGTCGGCCGGGGAGAGCCGCAGCGCACCGGCGGCGTCCTTCTTCCGCCAGCCCGGGTCCCGGAAGATGGTGTTGGCGGTCGACGTCCGCCGCTCGCCGGCGGACAGCACGATGGGGAAGTCCGGGTCGGAGGCCGGCGGTGTCGCGGTGAAGACCGCCTCGAAGGCGGCCAGCATCTCGCCGACGGCGAGGTTGACCTTGCCGTCGGGGGTGTCCATGCGCCGCCAGGTGTCCTCGAACTCGTCGACGGTGAAGACCACGCCCGACGGGGTGTCGAGCAGGGCCTGGAAGAGGGCGTCGCCGTCGGCGAACCCGGCCCGCTGCACGGAGGCGGGGAAGGTGAGCATGGTGGTCTGGGCGAGGCCCCAGACCGCGGCGGCCTGCGCGGCATCGCCCAGCGAGGGGCCGAGGGTCTCGTAGAGGACGTAGCTGGCGAAAGGCCCGAGGTGGGGGCGTTCGCCGTTCACCCGCAGGAAGGCGCCGAGGTAGGCGCCGCGGCCCTGCTCGGCGGCGGCCCGCAGCTCGTCGAGGGCGTCGGCGTCACCGGCGAGGGCGCCGCTGGCCCGGACGATGCGGGCGTGGATCTCGGCCTCGGGGAGGGTGCCGGGCAGCGGGTCGAGCAGCGGCCGGCGCAGGTGGAAGGCGTTCTCGGGGAACTCCAGGGTGAAGAACGTGGCCTCCCACTTCTCGAACTGCGACGCCGCCGGCAGCACGTAGTCGGCGCTGCGGGCGGTCTCGGTCATGGCCACGTCGATGACGACCGAGAACTCGAGCGCGGCCATGGCCTCGCGCCAGCGGGACGACTCGGGCAGCGAGTGCACCGGGTTCGACGACTCCACGATCAGGGCCCGGAAGCGGTCGGGGTGGTCGGTGAGGATCTCGTCGGGCAGCACCGCGCTCGGGATCAGGCCGGTGATCACCTTGGAGCCGGTGACCGGGCTGAGGCGGACGGCGGCGCTGCCCCCGGCCAGGTTGGCCATGCGGGTGTGGATGTTCATGCCGCCGGGCACCCCGAAGTTGCCGGTCAGCAGGTAGAGCAGCTTCTCGAGGTACGAGCAGAGGGTGGAGTTCGGCGCCTGCTGGATGCCGAGGTCCTCGAAGATCGAGACCCCGCCGGTGGCGCCGGCGATGCGCCGGGCCGCGGCCCGCACGTCGTCCTCGGCCACGCCGGCGACCGCGCACCACTCGGCGATCGGCACCCGGCCCACGGCGGCGGTGACCTCGTCGAGGCCGTCGGCGTGCTCGGTCAGCCAGCGGTCGGCGAGCAGGCCCTCCTCCACGAGGACGGCGAGTAGCGCGCCGAGGCACCAGGCGTCGGTGCCGGGCTTCACCTGGAGGTGGATGTCGGCGAGGTCGGCGGTCTCGGTGCGGCGGGGGTCGATGACGATCAGGGCGCGCCCCTCGTCGCCGGCGACCGCCTTGAGGACGGTGCGGGCCCGCGGGAAGCCGTGGGACTGCCACGGGTTCTTGCCCACGAAGACGAGGACCTCGGCCTCGTCCCACTCGCCGGTGGTGTGGCAGCGGGGGCGGCCGTAGAGCTGGCCGTCGACCCAGAACTCGCCGGTCTTCTCCTGGGCGAGGGCGTTGCTGATCCACGTCGAGCCGAACGCGGCCCGGGTGGCCCGGCCGTAGCCGCCGCCGAGGTGGTTCCCCTGCCCGCCGCCGCCGTAGTAGAGGATGCGCTCGCCGCCGTGCTCGGCGGCCACGTCGTTCAGGCGGGCGGCGACCTCGGCGATGGCCGTGTCCCAGTCGACCTCCTCGTAGGTGCCGTCGGGGCGCCGGCGCATCGGGCTGGTGAGGCGGTGGCGGCCGTTCTGGTAGTGGTCGAGGCGCAGCGCCTTCTCGCACGTGTAGCCCTTGCTGGTGGGGTGGGCCTTGTCGCCGCGCACCCGCACGAAGGTGCGGCCGTCGTCGCCGCCGAGGCGGACCTCGACCCCGCAGTTCACCGAGCAGAGGATGCAGGCGGTGGCGTGCCAGTCATCGGTGGCGGTGCCGTCGGTCGTGGTGCCGTCGGTCGTGCTGCCGTGCTCGGTCATGCGCCCTCCCGAAGTGAGTTCGAGAAACGAACCTACTCTGGATCGCGCGGCGGCGCCACCGGTCGGGCGACGGCCTGGGCCTCGGCGGGGTGTCCACCGCCGCCGGGCCCGCCACCACCGGGACCATCGTCGTCGGGACCGCCGTCGTCGTCCGGCGCCGTGACCCCGGCCAGGCCGCGGAGCGCGCCGACCACGTTCGTGCCGATGGCCTCGACCGCGTAGCCGCCCTCGAGCACGACCAGGGTGGGCACGTCGAGGTCGGCGAGGCGGGCGCCCAGGACGGGGTAGTCGCCGGCGTCGAGCTCGAAGCGCGAGATCGGGTCGTCCCGGAAGGTGTCGACGCCGAGCGAGACGACGATCGCCTCGGGGCTGAACGCCCGCACCCGGGCGAGGGCCTCGTCGAGGGCCTCGAACCAGCGACCGGCGCCCGTGCCCCAGGGCAGGGGGAAGTTGGCGTTGGCGTCCTCGCCGGCGCCCACGCCCCGCTCGTCGGCGTAGCCCGCGAAGTACGGGTACTCCTGACGGGGGTCACCGTGGAGGCTGGTGACGAAGACGTCGCCGCGGTCCCAGAAGATGTCCTGGGTGCCGTTGCCGTGGTGGTAGTCGACGTCCACGACCGCCACCCGGCCCATCCCGCCGGCGCGCAGGGCCTGGGCCGCGGCGGCGGCGTTGTTCACGAAGCAGTAGCCGCCGTACAGGTCGCGGCCGGCGTGGTGGCCGGGCGGTCGGCACAGGGCGAAGGCGTGGGGATCGCCGGCGAGCAGCAGGTCGGCGCCGGTGAGGGCCACGTCGGCGGAGGCGAAGACCGCCTCGGCGGTGCCGGCCATGATCGGCGAGCCGGCGTCGAAGGAGAAGTAGGAGAGTCGGCCGTCGATGGCGTGGGGCTCGCGCTGGGTGAAGCGGCGGGTCGGCCAGGCCAGCCCCAGGGCGTCGGTCTCGGTGCCGTGCTCGGCGACCCACTCGTCCCACGCCTCGGTGAGGAAGGCGAGGAAGCGCTCGTCGTGCACCGCAGCCAGCGGCTCGAGGCCGTGCTCGGTCGGCGGCGCCACCGGGCCCAGCGCCGCCGCCTCCACTGCCCGCAGCACGAGCTCGGCCCGCTCGGGGCGCTCGTGGGGCGGCTGCATCGTCCCGTCGATGAGCTCGGCCCGGGCGTGGTGGCGGTGGTGCCGCAGGCTGTAGACGGTCTGCACCCGCGCCGGTGTAGCAGACGGCGCCGATACGGTCGCCGGGGTGAGTGACGGATTGCGCCTCCGCCGACTCATCGGGGTCTATGACGCCGACCACACCCTGCGTGGCGAGCTGTCGTACTGGGTGGGCGCCCGCCTCGGGCGCGCCCACTGCGCGTTGTGCGACATCACGCACGGCGCCGTGCTGGCCAAGCCCGCGTGGACGCGGTGCCGGACGGGCTTCGGCGTCCCGTTCGACACCTACCACCGCGACGACCAGCCCGATGCGGTGCGGTCGGCTGTCGGCGGCGCTGCGCCGGTGGTCGTGGCCGAGACCGAGGACGGCGCGATCGTCCCGCTGCTCGACGCCGACGAGCTCGAGGCCTGCGGCGGCTCGGTGGACGCCCTGGCGGTCGCCACCGAGGGTGCCGTGGTCGACGCGGGTCTGGGGTGGCCGGAGGCCCCCGATGCTCCGGCGGCGCCGGCGGGATCGTCGTAGCCTTCGGGCATGGCGCGCATCTCCTTCCCCGAGGTCGGTTTCGGCGAGCACGTGGACTGGTCGCTCCAGCGGCCCGAGATGGCCAAGGGCCTGGGCAAGTTCTCCGCCGCGGTCTACGGCAACACCCAGCTCGGCGTGCGCGAGCGCGAGGCCGCCCGCTACACGATCGCCCAGATCAACCACTGCGCGGTGTGCCAGGACACCCGGGCCGAGCGCGGCCCGGAGCTGGGCATCGACGAGGGCTTCTACGCCGAGATCCTGAACTGGCGCGAGAGCGAGGTGCTGTCCGACCGTGAGCGCCTCGCCGCCGAGTTCGCCTACCGCTTCGCCCTCGACCACCTCACCATGGACGACGCCTTCTTCGACCGGATGCGCACCGCCTACACCGACGAGGAGCTGGCCGACCTCAGCATCTGCTGCGGCATGTTCCTCGGCCTCGGCCGCATGATGGCCGTCGTCGGCGTCCCCGCCCCCGACGACCGCATCCTCGTCTAGCTGTCGCGCTCGCGGGGAGGGCCGCCGGGGGATCAGCCGCGGAGGAGGGTGCCCGGGCGGCGGCCGTCGGGGCCGAGGGGCTCGGCCACGGCCTCGTCGTCGACTCGGATGGGCACGCCGTTGACCAACGTGTGGCGCACGCCCACGGGGGCGTCGGCGGTCAGGCGCTCGCCGTCGGCGGGGAAGTCCCGCACCCGGCGCAGCGGGCCGGGGGCCACGGTGGCGGGGTCGAACACCACGAGGTCGGCGGCCTTGCCGGCGGCGACGACACCCCGGTCGTCCAGGCCGTAGACCGCGGCGGGCTCGGCCGTGAGCTTGTGGACGGCCCGCTCGAGGGGCATCACGCCGCGGTCGCGCACCCAGTTGCCGAGCAGGTCGGTGCTGAAGCAGGCGTCGCAGAGCTGGCTCACGTGGGCGCCCGAGTCGGCCAGGCCGAGGAGCACGCCGTCGCGGGGGAGCAGCCACTCGATGGCGTCGGGGTCGTCGTTGGCGAGCACCGAGTTGAAGCGCGTGGTGAGGTCGTCGGCCAGGCTGACGTCGAGGATGACGTCGAGCGGGGTGCAGCCCCACTCCTCGGCCAGCTCGACCACGTTGCGGCCGACGAGCTCGGGTCGGTTGGTGCTCTCGGCGACCGACAGCGACGGCCAGTTGAACGGCAGGACGCCCTGCTCCTTGCCCGACAGCTCGGCCCACGCCGTGGCCCGCCAATCCCGGTCCGCGTAGGTCGCCTTCCGCTCCTCGTGGGACTGGCCCATGATCGAGGAGAACGACGAGCGCATGTTGAGGGTGAAGGGCTCGGCCAGGTTCATCTGGAACATGAGCGGCCGGCACGACACCTGGGGCCACACCTCGACGCCCTCGGCCCGGGCGGCGTCGTGCTCGGCGATGACCTTCTCGTGGTACGGGAAGCCCTTGACCGTGAGCAGCGCCGTCCACGTGATGGGCCGGCCGATGTGGCGCTGGAGCTCGAAGACCTCCTGGTTGGAGAACACGCCGCCGGGCAGCAGGGCGAGGACGCCGCGGCCGGCGTCGCGCACCGGCTCGCACAGCGCGGTGAGCTCGGCCAGGTCGGCCACCCGGGAGGGGACGGGTCGGCCCTGGTCACCGTTGTGGGTGGGGGAGGCCGAGCTGGCGAACCCGGCGGCGCCCGCGGCCATGGCCTCGGCCACGATGCGCTGCATCTCGGCGATCTCGGCGTCGGCGGCGGGCCGCTCGTAGGCGTCGTCCGCGCCCATGACGTAGAGGCGCACGGCGGTGTGGCCGACGTAGCAGCCGTAGTTCAGTCCGACGCCTCGGCGCTCGACCGCGTCGAGGTA
Source organism: Acidimicrobiales bacterium (assembly GCA_041908445.1). GTDB lineage: Bacteria > Actinomycetota > Acidimicrobiia > Acidimicrobiales > DATDAH01 > JAEUJM01. Next base: position 19,714 of record JAYRFK010000134.1, on the reverse strand, counting down.
CTGGCCGAAGGTCTCGAACTCGTCCCAGGGCACGCCGGCGACGAGGGTGTCGAGGCTCATGTCCTCCACGTGCTGCAGGGTGCGCCCGAGGATGCCGGCGCCGTCGGGCCCGCACGGGGCGATGGAGAAGCCGCAGTTGCCCGCGATCACGGTGGTGACGCCGTGGTACGAGGACGGCGTGAGGCCCGGGTCCCAGAAGACCTGGGCGTCGTAGTGGGTGTGGATGTCGATGAAGCCGGGGGCCACGACGTGCCCGTCGGCCTCGAGGACGCGGTCGCCGTCGAGGCCGGTGCCGACCTCGGCGATCCGCCCGTCCTGCACGGCCACGTCGGCGGCGAACCCGGGCGTCCCGGTGCCGTCCACCACCGTCCCGCCCTTGATCACCAGCTCGTAGGCCATGGCGTCACCCCCGTGTCGTGCCTCTGCCCATGGTGCCACGGTCCGCGCCGACTGACTTCCTCACGGCGCCCGCTCGAACTGGCTCCCGATCTCGGTGTCCTGGCACCGAAATCGGGAGCCAGAACGTGAGATCGGTCAGGCGGGGGCGAGGGCGAGGCGGCGGCGGGCGGCGGCGAGGTCGACGGGCTCGCCGAGGCTGCCCAGGACACGCAGCGCGGCCCGGCAGGCCGCCAGCTCGGCCACGCTCGGCATGGGCAGGTTGAGCAGGCGCCGGCCGACGGGTGGCAGGCAGGCGATGGCGCCCGCCCAGATCGCCCGCCAGAGCGGCTTGGCCGGGCCGGGGATGATCGGCGCCTCGTCGAGGAAGGCCACGCCGAGGGCGGCGTACTCGCCGACGGCGAGCTGTGGGCGGTGGTGCTCGAGCGATGCCAGCAGCCCCGACCACGACTGCGGTGGGTCGAGGACGCCGGTGCCCTCACCCACGATCGCCACCTCGGCGATGTAGCGGTCGAGCTCCGACCGGCTCATCGGGCGCAGGGCGAAGCGGCGGTTGGCGGCGGCGATGGCCGTGTACTCCGCGACGTGGACCCAGTCGAGCAGGTCGGGGTCGTTGGCGTCGTAGGGGCGGCCGTCGGGGGCGACGCCCACGACCGGCACGTGGGCCTTGCGCACGATCCGGCACAGGCGCTCGGCCCGCGCGGTCGAGCCGTACACGACGCCCTGCACGAACTCGGCGGTGCGCTGGGTGCGGCCCAGGAAGTCGTCGGAGAAGGCGGAGTGCTCGGCCACCCCGGCCATGGCGAGCGGGTGCAGCGCCTGCAGGGTGAAGGCGGCGATCCCGGCCACGAGCAGCGACGGGTCGGCGTGCACCCTCCACGCCACGCTGTCGGGGCCGAACCAGCCCGGGTCGCCCATCTCCGAGGCGTCGAGCGGCCGTGGGTTCGCGGGGCGCAGCGCGCCGAGGGCGCCCAGCACGGGCCGGGCGATCAACGGCGACGTGACCGCGCCGAAGACGCCCCCGGCGATGCCGCCGGTGAGCTCCGCGACCGACGCGGTCGGCGGGATCCACGCCGGCTCGGGCTCCCACACCCGGGCGGCGGCGGGGTGGATGTCCCGGGTGCGGCGCGGCGAGCCGTTCGCCGACTGGGCGGCAGCCGCGATCCCGTTGCTGGAGGCCATGGCGTCCACGCTAGGTGGCGTCACGCCGCCGGCCACGCCCGGGCGAGGCGCTCAGAAGGGCAGTTCGGAGGCCTGCAGCTCGAGGAGCTCGTCGAACAGGGCCCGGCAGGCAGCCTCGTCGGCGGGGGAGCACGGGTCCTCGACCACCGCCTGGTAGGCGAGGTCGGGGTCGTGCTCGAGGGCGGCTCGCACCACGAGGTCCTGCAGCGCGACCTGCGTGCCCACCCAGCCGGCGAGGGGCTCGCCGAGCGGTGGCATCTCCTCGGGATGGATGCCCTCGCCGTCCACCGTGGCGCCCACCTCGACGATGGCGCCGTCGGCCACGTCGGGGAGGTAGCCCCGGTTGGGCACGTTGACGGCCATGATCCGGGCGGGCTCCCCCGTCCAGCGCGCGGCGATGATCGGGATCACCTCCTCGAGGCTGTGGCCCACCTTGTGGAGCGGGAGCGGGACCGTCGTCTCCGCCGCCCACGTGGCCAACCGCTCGGTCACGGCGTCGAAGCGCTCGAAGAAGTCCATGTGGGTCGGGTGGTACGGGCCCACATCGAGGGCGAAGGGCAGGTACTCGCCGATGTGGCTGTCCACGGAGCAGGGCACGAGCCCGTACTCGCGGACCATGTGCGCGACCAGTGGCGTGTACACCTGGTCGGCCAGGCCGGCGAGGGGCAGCGGCTTCATCATCGCCTTCCAGAACGGCACGGTCCGCGGCGAGTAGTCGAAGACCGGCTTGGCGAACAGGTCCCGCACGCGGGGGAGCAGGTCCTCGCCGGTGCGGGTGTCGACCAGCTCGGTGAAGAAGGTGAAGTGGTTGATGCCCGAGGCCCGACCGCGGAGGTGCTTGGTCGGGACGTGCAGCAGCTTGCCCAGCCGGGACACACCGATGGGCCCCTCGTGGCACATGCCCACGTTGGCCACCTTGGTCCCCCGGTTGATGGCCAGCGTCACCCGGCTCATCGGGTTGGACAGGTTGATCAGGAAGGCATCGGGGCAGTGCTCCTCGATCGACCGGCAGATCGAGAGCGTGTTCTTGATCGAGCGTAGGGAGTGGAAGACCGCGCCCGGCCCGCCGTTCTCACCGTGGATCTGGCGGGCGCCATGGCGGTTCGGGATCTCGTAGTCCTGGCGCCAGTAGCGGTAGCGGCCGAACTCGGCGCTGCTGATGCAGAAGTCGGCGCCGGCCAGGGCCACGGCGGGGTCGGGGCTGAGGTCGATGACGAGCGGCGCGCCCGAGGCGGCGTTCAGCTTCGACGCGAACCGGTAGGCCCGGCCGAGCCGCTCCTCGTTCACGTCGTGGAGGACGAGGCGGGCGCCGGCGAGGTCGGGGGTGTGCACCAGGTCGTTGACCATGGTGGGGCCGAACGACATCCCGCCGGCGCCGATGAGGGTGATGGTGGGGGCGCTCACGGGCGCGGCTCCTCCGGTTCGTGGGTCGGCCCCACCACGCTAGGCGCGAGGAGAGGGCCATCGGCCCTGGCCTGACGGCGCCGGGGCGTGTAGGCACGCGCCCATGGCCATGAACGTGAAGCCGGTGCCCACCCTCGATGAGCGCATCAACGACATCCGCATGCGCACGGCCGAGATCGTCAACGAGGACATCATCCCGAACGAGGCGGTGCTCTGGCGGTCCGCCGAGGACAGCAGCTTCACCGAGCACAACGAGGCCCTGGAGCTGCGGGCGGCCATCAAGGAGCGGGTGAAGCAGGCGGGGCTCTGGGCGCCGCACCTGCCCACGGAGTACGGCGGCATGGGCCTCGACTTCCTGGCCCACGCCTACATGAACGAGGTCCTCGCCTACGCCCTCGGCGCCGCCTCGCTCTTCGGCGTCGTGGCGCCCAACAGCGGCAACCAGTCGATCCTCGTGAAGTACGGCACCCCGGAGCAGAAGGAGAAGTGGCTGCTCCCCCTCATCGACGGCGAGATGGAGTCGGGCTTCTCCATGACCGAGCCCCACAACCCGGGCTCCGACCCGCGCTCGCTCACCACCTCCGCCGTGGTCGACGGCGACCACTTCGTGATCAACGGCCACAAGTGGTTCACCTCGAACGGCATCGACGCGGACTTCTTCATCGTCATGTGCCGGGTGGTCGACCCGAACGCCGAGGACCCCGATCCCCGGAAGGGCCCGATGGTGCAGATCATCGTGCCGACGGCCACCAAGGGCGTGAACATCGTCCGGGGCATCGGGGTGTGGGGGCGCAAGACCTCCGACCACTGCGAGGTGAAGTACGAGGACGTGCGGGTGCCGGTGGAGAACGCCCTGGGTCGGGTCGGCGAGGGCCACCAGGCCGCCCAGGACCGCCTCGGCGCCGGCCGGGTGTACCACTGCATGAACTCGATCGGGCAGATGTGGCGGGCGTTCGACCTGATGGTCGAGCGGGCCCGGTCCCGCGAGGTGCACGGCGGCCTCCTGCAGGACAAGCAGTTCATCCAGGGCTTCATCGCCGACTCGTACATGGACATCCAGGCCGCCCGCCTCATGACCATCCACGCCGCCGAGAAGGTGGACGGGGGCATGGCCGCGGCCCGCACCGACATCTCGGCCATCAAGGTCTTCGTGCCGAACGCCTACACCCGGGTCGTCGACCGGGCCATCCAGGTCTGGGGCGCCGCCGGCGTCTCCAACGACCTGCCCCTGTTCGCCATGTACCAGGGCGCCCGCACCCTGCGCATCGCCGACGGCCCCGACGAGGTCCACAAGATCCTCATCGCCAAGAACGTCCTCGGCCAGTTCGCCAGCGGCGAGGGCTGGGACTTCGGCAACTGAGGTCGCGGGCACCTCACCGAGCGCCTCGCGAGCGGCGAGGGCTGAGACGTCAGCAACTGACCTCGTTCCTCCAGCGGAGGCGCGAGGAGCCACCTCGCGCTCCCGCTGGAAGAAGGGGTGGGGTCAGCCGCCGTAGTTCATGCCGGTGCTGCGCAGGTTGAGCGGCGGGCGGGCGGCGTCCCGAACGCCGGCGTTGACCACCTCGGCCACGAAGACCACGTGGTCGCCGCCCTTGACCGTGTCGCGCACGGTGCACTCGAACCAGTACGGCGCCTCGTCGAGGACGGGGGCGCCGGTGACCGCGCCGCCCTCGAAGCGATGGCCGTTGAGGCGGTCGTCCTCACGGGTGGTCGACCGGAAGAAGGCCTTGCCGATGTCGAGCTGGTCGTCGGCGAGCACGTTCACCGCGAACTTGCCGGTCGCCTCGATGACGCTGTCGAGGCCGCTGTCGACCTTCACCGCCGCGGTGACGAGGGGCGGGTCGAACGACGACTGGGTGAGCCAGTTCACCCCGCCGGCGGCGTAGGTCTCGCCGTCGGTCGCGGTCATCACGTAGAGGCCGTAGGTGATCGCCCGCAGGGCGACCTTCTTCTCCTGGGGGTCCATGCCCACGAGCCTACGACCACCCCGAGGGCGCCTCGGCCAGGACGGACGCGGCGCGCGACGTCACGCTCCCGCGGGCAGGACGACGAGGTGGCTACGAGGTCATGCCGCCGAGGCCGACGAGGCCCCGGGCCAGCTCGATCTCGCCCATGTGGCGCAGGCCGTGCTGGTAGTGCCAGCACTCGAAGCCGTCGAGCACGGTGACACCTTGGGGGCCGGCGCAGCGGGCGCTGTAGGTGCTGGCCACCTCGGGCGGGTACGGCGGGGCGATGAGGACCCGGGTGAGGTCGGCGGGGTCCATGGTGGCCAGGTGGGCCTCGGTGCGGTCGAACACCGCCCGCTGGTAGGCCTTGAACGCCTCGTAGTCGCCGATGCGCTGGTGGATCATCTCGTCGACCGTGCGGTGCTTGCCGTGGTCGTTGATCGCGGGGTGGACCTTGGCGAACCACTCGTCGTCCCAGATCGGGGGCGTGCCGGTGATGACCATGAAGGTGGCGTCCTCCATGTTCGTGTAGTGGAACAGCGAGAAGGCGATGGGCAGCACGCCTTCGCGCTCGAAGTGGTTCACGTGCTCGAGGTCCATCGTGTCGACGGCCTGGTAGTAGAGCGAGTGCATCGTCGCCATGCGGCGGCGGAGGCTGTCGAGCAGCAGGCCCTCGGGCAGGGCCGTGGTCGCGGCGTCGGTCATGTCAGTTCGCCTCCGGGGTCCGGGATTCGAGGTCACCGATGGTCGCACCCGGGTCGGCATCGGCGTCGCCGATCCTGTCCAGCCGGGCGGTGAAGTTCAGGTAGTCCCACACGAGCTGGTCGCCCTCGCGGCGTCGGCGTACCTCGACGGGCAGGCCCACCGGGCGCAGGACGTGCACGCCGTCCTCGTAGGTGGCCACGACGGTGATCGGGGTGGCGTAGTCCATCTCGGCCACGTCGTGGACGCCGTGCTCCTCGGTGCCGTCCACCCGCATGTCGTGGATGATCCCGCTGGCGGTGACCGCCAGGCGGTCGCCGCACTGCTCGATGCGCTGGACCCGGCCGAGGGCGGGGTGGTCGGGAGCGGGGGCGCCGCCGGCCTCGACCTCGACGACCTGCCACAGGCCGGCCAGATCGGGGGCGCCGTCGGCGAGGGGCTCGGTGCAGCCGGCGAGGATCGGCGGCGGCATGGTGTCGCCCCAGCCGCCCTCGGGGGTGTGGGCCACCGGGATGTCGTCGGCGGTCAGGCCTGCCGCCGCACTGGTCGTGGTCGCGTCGACGGCGTCGGCCGTCTGGCTTGCCGCCGGCGTGGTGTCGCTCACGCTGCCCTCCTCGTCCCCCGAGCCGCAGCCGGCCAGGCCGGCGATGACCGTCAGCGCCACCAGGCCGGCACCCAGTCGTGGGACCGGGCGGGCGGCGGGGCGGCGCACTTGCCCAGGGTAAGTAGTGGCACTAGCTTTGTCAATTGTCGGCCGGGCGTCGACACAGGGACGAGGGGGACCGGATGGAGCACGAGGCACTGGACCTGGTCATCGATCGGGGCGACCTGACGGTCGTCGAGGCGCGGGCCCACGGGCCCGCCGAGCTCGCCGACGGCCAGGCCCGCCTGGCGGTCGAGCGCTTCGGGCTGTCCGCCAACAACGTCACCTACGGCGTGTTCGGCGACATGCTCCGCTACTGGGACTTCTTCCCGGCCGAGCTCCCGTGGGGCCGGGTGCCGGTCTGGGGCTTCGGGCGGGTGGTCGAGAGCCGCTGCGCCGACCTGGCCGAGGGCCGTCGGGTTTTCGGCTACCTGCCGATGTCGACCGAGCTCGTGGTCGAGCCGGGGCGCTTCGACGACCAGGGCTTCAGTGACGTGGCCGAGCACCGGGCGGGGATGGCCGGCGCCTACAGCCGCTACACGTTCACCGACGGCGACCGCATCCACCGCGACGACCGCGAGCCCCACCAGCTGCTGCTGTACCCGCTGTTCTTCACGTCGTTCGTGATCGACGACTTCCTCGCCGACCGCGACTTCGGCGCCGAGCAGGTGTGGCTGTCGAGCGCCTCGGCCAAGACGTCGATCGGCACCGCCTTCCTCCTGCGCCGCCGTGGCGCCGGCACGGTGGTCGGCCTCACCTCGCCGGGCAACCGGGCCTTCGTCGACTCCCTCGGCGTCTACGACCACGTCCTCACGTACGACGCGGTCGCCGAGGTGGCCGCGGCGCCCGCCGTCTACGTCGACGTGGCCGGCGACGACGGCGTCACCCGTGCGGTGCACACCCACCTCGGCGAGGGCCTGGCCCACAGCATGCGGGTCGGTGGCACCCACTGGGACCAGGAGCCCGCCACCACGGCCGGCGAGCCCCTGCCCGGCCCCACCCCCGAGTTCTTCTTCGCCCCCGACCAGCTGGCCAAGCGGGCCCAGGAATGGGGCAAGGACACGCTCGACGAGCGCGTCGCCGAGGCCTGGCACGCCTACGCCGACTGGGTCGACGGCTGGCTCACGTTCGAGCACCACGAGGGCGCCGACGCGGTCACCGCGACCTGGCGCGCTCTCGTGGCCAACACCACCGACCCGAGGGTCGGTCACGTCTGCACGCTGGCCGCCACCGGCGGCACCGAGCCTGCCGAGCAGGAAGGAGCACCCTGATGGAGCTGGACGGGAAGGTGGCGGTGGTCACCGGGGCGGCGTCGGGCATCGGCCGGGCGCTGTCCGAACGGTTCCTCGCCGAGGGCATGTCGGTGGTCATGGCCGACATCGAGGGCGACAAGCTGAGGAGCGTGGCGGACGAGCTCGCCGCGGGCGGTGGCGCCGTGCACGCGGTCGAGATGGACGTGGCCGACTCGGACCAGGTGGAGGCGCTGCGGGATGAGTCACTCGCCACCTACGGCGCCGTCCACGTGCTCTGCAACAACGCCGGTGTGGGCTCCCCCCGCCCGAACATCTCCTCCACCCCGGCGCTCTGGCGCTGGGTCACCGGGGTCAACCTGCTCGGCGTGGCCTACGGCGTCAGCGCCTTCGCGCCGCTCATGGTCGAGCAGGGCGAGGGCCACATCGTGAACACCGCCTCCGAGGCCGGGCTCACCCCGTCGCCGGTGCTCGGCGCCTACCACGCCACCAAGTACGCGGTCGTGGGCCTCTCCGAGTCGCTCGCCCTCGAGCTCAACGGCACCGGCGTCGGCGTGTCCTGCCTCTGCCCCGAGCTGGTCGACACCCTCGTGTTCGAGTCCACCCGCAACGCCCCCGCCGAGCTCGGCCTCGGCGAGCCGGCGCCGGTCGAGATCTCGATGATCGAGCAGTGGATGCAGACCGTGGCCATGGACCCCGCCGACGTGGCCGCCCAGGTCACCTACGCCGTCAAGGCCGGCCGCTTCTGGGTGCTCACCCACCAGTCGACCCTCGACCGGGTGAAGCGCCGCAACGCCGACCTCGAGGCCGGCCGCGTCCCGAAGGGCGTCCGGTGAGCGACCGCCGCGGGCCGGGCTACGGCGAGCCGAACTGGGAGATGATCGGGCGCTGGTTCGAGCTGCCGCCCGACGAGGACACGCCCTTCTGGGCGGTCAACCTCATGAAGTACCGCGAGCGGGCGGACTACGGCGATGACGGCGACCAGGGCCGCACCGGCCGTGAGGCCGACGACGCCTACACGCCCTACGGCCCGCTGGCCGAGATCGGCGCCATGATCGCCTTCGCCGGCGACGTGGTGGACCAGCGGGGCGCCGACCCCACCTGGGACCGCATCGGCATCGTCCGCTACCCGCACCGTGCCGGCTTCTTCGCCATGCAGCAGCGGGATGACTTCAAGGACCAGCACGTCCACAAGGAGGCGGGCATGGCGGCGACCATCGTCATGTCCTGCCTGCCGGTCGAGGGCGCGCCGCTCACCGCCACCCCCGAGGACGGCACCGTCGTGCTTCGGGTGCGCCGCTTCGCCGGCGGCGCCCCGGCCGACGAGGCGCTGCCCGACGGGGTCACGCCCCTCAGCCGCTTCGCGGTCGAGGGCGTCATCGTGGGCGACGCCCGCACCTGGGACGAGGTCCGCTTCGACCACGTGGCCGAGGGCGCCGACGCCGGGCCGCTGCTCGACCTCGCCGGCGCCGAGGAGGGCTTCGCCATCGTGGTGGCACCGACCGCGCCGTTCGACCGCCTGGTCGAGTCGGTCGCCACCGCCGACGAGGCCCCGAAGCGGGAGGCCTGAGCATGGAGGTGCTGCGCACGCCCGACGAGCGCTTCGAGGACCTCCCCGACTGGGACTTCGCCCCGCACTACCGGTCGGTCACCGCGGCCGACGGCACCGAGCTGCGCTTCCACTTCGTGGACGAGGGCCCGCGCGACGCGGCGCCGATCCTGCTGCTGCACGGCAACCCGTCGTGGTCGTACCTGCACCGCCACATGGTGCGGGGGCTGGCCGACCTCGGGCACCGGGTGCTGGCCCTCGATCTCATGGGCATGGGCCGCTCCGACAAGCCCGCCGCCCGTAGCGACTACACGCTGGCCAACCACGTCGACTGGATGGGCCAGTGGCTCGAGGGCGAGGACCTCGCCGGTGTCACCCTCTACTGCCAGGACTGGGGCGGCCTCACCGGCCTGCAGCTGCTGCCCGACCACGGCGACCGCGTCGACCGGGTGCTGGCCTCGAACACCGGCATCCCGGTGGGCGAGGGGGTCAACCGGTTCATGCAGCAGTGGCTCGACTTCAGCCAGAGCGTCACCGAGCTGCCCATCGGCTCGCTCGTCGCGGGCGGCACGAGCCGCACCCTCACCCCCGAGGAGCAGGCCGCCTACGACGCCCCGTTCCCCGACGGCACGTACCAGACGTCGGCGCTGCAGTTCCCGCTGCTCATCCCGCTCCAGCCCGACAACCCGGGCGTGCCCCAGAGCAAGGCCACCTGGGCCTACTTGGCCACCTGGGAGAAGCCGTTCCTCACGGTCTTCGGCTCGGAGGACGCCATCGCCTACAAGCCCGGCGCCCACGTCAGGTTCCAGGAGGTCGTGCCGGGGGCGCAGGGCCAGCCCCACGAGGTGATCGAGGGCGCCAACCACTTCATCCAGGAGGACGCCTCCGAGCGCCTCATCGAGGTCCTCCACGCCTTCACCGGGGCGTAACCGACGGGGTGCATTTGCACCGGTTCGACTGGGACCTTCAGCCCTATTTCGGGAACGGCGGTGGTTCGTGCTTCAGCGCTGACCACCTTCCCGCCGATCCTCTGAGGAGATGTCCGGGTGAACCGGGGGCGGCATCGGCGGAGGGCGGCGGAAGGAGGCGGTCATGGCTCACCACGTGCGCACCAAGCTGGCCGCCACGTTGCTGTTCGGCCTCGCCCTCGGCGGTGGTGTCGCCGTCGCCCAGTGGTCGGCGGTCGGTGTCGGCGGTGGCGGCGTCCTGGCCGGTTCGCCCGTCGACGTGACGGTCGACGGCGGTTCGGCGATCGCCGACCTCTACCCCGGATCCAGCGGAGATCTCGCGGTCGAGCTCGACAACCCCAACGACTACGCCGTGCGCTTCACGTCGGTCGACGGCGGGGCGGTCACCCCCAGCACGAGCGCCTGCCCGGCCGACGCCGTCGCGCTGGTCGGCGGTCCCGTCGACCTGGTGGTCCCGGCCCACGCCGAGGGCCATCCGGCGGTGCTCGATGACGTCGTGCGGATGGACCGCTCGGCACCCGACGGTTGCCAGGGCGTGACCTTCTCGATCGAGGTCGACCTCACCGGCGAGCAGGCCTGACCGCTCCGGTAGCGTCGCCGCCATGAGCGACGGCGACCTGGTCCGCACCACCAGCGAGGGTGGCGTCACCACCATCACCCTGGACGACGGGAAGGTGAACGCCCTGTCGCCGGCGATGCAGCAGGCGGTGCACGCGGGCCTGGACGTGGCCGAGGCCGCCGGCGACGCGGTGGTGCTCGCCGGCCGCGAGGGCCGCTTCTCCGCGGGCTACGACCTGAGCCTCAGCGGCGACCCCGCCGCGTTCGTCGACCAGGTCCGCACCGGCTTCGAGTTGTGCGAGCGCGTCCTCTCGTTCCCCGACCCGGTCGTGATCGCGGCCACGGGCCACGCCATCGCCGGGGGGTTCTTCCTGCTGCTGTGCGGCGACTACCGCCTCGCCGCCGACGGCCCCTTCAAGTTCACCGCCAACGAGGTGGCCATCGGCCTCCCCATCCCGACCGCGGCGGTGGAGATCTGCCGCCAGCGCCTCAGCCCGGCGGCGTTCGCCCGGGCCATCCCCATCGCCGAGGTCTTCACCGCCGACGACGTGGTCGCCGCCGGCGTGGTCGAGCGGGTCGTGCCCGCCGGCGAGCTCGCCGGCACCGCCCGCGAGGTGGCCGAGCGGTACACGGCGTACGACCGCAGCGCCCACCGCATCGCCAAGGAACGCACCCGCCGCCAGGCCCTGGACGCGATCCGCGCCGCGGTCGAGGCCGAGTTCCCCACCTGACCCGACTCCGGGCGGCCCGCCCTGGGTAGGTCGCGGTCGAACCCGACCGCGAGACCGGAGGTCGACCGATGCCGCAGCAGGCGTGGACCGAGAAGCGTGAGCGTCAGTACGAGCACATCAAGGACGGGCTGCTCGACCGGGGCGAGGACGAGGACACCGCCGAGGAGATCGCCGCTCGTACGGTCAACAAGGAGCGGGCCCGCAGCGGCGAGGCCAAGGAGTCGAGCCGGTCCTCGACCGACGACCTCTCCTCGGGGCGCCGCGGCGGCCTGCGCTCCCACAAGGGGGCCGGCGGCCGCACCTACGACCAGCTCTACAACGAGGCCAGGCACAAGGGCATCGAGGGCCGCTCGAAGATGAACAAGGCCCAGCTGGAGAAGGCCGTCGACCGCTGAAGCGCCCCGATGGTGCAGGGCCCGCCGAGGCCGCCACGACAAAATCTCGGGCACGCCGATGATCCGTGGGCTTCCATGGCGTCGTCATGGGCATGCACACACCCGCCATCGAGACCGAGGGCCTCACCCGGCGCTTCGGTGACAACCTCGCCGTCGCCGGCATCGACCTGGTGGTCGAGCGGGGGACGGTGTTCGGCGTGCTCGGGCCCAACGGCGCGGGCAAGACCACCACCATCCGGATGCTGGCCACGCTGCTGCCCCCGACCGCGGGGCGGGCCCGGGTGCTCGGCCACGACGTGGTGGCCGAGGCCGATGCCGTCCGCCGCTCGGTCAGCCTCACCGGCCAGTTCGCCTCGGTGGACGAGGAGCTCACCGGTCGGGAGAACCTGGTCCTGCTCGGGCGGCTCCTCGGCCTGTCCCATGCCGCCACCGAGGCCCGCACCGAGCAGCTCCTCGACGCGTTCGGCCTGACCGAGGCCGGCGACCGCCTCGCCAGCGACTACTCGGGCGGCATGCGCCGGCGCCTCGACATCGCGGCCAGCATCGTGGTCACCCCCGCGCTGTTGTTCCTCGACGAGCCCACCACGGGCCTCGATCCGCGCAGTCGGAACCAGGTGTGGGAGATCGTGCGGGTGCTCGTCGGCGAGGGCACGACGGTCCTGCTGACCACCCAGCACCTCGAGGAGGCGGACCAACTCGCCGGCCGCATCGCCATCATCGACCGGGGCCGGGTCATCGCCGAGGGCACGAGCAACGAGCTCAAGCAGCAGGTCGGCACCGGTTCGCTGCACGTCCGCCTGCGTGACGAGGCGCAGCGCCCCGACGCCGAGCGGGTGCTGGCGGACGCGCTCGGGACGGCGATGGTGACCGGCGGTGACCCCACCGTCCTGACCGCCCGCACCGCCGACCCGGACCGCGTGGCCCACGCGCTCAGCGCGCTGAGCCATGCCGGGGTCGCCCTCGACGAGTTCTCGCTGGGCCAGCCCAGCCTCGACGAGGTCTTCCTGGCCCTCACCGGCCACCCCGCCGAGACCGGCGCCGAGAGGGCGGCATGACCACCGTCGACGTCGACCGGCCCCTCGAGGCCACCGTCCTGCGCTCGGCGGTGTCCACCGAGGCCCGCCCACCCCAGCCGAGCGCGCTCTCGTGCTCGCTGACCTTCGCCTGGCGGGCCATGCGCAAGATCAAGCACGTCCCCATGCAGCTGTTCGACGTGACCGCCTTCCCGATCATGTTCGTGCTGCTCTACACCTACCTGTTCGGTGGTGCGCTGGCGGGCTCACCGAAGGCCTACCTCCAGCTCCTCCTGCCGGGCATCCTCGTCATGACGGTGACCTGGATCACGATGTACACGGGCCAGGCCCTGAACACCGACATCGCCAAGGGCGTGTTCGACCGGTTCCGGTCGCTGCCGATGTGGCGGCCCGCCGTGCTGGTCGGCATGCTCCTCGCGGACACGGTCCGCTACTCGATCGCGTCGGTGGTGGTGATGGTGGTCGGTGTGCTCCTGGGCTTCCGGCCCGACGGCGGGCCCCTCGGCGTGGTCGCCGCGGTGCTCCTGCTCCTGGTGTTCTCGTTCGCGCTCTCGTGGGTGTGGACCCTCGTCGGCCTCTCCGTGCAGAAGCCGGACACGGTCATGCAGGTCTCCATGACGATCCTGTTCCCGCTCACCTTCGCCAGCAACGTGTTCGTCGACCCGGACACGATGCCCGGCTGGGTGCAGGCCTTCGTCGAGGTCAACCCGGTGACCCAACTCACGACGGCGGCGCGCGGCCTGATGCACGGCGAGGCCGTCGGCGACCAGGTGCTGTGGGTGCTGCTGTGGAGCGCGGCGCTCGTCGCGGTCTTCGCGCCGCTGACGATGCGCCGCTACAACGCAGAGCGCTGAGCGGGCGGGCCGTCCGGATGGGGAGGACGGCACCGGTCGACGTGGTCGTCGCCGTCGACGAGCTGTCGTCGGGGTTCCGCCACGGGATGTGGGACGGCGACCACCTCGTCCGCCTGGGCCTCGAGGCGCGTGGCCTGACCGTCGCGGCGCGCCGCTGGGACGACCGCGGCGCCTGGGAGGCGGGGGCGGTGGTGGTCCTGCGCTCGACGTGGGACTACGCCGGGCGGGTCGACGAGTTCCGAGCCTGGCTCGACCGGCTCGACGCCGCCGGCGTGGTCGTACGCAACCCGACCGACCTCGTGCGGTGGAACCTCCACAAGGCCTACCTGCTCGAGCTGGAGCGTCGCGGGGTCCCCGTGGTGCCGACCCGGCTGGTCGAGCGGGGGAGCGACCTGTCGCTGCACGAGGTGGCCGCTGCCGCTGGCTGGGACGACGTCGTGGTGAAGCCGGCCGTCGCCGCGACCGCTCGCCTCACGATCCACCAGGCCCGGGAGGGCACGACGGTGACGGCCCGCCACTTCGTCGATCTGGTGGGGGCCGAGGACGTGCTCGTCCAGCCCTTCCTGTCCGCCGTGGTCGCGGAGGGGGAGGTGTCGATCGTCGCCATCGGGGGCGAGCCGACCCACGCCGTGCGCAAGCGGGCCCAGCCGGGGGACTGGCGGGTGCAGATCAACTTCGGGGGCACCGACGAGCGGATCCCCCTCGACGACGAGCTGCTCGCCGTCGCCTTCCGGGCGCTCGGCGCGCTGGACGCGCCCCCTGCGTACGCCCGGGTCGATGTCGCTCGACACGAGGGGCGCTACCACCTGATGGAGCTCGAGCTGATCGAGCCCGAGCTCTTCTTCGACCACGCGCCGGAGGCCGCCCGCCGCCTCGCCGCGCTGCTCGCCGCCGAGATCGGGTGACGACTCGCCGTCGGTGCGAGAGGATGGAGTCGGCCACCGGGGGACGGGCGGCCGGCTGGACCAGGGAGGGTACGTGAGCGACCTCGCAGCGGAGGCCCACGAGGAGCTGGAGGACGGCCGCCGCGCCGCGACGCCCGACGGCGACAACCTCGTCCTCGACTACGCCCGCGCCGAGGCGGCCGCGTTCGGGGCGATGACCGCGGCGAAGGGCGGTCGGGTGCACGACGACGACGGGGCCGGCCTGCACCTGCGCGACCTGGCGGTCGGCTCGCCGTTCGGCAACGTGGCCGCGTTGACGGCGCCGGTGCCCGAGTCCCGGACGGCCGAGGTGGTGGCCCGCCTCCGCGCCTTCTACGGCGAGGTGCCCGGCGGGCCGTACCTCGTGTTCTCGCCCTGGCCCACGGCGGACTGGACCGAGCACGGGATGATCCGGGTCGGGCACCCGCCCCTGATGTTCCGCCCTGCGGGCCCGGCGACGACGACGGTCCCGGGGCTGCGAGTTGGGGAAGCGACCGACGCGGACACCCTCGCCGACTTCGAGCGCACCCTGATCGAGGCCTACCCGGCCCCGGAGATGCAGCCGTGGGCGCGGGGGTCGATGTTCGCCCCGGGCATCCTCGACAGCGCTTGGCGCCTGTTCGTCGGCTACGAGGGCGACGAGCCGGTGGGCACCGCCGGGGCCTGGGTGTCACCGGCGATGACGCTCGTGGAGCTGGTCTCGACCCGCCCCGAGTGCCGGGGCAAGGGGTACGGCGCCGCGCTCACCGCCGCGGCCACGGTCGTCGCCCCCGACCAGCCGGCCATGCTCATCGCCAGCGACGACGGCCGCGGCGTCTACGACCGGCTCGGCTACCTGCCGCTCTCGCGCCACACCCTCTGGCTCGGGTTGCGCTGACCGTGGGGGCCGACCGGTGGCGATGACCTTGACGCCCCGCCCGGTGGCGGGGTCGGTCGACGAGCTGCTGGCCGGCGCCACCCGGCGCGAGCCGTGGGCGCCGGGCGAGTCGCGGTCGACGACGACGTTCGAGCGGGTCTGGATCGACGGCGAGCCGCTGCTGGTGAAGCACCTGCACCTCGACGACGACTTCATCGGTCGCACGAGCGGCGACATCGGGTGCCGCTCGCTGCGGGCGTGGGCCGCCGGCCTCTACGACGTCGCCCCGGAGAAGATCGACCACGCGGTCGTGGGTGTCGCCCGCGGCGACGGCCGCAACGGCTGGGGGACGGCGCTGCTCCTGAAGGACGTGGGCACCGCGCTGGCGTCGACGGGCGAGCAGCGGTTCACCGAGGAGCAGCACACCGCGTTCCTCGGGGGGATCGCCGCGATGAGCGCGGCGACCTGGGGGTGGGAGGACGACCTCGACCTGCTGCCCTACCCGGGGCGCTGGCAGTTCTTCGGCCGGGCCATGGTCGAGGGCGAGCGCGGCCTCGGCTTCCCCGAGCGGGTGCCCGCCATCGCCGCCGAGGGGTGGGAGCGGTTCTTCGACCGGGCGCCGGCCGCGGTCGCCGACGGGGTGGGCGAGCTGTGGCGGGAGGTGCGGCCCTTGGCGGACGCGCTGGCGGCCACGCCGTCCTGCTTCCTGCACGGCGACTGGAAGAACGGCAACATCGGGCTCGGTGCCGACGGCCGGGTGGTCCTGATCGACTGGGTGTACCTGGGCGCCGGCCCGCCC
Organism: Acidimicrobiales bacterium; assembly: GCA_041908445.1. Classification (GTDB taxonomy): domain Bacteria; phylum Actinomycetota; class Acidimicrobiia; order Acidimicrobiales; family DATDAH01; genus JAEUJM01. Next base: position 3,524 of record JAYRFK010000134.1, on the reverse strand, counting down.
TGCCACGAGCTCGGCTGGTACCTGGCCCTCAACCGGGACCTGATCCCCGAGGGGCGCACCAAGGAGGACGTCATCGCCGAGTTCCGCGCCGCCCTCGAGGCCGAGGGCGTCGCCACCGACGGCTGGTGGGAGCGCCAGCTCACCCTCGCCCTGCTCGGGAGCGTCGTGCAGTTCGGCTGGGAGAAGGCCTTCGGCGACGACGACGAGCTCGGGTGGTGGTGCGACCGCGCCGCGGAGGGCCTCGCCGCGCTGTGACCGGCTCGCCCGGGGGCCCGGCGACGGTGTCGTCGGCGTACAGCGCCACCGGCGCCGCCTGGCAGCAGGGCCCTGGGCGGATCTACGACCGACTCGCCGACGAGCTCGTGGCCCGGTGCCCGGGGCTCGGGCGCGGCACCCTCGTGCTGGACCTCGGGGCCGGCACCGGCGCCGCCTCCCGGGCGGCCGCGGCGCGCGGGGCGCGGGTGGTGGCGGTCGACGCCTCCGCCGGGATGCTGCTCACCGGTGCCGGGTCACGGCCACCGGCCGTCGCGGGTGACGCGCTCGCGCTGCCGTTCGTTGGCGGCGCCTTCGGGGCGATCGTCGCCGCGTTCTCGCTGAACCACGTCGACGACCCCGCCGTCGCGCTGGCCGAGGCGGCCAGGGTGCTCGCCCCCGGCGGGGGCCTCGTGGCCTCGGCCTACGCGGAGGACGACACCCACCCGGCCAAGGACGCCTGCGAGTCCGCCGCCGCAGCCGCGGGCTGGACGCCGCCGACGTGGTACCCGACCCTGCGGGCCGAGGCCGTGCCCCGGCTGGCGACGGTGGACCGGGCGACCGCCGCCGCGTCCGATGCCGGGCTGGCAGGGGCGTCGGCCGAGGCCGTGCGCGTGCCGCTCCCCGACCTCGGCCCCGAGGACCTCGTGGCGTGGCGGTTGGGGATGGCCCAGATCGCCCCCTTCCTGGCCACGCTGGCGGAGCCCGAGCGCGACGCCGTCCGGGCCGACGCCGTCCGCCGCCTCGGCGACGACCCGCCGGTCCTGGTCCGGTCCTTCATCGTCATCTGCTGGCAGGCGCCGACCTGAGGCGGCTGTCGGCACCCGGGGCGCCGGTGGGCCGATGCGGACCATCGGCCCTTCCGGCGCTGTCGGGCCCAGGAGGACGATGCAGGTGAGAGCGAGGAGCTGGTCCCTCACGGGAGGAGGTCCGAGCCATGCGTCGTCTGCGGCGGTTCGTCCGGGCCGTCGCCGTCGTCATCGCCGTGCTGTTCGTCGCCTTGGCGGTCGCGCCGCCGAGCGTAGGAGCCCAGGTCTCCCCGGGCTTCGCCAACGAGGCGGCCCGGACCAGGGAGGACCGTGGCGGGCAGCCGCTCGACGTGTTCCCGTTCCCCATCATGACCACGCCGCCGCACACGCCGCACCAACCGATCGGCGACTTCGCCCGGGTCGACCGTGACCCGTCCGGTGGCCGGGTGTTCTGGATCCCCACCATCACCTGCACCGCCGGTCTGTTCGGCCGCTATTGGCTGACCCCCCGGTCGCCCACGCCGACGGCGCGGCTGGCGGGCGTGAAGTTCGTCGGTGCGTCGTGGGCCGGCGCTCCTGACAACGCCATCGTGGTGTTCAGCCTCCTCGACCGCGCGACCGAGGACAACGCCCGGGGCACCGTGGAGGGCGCGGTCGCCGGGCTCCCGGGTCAGCTCGTCGGCGTGCTGTTCGAGCGGTCCAGTCGCCAGATCGTGCTCCGGCTCGACGAGCCGGTCGCCTCGGCCGACCGGCGTCTCGTGGCCGTGGTCGACACGGAGAACCTGCCCACCGGCAAGCCCACCACCTATCCCACCAGCATCTCGGTGGAGCGGATCGTCTGGCTCTGGCGGGTGTGACGGGTCTCAGCCCGCCGGCTCGTGGCAGGCCGGCTCAGGCGCGGCGGTCGCGGCCGGCGGGCATCCAGTCGGGGCCGGCGGTGGCGTCGATGCGGGCCATGAGGGCGTCGCCGACCGGCTCGACCAGGTCGAGGAACGCCCGGGTGCGCGCCTCGCCGAGGTGGCGCCAGGCGCGGCTGCACAGGTCGTCGAGGCGGTCCTCGAGGCCCTGGCGATAGTCGATCCCGGCCCGGGTGACCACGCCGTCGGCGGCGAGCCCGCGGCGCTCGAGCTCGGCCAGCGCCTCCGCGAGGGCGGCGTCGTCCGCGCCGCGGCTGCGGGCGACCCAGTGGTCCTCGTAGGCCCGCCACGCCCCGTCGAGCACGCCGGCCATGTCACCGCTCAGGCCCTCGGCGATCTGGATCGCCCAGTGGGTGTCACCTCGCCACTCCCGGATGGCGTTCACCGCGAGCCAGGCCGACAGCAGCGGGTCGTCGGCGGGCCGGGGCCAGGCCACGTGGGCCGCGAACAGGGCACGGCCGGCCACGGGCAGGGCGTCGGCCGCCGCCCACAGCGGCTCGGCCAGCGCGGCGAGGCCGTCACACACGTCGGGTGCGTAGCGACGGAGCCCGGCGACCACCGCCTCGTCGCGCACGCGGGCGGCCTCGGCGAAGGTCGTGTGCTGGCGGCAGAGGTCGAGCGACACGGCGACGAAGTCGGGATGGATGGAGTAGAAGGCCGCGGTCACGACCGCGTTGCCGGCGGCGCCGAGGGGCGCCCCCCGGGAGGCGATGTAGTAGCCGAGGCCGTCGGGCACACCGAGGGCGGCGTAGGCGGCGACGGCGTCGGGGTCCCAGTAGATCCAGCCGACGAGGCGGTGCGACGCCTTGCCCGCCCGGCGGCTCAGCTCCGTCCAGTCGGTCCCGTCGTCGATCCGGTCGTTCGCCACGGGGGGACCCTAGGGAATCCGGCTCGGGTCGCGTGCGTTGAGGCGACCGTGCGCATCGACGTGTGGTCCGACGTGATCTGCCCCTGGTGCTACCTGGGCGCCCGCCGCCTCGGCCGCGCCCTCGACCAGCTGGGCTGGCGGGACGAGGTCGAGATCCACTGGCGGGCCTTCCAACTCGACCCGTCGGCGTCCCGCGAGCCCGGGGACCTGCGCCAGGCCCTCGAGCGCAAGTACGGCCCCGGCGCCTTCGACTCGATGACCCGCCGCCTCACCGCCCTCGGTGTGGACGAGGGCATCGACTACCGCTTCGACCTGGCCCTCCGGGTCAACACCCTGGAGGCCCACCGCCTGCTCTCGTGGGCCCACGCCGCCGGCGTGGCCGAGCAGGGGGCGCTCAACGAGCGGCTCTTCCTCGCCTACTTCACCGAGGGCGCGAACGTGGCCGACCACGGGACCCTGGCCCGCCTGGCCGGCGAGGCCGGACTCGACCGGGACGAGGCCGCCGAGGTGCTGGCCTCGGGCGCCTTCGCCGGCGAGGTCCGGGCGGACCTCGACGCCGCGCGCGACCGCGACATCCACGGCGTGCCCAACTTCGTCATCGAGGACCGCCTGTCGATCCCCGGCGCCCAGGAGGTCGACACCATGGTGATGCTCCTCGAGCGGGCCCGCGAGCGCCTCACCGCCGGCGCCTGACCGCTCCTGCCGTCCGGCGTTCTGGCGTCACCGCTGCCCGCCGTG
>JAYRFK010000133.1:0-2154 GCA_041908445.1 Acidimicrobiales bacterium | reverse complement strand
GCGGTCGACCATGATGGCGGCCATGGCCGACGCCCCGACCCCGGCCGCCGGCACGGGCCCCGTCTTCCTCGACCCGGCGCGCCAGGCGGAGTACGACACCGACGGCTACACCACCCTCCCGCTGCTCGAGGCGGCCGAGGTGCAGGCCCTGCTCGACGGCTACGCGGCCCTCGTCCCCGAGGCCGACGAGGAGCACATCGCCTTCGACTTCACCCGCGACGACCGCTCGGTGATGGAGCGGGTGGCCGGCCTGCTGCGCCCGCTGTTCGCCGAGAAGGTGCCGCAGCACTTCGTCGACCACGAGGCCGTCTTCTGGACGTTCGTGATCAAGCCCGCCGGGCCCCACAGCGGCATGGCCATGCACGACGACCGCACCTACGTGGAGGAGCACGAGGGCCGCGCCTGCACGGTCTGGGTGCCGCTGGTCGACACCAGCCCCGAGCTCGACAACGGCTACCTGTGCGTCGTGCCCGGCAGCCACACGATCCTGCCAGTGGCCAGCGGCACGAACATCCCCAACTGGTTCGAGCCCTACGACCAGTACCTGAAGGACCACTCCGTCGGGGTGGCGGTGCCCGCCGGCCACGCCCTGATCTACGACTCGAAGACCCTGCACTGGTCGCCGGCCAACAACTCCGACGCCATCCGCCCCGCCATCGCGGTGGCGGTGGTGCCCCGGGGCGCCCAGGTCGTGCACGTGGTGGGGGAGGGCATGCACCACCGCCGGGTCTACGCCGTCGACCAGCGGTTCTATCTCGACTACCACCCGACCCTCGTCGAGGGCGGCATGCCCGAGCAGTACCCCCTCATCCGGGAGTACTCCGAGGACCGCGTCAGCGCCACGCCCGAGGAGGTCGCCCGGGCCATCGGCGCCGACGACCTGCCGGTCCCGACCCACGAGGTCACCGCCCCCGTGCCCCGGGTCTACCGCCCCGGTGAGCCCGAGGACCCCCGCGAGGTGGCCGCGGCGGCGGCGCCGCCCGTCGCGCCCGAGGAGGCGCCGGCCGAGCCCGAACCCGCCGTCGAGGTCGTGGAGGAGCAGGCCGCGCCGCCCCCCGCCCCGCCGGCGTGGAAGGTGGCCGCCAGCCGGGCCAAGCGCAAGCTCCTGCGGCGCTGACCCGGCCGGCGACCGGCCCGCGCTAGGCGGCGTCGCCGCTGCCGCCCGGGGCGGCGTCGGGGTCGAGGCGGCGGGCGGCGGCCTCGGCGATGCGATGGCGGTCCCACGCCCAGCGGGTGGCGTCGGCGGCGAGGGCGGGGTGGAGGTGCCAGCGGTGGAGCTGGCGCTCGACGGCCTCGCGGTCCTCGCCGAGCTCGAACAGGCTGAGCGCGAGGCGCCGGGCCCGGCGGCGCTGCTCGTCGGCGGCGGGGTGGGCGAGGGTGCCGTCCTGCCAGGCCCGGTGGGCGGCCTGGAGGTCCTGGGGGAGGCGGGCGACCTGGTTGCGGCTGAGCGGTGGGAGCCGGCGGCGGGCGGCGAGCTGGCCGCCGCCGAGGTCGCGGGTGAGGCCGAACTGGCGGGAGCGCTCGAGGGCGCGGGCGAACGGGGAGTTGCGGCCGCTGCGCCGGCCGAGGCCGAGGGCGCGGGCGGCCTCGGCGAGGTCGAGGGGGAAGCCGTCGGGCTCCTCCTCGAGCCCGGCGGCGAGGTGGCGCAGCAGCCAGGTGGTCGACGGCCCGAGCGAGGAGAGCCAGAACCGCTCGACGTAGGGCGAGCGGGGGTCGTGGCCGACCTCGTCGAGCACGGGGTCGACCCAGGGGCGCACGAGGAGGTGGGTGGGGCCGTCCTGCTCGTCGGCCGGGGCCGTCGGGGCGGGCACGACGCCGCGGTCGGGGACGGGCACGGGGGAGAGGGTGGTGGGCATGGTTCGCTCCGAGGGGGAGAGGTGGTGGGGGAGCGGGGAAGTGCCTGGAGTGCATCACCTCATACACTTTCCGTCAACCCCATGTTCTTCGACGCGAGCGCTGGTCGGTAGGCTGCTCCGGTGCACGACGACGCCATCGACCGGGCCCGGGCCCTCGTCGCCGCCGCCGAGCGGGTGGTGGCGCTGACCGGCGCCGGCATCTCCACCGACAGCGGCATCCCCGACTTCCGGGGGCCGAACGGGGTCTGGACGAAGGACCCGGCCGCCGAGAAGGCCTCGACCCTGTCCCACTACGTGG
>JAYRFK010000132.1:0-19336 GCA_041908445.1 Acidimicrobiales bacterium | reverse complement strand
GTGGCTGCGCCAGCCTGATAGCGTCCATCGTGAAAGCCCTCCCACTCTGGGATCGAATGCGTGTTCAGCGACAAGCATTTTCCCAGGTCGGAGGGCTTTTCGCGAGTTCAGACGGACCCGCTACGAAAGATCGTGGCTAGGTCACGCCATCGCAGGAGATCGGCACGACGAATCAGGTTTGCTGCTCGGACGCCAAACCGATCGAGCGGAAGTGGTTCACTAAGTACGGCAGCAAGTGCCGGAGTTAGGGCGAGAAGCGGTAGGTTTTGACCGACCTCGAGCAATGATGATACGAGGCTCCGGCGAAAGGCGTCCGGATCCCGTCCAATCGACTGGACCGGGTCCGAGCCAATCGCAACGGTACGCAAGTGCCCGCTCGATGGCAGAGCTGCTAGAAGCGGGAAGACTGCGGAGGCTGTGAGAGGGCGGGGGTGGTCTGTGGTCACGTTCATGGTCTGGATCATTGGCAGAGGCGACCGTATCGCTAGGTCTACTCAGGCGGCCCGACATCCGACTTACGCAATGGAGTCAGCTTCGAAGCCCCCGGACGGCTCCACATTTCCACACCGGAGCGCCGCGCGTAGCGTGGACCAGCTACTCGCGAGTCTCTGGTTGCCCTATGGGCCGAATTGCGGAAGCGGAAGCACGGGCTCCATGCGACCGCTCGTCAGAACCTCGCCGACGGCTCGGACGGACGTGGCTGCGTCGCCGAGAACCTTGTCACACACAACAGCACGCTTGAGGTAACCGTGGAAGTCGTGTTCGGCGGTGAAGCCGACGCCGGCGAGGACTTGTTGGCAGTGGCGGGCCACGGTGCGGGTGGTGCGGCCGGCGGTGGCCTTGGCGACCATGGCGGTGAAGGGGGTGGCGTCGGCCCAGGCGCCGTCGCAGGCTGCGGCGGCGGCCTCGATGGCGACCAGGGCTTCGGCGAGGCGGTGGCGGACGGCCTGGAAGGAGCTGATGGGCACGCCGAACTGGATGCGCTCAAGGGCGTGGGTGCGGGCCAGCTCGAGCATCGTTCGGCAGGCGCCGATCATCTCGGCGCTCAGGGCCAGGCGGCCGAGGGCGACGGCGGCCTCCCAGTCGGCGTCCACCGGCGCCGCCGCCGGCACGACGGTGCCGGACACGCGGGACAGGCCCAGAGCGGGGTCCATGCCGGCGATGGGCTCGACGGTGAGGTCGGCGACCCGCACCGTGGCGACGGCGCGGGGGCCCGTCGCCACCAGGGCCAGCGTCGTGCGCTGGATGACGGCGGTGGCGAGGCCGGCGACCTCGACCCGCTCACCGTCGAACGTCCCTGGCACGGCGTCGGCGCCCGTGCCGAGCCCGGGCAGGATCACCGACGGGACCCTGGCGACGCTGGTGACCCACTCGTGGGTGAGGATCGAGGAGGCCAGGACGGCGTCGAGGGCCGACGACGTCGAGTTGGCGGCGCCCTGGACGGCGAAGAGGGTGGCGATGGCGGCCTGGGGGTCGAGCGCTAGGGCGTCGAGCCAGCCGAGCTCGTCGAGGGCGGCGTCGAGCTCGGGGCCGGTCGCCGACCCGGCGGCGTGGGCCAGGCTGCGCTCGAACAGCTCGAGGTCCTCGCCCTCGATGCGGTCGCCGGTCATCGGTTGGCCCCCCGAAAACGTTCAGCTGAACGCCACAGGCGCAGTGGCGTTCGGGCTTCGCCCGCGGTCTCGCCGCCGCCGAAACGTTCAGCTGAACGCTCGACTCCCGTCACGGCCCGACGTTCAGGTGAACGCCGGCGACGAAAACGTTCCACGGAACGCCGCCTCATCGGTCGGCCCCCAAGTCGAGCAGGCGCCTCGCGATGATGTTGCGCTGGATCTCGGCGCTGCCGCCGTAGATCGTCGCCGCCCGCGAGTACAGGAACTCGGAGCGCCAGCGGGGGCCGGTGCCGGTGTCGCCGAGGACGAGCTCGTCGGGGATGGCGTCGAGGGCGAGGTCGAACACGGCCTGCTCGACGGTGGCGAGCAGCACCTTGTCGATCGAGGTCTCGGCGCCGAGGGTCTCGCCGGCGTCGAGGCGGTGCTGGGTGGCGAGCGAGCGGGACCGGAAGGCGAACAGCTGGCAGAAGACCTCGCCGACGGCGGTGGGGTCGAGGGCGCCCTCGGGGGCCTGCTCGATGAGCTGGCTGAGGCGGCGGTGCAGGTAGGCGCCCCGGTGCCAGAGGGCGGTGCTGCGCTCGTAGGGCAGCAGGTCCATGGCCACCGCCCAGCCCTGGCCGACGTCGCCGAGGGTGCGGTCGAGGGGGACGACCACGTCGTCGAAGAAGACCTCGGAGAACTCCTCGACGCCGTGCATCGTCTGCAACGGGCGCACGGTGATGCCGGGCGTGTCCATGTCCACGAACATGGCGGTGATGCCCCGGTGGGCGGACTCCGGCGTGCCCGTGCGGGTCAGCAGCACGCACCGCTGGGCGAACTGGGCCAGCGACGTCCACACCTTCTGGCCGTTCACCCGCCAGGCGCCGTCGACCTCGACGGCCCGGCACATCAGCGACCCCAGGTTGCTGCCCGTCCCCGGCTCGGAGAAGCCCTGGCACCAGGTCTCGTCCCCCCGCAGCAGCCGCGGCACCATCTCGGCGGCCAGGTCGGGACGGGCGTAGTCGATCATCGTCGGCGCCAGCACCTCGGTCATCGAGTAGATGCCCGGCTCGACGAGGTCCCGGGTGGTCAGGGCCTCGCCCAGGTAGCCCCGCAGCAGCGGCGACCCGCCCAGGCCACCGACCCGCTCGGGCCAGCCCCAGCGCATCCAGCCGGCGTCGTAGGCGAGGCGCTTCACCTGGGACAGGTGGGCCATCTGCTGCTCGAGGGTGCCGACGCCCTCGTGCTCGGCCCGCAGCTCGGCGTCGTGCTCGTCGAGCCAGGCGTCGAGCTCGACCCGGAACTCATCCAGGTTCATGATCGCCCACCTCGTGCCACCGGAGCGGGACGGCGCGGCCAGACCCCGAAGTCGAGGCAATGGCGCGCGCTCTGCGCGCGGTAGTGCCTCGACAACGCCTCGGCGCCGCGCATCACTCACCCTCGCTGGACGGTTGGGGGCGGGTGGGGTCGTGGGCGCGGCCCGAGTCCCGCTCGCCGCTGCGGCGCAGGAAGGTCATCGACCGGGTGGCGAGGCGCCAGCCCTGGTCCGTCCGCCGGTAGGTGTCGGTGTACCAGCCGATGCGCATGGCGTGGTTCGTCTGGTCGACGAAGCACAGGGGCTGCTCGCCCCGGCCGGCGTCGCCGTCGAGCTCGAGCGCCGGCGTCCCCGTCATGAACAGGCCCTTGGGCGCCGCCGCCACCAGCGTGGGGAAGTCGGCCAGGGCGTAGGTGTCGCCGAAGGCCGAGTAGGTGCCGTCGGGGGTGAAGACCTCGACCACCGCCTCGACGTCGTCCTTGGTCATGGCCACGGCGTAGCGGGCCAGGAGCTGCTCGATCTCGATGACGTCCTCGATGGGGGCGGGCACGTCGGGTCCTCCTCGGTCGGGGCTACTCGAAGCCGTAGACGACGTGGACGGTGGGCGTGGTGGGCACCGACTGGCAGGTGAGCACCCACCCCTCGGCCACCTCGTCGTCGGTCAGGGCGTTGTTCACGAACATCTCGACCGCCCCCTCGACCAGCCGCCCCATGCAGGTGGCGCAGCTGCCCGCCTCGCACGACGACGGCGCCGACAGCCCCACCTGGCGGGCGGTCTGGAGCAGCGTCGTACCGGGGTGGTGGGCGGTGGTCTCGGTGCGGCCGTCGAGCTCGATGGTGACGGTGATGCCGGCGCTCTCTTGTTCTCTGTCGGCGTTGCCTGCGCGGGCTTCGTCGGCGGCGCCGGCGCTCCCGCTCGGGCTCGAGGCGACGGGGTCGTCGCTCGGGGTGAAGCGCTCGATGTGGAAGCGGTCGGCGTCGACGCCGTCGGCCAGCAGCACCCGCTCGACCAGGTCCATGAACGGGGTGGGGCCGCAGACGTAGTGGTCGCCGTCGAGGGCGCCGGCGGCGAACGCCCGGACGGCGGTCTCGTCGAGGTAGCCCGACTCGTCGTCGTGGTGGAAGGCGACGGTGAGCCGGTCGGGGTGGGCGGCGGCGAGCTCGTCCAGCGCCGAGCGGAAGATCACCGAGCCGGCGTCCCGGTTGGCGTAGAGCAGGCGCACCGGCCGGGACGTGGTGGCCAGCGCCACCTTGATCAGCGAGAACACCGGGGTGATGCCGCTGCCGCCGGCGAAGGCGACGAGCGGGCGCTCCCCCGCCTCGTCCTCTTCGGCGCCATCTGTCAGGCAGAACACGCCGGCGGGCAGGGTGACCTCGACCTCGTCGCCGGCGGCGAGCCGGTCGATCATCCAGTTCGACACCCGCCCGCCCGGCACCCGCTTGACGGTGACGGCCAGCTCGGCGTCGACGCCCGGCGCCGACGACATCGAGTAGCACCGCAGCAGCGGCGTGCCGTCCACCGGCACCCGGAACGTGCAGAACTGCCCCGCCCGGTAGGCGAAGGCGCCGGCCAGGTCGGCGGGGACGTCGAGCACGAACGTGGCGGCGTCGGCGGTCTCGGCGACCACCCGGGCGAGGCGCAAGGCGTGGAACCCGTGGTCCCGGTGCCCGGACCCGAGCGCAGCCGTCATCCGTCCCCCCTCGGCGCCACACCGGCGAACTGGCTCCTGATTCGATCGTCAGGGCGATCGAATCGGGAGCCAGAACGGATGAAGTGAGCCGAACGACGGCACGCGGACGCCACGCCGGCGCTCGTCCCGTCGGTCCTCTGGTCACGACCGGGGGGCGGAGTTCCTCGTCCCGCCGGCGATGGGGCGAGGAGCACTCGACCGCGTGTCCACGGAGAAGCGGCCCGGCCGTGACGCTCCGTGACCGACCTCGGGCGGGTGGCCGAACTCGAGGCAATGCCCCCCGGAATCCGGGGGCTATGGCCTCGAGTTCCGTGGCCCCGAGAGGGACGAGCGCGGACGGTGGCGCCGCCGCTCGCAGACCTCATCCGGCCGTGGCTCGCTGGACGGAGATGGCCTTGACGTCGAGGTAGCCCTCGAGGCCCTCGGGGCCGAGCTCACGGCCGAGGCCGCTGGCCTTCACGCCGCCGAAGGGCGCCGCCGGGTCCATCGAGTACGGCTGGTTGACCCCGAACGAGCCCGTGCGCACGCCGGCGGCGACGGCCAGGCCGCGCTCCTCGTCGGCGGTCCAGACCGAGCCGGACAGGCCGTAGTCCGAGTCGTTGGCGATGCGCAGCGCGTCGGCGTCGCCCTCGTAGGGGATGACCGACAGCACCGGCCCGAAGATCTCCTCGCGGGCGATGGTCATGGCGTTGTCGACGTCGGCGAACAGCGTCGGCGCCACGAACCAGCCCTGATCGAGTCCGGCCGGGCGGTCGGCGCCGCCCACCACCAGGCGGGCGCCCTCGCTCACGCCCGACTCGACGTAGCCCCGCACCCGGGCCTGCTGGCGCTCGGCCACGAGGGGGCCGATCTCGGTCGCCGGGTCGTTGGGGTCGCCCACCACCAGATCCTCCACCATGGCGGCGAGGGCGTCGACGTGCTCGGCGGCGCGGGCGGCGGGCACGAGCACCCGGGTCTGGGCGACGCAAGCCTGGCCGCTGTTCATGAGGCCGGCGACCTTCACGCCCTGGGCCACCATCGCCGGGTCGGCGTCGTCGAGGACGATGGCGGCGGACTTGCCGCCCAGCTCGAGGCTCACCCGCTTGAGGGCGGCCCCGCAGGCGGCGGCGACCTGGCGGCCCGCGGCGGTCGAGCCGGTGAAGGCCACCTTGTCCACGCCGGGGTGCTCGACCAGGGCGGCGCCGGTGTCGCGCCCGCCGGGCAGGACGCTGACCACGCCCGGCGGCAGGTCGAGCTGCTCGACCAGCTCGGCGAGGACGAGGGCGTCGAGCGGCGTCTCGGGCGCCGGCTTGATGATGATCGGGCAGCCGGCGATGAGCGCCGGCGCCAGCTTCCCCACGATCAGGAACTGCGGCATGTTCCACGGGACGATGGCCGCGGCCACGCCGGCGGGCTCTTTGCGCAGGACGACCTCGTCGCCGAAGTAGCCGGGGCGGCGCTCCTCCCAGGCGTAGGCGTCGCCGATGGCGGCGAATGCGCCGAGCATCGTCCACGGCAGGGTCGCCTGGGCGAACTTCGAGAACGAGATCGGGGCGCCCATCTCGTCGGTGATGAGCTGGGCCAGCTCCTTGCGGCGGGGGGCGTAGAGGTCGGCGAGGCGGCGGACGGCGTCGATGCGCTCGGCCGGGTCGAGGCGGGGCCACGGCCCCTCGTCGAACGCGGCGCGGGCGGCGGCGACGGCCTCGTCGACGTCGGCGGGCCCCGCGGTGGCCACCGTGGCGATGGGCTGCTCGGTGACGGGCGAGATCACCTCGACGGTGCCCCCGCCCGCCGGCGCCTCCCAGGCACCCCCGATGTAGAGCTCGTCGCGCGCTTCCATGACCCCTCCGCTCCGCCCCTCGACCTTCGTGGAAACGTTAGTATGCCAAGACGAGAGGCGTATTCTCGCCTTGACCGTGGCGTTCCTCGCCGGCGGCACGCGTCGAAGCCGTCGCCGCGTGCTCGTCACGCAGATCGGCGCCGACGACGACCGCCTCCGCCGCCTCCGGGAGGCGTGACCGCTCCGCCCTCCGCCCCGTCCGCCCAGTCCGTCGGCCCGGGTGCTCCTGGTCGAGTGCCTACAGCACCTCGACCTTGGCGCGGACGGCGTCAGCCTTGGTCGGGTCCGAGCGGCTGACCGCGGTCACGGTGCGGCCGATCGACGTGCCCGGGCCGCCGCTCTTGTAGATGATCCGCAGGGTGAGCGTCGTGGTAGCCCCGGGCTCGAGTCGGGCCGTGACGTAGGTGCCGCTCACCACCTGGGGCGTGACGTCGACCCCGCCGGCGAGGTACACGACCCGGAAGGCCGCCGTGGTCCCCTGCCCGAGCACCCGGAACCGCTCCGCCCCGGTGCCGTCGTTCTGGAACGTGACGGTGAACGTCGCCCTCGCCCCGGGCGACGCCATCACCGTGGCCTCAGCCTTCTGGCCAACGGCGGTCGTGTTGTACACGTCGTCGCCGACATCCGGGTCGCTCCCCGCGCGGATCCACGCGTCGGGCCGCCGGCGCTCGACGGTGTAGGTGACCGTCACCGTCGTGGTGTTGCGGGCGACGTCCTTGGCGGTGACGGTGAAGGTGTGCGGGCCGACGGTGCTGGTGTCGACCGCGGCGCCGTCGGGCACGGTGCCGGTGCAGCGGGTGAGGCCCGACTCCCGGTCTCGGCAGGAGTAGTCGGCGATGACGCGGTCGCCCCGATCCACGCGGAGCCCGTCGACCGGCGACACCACGGTCACCTTCGGCGGCGTCGCGTCGGCCTGCCACGAGGGCTGCACGTCGGTGCTGAGCCCATCGGCGGCGGTCTCGGTGATCCGGGTCAGCCCGCTCCCGTCCACGTTCACGACGTAGAGCCGGTTGCTGTAGGCGCCGGGGCCGATCTCCCGGTTGGAGGCGAAGGCGATCCGCAGGCTGTCGGGGGACCAGACCGCCCGGTCGGCACCGGTGTACACCGAGTCGCCGCGGGGGTTGTCAGCCAGGACGGTCTGGTTCGAGCCGTCGGGATCCATGATCACGAGGTCCGAGTCGGTCGACCGGTTGGTGTACCGGTCGAACACGATGTGGGCCCCGTCGGGCGACCACGCCGGCGAGTCGTCGTTCACCGACGGGTCGTCGGTGAGCCAGGCGAACCCCGTGCCGTCCGGTGCGCTCACGGCGATCTCACGGGAGTACTGCTCGATCCCGGACCCGTGGTCGCGGGCGGCGGCGAACACGACCGTCGACCCGTCGGGCGACCAGGAGGGCTGGCCTGCGGCCGCCGGCCACACCATGGTGGTCAGGCTGACCTGGTCGGTGCCGTCGGCGTCCATCACCCAGACGTCGGTCGTGGGCTCGAGGCCGCCCTGCATGCGGGTGAAGGCGATCCGGGTGCCGTCGGGGGACCAGGCCGGCGCGCGGTCGGTGTGCGCGGTCGTGAGCTGGGTGGGACCCGAGCCGTCGGCGTTCATCACCCACAGGTCGAACTCGCCCACGGCGTTGCGACGGACAAAGGCGATCTTCGAGCCGTCCGGCGACCACGCCGGCTGGGTGTCCTCCCAGAGTTGCGGGACCGCAGTGAGTTGGGTCTCCACCTGGCCGAGAACGTCGGTCGTGTAGATCCGCGCGTGACCGTTCTCGTAGCGCGAATAGGCGAGGCGGCGGCCGTTGGGCGACCACGACGGCTCGGCGTCGTGGCCCGAGCCGACCTCGCCGGTGAGCAGGGTCTCGTGGGTGCCGTCGGGCCAGACGCTGAAGATGTGGTAGCGCCCCGTGGAGAGGCGCCGACTGAAGGCCAGCAGCCCGGGCTGCGCCACGACCGCAGGCTCCGTCGCCTGCACCTGGGCGACCGCCGGCGTGGTTGCCGCCCCGGTGGGCGCAGCGCTGCCGAGCCCGGCACCGGTGAGCGTCACCACCGTCAAGATCGCGACGACCAGGGGAAGACGTGAGTGCGCGCCGACTCGATTGGTCGCGCCCTGCTGGTCTCGCCGCGACATGGGGCACCTCCTCAGGACGTGCTTCCACCCCGATCATCCGACCGGCGGCGCCCACCTGGAAGGGCCGAAGGTCAGCGCCCGAGGAGTCCGCCGCCGCAACGCGAGGGGGTCCGGCCGGTCCCGGCGGTGACCTCGGCGGTGACGCCCAGGTAGGGCGCATCACGATGTTCTCTCTCTGCATCATAATGCTACGCTGGCTGCATGAGGACGACGGTCTCGCTCGACCAGGACGTCGCGAAGGCCATCGCGGACCTCCGCCGAGAGCAGGGGCTCGGGTTGTCGGCGGCGGTCAACGAGCTCGTCCGTCGCGGCCTGAGCCTCGAGGGCCACGATGCGGTCCAGCCGTTCCGGCAGACGGCCTCCCCGATGGGTGCGCCACGAGTGCCCCTGGACGACATCGGGTCGGCCCTCGAGCTCCTCGAGGGCGAGTCCCACCGGTGATCGTCGACGCCAACCTCCTCCTCTACGCCCGCAACGCCGACGACCCTCACCACCACGCTGCGTCTGCCTGGTTGGAGGCGGCGCTCAACGGGCCGACCCGGGTCGGCCTACCGTGGTGGACGCTGACGGCGTTCGTCCGCATCGCCACGAACCCTCGTGCGTTCCCCACCCCACTCTCGCCCGCCGAGGCCGCCGATCAGGTCGACGCCTGGTTGGACGCTCCTCGCGCGTGGCTCGCACAGCCGTCGAAGCAGTACCGGGAGGTGTTCACCTCGCTCGTGCGGTCCCACGAGGTCCGGGGCCCGCTCGTGACCGACGCCCAACTCGCGGCGCTGGCCATCGACCACGGCGTGCCGATGATGTCGACGGACTCGGACTTCGCCCGGTTCGCCGGCCTCGAGTGGGTCAACCCGCTCGCCTGAACCACCCGTTCACCATCCGAGCAAGGGGAACCCGATGAGCGACAGCGAGAGCAACGACACGCCGGACGGGTGGGCGGTGCGCCGGCGGGTGCTCGGCGACGAGTACGTCGACGCCCGCCTCGCCGAGGTCGCCGACGACCCCGTCGGCGCCGAGTTCCAGACCTACCTCACCGAGATGGCCTGGGGCGTGTGGGCGCGGGGCGGGCCGCTGAGCCTGCGGGACCGCAGCCTGCTCGTGCTGGCCATGACCGCGGCCATGGGGCGCATGGACGAGTTCCGCATCCACGCCGCCGCGGCACCCAACGCCGGCGTCACCGACGAGGAGGTCGACGAGCTGGTCTTCCAGGTCGCCGCCTACTGCGGCGGCCCCGCCGGCCTCTCCGCCCGCAACGCGATCAAGACCATCCGCGCCGAGCGCGACGCCACCCCGTGAGCGTCGGTCAGATCGGCAGGCGCCGCACCCGGATTCGCTCGTCTTCGACGACCACGATCGCACCCTGGTCGAGGTCATCAGCCACGGCACCGAGGTTGGCGAGCAACAGTTCACTGATCTCTACTGCCCGTCGAGGTGATCGAAATCGGAGCAGGAGCACGGAAGGTGCAATGGCCCGCTCGGACGCGAGCAGGGTTCCGAAGTCGGTATCAGCCGACACGATCGCACGACCCTGGTCACGGGCGACCACCAGGATCTCGCCGTCGTCGGCGGTGGCGAGGCCGATGTCACCGGTGTGCACAGCATCGTGACCGGCCTCCGAGAGGAGTTGCGCCACCGTTTGCGACAGGTTGTGGTCGACCAGGAACCTCACGCAGGTTGGCTCAGCGGCAACTGCCGCTCACTCACCGCTTCGGCCGCGTACCTCAGCGCCTCGGTGACGTCCTCTGGCACGAGATCGGGGAGCTCCGTGACGATCTCCTGCGTGGACATGCCATCCGCCACCATGGCCACGACAGTGGCGACCGGGATCCGCAGCCCGCGGATGCAAGGCTGGCCGTTCATCTTTCCTACTTCGACGGTGATTCGGTCGAAGGTCATGCCCACGAGTGTAAGTGCGGCTGCCCGACCGCCACGGGTGTTGTTCCGGCCGTGGTCGTTCAGCTCCGCGCTTCGTGAGGTGACCACATGACCGCTGAGGCGACCGTCGGCGTCGTGGGGCTGGGGAACATGGGGCAGGTGCTCGCCGCCAACCTGGCCGGCGCCGGGCTCGACGTCGTGGCCCACGACGCGGCGGGACCCGAGCGGGCGCCGGCCGGCGTCACGTTCGTGAACAGCGCTGATGAGGTGGTCCGGCGGGCGACGACCGTCGTGCTCAGCCTGCCCGACGGCGCCGCCTCCGCCGCCGTGGTGGACGAGCTCCTCGCCGCCGACGGGCGGCGCACCGACCTGGTGATCGACACGTCGACGGTCGGGGTCCGGGCCGCCGAGGCGCTGCACGCGCGCCTGCAGGACGAGGGCGTGGACCTGGTCGACGCCCCCGTCTCCGGCGGGATCGCCGGCGCGAAGTCCCGCACGCTGCTGGTGATGGTCGCCGGCACCGCCGCTGCCGTCGCTCGGGCCGAGCCGGTGCTGGCCGGACTCAGCGACCGCTGCCACCGGGTCGGCGACCGGCCCGGGCTGGCCCAGGCCATGAAGCTGGCCAACAACTACTGCTCGGCCGCCGCCCTGGCCGCCACCAGCGAGGCCGTCGCATTCGGGCTCGCCGCCGGCCTTGACCTGGCCACCATGCTCGACGTGCTCAACGCCGCCAGCGGTCAGAGCGCCGCCACCACCGACAAGTTCCCCAACCACGTGCTGACCGGCCGCTACGCCGCCGGGTTCGCCGGCCGCCTCATGGCCAAGGACGTGGGTCTCTACCTCGACGAGGTCGAGGCCGCCGGCGGCCCCCACGCCCTCGCCGACACCACCGTCGCCCTGTGGCGGGCCTTCGCCGCCGCCGAGCCCGACGCCGACTTCACCCGCATCTTCCCCTTCATCGAGTCCTCCGGCTGACCGAGGCCGGGTGGCCCCGCGCCGGGCGTCGGTCAGCGCTCCGTTCGGCCGGCGTCGAGCGCGGCGACGACCGTGTCGGCATCGATGTCGAGGTCGGGCAGGTCAGCGAGGAGCGACGCGTTGTCGGTTCGACCCGCGACCCGCGCGAGCTCACGCACGGCGAAGGCAGACACCGAGAGGCCCTCGCGGTCGGCAAGTCGCTTCAGTCGATCGCGCACATCGTCGGGCACGTTCCGCAGGTAGAGGCTCGCCACGTCGCTCTTCCGATCGTCAGCGCTGGACGGCGAGGGTCATGACGCCCTTGTAGCCGTTGCCTTCCTGGGCTCGGGTGAGCGCGAGCTTGGTCTCGGCGCCGCCGGACGAGTTGAAGATGCCGTCCTGGTGGTTGGTCACCTGGTCGCCGAGGTGCCGGTAGCGGGGCTGGGCGTAGACGCGGTCGTTGAACCGCTGCGGGAAGTAGAGCTGGCCGGTGTGCACCACGCTGCCGCCGACGTGCACCTTCACGTGGATGTGCGCGGTGCGGCCCGGGTACCAGCCGGGATAGGTGGTGGTGAACGTGACCCGGCCGGTGGCGTCGGCCTTCTGGAAGCCCCGCAGGAACGTGTCCTCGCCGGCGGTCGCCCCGAAGCCCGAGTAGTTGCCCTGGCGGTCGGCGTGCCAGATCTCGACCTTGGCCCCGTTGATGGGCGCACAGGTCGTGGCATCGACCACGGTGAGGACGAGGCGGAGCAGCTCGCCGCCCCGACCCTCGCGGATGTCGCTCCGTCGAAGTGACCGCGGCAGGTAGTACGGCCCCTCCATCGCCTCCGGCGTGAGCGTGCAGACCGGGCCGAGCGACGCCGCGTCGGCGCGGGTCGGCGACGAGCCCAGGTCGGTGAGCCCCGAGCCCCCGACCACGACGGCCGCGCCGCCGACGCCGAGGAGGCCGAGCAGCCGCCGCCGGGACAGCCCGGCGATCCGCTCGTCCCGTGGGTCCGGTCCAGGGTCACGGCTCACCGACGCAGTATGGCGGCGACGGGGCGACGGCGGCGCCCACCTCGGAACGCCGGAGGACGCCGGAGGACGCCGCACCGCGCCGGCGACGCACGCCAAGCGCACCCTGGTGCTCGCTGGCCGTCGCGTTCGACGCGGCCCCGACGCCCGACCGTCCGTCCACCGGGGCGCCGCATCCGCGCGAGCATCGTCGGCCATGGGGGAACCGACGAACGCTGATCCCGTCCACCGTTGGGCCCGCCGGCCGATCCCGGAGGACGTCACCCGGCGCTGGATCGCCGACGGGTGGTGGCGGGACGAGAGCCTCGGCGACATGGTCGCCGCCGGGCTCGAGCGCCTCGGCGACGTGCGCTTCGAGGTGCACTCGAAGTTCCGGCCGTGGTCGGGCACGTTCGGCGACGTGGACCGGGCCGCCCGGTCGATGGCCACCGAGCTGCGGGCGCGGGGCGTCGGGGCGGGCGACGTCATCGTCGTCCAGCTCCCGAACTGGGTCGAGGCGGGCATCACCTTCTGGGCGGCCGCCTACCTGGGCGCCGTGGTCGTGCCCATCGTCCACTTCTACGGGGCCAAGGAGGTCGACTACATCCTGCGGTCGACCCAGCCGGCCGTCGTCGTGAGCGCCGACCGCTTCGGCCACGTCGAGCACCTGGCCGTGCACGGCGAGGCCATGGCCAACACGCCGGTCGAGCACTGGTTCGTCGTGGGCGAGACGCCGGCGGCCGGCCTGCCCACCGCGGCGCAGCCCTTCGCCACGCTGCTCGACGCCGAGCCGCTCGCCCAGCACGCCGCCGTGAACCCCGACGCCCCCACCATCATCGGGTTCACCTCGGGCACCACCCGCGACCCGAAGGGGGTCGTCCACTCCCACCGCACGATCGCCTGCGAGACCCGCCAGCTCGACTACATGTACCCCCAGGGCGGGCCCTCCCCCATCACCGGCGCGCCGGTCGGGCACTTCATCGGGATGCTCAACGCCTTCCTCACCCCGCTGCTGCGCGAGCGCGAGGTCCACCTCGTCGACGTCTGGGACCCGGGCGAGATCCTGCGCCTCATGCTCGCCGAGAACATCGGCGTGTCCGGCGGCGCCACCTACTTCATGACCAGCCTGCTCGACCACCCCGACTTCTCCGACCCCCACCTCGCCCTCATGCCCTACGCCGGCCTCGGCGGCTCGACCGTCCCCGTCGCGGTCATGGAGCGCATGGCGGCCATGGGCATCACCGCCTTCCGCTCCTATGGCAGCACCGAGCACCCGTCGATCACCGGCAGCCTGGCCAGCGAGCCCGCCGAGAAGCGCCACACCACCGACGGCCACGCCATGCCCGGCGTCGAGGTGCGCCTCACCGAGGAGGGCGAGATCCTCAGCCGGGGGCCCGACTGCTGCGTGGGCTACACCGACCCCGAGCTCACCGCCCGGGTCTTCGACGAGGACGGCTGGTACCACTCGGGCGACGTCGGGGTCATGGACGACGACGGCTACCTGGCCATCACCGACCGCCTCTCCGACGTGATCATCCGCGGCGGCGAGAACATCAGCGCCCAGGAGGTCGAGGAGCAGCTGATGGGCCTCGACGCGGTCGCCGAGGTGGCGGTGGTCGGGCGCCCCGACGACCGCTTCGGGGAGCGGGCGGCGGCGATCGTCCGCCTGCGCGACGGCGCCGATGCGCCGACGCTCGACGAGGTGCGCGCCCACCTCGAGCAGGTCGGCCTCGCCCGCCAGAAGTGGCCCGAGTCGATCGTCGCCGTCGACGAGTTCCCCCGGACACCGTCCGGCAAGATCCAGAAGTACCGCCTCCGCGCCCAGCTGCGCGACGGGTCCCTCGAGGGCCAGCCGTGACTCGGCGCTCGGCGCCGACGCCGCGCCCCGCCGCCGGTCCTCCGGTTCTGGCGTCACCGGCGCCCGCCCAGCGGGCACGGCGGACGCCAGATCGCTGCTCGAACCGACGACGCCGACGCCCATCGGAGGTCCAGCCATGACCGAGCCCACCCCCGGCCCCGCCTCCCCTCGGCTCGCCCCGCTGGGGCCGAAGGAGTGGCCGCCGGCCATGCGCGACGCCCTCGCCGCCATCCGGCCGGCCGAGCCACGCCACCCGTTCCCCCAGACCGACGGCCGCCCCAAGGGCATGAACCTGCTCGGCACGTTCGCCCGCCACCCCGAGCTGACCCGGGTCTACAACACCTTCAACGGGCACCTCCTCTTCTCGACGACGCTCGACCTGCGCACCCGCGAGCTGCTGATCCTGCGGGTCGCCGCCCGCCGGCAGGCCGCGTACGAGTGGGCCCAGCACGTCGTGCTCGCCGGCGACGTCGGCATCACCGACGAGGAGGTGCTGCGGGTCGCCGCCGGGCCGGACGCCGACGGCTGGTCCACCTACGACGCCGCCCTGCTGCGGGCGGCCGACGAGCTCGTCGACGACGCCTGCATCACCGACGCCACCTGGGCGACCCTCGCCGAGGCGCTCGACGCCCAGCAGCTGCTCGACCTGATCTTCACCGTCGGCGCCTACGACGCGCTCGCCATGATGATGCGCACCGTCGGCGTCCCCCTCGACGCCGACCTCGACGCCATCACCCCCCTCCCGCCGGCGCCCTGACCGCCGTCGTCAGCGGGCGAGATCCAGGTTCGTCTGCACCAGGAGCGCTCGAACGGCGGTGAGGTCGACGGGGTCGGTGGGCAGACGGACCTCCTCCCCCGCTCGCACCTCGTGGAGGTGCTCCGGGCCACGCATGCCCGAGTCGTCCTCGTGACCGAGATGACGGTCGTGGCGCCACAACAGCCCGCCATCCGGCCGACGCACGTCGAACCGGTACTCGAGCACGGATGCGTCCGCGGCGAGGAGGAGCGACGCCCGCACCTCGACGGCCGACGAGATCAGCGCACCGTGCAGCTCGATGGTCGTGGCGTCGTCATGGTCGACCACGTCGATCGAGAAGTCGCCGGGCAGCGAGTCGGCCCATCCCACGATCTCGTCGAGCGCCTCGTCGACGGTGGTCGACGAGCGGAACATTCTCAGGAGGCGGCGGCGTCGTCTGTCAGCCGGCGGGCGGCACCGGGGACACGGCGGCGCGTCACGGACGTCCGGCGCACCCGAGCGTCCTCCACGTACGCCAGGAGCGCGTCGAGATCGCCGGCGGCGATCGCCTCAAGTCGCTCCTGATCCGATTCGATCCAGGAGGCCAGCGCGGCGTCGTCGACGCCGGCGTCGCGTGACGACCGCACCAGGCGCAGCAGACCGGGGACCGGTTCCCCGTCGCGGAACTGCCACATGGGGTAGCGGACGCCGTCCGCATCGGCGACGGCGAGGAGCGACCCGCGACTCGCCCGCTGGTGGACCGCCTGCCGGCTCACACCGAGCAGGCGGGCGACCGCCGAGCCGGTGAGCTCCTCTTCGGAGAGTGTCGCCTGGCGGTACGCACGGACCATGGCGTCGACGGCCGATCGGACGTCCGCCACGTCGTCGTCGTCGCCGAGCTCGGCCCGAACGCCGTCGAGCACCTCGTCGATCCGACCCATGGTCACAGGGTATCGGCCTGTCAATCCATGTCAATGCCCGACCTCGCCGGGGCATCGATCGCCTGCCCATTCGCGCCACCAACAGGCACGTGCAGGGCGACCTGATAACGCCCTTCTCTTTTCTTGAGATCGGTGCTACCGTTGCCGCCGCACGCGCGATCGGACGCGACCGGAGGGGACACGCATGGCGCACTTCACCAAACCCGCGGAGGGCTCCTGGACCGAGCACTTCGGGCTCGACACCGGGCCCGTCCGCTACGACGACTCCATCTCCCCCGAGCACTTCGAGCTCGAGCGCGACGCCATCTTCCGCAGGACCTGGCTCAACGTCGGCCGCATCGAGCAGCTCCCCCGCACCGGCGCCTACTTCACCAAGGAGCTCCACGCCGCCCGCACCTCGGTGATCGTCGTGCGTGACGCCGACGGCGGCACCCGGGCGTTCCACAACGTCTGCCGCCACCGGGGCAACAAGCTCGTCTGGGACGACTACCCCCGCGAGGAGACCAGCGGCACCTGCCGCCAGTTCACCTGCAAGTACCACGGGTGGCGCTACGGCCTCGAGGGCGACCTCACCTTCGTCCAGCAGGAGAGCGAGTTCTTCGACCTCGACAAGGACGCCTACGGCCTCGCCCCCGTGCGCTGCGAGGTGTGGGAGGGGTTCATCTTCGTGAACCTCGACGACGACGCCGCCTCGCTCGAGGAGTCCCTCGGCGAGATGGGCGCCGACCTCGCCGGCTACCCCTTCGGCGAGATGACCCAGGTCTCGAAGTACCGGGCCGAGGTGGGCGCCAACTGGAAGCTCTTCATCGACGCCTTCACCGAGTTCTACCACGCACCGGTCTTGCACGCGAAGCAGGCCACGGCCGAGGAATCCCGCAAGCTGGCGGGCGTCGGCTACGAGGCCCTGGCGTACGAGGTGAAGGGCGACCACGCCATGGTGTCGTCGTGGGGCGGCATGTCCCCGCCGAAGGACCTCGCCATGGTGAAGCCCATCGAGCAGGTCACCCGCAGCGGCCTGTTCGGCCCGTGGGACGGCCCCGACCTCGGCGAGCTGCCCCCCGGCGTCAACCCGTCGGGCCACGACAAGTGGGGCGTCGACTCGTTCCTGCTCTTCCCGAACTTCATGCTGCTCATCTGGAAGCCGGGCTGGTACCTCACGTACCACTACTGGCCGACGAGCTACAACACCCACATCTTCGAGGGCGGGCTCTACTTCGTGCCCCCGAAGAACGCCCGCGAGCGGGTCGCCCAGGAGCTGGCCGCGGTCACGTTCAAGGAGTACGCCCTCCAGGACGGCAACACCCTCGAGGCCACCCAGGTGATGCTCGAATCGCAGGCCGTGACCGAGTTCCCCCTGAACGACCAGGAGGTGCTCCTGCGCCACCTGCACACCGTGTGCCGGCGCCACATCGCCGAGTACCTCGAGAGCCGGCCCGAGACCGCCGTGCGCATCTCGGCCGTGTCCTGAGCGCCGAGCCCGAGCGAGGAGACCCACGCCATGCCGACCCTGCCCGCCGAGTTCGCCGACCTCGAGCCCTTCGCCGACTGGTGCCTGCCCACCGAGGACGAGCGCTACGACAAGCGCATCGCCAGCACCATGGACGAGCTCCAGGCGTTCTACGACGCCGCCTTCCCGCGCCTCGAGGCGGCGCTCGACCACCTCGACGCCCTCGACATCAACGCCCTCCCGGACGACGCCACCCACCTGCTGCAGCTGTGCAACTCGCTGATGACGGTGTCGTTCCCCATCGAGGTGTGGCGTCAGCCCCGCGTCCCCGACAGCGGGCCGGCAGCGATGGACTGCGTCCTCGGCCTCAAGCCCTGACGCGCTCGGCGCACGGGGGCGGCCCCGGCGGAGCCCCGGTCTTGGCGTCACCGGCGCCCGCTCAGCGGGCACGGGTGACGCCAGAAGGTCAGGTCCACCGTTCGCACGGGGGCGTCGAGGCGCCGACGTAGGCTCGCGGGGCACCGACGACGACCTCTGGGGGAGGCGGCGATGGCCGACAGCGACAGCGGGGGCCCTGACGGGGGCGGGTACGGCGCGAGCGGGCTCACCGCCATGGACCCGGCGACGGCCCGCCACCCGCAGCCGATGTACCGGGCGCTGCGCGAGTCGTCGCCCGTGCTCGAGGTCGGCGACGCCATGGTGCTCGTCACCCGCCGCCGCGACATCGAGCACGTGCTGCGCCACCCCGAGACCTTCTCGTCCGGTCCCGCCGCCGCCGACCTGCACACCGACCGCCCGCTGATCCCACTGCAGATCGACCCGCCGGGCCACCGCGGGTTCCGGCGCCTGCTCGACCCGCTGCTGGCACCGCAGAAGATGAACCGCCTCGCCGACGACATCGCCGCGATCGTCAACCGGCGCATCGACGGCTTCGGCGACGCCACCGAGATCGACTTCGCGACCCAGTTCTCGGAACCGTTCCCGTCCGAGGTCTTCCTCGCCCTGTTCGGCCTGCCCTACGAGGAGCTACCCCGCTTCCACGAGCTGAAGGACGGGATGATCCGCCCCGACCGGGTGGTGGGCAAGCCCATCGGCCACCCCGACACGACCGCCCACCAGGCGGCCACGGCCCAGGCGATCTACGCCTACTTCGACGAGCTGCTCGCCGACCGCGGACCCACCGGCGACGACCTGCTCAGCGCCTTCCTCGGTGCCGAGGTCGATGGCGAGCGCCTCAGCCACACGGACATCCTCGACATCGGCTTCCTCTTCCTCATCGCCGGCCTCGACACCGTGTCCGCCTCGCTCGACTGCTTCTTCGCCTACCTGGCCGAGCGCCCCGAGCCGCGCCGGCGGGTCGCCGACGAGCCCGAGAGCATCCCGCGGTTCGTGGAGGAGCTGCTCCGCTGGGAGACGCCGGTGCAGTTCGTGGCCCGGGTGGCGACCGAGGACACCGAGGTGGGCGGCTGCCCTGTCCGGGCCGGCCAGCAGGTGATGAGCATGCTCGGTGCCGCCAACACCGACGACGAGGAGTTCCCCGACGCCGACGTGGTCGACTTCGACCGCGACGTGAACCGCCACCTCACCTTCGGCGGCGGCATCCACCGCTGCCTCGGCTCCCACCTGGCCCGGCTCGAGCTGCGCATCGCCCTGCGGGAGTGGCACCGCCGCATCCCCGACTACGCCGTCGCCGACGGCGCCGAGCTCGACTTCACCGTCGGCGTCCGCTCCCTCACCACCTTCCCCCTCACCCTCGCGGCCCCCGCCCGCCCCGCCTGACCCGCCGACCGTCGGCGGCGCCCGCCCCGACACGGCGAACCCGAGGCAATAGCCCCCGGAACCCGACAGCTATCCACGATCTTTCATAGGGCGGCTTGAGGGGCGGGCCAGCCGCTCACGGTGAGTGGTGAGAAGGCGGCTCGGAGGCGGTGGAGGGCGTCGAGGAGGGTGGTGGTCCAGGGCCAGGTGCGGTCGAGGTCGAGCCGCTGGTTGG
>JAYRFK010000131.1:0-22515 GCA_041908445.1 Acidimicrobiales bacterium | reverse complement strand
ATGTGCATGCCGGGTGACAACACCACCATGCAGGTGACGTTGCACGCTCCGATCGCCATGGACGAGGGTCTGCGGTTCGCCATCCGTGAGGGTGGCCGCACCGTCGGCGCCGGCTCCGTCACCAAGATCATCAAGTAGGGAGAGCCCCATGGCATCCGACAAGCGAGTGCAGGTCACCCTGGAGTGCCAGGAGTGCAAGCGCCGCAACTACATCACGACCAAGAACAAGGCCAACCAGCGCGAGCGCATCGAGATGAAGAAGTACTGCCGCTGGGACCGCGCCCACACGCTGCACAAGGAGACGCGCTGAGCTAGCCGCTCGGCCGCTCACGGGAGTCGGGGCTCTGCTCCGGGGTCCTGTCGCCGTGCCGTTTCCAACGACCCCCGGCGTGCTTGCCGGGGGTCGTTGGCGTTTTTCACGCGCTCGCTCGGCACGCTCGGCGCCGGGGGTCGTCGGACCCTCGGCGCCGGCGCCACCCCTGCGCTCCGCCCCGAGGCACCTCGCTGGCGCTCGGCACCCCCGCGCGTCTCGTCCGCACCGCGAGTGACGCTCCCGCTCGTCCTGGGGCGGGGCGCCCCCCTCAGCCCCCCCGTCCCCCTGAGCGCACCCGCCCTCGCCCTCTCGTCCTCGCCCTCTCGCCCTCTCGTCCTCGCCCTCTCGCCCTCTCGCCCCCCTCGGCCCCCGGTCCCGTCGGCCGGCTGGCGCGCGTAACCTTTTCTCTCGTGGAGGCGTCGGACCCTGTGATGGTCACCCTTGTGGAGGCGGCGCGCCGGGGGGACCGCTTGGCGTTCGAGGAGCTGGTGAGGATGACTTCGGCGGGGACGTGGACGTTGGCGCGGCGGCTCTGTGGGAACGACGAGGACGCCGCCGACGTGGTGCAGGAGACGTACCTGCGGGCGTACCGGTCGGTGCGGCGGTTCCGGGGTGACGCCGCCTTCACCACCTGGCTCTACCGGATCACCGCCAACTGCGCGGCCGACCACCTCGACCGGCGGGCCCGGCACCGCCACGACGACATCACCGACGAGACCCCGCAGGTCGACCTGCGGCCCGACGTCGACCCGGTCGAGCGGGCCGGCAACGACGAGCTGCGGCGCGAGCTCGTGGCCGCGCTCGACGGGCTCCCCCCGAAGCTGCGGGCGGTCGTGGTGCTGCGCGACGTCTACGACCTGCCCCACGAGGCCCTCGCCCACGAGCTGGGCATCTCCGAGTCGGCGGCCAAGGTGCGCCTGCACCGGGCCCGGCGGAAGCTGCGCGAGACCCTGTACCCGCTCCCCGGCGAGGGCGAGCACGAGGAGGCGGTGTGACCCGGATCGACACCCTCGACTGCGACGTGGTCGCCGACGAGCTGGCGGCGGCGGCCGGCGGCACCGGCGTGCTCACCCCCGCGGTGCGCCGCCACGTCGACCGCTGCCTGCGCTGCCAGGCCGAGGCCGCGCAGCACCGCAAGCTGGCCCGCGCCCTGCAGAGCCTGGGCCAGGACACCCTCGTCCCCCCCGGGGAGCTGATCGACGAGGTGCTGCTCACCCTCGACGAGGTCGACGTGGAGGCCGGCGTGCTCGATCACCTGCGCCACCACCGGGCCGCCTACCTCGGTGGCCTCGCCGCCGGCGTCGCCAGCATGGCCGGGGTCGCCGGCGCCATCGTGCTGGCGCGCTCCCGCCGCACGGTCGGTCGCGTCGCCTGACCCGGCGGCCCGGTCCCACCGCCGAACCCGAATAGGGGTCCGGCGAGTGCTCTGGTACGCTTGCACGTTCGCAGGGACCCCCCAAGGGCAGTAGCTCAATTGGTAGAGCACTGGTCTCCAAAACCAGCGGTTGGGGGTTCGAGTCCCTCCTGCCCTGCTCATTCACTCCGTCTGACCGTTCGCGACACGAGGTTGGCCCCATGGCCATGAACCGAGAGCAAAAGAGGATGATGCAGCGTCAGGGCCAGATCGGCCCCGACGGCGAACCTGTCGCGAAGCAGCGCAAGCGTCCCGCTCCCCAGCCCAAGGCCAAGGAGAAGCGCACCACCCCGATGCAGTTCGTCCGGGAGGTGCGCACCGAGCTGCGCAAGGTCGCCTGGCCGACCCGGGCCGAGGTCATCAACTACTCGATCATCGTCCTCGTCACCGTGGTCATCCTCACCGCCCTGATCGCCGTGCTCGACATCTTCTTCTCCGACTGGGTGCTCAAGCTCCTCAACGTCTCCTGATCCATGACTGACTTCTCCGACCCCACCCCCGAACCCGACACCGACGCCGACGCCGACGAGGCCCCCGACGCCGCGGTCCTCACCGACGAGGCCCCTGCCGAGGAGGCCCCCGAGGCCGACGCCGCCGAGGACGCCGCTCCTGGCGACGAGCCGCCCGCCGACGAGGTCGTCGATGCCGACGACCTGCTCGACGAGGAGGCCCTCCCGCCGCCGGTGGAGAGCCCCTACGACCGGCCCGGGCGCTGGTACGTCGTGCACACCCAGTCGGGCTACGAGAAGAAGGTGAAGCACAACCTCGAGGCCCGGACGTCCTCGATGAACATGGAGCACTCGATCTACGAGGTCGTGATCCCCATGGAAGACGTCATGGAGTTCAAGAACGGCAAGAAGGTCGTCGTCCAGAAGAAGGTCTTCCCCGGCTACCTGCTGGTGCGCTGCGACCTCACCGACGACTCCTGGTACGTCATCCGCAACACCCCCGGCATCACCGGCTTCGTCGGCTCCGGGGCCAAGCCCTCGCCGCTGCCCCGCAAGGACGTGGAGTCGTTCCTCCAGGTCAAGCCCGAGGGCGAAGAGGTCCAGAAGCGGGGCAAGCCGCGCCTCGAGTACGAGATCAACGAGAACGTCCGGGTGAAGGAAGGCCCCTTCGCCGACTTCACCGGCCAGATCGTCGAGATCAACGAGGACCAGCTCAAGGTCAAGGTCCTCGTCAACATCTTCGGCCGGGAGACCCCGGTCGAGCTCGAGTTCAGCCAGGTGGCCAAGCTCTAGGCGTCAGCCGAGCCGGCCCCACACCACAGACACAGGAAAGACGAAGAAGCAATGGCGAAGAAGAAGGTCCTCGCGATCGTCAAGATCCAGATCCCCGCGGGGCAGGCCACTCCGGCGCCCCCGGTGGGCACCGCCCTCGGCCCGCACGGCGTGGCCATCATGGACTTCTGCAAGGCCTACAACGAGAAGACCGAAGGCCAGCGCGGCCAGATCGTGCCCGCGGAGATCACCATCTTCGAGGACCGGTCGTTCACCTTCATCACCAAGACCTCGCCGACCTCGACGCTGCTGCGCACCGCCGCCGGCCTCGACAAGGCCGCGGAGAACCCGGGTCGCGAGACGGTGGGCAAGATCACCCAGGCCCAGCTCGTCGAGATCGCCGAGACCAAGATGCCCGACCTCAACGCCAACGACCTCGAGGCCGCCAAGCTCCAGGTCGCCGGCACCGCCCGCTCCATGGGCATCGAGATCGTCTGATCCACCCACGGCGGGGCCGCCCGGCCCCGACCGACAACCTGCGCGCCGGGACGACCTCGCCCGGCCGCCCGAGACAGCGAGGGAGCCAGCGATGGCGAAGAGCAAGAAGCAGGTCGAGGCCGCCAAGGCCTTCGACCCCGAGCACCTGTACGGCCCGGTCGAGGCCCTCGGTCTCGTCCAGCAGCTGGCCACGGCCAAGTTCGACGAGACCGTCGAGCTGGCGGTGCGCCTGGGCGTCGATCCCCGCAAGGCCGACCAGATGGTGCGAGGCACCGTGGCCCTGCCCTCGGGCACGGGCAAGGACGTCCGCGTGGCCGTGTTCGCCACGGGTGAGGCCGCCACCGCGGCCCGCGAGGCGGGCGCCGAGTTCGTCGGCGGCGACGACCTGGCCGCCGAGGTCGAGGGCGGCATGATGGACTTCGACGTGGCCATCGCCACCCCGGACATGATGCCGACGGTGGGCAAGCTCGGCCGGTCCCTCGGCCCGCGCGGCCTCATGCCGAACCCCAAGACCGGCACCGTCACCCCCGACGTGGCCAAGGCCGTGGGCGAGTTCAAGGGCGGCAAGGTCGAGTACCGCACCGACCGCCAGGGCAACGTGCACGTGCCCCTCGGCAAGGCCAGCTTCGACCGCGACGCCCTCGTCACGAACTTCAAGGCCGTCATCGAGGAGCTCGACCGGGTGAAGCCGGCGTCGGCCAAGGGCCGCTACGTCCGCCGGGTCACCCTCTCGTCGACCATGGGCCCGGGCATCAAGGTCGACCACACCCGCAGCGACGACGACGCCGAGGCGCCGTCCGCCGACTGACCGATTGTCGCGACGGGGGACGGGGCCGGTAGCCTCGTCCCCCGACAACTTCATCGCATCGCTCGCCACAGACCTCCGGTGCCACCGCTCCTCCGGGAGCACGGCGCAATGGGCCCTCGGGCCCGCCTGACGAGGCGGACACCTCTCTCTTCCCGGGGCGTTCGCACGCGCGAGCGCCCTGATCCGTTTTTCCGACCCGGCCCCGCCGGGTCCCGACCGAAAGAGAGGAGGTGCCCATGGAGAACCCGAGGCCGGAGAAGGTCGCGGTCGTCGCCGAGGTGAA
This sequence comes from Acidimicrobiales bacterium, assembly GCA_041908445.1. Taxonomy (GTDB): domain Bacteria; phylum Actinomycetota; class Acidimicrobiia; order Acidimicrobiales; family DATDAH01; genus JAEUJM01. Next base: position 17,979 of record JAYRFK010000131.1, on the reverse strand, counting down.
GGAGAAGCTCGACGGCGCGGATGCCGTGGTGCTCACCGACTACCGCGGACTCGACGTGGCCGCCATGAGCACGCTGCGGCGGGCCCTGAGCGCCGCCGGCGGCGACTTCAAGATCTACAAGAACACCCTGGTGCGCTTCGCCGCCCGTGAGCTCGACCTCGAGGTCGACGACCTGCTGCTCGGGCCCACTGCCATCGCCTTCGTGCCCCGTGGGGCCGACGGCACCCCCGGCGACCCCGTGGCCGTGGCCAAGGCGCTGCGGGACTTCGCCCGGACCAACGAGCACCTCGTGGTCAAGGGCGGCCTGCTCGGCACGAAGATCCTGAGCGTCGACGAGGTGAAGGCCCTGGCCGACGTGGCGCCCCGCGAGGAGCTGCTCGCCCGCCTCGCCGGCGGCATGGCCGCCCCGATGCAGCAGTTCGCCGGCCTGCTGGCGGCGCTGCCCCGCAACTTCGCCTACGGCCTCAAGGCCCTCCTCGACCAGGGTGGCGCTCCGGGCGCACCTGCCGCCGAGGAGGCCCCTGCCGAGGCCGAGGCCCCCGCCGACGAGCCCGAGGCCCCCGCGGCCGAGGTCGAGGCGGCGGACACCACCGAGGACGCGGCGCCCGCCGCGGCTGCGGACACCGAGACCGACGCCGACGCCGACGCCGCCCCCGCGGCTGAGGCCGAGGCCGACGACACCACCGAGGCGGCTGCCCCCGCCGAGGCCGAGACCACCGAAGAATCCGAAGAGTCGGCGGAATCCGCCGAGGAGGCATGACCATGGCTGTGACGAAGGACGAGATCCTCGACGCGATCTCCAACATGACGGTCCTCGAGCTGAGCGAGCTGCTCACCGAGTTCGAGGAGCGCTTCAACGTGACCGCGGCGGCGCCCGTCGCGGCCGTGGCCGCGGCCCCGGCCGGCGGCGGCGGTGACGCCGGCGGCGGCGCCGAGGAGCAGGACGAGTTCGACGTCGTCCTCGCGGCGGCCGGCGACAAGAAGATCCAGGTCATCAAGGAGGTGCGCGCCCTCACCAACCTCGGCCTCAAGGAGGCCAAGGAGCTGGTGGACAGCGCCCCCAAGCCGGTCCTGGAGAAGGTGTCCAAGGAGGACGCCGAGAAGGCCAAGGCCCAGCTCGAAGAGGCCGGCGCGAGCGTCGAGCTCAAGTAGCTCGCAGCACTTCGTCGACGGTGCCCGGCCCGCAAGGGCCGGGCATCGCCGCGTCCGGCGCCCGGTTACGGTGACCGGGTGACCACCCCCACCCTGCTCGTGGAGCGCGAGGACGGCGAGCTCGTCGTGCGGTGGGCGCCGTCATCGGGCGACGATCGGCTCATCGTCGGCGAGAGCCCCGACGAGGCCGACGGCCACGAGGTCGGCCACGACGGCTCGGGCGAGGTCCACCTGCGCGGCCTCGACCCCGCGGTGCGCCACTACGTGCACCTCCACCACGGCGACGAGCCGGTGGCGGTCGCCGCCGAGCGCCTCGTCCCCCTCGAGGGCACGCTCAACTTCCGCGACCTGGGCGGCTACCGCACCGCCGACGGTCGTCAGGTGCGGTGGGGGCGGGTGTTCCGCTCCGACGCCCTCGGCCAGCTCACGGACCCGGACCTCACCTACCTCGAGGGCCTCGGCGTCCGCCTCGTCTGCGACTTCCGCGACGACTACGAGACGCAGCGGGCGCCGAGCCGGCTGCCCGACCACCCCGACCTGCGCATGGAGCGGTTCCCGATCGGCGCGGGCGGCGACACGACGGTGACCGGCGGCCGCAAGGACGGCCTCACCGACCTGGTGCTCGCCGGTGAGCTCGGCGAGGTGAGCCCCGAGATGCTCGGCGACTTCTACGTCGGCATGCTCGAGGGCCGCAGCGAGCCGCTGGTGGCCGTGCTCGAGCGGGTCGCCGACCCGGTCAACCACCCACTCGTGTTCCACTGCACCGCAGGCAAGGACCGCACCGGCGTGCTGGCCGCCGTCCTGTTGTCGGTGCTCGGGGTGGACGACGAGACCATCCTCGACGACTACGAGCTCACCGACCGGTACCGCACCCCGCACCGCATCGCCGAGATCGAGCCGCGGCTGGCGGCGGCGGGGGTCGAGCTGGACAAGGTGCGGGCGCTCTTCTCGGCGCAACGCCAGGTCCTGGCCCGCACCCTCACGATGCTGGAGGAGCGCTACGGCTCGGTGCCCGCGTTCCTGACCGGCACCGCGGGCATGGACCCGGCCACCCTCGACCGCCTCCGCGAGGTGCTGCTGGTCTGAGGACCGGCGCGCGGCGACACCGTGTGTCCTCGGGCCCGGTGCGACGGCGCCGCGGGGTCAGGGCACGTACTGCTCCTCGATGGCCACGACCTCGCCGCCGTCGACGGTCACGTGGAAGAGGTCGCTGGCCCGACCCCACAGGCCGCTCGGATCACCCGCGCCGCCCTGTGCGATCCACTGCTCGACCGGGATCGTCCGGGTCGCGAGCGCACCGTCGCCGGCGCCGGTGCAGCCCGGCTCAGGGGCGAAGCACACCAGGGTCACGGTGGTCCCGTCGCTGATGCGGAAGTCACGCAGCCGCGGGTTGTCGTTGACGATGAAGATGTCGTTCGGTGCGTCCTGGCCCCGCGCGGCGGCCTGCGCCCGCGCCTCGTCCCCCGTGTAGAAGAGCACGTAGTCGATCTCCAGGTGGGACGAACCGTCGGCGGCGACGTAGGCCCGGGTCACGTTCCCGGGGAACCGGCCGTCCTCGTCGGCCGACGGCGGGGCTTGCGTCGTGGCGGGTGCCGTCGTCGTGGTCGGTGGGGCCGCCGTGGTGCTGGTGGCGGTGGTGATGGTCGACGAGGTGGCGGGGGACGACGCCGCCCCGTCGTCGTCCCCGCGGCGCACGACGATCGCGAGGCCGACGACCGCCACGGCCAGGACCGCGACGGCCACCGCCAGGGCGATCACGAGGCCACGGCGGCGCGGCTCGGGCGTGCTCGCGGTCGCTGATCCCATGGGTGTGACCTCCCTGCTCGGGGCGATGCAACTCGCTCCCCTCGATCGTCCCGGGTCCACCGGTCCCCGGCCAGAGCCGTTCGTCCCACGGCCACGTGCGGCCGGCGCACCAGGGCCGGTGGCGTTCGCCGTCGACGACACCAACTCCCACGTCACGCGAACGCGCGGCCGACGGCGCGCTCAGCGCGCCGGAGGTCGCGCCGATGGGAGGATGGGGGACGGCCCGACGCCGGCCCTGAGGAGCGCCCCATGCCCGAGTTGTCCGACCTCCGCGGGATCGGCCCCGCCACCGCCACGGTCCTGGCCGAGCACGGCCTCGGCACGGTGTCGAAGTTGGCCCGGGCGGGGGTCGACGCCCTCGTGGCCGTGCCCGGGTTCGGTGCCGTGCGCGCCCGGGCGGTGCTCGACGCCGCCCGCGACGCCCTCGGCCCCGCCGACGAGTCCCCGGTGACCGCCGAGGCGCCGCAGTCGGCCGTCCGGAAGAAGGCGAAGAAGCCAAAGCGGGCGGAGCCGGCCCCGAAGGGCAAGAAGGCCAAGCAGACTGGGAAGCCCTCGAAGGCCGGGAAGCCCTCGAAGGCCGCGAAGCCCACGAAGGCCGGCAAGGGTGCGACGGCCGGGGAGCGGCCGGCCGACGGCACGGCCGGGAAGGGCGCGAAGGCAGGCGCGAAGGCCGCCAAGGCGGGCCCGAAGGCCGCCGGGAAGGGCACGAAGCGGGGCGCGAAGGACCCGAAGCGCGAGAAGGCACCGAAGGGCAAGAGGAAGAACAAGAAGGGTTGAGCGCCGCCGACCCCGGTCCTTGACGGATCCGCGGGTCGGTCGTACCCTCACCGCAACCTCGGGGCCACCCACGTGGTGTCGCCCCGACCCCGGCTCGATGGACGCGATTCCGTCGGGTTGCCTCTTGGCGTGCCCGGGTCTAGCATCGGCAAGGCCGTGCGTGTCCGCTCCGTCGTCGGATCCTCTTCGTCGACCCTGCGCGCACCCGTGCGACCCACGCCCCGCCTGCTCCCTCGCTAGGAGATCCGCGTTGCCTTCTCGCGCCGTCGTCCGCGACCGCTACTCGTTCGCCAACCTCGACGAGGCCCTGGTCCTGCCCGACCTCATCGCCATCCAGCGTGAGTCGTTCGAGTGGTTCCTGGCCGAGGGTCTGGCCGACACCTTCCGGGACATCAGCCCCATCAAGGACTTCACCGAGACGCTGCAGCTCGAGCTGGAGTTCGATCCCGACGACGAGGACCTGCGCCCGCCGCCGAAGTTCTCGGTGGAGGAGTGCAAAGAGAAGGACATGACCTACTCGGCCCCCATCTTCGTGCGGGCCCGCTTCATGAACGCCACCACCGGCGAGATCAAGGAGCAGACGGTCTTCATGGGGGACTTCCCGATGATGACCGAGAAGGGCACCTTCGTCATCAACGGCACCGAGCGCGTGGTCGTGTCGCAGCTGGTCCGCAGCCCCGGCGTGATCTTCCAGCCGGGTGAGCGCTACCGCCTCCGGAACCTCGCCAAGCACCAGCTCGTCACCGGCACCATCCACCCGTACCGCGGCGAGTGGATCGAGTTCGACGTCGAGCAGAAGCCGGGCAAGCCCGTCACCGCCGGCACCCGCGTGGCCCGCAAGCGCCGCCTCAGCCTGTTCGTGCTGCTGCGGGCCCTCGGCTACGACGAGGAGAACGAGCCGGGCTTCCTCGACCGCTTCGTCAACCACTTCGACTTCCTCGAGGACCAGTGGGAGAAGGACCGCGAGCTCGCCCCCACCCAGGACGAGGCCCTCGTCGAGATCTACAAGCGGGCCCGCCCGGGTGAGCCGCCGTCGGTCGAGTCGGCCAAGGCCTACTTCCGCAACGCCTTCTTCGAGAACCGCCGCTACGACCTCAGCCGGGTCGGTCGCTACAAGCTGAACCGCAAGCTCGGCCCCGAGCTCGAGAAGCTGGCCACCCTGTTCGGCCTCACCGACCTCGACCTGCCCGCCCCCGACCAGCCGGTGCTGAGCCGCTGCGAGGTCCTCGCCGCCACCAGCTACCTGCTGCAGCTGGCCAAGGGCGAGCCGGGCTACCGCCTCGACGACCAGGACCACTTCGCCAACCGCCGCATCCGGTCGGTCGGCGAGCTGATCCAGAACCAGGTCCGCATCGGCCTGTCCCGCATGGAGCGGGTCGTGCGCGAGCGCATGACCACCCAGGACGTCGAGGCCATCACGCCGCAGACCCTGATCAACATCCGCCCTGTGGTGGCGGCGATCAAGGAGTTCTTCGGCACCAGCCAGCTGTCCCAGTTCATGGACCAGGTGAACCCCCTGTCGGGCCTCACCCACCGCCGCCGCCTCTCGGCGCTCGGCCCGGGTGGCCTCTCGCGCGAGCGGGCCGGCTTCGAGGTCCGCGACGTGCACTTCAGCCACTACGGCCGCATGTGCCCGATCGAGACGCCGGAGGGCCCGAACATCGGCCTCATCGGCGCCCTGTCCACCTTCGCCCGGGTCAACGAGTTCGGCTTCATCGAGTCGCCGTACCGCAAGGTCGTCGACGGCCGGGTCACCGACGAGATCGTCTACCTCGCCGCGGACGAGGAGGAGGAGTACGTCGTCGCCCAGGCCAACGCGCCGCTGAACCCCGACGGCACGTTCAAGGAGGACCGGGTCCTCGTGCGGCGCTCCCCGCAGGGCGCGACCCTCGAGAACCTCAAGCTCCAGCTCGAGCGCGAGAGCTACTTCGCCTCGACCACCGAGATCTCGAGCATCCCGCCGGCCGAGGTCCAGCTCATGGACGTCTCGCCCAAGCAGATCGTCTCGGTGGCCACCGCGCTCATCCCGTTCCTCGAGCACGACGACGCCAACCGGGCCCTCATGGGCGCCAACATGCAGCGCCAGGCGGTCCCGCTGATCAAGGCGGAGGCCCCCTACATCGGCACCGGCATCGAGGCCCGCGCCGCCCGTGACGCGGCCGACATGGTCCTCGCCATCGACGACGGCACCGTGACTGACGTCGACGGCGACTCGATCACCGTCGAGTACAAGAGCGCCGGCCGCAAGGTCGTGCGCCTGCTCAAGTTCGAGCGCTCGAACCAGGACACCTGCATCAACCAGAAGCCCCGCGTGCGCGAGGGCGACCGGGTGAAGAAGGGCGACATCCTGGCCGACGGCTCGAGCACCGACAACGGCGAGCTGGCCCTCGGCAAGAACCTCCTCGTGGCCTTCATGCCGTGGGAGGGCTACAACTTCGAGGACGCCATCATCCTCTCCGAGCGCCTGGTGAAGGACGACGTGCTCACGTCGATCCACATCCACGAGCACGAGATCGACGCCCGTGACACCAAGCTCGGCCCCGAGGAGATCACCCGGGACATCCCGAACCTCTCCGACGAGATCCTCGCCGACCTCGACGAGCGCGGCATCATCCGCGTCGGCGCCGAGGTCGGTCCGGGCGACGTGCTCGTCGGCAAGGTCACCCCGAAGGGTGAGACCGAGCTCACCCCCGAGGAGCGGCTCCTCCGCGCCATCTTCGGCGAGAAGGCCCGCGAGGTGCGTGACACGTCCCTCAAGGTGCCCCACGGTGAAGAGGGCAAGGTCATCGACGTCAAGGTGTTCAGCCGTGACGAGAGCCACGAGCTGCCCCCCGGCGTCAACCAGCTGGTGCGGGTCTACGTGGCCCAGAAGCGCAAGATCAGCGTGGGTGACAAGCTCGCCGGCCGCCACGGCAACAAGGGCGTGATCTCCAAGATCCTGCCCATCGAGGACATGCCCTACACCGCCGACGGCACCCCCGTCGACATCATCCTCAACCCCCTCGGCGTCCCGTCCCGCATGAACGTGGGCCAGGTCCTCGAGGCGCACCTCGGCTACGCCGCCCGCTGGGGCTGGGACGTCCCCGCCTCCGGCACCATCGAGGGCGGCCGCGTCGGCGACGAGCCGGTGCGCGGCACCGAGAGCAAGACCCGCACGAACACGCCGCCGGCGCAGCTCATCGCCACGCCGGTGTTCGACGGGGCGCACTGGGACGAGACGGAGGAGGCGGGCAAGCACCCGACGATCAAGACGATCTTCGAGAACCTCACCCCCGAGTCGGTCGACGGCAACCGCCTCATCCAGCCCGACGGCAAGACCACGCTCTACAACGGTCGCACCGGCGAGGCCTACGACAACCCGATCACCGTCGGGTACGTCTACATCCTGAAGCTGGCCCACCTCGTGGACGACAAGATCCACGCCCGGTCGACCGGCCCGTACTCGATGATCACCCAGCAGCCGCTCGGCGGTAAGGCCCAGTTCGGTGGCCAGCGCTTCGGCGAGATGGAGGTGTGGGCCCTCGAGGCGTACGGCTCCGCCTACTGCCTCCAGGAGCTGCTCACCATCAAGTCCGACGACGTGCTCGGCCGCGTGAAGGTCTACGAGGCCATCGTCAAGGGCGAGAACATCCCCGAGCCCGGCATCCCCGAGAGCTTCAAGGTGCTCATCAAGGAGATGCAGGCGCTCTGCCTCAACGTCGAGGTGCTCAACACCATCGGCGACGAGATCGAGATGCGCGAGCTCGACGAGGACATCTTCCGCACCGCCGAGGAGCTGGGGATCGACATCTCCCGGCCCGAGCGGGGCTCCGACGAAGAAGACGCACGCCGCGCTGCCGAGCGCATGGAGAGGATCTGACACATGCTCGACGTCAACACCTTCGACCAGCTGCGCATCGGTCTGGCCACCGCGGACTCGATCCGCACGTGGTCGAACGGCGAGGTCAAGAAGCCCGAGACGATCAACTACCGCACGCTCAAGCCCGAGAAGGACGGCCTGTTCTGCGAGAAGATCTTCGGGCCCACCAAGGACTGGGAGTGCTACTGCGGCAAGTACAAGCGCGTCCGGTTCAAGGGGATCATCTGCGAGCGCTGCGGCGTCGAGGTCACCCGTTCGAAGGTCCGGCGCGAGCGCATGGGTCACATCGAGCTGGCCGCCCCCGTCGTCCACATCTGGTACCTCCGCGGCACCCGGTCGTGGCTCGCCTACCTGCTCATGGGCACCGAGCCCCGTGAGGAGCTGAAGGCCAAGCAGCTCGAGAAGGTCATCTACTTCGCCGCCAACCTCGTGACCTGGGTCGACGAGGAGAAGCGCCAGGAGGACCTGCCCAACCTCGAGGCCGAGCTCATCGGCGAGAAGGAGCTCATCGAAAAGGAGCGCGAGCTCGCCCTGGCCCGTCGCCAGGAGGAGCTCGAGCACGAGATCGAGGCGCTCGAGAACGAGGGCGCCAAGGACACCGAGATCAAGGCTCGCCAGCGCGCCGTCGAGAAGGAGCTCGCGGGCATCCGCGAGCGCTACGACGAGGAGCTGGACCGGGTCTCCCGGGCCTTCGACGAGTTCAAGGACCTGTTCTCGCGCAAGATCATCGAGGACGAGATGCTGTGGCGCGAGCTCGTCGACCGCTACGGCGAGTACTTCGAGGGCGGCATGGGCGCCGACACCATCGCCCGCCTGGTGAACCGCCTCGACCTCGACGAGGAAGAGGTCAAGCTCCGCAACGCGATCGAGCCGCCCGAGGGCCAGAAGCCTCTGTCGGCCCAGCGCAAGCAGAAGGCCATCAAGCGGCTCAAGATCGTCTCGGCGTTCAACCGCCGCGACGAGAACGGCCGCCGGGTCAACGACCCGCGGGCGATGATCCTCGACGTGGTGCCGGTGATCCCGCCGGAGCTGCGCCCGATGGTCCAGCTCGACGGTGGCCGCTTCGCCACCTCCGACCTGAACGACCTCTACCGCCGGGTCATCAACCGGAACAACCGCCTCAAGCGGCTCCTCGACCTCGGCGCCCCCGAGATCATCGTCAACAACGAGAAGCGCATGCTGCAGGAGGCCGTCGACGCGCTGTTCGACAACGGCCGCCGCGGCCGGCCGGTCACCGGCCCGGGCAACCGCCCGCTGAAGTCGCTCTCCGACATGTTGAAGGGCAAGCAGGGCCGGTTCCGCCAGAACCTGCTCGGCAAGCGCGTCGACTACTCCGGCCGTTCGGTCATCGTGGTCGGCCCGACCCTCAAGATCCACCAGTGCGGCCTGCCCAAGCTGATGGCCCTCGAGCTGTTCAAGCCGTTCGTGATGAAGCGCCTCGTGGACAACGAGGTCGCCCAGAACATCAAGTCGGCCAAGCGCATGGTCGAGCGCCGTCGCCCGCAGGTCTGGGACGTGCTCGAGGACGTCATCCGTGAGCACCCCGTGCTGCTCAACCGTGCGCCCACGCTGCACCGCCTCGGCATCCAGGCCTTCGAGCCCGTGCTCGTCGAGGGCAAGGCCATCCAGATCCACCCGCTCGTCTGCGCCGCCTTCAACGCGGACTTCGACGGCGACCAGATGGCCGTGCACCTGCCCCTGTCGGCGGAGGCCCAGGCCGAGAGCCGGGTCCTCATGCTGTCGGCCAACAACGTGCTCAGCCCGGCCCACGGCCGCCCGCTGGTCACGCCGACCCAGGACATGGTGATCGGCGCCTTCTACCTCACCGAGCTCGTCGGCGTCGTCGACCCCGAGGACGACAAGCGCTTCAAGCGTCCGAACGAGACGGACTGGCACCCGGTCCGCAGCTTCCGCCGGCTCGACGAGCTCGAGCGGGCCTACGAGCACGGCACCCTGCGCCTGCACGACCCGATCACGTTCCGCACCGAGCGCCTGCTCGAGACGCCGGCCAACGGCAAGGCCGCGGTGTACACGATCACGACCCCGGGCCGCGTCTTCTTCAACGAGACGCTGCCGGAGGGCTTCGAGTACATCAACAACGCGGTCAAGAAGAAGGACATGGGCGCGATCGTCGACGAGCTCGCCAACCACTACCCCAAGGCGGTGGTGGCCGAGAGCCTCGACGCGATCAAGGCCCTGTGCTTCCGCTACGCCACCCAGTCCGGCATCACCGTCTCCATCGACGACGTCCGCACCCCGCCCGAGAAGGCCGCCATCCTGGAGGCCCACGAGAAGGACGCGGACAAGGTCGAGGGCCAGTTCCGGCGCGGCATCATCACCGACGGTGAGCGCCGCCAGAAGGAAGTGGAGATCTGGACCAACGCCACCGAAGAGGTGCGCGCCGCCATGGAGAAGGAGCTCAAGGCCCAGCAGTTCAACCCCATCGAGATGATGGTGGGCTCCGGGGCCCGCGGCAACATGATGCAGGTCCGCCAGATCGCCGGTATGCGCGGCCTGGTGGCCAACCCCCGAGGCGACATGATCCCGCGGCCCATCAAGGCCAACTTCCGCGAGGGCCTGTCGATGCTCGAGTACTTCATCGCCACCCCGGGCGCCCGCAAGGGCCTGGTCGACACCGCCCTGCGGACCGCCGACTCCGGCTACCTCACCCGTCGACTCGTCGACGTGGCCCAGGAGCTCATCATCCGTGAGCTCGACTGCGCCGCCGACGGCACGCCGGTGCGGGGGCTCTGGGTCGACAGCGTCGTGCCCGACGAGGCCGGCAAGCGCAGCTACCTCGAGACCCGGCTCTTCGGCCGGACCCTCATGGAGGACGTCACCCTCGCGGACGGCACCACCTACCCCGCCGGCACCGAGGTGGGCGACGACGAGATGGCCGCCCTGCGCGACGACAGCGCCGTCACCCGGGTCCGGGTGCGCTCGGTGCTCACCTGCCAGGCCGACCAGGGCGTCTGCGCCAAGTGCTACGGCCGTTCGCTGGCCACCGGCCGCACCATCGAGCTCGGCGAGGCGGTCGGCGTCATCGCCGCCCAGTCGATCGGCGAGCCCGGCACGCAGCTGACCATGCGGACCTTCCACACGGGCGGCATCGCCGGCAGCGACATCGCCGGCGGTCTCCCCCGAGTGGTCGAGCTCTTCGAGGCCCGCTCCCCGAAGGGCAAGGCCACCCTGGCCCGCACCTCCGGCGTGGTGCGGATCTACGAGGACGAGGGCAAGGGCCGTCCGGTGACGATCGTCGCCGACGACGGCACCGAGGACGAGTACATCATCCCCAGCCTGTCCCGCCTCGAGGTCCAGGACGGCGACGAGATCACCGCCGGCGAGGCGCTCGTCGAGGGCCCGCGCGACCCCAAGGAGCTCATCGAGATCAAGGGCGTCCGCGAGACCCAGTCCTACCTGGTCGGCGAGGTGCAGTCCGTCTACCGGGACCAGGGCGTCTCCATCGACGACAAGCACATCGAGCTCATCGTCCGCCAGATGACCCGCCGCGTGGCGGTGTCGGAGCCGGGCGAGTCGGAGTTCCTGCCGGGCGAGCGCGTCGACCAGAAGGTCTTCGCCGACACCAACCGCCGCCTGGTAGAGGAGGGCAAGAAGCCCGCCGAGGGCCGGCCCGAGCTCATGGGCATCACCAAGGCGTCGCTGGCCACCGACTCGTGGCTGTCCGCGGCGTCGTTCCAGGAGACCACCCGGGTCCTCACCGAGGCGGCCATCGAGAGCCGCAGCGACTCCCTGGTCGGCCTCAAGGAGAACATCATCATCGGCAAGCTCATCCCGGCCGGCACGGGCCTCCCCGTGTACCGCGAGATCGAGACCCGGGCCCCCGACTACCAGCCCATGGAGTACTACTCCTCGGGCGACGAGGACGAGGGGCTGGCCGACTGGCTGGCGGAGCGGTCGGAGGCGGTCTCGGACGGTGGGGCCGAGGTGATCGATCTGCCGACTGGTTCGGAGTAGGTCGCTCCTTCATCTTCATCTGAAGTACTGAGTCCGGCGACGGTTCCGCTTCGGCGGGGCTGTCGCCGGACTCGTTTTCGGCTCACTGTTCCGCGAGGCGGCGGGTCCTGACGGCGGACATCCGTTTCGGCCCATGCCTCGGGGGGGCTGCCCCCGCGAGGCGGCGGGTCCTGACGGCGGACATCCGTTTCGGGCCATGCTCGCCGCTCCTCGCTGCGCTCGTCACTTGCTGCGCGTGGCCCGAAGCCGTTCCGCCGCCACCCCCCGACTCGCTACCCCGTAGGTCTCGAGGGGGAGTGAGGGGTGGGTCTCGTCGGTTGGGCCCTTTCCGGGTCTCGGCTCGCCGGCCTTCGTTCCCGGCGTTCTAGAAGGCGCGGAGGTCGTCGAGGCGGTGGAGCTCTCCGGTCAGGTCGATGGGCTCGTCGGTGCGGGGCGGGAGCTTCTGGCGGAGGAGGGGGAGGGACTCGACGGCCGTGAGGGCGGCGGTCAGGGCGAGGCTCGCGGTGGCGCCCCACCGGAGGGTCTGGCCCCAGCCGCCGCTCGCGCCGATGAGCCAGTTGCCGGCGACGAGGCCGAGGAGCGACAGCGAGAGCAGGAGGGCGTGCAGGTCGCGGCGGGGGCCGCCCCAGTCGGGGAGGGCGGCGAGGGCGCCGATGCCGGTCGCCAGGAGGATGACCGCCACGACGGTGGCGGAGCTGAGCACGAGCCAGCCCGACGACGTGATCTGGCCGTTGGGGCTCGTGGCCCAGGGCATCCCCACGGTCAGGATCACGGCGCCGGCGAGCGCGATCGGCACCGGGCGCCGGGGACCGGCCGGTCGCACCGGCTCCTCGAAGGCGCGGATGGTCAAGAACGCGACGACCAGGCCGGACAGCCAGGCGCAGTTGACGAGCAGGGAACCGAGACCGGACATGGCGTGTTCTTCGGCGCGTCTGGGGCGCCACCAAAGCAGGAATTGGGCCGTTCGGCCCACCGGCGGTCCGCCTGCGTGGGCCGGACGGCCTACGGGGTGACGATGGGGAAGCCGAAGCGGAACTTGTCGAGGTTCTTCAGCAGGTGCTCGACGGCGGTGCGGTCGCCTTGGACCTGCGTCTCGCCCGACTTCTCCACGTCCTCCAGGGTCTGGTTGCCGCCGGCGAGGGCCGCGAAGGCCAGGTGGGGGAGGCTCAGGGTGGCCTCGGGGGTGACGTCGAGGGCGCCGCTGCGGGAGTGGTGGAGGGCGCCGTGCTCGACGCCGACGTGCCACGACTCGTTGCGGTCGGTGATCACGAGGTGCAGGGTCACGTCGCGGCGGGCGGCGGCGAGGCCCTTCAGGCGCACGCCGATCAGCTCGAGGAGCATCTCGGTGGTCATGGCCGCGAGGACGTCGGGGCTGGCGCCGGCGGCGGCGCCGATGTCGGGGTGGCCCTGGCGCAGCTCCTGGGCGCCGGTCAGGTAGAAGTCGCGCCACGGGCCCGACTCGGCCTGGTAGCCGAGCTGCTCGAGGGTGTCGGCCTGGAGGGCCTTGGCCTCGGCGTTGCCCGGGTCGGCGAACACCACGTGGTTCACGACCTCGGCCACCCACCGGTAATCCCCGGCGGCGAAGCTCTCGCGGGCCTTGGCCAGCACCGCGTCGGCGCCGCCCATGTACTCGACGTACCGGGTGGCGGCCTCGACGGGCGGGTGCGGGTGCAGGTGGGCCGGGTTGCCGTCGAACCAGCCCAGGTAGCGCTGGTAGACGGCCTTGGCGTTGTGGTTGACCGTGCCGTAGTAGCCCCGGACGTGGAACTCCTGCTCCAGCGCCGGCGGCATCACCAGCTCCTCGGCGATCTCGGTCATGGTCAGGCCGTGGTTGGCCATCCGCATGGTCTGGTCGTGGAGGAACCGGTAGGCGTCGCGCTGCTGGCGCAGGAAGGTGAGCCCGTCCTCGGTGCCCCAGCGCGGCCAGTGGTGGCTGGTGAACACGACGTCGGCATCCTGGCCGAACAGCTCGATGGCCTCGTGGAGGTAGGTGCTCCACGCCAGCGAGTCGCGGACCTCGGCGCCCCGCAGGGTGTAGAGGTTGTGCATGTTGGCCGAGCAGTTCTCGGCCATGCAGAGGGCCTTGGCGTCCGGGAAGTAGAAGTTCATCTCCGCGGGCGCCTCGGTACCCGGCGTGACCTGGAACCGCACGCGGACGCCGTCGAGGACGTGCTCCTCGCCGGTCTCGCGGATCGAGACGGTCGGGGCGATGAGCCCCTGGGTGGCGAAGAGCGGGACGCCCTTGCCGAGGCCGGCGTCGACGTGGCCGTGGGGGTCGGCGGGCAGCAGCGCCCCGTACATGTAGGACGCCCGGCGCTGCATCACGTTGCCGGCGATCACGTTCTCGCTGATGGCGGCGTGCAGGAACCCTTCGGGGGCGAGGATCGGCACCTTCCCCGCGACCACGTCGGCCTCGTCGACCACACCGCGTACGCCACCGAAGTGGTCGACGTGGCTGTGCGTGTAGATGACCGCCACGACGGGGCGCTCGCCGAGGTGCTCGTTGGCCAGGGCCAGCGCCGCCGCCGCGGTCTCCGACGCGGTCAGCGGGTCGATGACGACCCAGCCGGTCTCGCCCCGGATGAAGGTGATGTTCGACAGGTCGAGGCCCCGCACCTGGTAGAAGCCGTCGCACACCTCGAACAGGCCGGCGATCCCGTTCAGCTGCGCCTGGCGCCACAGGCTCGGGTTGACCGAATCGGGCGACTCGCCCGTCACGAAGGCGTAGCGGTCGCGGTCCCACACGGGCAGGCCCCCGACCTCGACCGTCCGCGGCGCCTCGACGAGCAGGCCCCGGCGGGCCCGGTCGAAGTCGGTCTCGTCGCCGAGGGGGAGGGCGGCGGCCACGGCGGCGTTGGCCGCGGCGGTCACGTCGGTGGCGTCCTTGCGTTCGGTCACGGCGCCGAGTCTGGCCGATCGGGGTGCGCCCACGCCCATCAGGGCGGGCGCGAGTTGTTGCGCGGCGGGCGCGGCCCGTAGCATGGCCTGCCGCTCGTGCGCGTCTCTCCGCGCCGAGCCCAACGTTCATCCACTTCGCTGAAGATGTCTTGAGGTAGACGCGTGCCCACCGTGCAGCAACTGGTCCGCAAGGGCCGCAAGTCGAAGCCCAAGAAGGGCGCCACCCCGGCCCTGAAGGGCGCTCCCCAGCGACGGGGGGTCTGCACCCGCGTCTACACCGCCACCCCGAAGAAGCCGAACTCGGCGCTCCGCAAGGTGGCCCGTGTGCGCCTCTCGAGCGGCATGGAGATCACCGCCTACATCCCCGGTGAGGGCCACAACCTCCAGGAGCACTCGATCGTGCTCGTGCGTGGCGGTCGTGTGAAGGACCTCCCGGGCGTGCGCTACAAGATCATCCGCGGCACCCTCGACGCCTCGGGCGTCCGGGACCGCAACCAGGCCCGCAGCCGGTACGGCGCGAAGAAGGAAGGCTGACGTAGATGCCCCGCAAGGGTCCCGCCCCGCGCCGTGAGCTGTCCCCCGACCCGATCTACCGGTCGGTCGTGGTCACCCAGGTCGTCAACAAGGTGCTCCAGCGCGGCAAGCGCTCGACCGCCGAGCGCATCGTGTACGACGCGCTGGGCATCGTCGAGCAGAAGACCGGCGCCGAGCCCGTCGCCGCGTTGAAGCGTGCCGTCGAGAACGTCAAGCCCGCCCTCGAGGTGAAGAGCCGCCGCGTCGGTGGCGCCACCTACCAGGTGCCGGTCGAGGTGCGCCCCCGCCGGGCCAACACCCTCGCCATCCGCTGGCTCGTGGGCTACGCCCGCCAGCGCCGGGAGAACACGATGGCCGAGCGCCTCGCCAACGAGGTCCTCGACGCCAGCAACGGCCTCGGCGCCTCGGTGAAGCGCAAGGAAGACATGCACAAGATGGCCGAGTCCAACAAGGCCTTCGCCCACTATCGTTGGTAGCCATGGTCATCGCCCGCACCGGAGCCCGTCGGCTGTCCCTGACCGACCTCACGTAGCCCCGGTACGCGGGGGTGCGCCCCCCGGTGTGCCTCCGAACGACCGGGCCACTGGCCCGGTCGTCGTGCGTCCGGCCCCCCGTTCGACCTGACCCACCCGATTCCCCGAACCCACCCACGCAGCGAGCGAAGCGAAGAACCCCATGGCTGATCCGTCCACCACCCGCACCCGGTCGCTGGAGCGCACCCGCAACATCGGGATCATGGCGCACATCGACGCCGGCAAGACCACGACGACCGAGCGCATCCTCTACTACACCGGTCGCAACTACAAGATCGGCGAGGTCCACGAGGGCGCCGCCACCATGGACTGGATGGTCCAGGAGCAGGAGCGCGGCATCACCATCACGTCCGCCGCCACCACCTGCGAGTGGAACGACCACTACATCAACATCATCGACACGCCTGGCCACGTGGACTTCACCGTCGAGGTGGAGCGCTCCCTGCGCGTGCTCGACGGTGCGGTCGCGGTCTTCGACGGTGTCGCCGGCGTGGAGCCCCAGACCGAGACGGTGTGGCGCCAGGCCAACAAGTACGGCGTGCCCCGCATGTGCTTCGTCAACAAGATGGACCGGCTCGGGGCCGACTTCTACGCCGCCCTCGCATCCATCAAGGACCGCCTCGGCGCCAACGTCGCCGTGGTGCAGCTGCCCATCGGCGCGGAGGGGAACTACCAGGGCGTCGTCGACCTGCTCGAGATGAAGGCCCTCGTCTGGCAGGACGAGGAGCTCGGCGCCAAGTGGGACGTCGTGGACATCCCCGCCGACCTCGCCGACCAGGCCGAGGAGTACCGCCACGAGCTGATCGACGTGCTGTCGGCCCACAGCGACACCATCCTCGAGAAGTTCGTGGGCGACGAGGAGATCACCGCCAAGGACCTGCGCGTCGCCCTCCGCGAGGCCACCATCGCCAACGCCGTGGTTCCCGTCCTGAACGGCACCGCCTTCAAGAACAAGGGCGTGCAGCCCCTGCTCGACGCGGTCGTCGACTACCTGCCCTCGCCGCTCGACCTCCCGCCGGTGGAGGGCATGGACCTCCACGGCAAGGAGACTCTCGAGCGCTCGGCGTCCGACGACGAGCCGTTCTCGGCCCTCGCGTTCAAGATCGTGGCCGACCCCCACGGCAAGCTCTCGTACTTCCGGGTCTACAGCGGCACCCTGCCCAAGGGCGGCACCGTGCTCAACTCGCGCACGGGCAAGAAGGAGCGCATCGGTCGCCTCCTCGAGATGCACGCCAACCACCGCGACGATCGCGAGTCGGTCTTCGCTGGCGACATCGTCGCCGGCATCGGCCTGAAGGACACCCGCACCGGCGACACCCTGTGCGACCCGAGCCACCCGATCGTGCTCGAGGAGCTGGAGTTCCCCGAGCCCGTGATCCACGTGGCCGTCGAGCCCAAGACCAAGGCCGACCAGGACAAGCTGGGCAAGGCCCTCTACTCGCTCTCCGAGGAGGACCCCACCTTCCAGGTCCGCAGCGACGAGGAGACCGGCCAGACCGTCATCTCCGGCATGGGCGAGCTGCACCTCGAGGTGCTCGTCGACCGCATGCTCCGCGAGTTCAACGTGGACGCCACCGTGGGCAAGCCCCAGGTCGCCTACCGCGAGACCATCACCCAGCCCGTCGACAAGGTCGTCTACCGCCACGTCAAGCAGACCGGTGGTTCGGGCCAGTTCGCCCACGTGGTCATCGACCTCGAGCCCACCGGCCCCGGTGGCGGCTACGAGTTCGTCGACAAGATCACGGGCGGTCGCATCCCGAAGGAGTTCATCCCCTCGGTCGACCAGGGCATCCAGCAGTCGCTGACGGCTGGCGTGCTCGCCGGCTACCCGATGGTGGACGTGCGGGCCACCCTGGTGGACGGCTCCGCCCACGACGTCGACTCCTCGGAGATGGCGTTCAAGGTGGCCGGCTCGATGGTCCTCAAGGAGGCCGCGCGCCAGGCCAAGCCCGTCCTGCTCGAGCCGATCATGTCGGTCGAGGTCGTGACCCCCGAGGACTACCTCGGTGACGTCATGGGCGACCTCTCCAGCCGCCGCGGCCGCCTCGCCGGCTCCGAGCAGCGGGGCAACAGCCAGGTCATCCAGGCCACCGTGCCCCTGTCGGAGATGTTCGGCTACGCTACCGACCTGCGTTCGCGCACCCAGGGTCGGGCCACGTACACGATGCAGTTCGACTCGTACCAGCAGATGCCTGGCAACGTGCAGGAAGAGATCGTCGCCCGCGTCCGCGGCGAGTGACCCTCCTGTCCAACCTTCTCACCCACCCTGTTTGACCAGTTGCGAAAGAACCTGAGGTAACCCCGAGATGTCCAAGGCCAAGTTCGAGCGGAACAAGCCCCACGCCAACATCGGCACGATGGGTCACATCGACCACGGCAAGACGACGCTGACGGCGGCGATCACGAAGGTGCTGTCGGAGGGTGGGGATTCGGAGTTCACCGCCT
>JAYRFK010000130.1:0-85268 GCA_041908445.1 Acidimicrobiales bacterium | reverse complement strand
GTGGAGCTGATGGGACTCGAACCCACGACCCCCTGCTTGCAAAGCAGGTGCTCTAGCCAGCTGAGCTACAGCCCCGAAGGGGTCCTCACCCTAACGGGGGCGCCGGCGTGGGCCCGATCCATACTGGGGCGTGGACCTGCGCCGCCGCACCGCCCGACTGCTCGCCGTCGCTCTGCTGGTCGTGCTGGTGGCGGGGGCCGCCGCCTGCGGGAGCGGTGACGACGAGGGCGCCGAGCCTGCGCCCGCCTCGGGCGAGGAGACGACCACCACGACCGCCGCCGCCGACGCGCCGTTCGTGAACCCGTATGCCGGCCACACCAGTGAGGTCTACGCCGACGACGCCCACTGGCTGTGCCGGCCCGACCTGAGCGACGACATCTGCGACCAGGACCTGACCGCCACCGAGGTGGCGCCCGACGGCACTCTCACGCCGGTGCCGTTCGAGGAAGCGACCGACGCCCCGTTCGACTGCTTCTACGTCTACCCGACCCTCGACTACTCGGCCGAGCCCGGCAACCACCCCTTCGACGTGCCCAACCCGCTCGAGACCATCACCACCCAGTTCCAGGCCGCCCGGTTCGGGTCGCTCTGCAACCTCTACGTCCCCCGCTACCGCCAGGCCACCATCGGCAGCTACCCCGACGACGGCGGCACCGACCTGTACGACCTCGAATCGTTCCAGGTCGCCTACGCCGACGTGCTCGACGCCTTCCAGACCTACCTGGCGACGTACAACGAGGGTCGCCCCTTCGTGCTGCTCGGCCACTCGCAGGGCACCCACCACCTGATCCGGCTCCTCCAGGAGGAGTTCGACGACGCGCCGGCGCTGCGGGGCCAGCTCATCTCGGCGCTGCTGGTCGGCCCGACCGGGCGCCTGCGGGTGCCGCCGGGGGAGACCGTCGGCGGCACCTTCGACAACATCCCGCTGTGCACGTCCGCCACCGAGACGGGCTGCGCGGTCGGCTTCGACTCCTACGCCGCCGACGAGCCGCCGACCCGGGTGGACGACGTGGACGACGGGACGGTGCGGGCCTGCGTGAACCCGACCGACCTGAACGACGGCGACGACCGCCTCGAAGCGGGCTACTTCGGCGTCTCGGTTCCGGGCGTCGAGACGCTCACCGAGGTCATCCCGGACCACTACACCCGCGGACTGCGCCGAGACGGAGGACGGTCAGGTCTACCTGTCGATCGCCGCCGACCCGCCGGCGGGCGACACCCGCGCCATCGACCACATCAGCCCCGTGGTGGCCGATGCCGAATCGCTCCACACCGCCGACTACAACTTCGCCCTCGGCGACCTCCTCACGCTGGTCGAAGAGCAGGCCGCCGCGTACCAGGGCTGAACACCCGGTGCCGCCGGTGCCTCAGCGCCCCCGGTCCTCCCAGGTGCAGACGCAGGCCTCGTTGCCGTCGGCGTCGGCGAGGATCCACCACGAGCGGGCGAAGGCGTCGCTGACAAGGCGGCCACCGGCGGCGAGCGCCGCCGCCACACGGGCGTCGGCCTCGTCGTGGGGGACGATCACGTCGAGGTGCAGACGGTCGCGGTCGGTGCGGGGCTCGTCCATCTGCTGGAACCACATCGTGGGGCCGGTGCCCCGCGGGTCGATGAGCTCGTCGTTGCGCTCCCGGTAGCCGAGCATCGCCTTCCAGAAGGGGCGGATGCGCTCGGCGTCCATGGTGTCGATGGCGATCTCGACCGTCTGCACCACGGTCGGCTCCGGCGTGGCGCCGGCCTCCGCCGCCAGCGAGGAGATGGTGCGGGCGAGGGCGACGTCGGCGTCGGAGAGGTCGGCGATGGCGTGGGTGGTCAGGGCCACGTGCACCCGGCCGGGGTAGCGCAGGTCGACGTCGGGGTGGTGGTCGGCGGCGTCGGCGGCCCCGGCGATGGCCTGCACGAGGGCGGCGCCGGCGGCGAACCCGGGCGCCACGAAGTCGGCGTGCAGGGCGTGGACGAGCACCCGCCAGTCGCCGAGGGTCGGGTCGGCGGCGATCTCGGACGCCGTCACCGGCGTGTAGGTGGCCATCGCCCCAGTGAACCACCCTCGTCCGACGACCGCCCGGGGCGGTGCAGCTCAGCGCCGGTGGCGGCCCTCGACCACGAAGCCGATGACGCTGCGTAACAGCAGGACCGTGCCGGCGACGAGCACCCAGGTGCCGACCGCGAAGCCGGCCAGGACGAGCACGCCGCCCACGCCGATGCCCGCCGGCCACAGGGACTGGTGGGGGAGGTAGAGGTGGTTCGGTACCTCGCCCTCCTCCTGGGCGATCACCGCCTCGCGGGTGGGGTCGGCGTGGCCGGCCAGGTAGACCGCGTAGGTGGCGGTGAGCAGGCCGGCGCCGTAGAGCAGGACGATGCCGGCGGCCTCGCCGCCCGTGACCGCGTAGATCGTCCCGATCAGGAACAGGGCGACGCTGACCCCGCCGAAGACATGGGTCTCGTGGGGCCAGGCCTTGATTCTCGAGGCAATACCTGTCGGATTCCGGGGGCTATTGCCTCGAGTTCGGTCGTCCGTGGCGCTCACGGCGGGTCCCCGTGCTCGCCGCCGGCGGCCTCGGCGCCGGCGGTCACGCCGACCGCCCGGCGCTCGTCACGGTGGCCGACCGCCGGGTTGTCGGGGTGGTTGAGGTCCCAGACCGGCCGCTCGGACCGGATCGGCGGCAGGTCGTCGAAGTTGTGGGGCGCCGGCGGGGACGAGGCGTACCACTCGAGCGTGTGGGCGTCCCACGGGTTGGGGTCGTTGGTGGCGGGCCGGCGCAGGGTGCGGATGATGTTCCAGAGGAACGGCAGCGTCGACAGCCCGAGCAGCGCCGAGCCGACCGACGACAGCTGGTTGAGGCCGGTGAAGCCGGCGTCGGGGCTGTAGTCGGCCACCCGCCGGGGCATGCCCTCGAGGCCGAGCAGGTGCTGCACGAAGAAGGTCAGGTTGAAGCCGATGAACATCAGCCAGAACTGCGCCTTGCCCAGGCCCTCGGAGAGGCGCCGGCCGGTGAACTTGGGGAACCAGTAGAAGATCGCCGAGTAGACCGCGAACACCGACCCGCCCATCAGCACGTAGTGGAAGTGGGCCACGACGAAGTACGAGTCGCTGACGTGGAAGTCGAGCGGCGGCGACGCCAGCATCGGGCCGGTCAGGCCGCCGATCAGGAACAACAGGAGGAAGCCGACCGCGAACAGCATCGCCGTGTCGAACTGGATGGAGCCGCCCCACATGGTGCCGATCCAGTTGAAGAACTTCACGCCGGTCGGCACCGCGATCAGCATCGTCATGCCGGCGAAGAAGGGCAGCAGCACCGCCCCGGTGACGAACATGTGGTGGGCCCACACGCCCATCGACAGCCCGGCGATGGTGAGGGTGGCGAAGACCAGGCCCTTGTAGCCGAAGACCGGCCGCCGGCTGAACACCGCGATCACCTCGGTGACCACCCCGAAGAACGGCAGGGCGAGGATGTACACCTCCGGGTGGCCGAAGAACCAGAACAGGTGCTGCCAGAGCAGGGCGTCGCCGCCCTTGTCCACGTCGAAGATGTGGGTGCCGTAGTGGCGGTCGGCGAAGAGCATCACCGCAGCGGCGGTGAGCACCGGGAACGCGAGCAGCACGAGCAGGCTCGTCACCAGCATGTTCCAGGTGAAGATCGGCATCCGGAACATGGTCATGCGGCGGGCCCGCATGGTGATGACCGTGGTGATGATGTTGACCGCGGTGAGGATGCCCGAGAGCCCGGTGAGGGCGACGCCCGCGATCCAGAGGTCGCCGCCGAGGCCGGGCGAGCGGATCGGGTCGGACAGCGGGGTGTAGGCGAACCAGCCGAACGACGCCGGCCCGTTGGCGGTGAGGAACCCCGAGCACATCACGAGGCCGCCGCCGAGGAAGAACCAGTACGAGACGAGGTTCAGCCGGGGGAAGGCCATGTCGCGGGCGCCGATCTGCAGCGGCACGACGTAGTTCGCCAGCCCGAACGCGAACGGCCCCACGAAGAGGAACAACATGATGCTGCCGTGCATCGTGAACAGCTCGTTGTAGTTGTCGGTGTTCACGACCTGCTGGCCCGGCTCGAACAGCTCGGCCCGGATGATCAGCGCCATCACGCCGCTCGCCAGGAAGAACAGGTAGGCGGTGACCATGTAGCTGAGGCCGATGGTCTTGTGGTCGGTGCTCGTGACCCAGGCGAGGATCCCCGTGGGTCGGCCCCGGTGGGGCGTCGCGGGCGGGCCGGCGTCGCCGGGCGTCGGCGCGGCGCCGGCCGGGGGCGTCGTGGGCGGGTCCGCGGTCAGCGTCATCCGCCGCTCGCCTCCGTGGTGACCGGTGTGGCCGTCGTGGTGGCGGTGCTGCCGGACGCGCCCGCGGCGGCCGAGCCGTCACCGCCGGCGCGCTGCTCGGCGAGCCAGGCATCGAACTCGTCGGCGGGGATGGCTCGCACGTCGAAGTCCATCTTCCAGTGGTCGAGGCCGCAGTACTCGGCGCAGCGGCCCACCCACTCGCCGGGCTCGGTGACCTCGATGTCGATCTCGTTGTCGACGCCGGGGATGAGGTCGCGCTTCTGGAGGAACTCCGGCACCCAGAAGGAGTGGTTCACGTCGTCGGACACGAGGTCGAAGCGCACCGTGCGGCCCACCGGCAGGACGAGCTCTGGCGTCACCTCGGCGCTGCCCTGCACGGCGACCCCGTCGTCGACGTAGAGGAACTGCCACTGCCACTGGAAGCCGATCACCTGGATGGTGAGGTCGGGGTCGGGGTCGGTGCGGGTGATGCGGTTCTCGCCGATCACCGTGAACGCGAACAGCGCGGCGACGATCAGGATGGGCACGACCGTGTAGAGCACCTCGAGCGGCACCTGGTACTGGTACTGGCTCGGGACGTGGGTCGGGTCCTCGCTCTTGCGCCGGCGGAAGCGGAGCGCGGCGTAGATGATCAGGCCGTAGACGAGCAGCCCGACCACGGCGGCGGTGATCAGGAACCCCTTCCAGAGGGTGACGACCTCGTCGCCCTGGGAGGTCACCGACTCCGGGGCGCCGAGGTTGCCGGAGCACCCGGCCAGCGCCACGGCGGCCGCCACGGCGACGAGCGCCGACGCGAGCCGTCGCCCGTGTCGCCGCCCCCGCAGCCCCCGACCGCTCACGGCGCCGACCTTAGGTGCTCGTGCGGGGCGCGGGGCGGCCCAACCCTCGGGGGCGGGCGGCCCTCAGGACGAGAACTCGAGGCCCCGGGGGAGCGGCGCGGTGGTGAGCGCCGCGACCATCGAGTTGGCGGTCGCCTCGTCGATGTCGCCGCTGATCTGGATGTCGAAGCGGGTGAACTCCGCGTCGGCCACCCGGGGGGCCATGAACACGACCTGGTCCAGGGCGATGGCGGCGAGGCCGGCATCGCAGGGCGGCTCTCGGTGCTTGCAGGCCGCGGCCATCTCGTTGAAGGTCTCGATGCCCTCGGTGGTGACGAAGAGGTCGACGGCCCAGTCGTCGTCCCGGTTGCCGTCCTGGTCGGGCCCGATGACCGTGGCGTGGGCGCGCTCGACGGCCGTGTTGGTGATGCCGCCGGGCGCCACCTGGTAGCAGGCCACGATCTCGCCCGTGCGCTGGCCGGTGAACTCGTACTCCGGGTAGCGGGCGTCGTCGTCGGCCCCCTGGGCGGTGGGCTGGTCGGCGCACGCCTCGGGCCGGCGCTCCCGTCGCACGGGGCGGATCTCGAGGCGGCCCGGCTCGCGCAGCAGCTCCTGCATCGCCGCCACCGTGAGTGGCCCGGGGCCGGGGTCGACCTGCAGCAGCGTGCCGTCCACGGTGACGAAGGCACCGGCGTGGCCGGCCGCGCTCAACCGCCGCTCGATGGCATCCGCCAGCTCGTCGAGGTTGAGCGACGTGCTCTCGCCGGCGGAGACCGTGAACGAGCCCTCGGGCGGCTCGGGGACCGCCGGCTCGGCCGGCGCCTCGAGCACCGGCTCGGCCGCCGGGGCCGTGGTGGTCGTCGTGGAAGCCGCGTCGTCGCCTCCGCCGAGCCCGATCAGCCCGGCGCCCGCCAGCACGGCGAGCACGATGAAGACCAGGACGAAGGGGAGCACGCACCCCGCCGGCACGCCTGTGGGGGGCGCCTCGGCCGGCTCACCGCCGCCGTGTCGCACCACCACGATCCGCCTCACGCCGCCACCGTAGCCAGGGGGTGCACCCGGGTCAGGGGGACGGCGCCGGGTCGCCGACCGCCCGGGCGCGGCGGGCGTCGTCGGCGGCGTCGAGGCGGGCGGCCTCGCGCTCGTCGGCCCGCATCCACTGCCAGACCACGACGCCGATCAGGAGGAGGCCCACGAGGTCGCCGACGCTCCACATGATCGCGGCGCCGGTGCGCTGGTCGGACATCGGCGACGCCCCCCAGGTGCGGCCGAGGTCGGCGTAGTACGCCGCCGCGACCGGCTCGCCGGCGCTCAGCAGGGCCAGGCCGAGCACCGCGTGGAACGGCACCAGCAGCACGACGAGCAGCAGGCGCACGGGATAGGCGAGGGAGCGGCCGCCCCGGCCGGTCGCCCACCCCGGGTCCACGCCGAGCACCGCCTCGGAGAACAGGCACCCCACGACCAGCAGGTGGACGTGCACCCAGGCGTGGACCCAGCCGTTGCGCAGCGAGAGCTCGTAGAGGCCGGTCAGGTAGAGGGCGAACATCGAGGTACCGAACAGGAGCCACGCCGTGACCGGGTGGGTCAGGAAGCGGACGACCGGGTGGTGCAGCGCCGCGACCAGTCGCCGCTGGGTCGGCCGCTCGGCGGCCTGCAGGGCGAGCAGCATCGGCGCGCCGAGCACCAGCAGGAGCGGACCCAGCATCCCGAGCAGCACGTGCTGCGCGGCGTGGGCGCTGAACAGGACCGTGTCGTACCGGGCGAGGCCGGACTGGGTCGCCACCAGGACGACGACGAGGCCACCGGCGAACGAGGCGGACCGGGCCGACGACCAGCGTCGCCCCCGGCGGGCGAGGCGGCTCACGCCGACCGCGTACGCACAGCCGGCGAGGAGGGTGAGGACGAGCGGCAGCGGGTCGGGTGCCCACCCCGTCGCCAGCTCGGAGACGGAGATCGGTGGGGGGACGGCGGCGGCCGCGGCCCAGGTCACCCCCGCAAGCTAGGCCGCCCCCGGCGGGGAGGGGGATGGTAGGAATGCGGCGTGGAGGGGACCGCCACCGTCGGGGACGTGGCCGGGGACGCCGGCGCGGTCGCGCCGGTCGACGACGAGTTCGGGGTCACCACCGCGTCGCCCCTCGCGGTGGGCGTCATCGTGTGGCTCGCCTCCGAGCTCATGTTCTTCGCCGGCCTGTTCGCGGCCTACTTCGTGCTCCGCGGCGAGAACGACCCGTGGCCGCCGGCGGGCGCCGACCTCGACATGGCCCGGGCCCTGCTCTCGACGGTGCTCCTGCTCACGTCGAGCGTCACGATGCACCTCTCGGTGCGGGCCGCCGAGCGGGGCGACCACAAGCGGGTGGGCCGCTGGCTCGCGGTCACCCTGGTGCTCGGCACGCTCTTCCTCGTCAACCTGGTGCTCGAGTGGGCCGGCCTCGACTTCTCCCTCGGCACCGACGCGTACGGCTCGATCTACTACCTGATCACCGGCTTCCACGGCCTGCACGTCCTCGGCGGCCTGGTGCTGATGGTGGCGGTCGCCGGTCTCGTGCTCGGGCGGGACAGCGAGGCGCCGATCGGCCCGTCGGTGGCGGTCACGGGCTACTACTGGCACTTCGTCGACCTCGTGTGGATCTTCGTGTTCGCCACGATCTACCTGCTGCGATGAGGCGACCGGCGCTCCTCGCGGCGGCGTCCGTGGTCGCCGTCACCGCCGTCGGGATGGCGCTCTGGCAGCCCGCCCAGGCCCAGTCGCCGACCACGGCCACCACGGGGACCACGGAGAGAACGGCGACGACCGCGGCGCCGACGGGCCCGGACGACCTCGTCGCCATCGGCGAGCAGCTCTTCGGCACCGGGTGCGTGAGCTGCCACGGCCAGGGCGGTGCCGGCACGGCGCAGGGGCCGACCCTGATCGGCGCCGGCGAGGCCTCCGCCGACTTCATGCTCCGCACCGGCCGGATGCCCCTCGCCGACCCCCAGGGCCAGTCGCCGAGCAAGCCCCCGGCCTACACCGACCAGGAGATCCAGGCCCTCGTGGCCTACGTGGGGTCGCTCGGCGAGGGCACGCCCATCCCCGACCTGGACGTCGCCGCCGGCGACCTCGCCGAGGGCGGCGAGCTGTTCCGCGCCAACTGCGCCGCCTGCCACGGCGCCGCCGCGGTGGGCGGCGCCCTCAGCTACGGCAATTACGCGCCGTCGCTCCACGACGTGGCCGAGGTGCAGATCGCCGAGGCCGTGCGGGTCGGCCCCGGCCAGATGCCGCAGTTCGACGAGGACGTCTTCGACGAGCACCAGCTGAATTCGATCGTCGCCTACGTGACGTACCTCCAGGACCCCGCCGACCCGGGCGGCTTCTCGCTCGGGCGCATCGGCCCCGTGGCCGAGGGCTACCTGATCTGGGTCGTGGGGGTCAGCGCGGTCGTTGTGTTCATCCGTTGGATCACCCGCCGGAGGAGCCATGCCTGACGAACCGGTGGACGAGCCGCCGGTGGTGGTGTCGCCCGAGGACGAGGCGCGGGTGCAGCGGTCGAGCGGCCAGCTGCTGCCGGCGGCCTGTTTCGGGGTGAGCATCGTCGCCGCGCTGGCGCTCGCCGTCGTCTACGCCGAGGGCGGCCAGACCCAGGCCGAGGGTGTGCTGCTCTTCCTCGCCTTGGCCGGCATCGGCGTCGGCCTCGTCGTCTGGGCCAAGCGCTTCATGCCCGAGGGCCCGGACTCCGAGCCCCGGGGGCGCATCGGGTCCACCCCCGAGGACCAGCAGGCCTTCGTGGCCGACTTCCAGACCGGCAGCGAGACCTTCGGGCGCCGCAACTTCCTCACCAAGCTGCTGTTCGGCTCGGTGGCCGCCCTCGGCCTCGCTGCGCTGTTCCCGATCCGCTCGATGGGCCCCCGGCCCGGCCGCGGCCTCAAGTCCACGCCCTACCGCGACGGCGTGCGCCTCGTCACGGAGGAGGGCCTGCCGGTGCGGCCCGACGACCCCGGCGTCGGTGGCGTCATCACCGCCTTCCCCGAGGGCCACGTCGGCGACGAGACCGCCCAGACCCTGCTCATCCGCCTCCAGCCCGGCGAGCTCCAGCCCGTCCCCGGCCGCGAGGACTGGACCGTCAACAACGTGGTCGCCTACTCGAAGGTCTGCACCCACGCCGGCTGCCCGGTCGGGCTCTACCAGGCCCAGCGGGGCGAGCTGCTGTGCCCGTGCCACCAGTCGACCTTCGACGTGCTCCACGGGGCCGAGCCCGTGTTCGGGCCCGCCACCCGGCCGCTGCCGCAGCTGCCCCTCGGCACCGACGAGGACGGCAACCTCATCGCCACCGGCGACTTCTCGGGCCCGGTCGGCCCCGGCTTCTGGGACATCGACGCATGAGCGCGCGCCGCCGCCACGGGCACGCCGCCGACGGGCCGGACGAGGCGCCGAAGGGCAGCCGCACCGGGCGCACCGCCCGCTGGTTCGACGACCGCCTCGGGGTCGCCCGCACCGGCCGGACGCTGCTCGACAAGATCTTTCCGAACCACTGGTCGTTCCTGCTCGGTGAGATCGCCCTCTACTCGTTCGTGGTGCTGGTGGCCACCGGCGTCTACCTGACCTTCTTCTTCGACGCCTCCACCGCGCCGGTCACCTACGACGGCAGCTACGGCCCCCTCCAGGGCGTCGAGGTCAGCGCCGCCTACAACTCGGTGCTCGACCTGAGCTTCGACGTCCGGGCCGGCCTGATGATGCGCCAGGTCCACCACTGGGCCGCGCTGCTCTTCGTCGCCGCGGTCGTCGTCCACCTTTCCCGGGTCTTCTTCACCGGCGCCTTCCGCAAGCCTCGCGAGATCAACTGGGTCATCGGCTGCACCCTCATGGTGTTCGCCCTCGGCAACGGCTTCGCCGGCTACTCCCTGCTCGACGACCAGCTGTCGGGCACGGGCATCCGCATCGCCGACTCGGTGATCCTGTCGATCCCGGTGGTGGGGACGTGGATCTCGTCGCTGCTGTTCGGCGGCGACTTCCCCGGCACCGAGATCATCCCCCGGCTGTTCATCATCCACGTGCTGCTGCTGCCGGCGGCCATCACCATCCTGCTGGTCGCCCACCTCGGCATCCTCGTGCGCCACAAGCACACCCACTTCCGCGGCGACGGCGCCACCGAGGACAACGTGGTCGGCGAGCGGGTGTGGCCCACGTACGCGGCCAAGGCCGGCGGCGTGTTCTTCCTGACCGCCGCGCTGCTCTGCCTGCTCGGCGGCCTCTTCCAGATCAACCCGGTCTGGCTCTTCGGGCCCTTCGAGGTCGCCAACGTCAGCTCGGCCAGCCAGCCCGACTGGTACATCGGCTGGCTCGAGGGCTCGCTGCGGCTCATGCCGCCGTGGGAGATCAGCCTCGGCGACTACCTGATCCCCAACCCGTTCTTCCCCGGCGTGCTCCTGCCGGGCGTCACCTTCCTGCTCCTCTACGCCTGGCCGTGGCTCGAGGCCCGCTTCACCCACGACCACGACGTGCACCACATCCTCGACCGGCCCCGGGACCGGCCGGTGCGCACCGCCCTCGGTGTGGCCACGCTGACCTTCTACGTGATCCTCTTCGCGGCCGGCGCCACCGACGTGCTGGCCGTCACCTTCGGGCTCTCGGTCAACCGCATCGTCTGGACCTTCCGCACGCTGCTCGTGGTGGCCCCGCCGGTGGCGGCGCTCGTCGCGCGCCAGGTGTGCAAGGAGCTCCAGCGCCGCGACGGCCCGCCCGAGCCACTCCCCGGCGAGGCACCCGCCGACGAGGACGAGCCCGACCCGGTCGCCGAGCCCGTCGGCGCCTGAGCCGCGGCGGGTCAGCCCGCGTCGACGAGGGCGACGAGGACGTCCTCGGGGTGGGCCGCGGCCGGCGCCCGGCGCAGGTGGACCTCGCCCGCGGGCGAGACCGTGGCCAGCAGGACCGCGCCCGGCGGCAGGGGGGCGGGCACCACCGTCACCGCGGCACCGGCGGTGTGGCGGCGGTGCAGGTCGGCGCGCGACGCGTGCCCGTGGAAGGCCGGTGCCGTCGACCGGAGCGGCCGGAGCCGGGCGCCCCGCTCGGCGGCGGCGCCCGCGACCGCCGCCTCCGGGACGGTCAGCACGTGGCGCCGGCCCAGTCGCTCGACCAGGTCGGGCTCGAACAGGGTCAGCGCCGCCCCGTCGTCCAGCGACACCACCGCCCGGGAGAGGCCCGCCTCGTCGATGGCCCGGCGCACCTCGTGCACCCCGTCGAGGAGTGCCACCGACGTGAGCCGGTCGCCGTCGGCCTCGACGGGCTCGCTGGTGACCCGCAGCACCTCGACGCCGGCGCCGGCCAGGCAGCGGGCGAAGTCGGCCAGCCAGGGGTCGTCGCCGACGAGGGCGACGCCGGTGGGGCGGGGCTCGGTCACGCCCAGCGCCTTGGCGACCGGCTTGGCCGTGAGCCCGTAGACCACGCCGCAGCCCAGGATCACCCCGAAGGTGACCGGCAGGAGGAAGTCGGCGTCGAAGCCCGCCGCGTTCAAGGTGACGGTGAAGGTCGTCGCCGTGGACGCCGCCACCACGCCGCGCGGGTCCATCCAGGCGACCATGGCCCGGTCCCGCCACGGCAGGCTCGTGCGCGCCAGCGCCGCCGCCACCGTCAGCGGCCGCACCACCAGCACGAGGCTGAGGCTGATGGCGACCACCGGCCCGAGGTAGTGGCCGAGGTCGTCCACGTCGACCAGCGCCCCGAGGGTGATGAAGAGAGTCCCGATGATCAGCACCTCGAGGGTCTCGCCGAAGCCCTGGATGCGGTCGGTGGCGACGGTGCGTTGGTTGGCCACCACCACGCCCATGGTCACGGTGGCGAACAGGCCCGCCTCGGAGGCGAGGAGCTCGGCCCCGGCGAAGGCGGCGGCGGCGAGCATCAGGGCGACCGCGGCCTCCATGTCGTCGGTCAGCCAGAAGCGCGACATCAGCGCGACGAGCACGAACCCGGCCAGGGCACCGGCCGCGACCCCGATGGCGAAGCGCCCGCTCAGCTGCAGCACCGGGTGCACGCCACCGCGGTCGGCGGCCAGCACCAGGTTCAGGACCACCACGCCGACGGTGGCGCCGAGGGGGTCGAGGGTGATGCCCTCCCAGCGCAGGATGGTGGCGGTCGGGTGGCGGGGTCGGACGACGTCGAGCAGCGGCCCCACGACCGTGGGGCCGGACACCACGAGCACGCCGCCGGTCACGATGGCCAGGGACCGGGGCACGTCGAGGAACAGGAGGCAGGCGGCCACTGCCCCGGCGAAGGTCACGGCCAGCCCGATGGTCACCAGGCGGACGACGGCGCCGCGCGCCTCGCCCGGGAGCTCGCCGATGTGCAGGTGGGTGGCGGCCTGGAAGAGCAGAAGGCCGACGAGCAGGGTGACGAGCGGGCTGAGCAGGTCGCCGAAGAGCTCCTCGGGCTTCACCAGGCCCAGCACGTCGCCGGCGAGCAGGCCGGCGGGAAGCAGCAGGAGCAGTGACGGGATGCCGATGCGGCGGGCGATCCACTGGCACCCGACGCCGAAGACGACGATCGTCGCCAGTCCGATGGTGGCCTCGTCGGCGCTCATCCGGCGGCGCCCTCGTCGACTCCGACGGCCCGGGCCTTCGGGTCCGCCGGCGTCCGGATCCGGTCCCAGTGCATCCGCCCGTCACGGGGGTGGACCTGCTCGGGGTGCCCGTCGACCACGTCCACCTTGAAGGTGGCGCCGGCGACCACCTTCGGCACCAGGCCGGCGTCGACCGTCCAGGCCGTGGTCACCTCGTAGGCGCCGCTGGCACCATCGCCCGTGGGCTCGACCCGCAGTCGGAGGCGCAGCGACGTGGCCGACTGCTGGGACTGCACCACCGACGCCCCCACCTCGACGACCGTCGCCCGGGCCGCCACCCGCACCTCGGGCGCCGCCTTCCTCCGCCAGAACGCCATCGCCGCGATCCTACGGACGACGGCGATCTCAGCAGTCGATCGCGATCCGCAGCGCCCGGCACACCTCATCCAGCCGCTCGGGCCCGAGCGTGGTGATCCGCCGGGTGCAGTGGGCGCGTGGGATCGTTTGGACGTTGTCCAGCGAGACCACGCAGGTGCTGGGCATCCCGTCGTCGTCGTCGAGCGCAACCTCGGTCGGGATGCCTCGTGCTCGTCGGGTCGTCGGTGCGGCGAGCACCTTGTCCAGCCGCTCGACCATGAGGTCACGGGTGAGGATGAGGAACGGCCGCGCCTTTTCGCTCGGCAGCTCGAGCCACCACACCTCTCCTCGCCTCACCAGCCGCCGTCCCACTCGTCGAGGGCGGCTCGGGCTTCACGACCGAGCCGGTCGGTCTGGGCGTCAAGGTCGCCCCACTCGTCCTCACCACCCGGCGGGTGCTCGGCGTACCCGCGCGTCAGGGCCTCGTCGATCCGGCGCCGCTCCTCTCGTTGGACGAACTGCTCGAGGGCGAGGCGCACGATCTCGCTCCGGGTCGCGGTGCCGGCGGCGATCAGGTCGATGGCTTCGACCAACGGATCGGGCAGCCGCACGGCGATCTGCGTCGTCATGCGGTGAGCCTACCGATCTGTCATGCAGTTCGGTATGCGACGCATCCAGCGCGCGCTTGCTCGTCAGGCGTCGCCGATGGCGTAGAAGAGGCCGGCGCGGGTACCGACGTAGATGCGGCCCTTCCAGACCGCCGGCGTGGACTCGATGCAGCCGCCGAGCTCGACGGTCCAGAGCTCGGGCGGGTCGACCCTCGGGTCCGACACGTCGTAGGCGTGGAGGAACCCGTTGCAGTCGCCCTGGATCAGGACGTCGTCCACCACGACGGGCGACTGCCACGTCGGGCCGGGGAGCGACTTCTCCCACACGATCTCGCCGGTCATGCGGTCCACGCCGAGGAGGCGGCCGCCGTTGGTCGGCACGTAGAGCATCCCGCCGTGGATCGCCGGCGTCGCCCAGACGCCGGCCGGGTTGGCGCCCATGTCCGGGATCGACCACACCAGCGGGTTGTCCGGCTTGGTGGGGTCGAGCTTCATGATCTGGCCGACCTCGGCCGATCGCCCCGTGCCCCGCTCGTACTCGGAGGCGACGTAGAGCATCCCCTCGTCGTCGATGACCACGCTGGCGTCGGTGTCGTCGCCGGTCCAGAAGCGGAAGGTGCGGGTGACCGCCGACGGCCCCGCCCCGCCGGGCAGCAGCGGGGCGATGTCCCAGCCCTGGACCAGCCCGCCGGAGTTGGCGAAGTAGACGGTGTTGCCCGAGATGGCCACCGAGTTCTCGATGGAGACGGTCTGGTCGCCGATGTCGGCGAGGAGCTGGTCGTCCCAGCCGGGGGTGTTGAAGATGAGCTGGGGCGCCACCGTCACCGGGTCGCCCTCGCCGGTGCCGCCGGCCCGGTTGAGCTTCACCACGTGGAACTGGCTGTTCTCGCCACCCTCGAAGAGGTGGTCGTCGATGACGAGCCCCGAGCCGTCCCAGTCGTTGTTCCAGAGCGTGGGCGACACGGCGTCGGCGCTGAGCGACCAGAGCTCCTGCACCGGGTTCCGGTCGATGGCCAGCACCCGGTAGTAGTTGTCCCGTGAGCCCGTGTAGACGAGCGGGTAGCCGTCGGGGTCGACGGTCACCGAGCCCTTGATGATGTCGCCGGTCGGGAAGGGCGAGCGCAGGTCCTGCCCGGTGGCGGCGTCGACGAAGTGCACGGCCCGGTCGTAGGCGCCGAAGACCACCCAGGTCTGGCCGCCCCGCTCGAACACCGCCGGCTCGCCCGTCCAGCCGCTGCCGCACCACACCCGGGTCTCGTTGCCCTCGCTCGACTCCGAGCACATCGCCGAGCCGGGGTACGACCAGAGCACCTGCGGGTTCGTGGGCACCGGTCCCTGGCCGTAGTAGGTGCGGGTGGGGTTGCCCCGGAAGGTGAGCAGCCCCTGGACGGTGTCGCCATAGGGCTGGCCGGACGACGCCGGGTCGACCCACCCCTCGAAGGGCGGCGCCGTGGTCGTCGTCGGCGCGGCGGTGGTGGTCGGTCCGGGCGCCGTCGTCGTGGACGGGGCGGCGTCCTCGCCGTCCGGTCGGTCGGCGGACCCGCAGGCGGCGGCGATCAGTGCGCCCGCGAGCAGGGCCAAGCCGCCCACCACTGCCGACCTCCTCCGCACCCGGGTCATCCCACCAGTGTGACCGCTCGGCGAGGGGAGCCGTTCAGCCTTCGGCGACGAGGCGCTCGAGGGTGAGCTCGGGCTGCTCCCGCTCGACGCGCTCGAGCCAGTACTGGCTCTCGAACAGGGCGTAGCGGGTGCCGTCGGCGCGCTTGAGCACGTCGACGCCCTGCATGGACTTGAGGGTGGGCTCGCTGGCCTCGTCGGTGCGGCGGGCCACCCGATAGCTCGTGTGGTTGAGCTCGACCGGGGCGCCGAACTCGTTCTCGAGGCGGTGGGTGGCGACCTCGAACTGCATGGGGCCGACCGCGGCGAGCAGCGGCGCCTGGTCGCCGCGGTCGTCGTCGCGCAGCACCTGGACGACGCCCTCCTCGTCGAGCTGGGCGATGCCACGGCGGAACTGCTTGAACCGGCCGGTGTCGCGCACGCGGGCGACGGCGAAGTGCTCGGGGGCGAAGCTCGGGATGCGGGGGAACTCGACCGGCTCGTCGAGCCAGAGGGAGTCACCCACCCGCACGTCGGTGGCGTTGACGAGGCCGACCACGTCGCCGGGGAAGGCCTCCTCGAGGGTCTCGCGCTCCTGGCCGAACACCTGGTGGGCGTACTTGGTGGCGAAGGGCTTGCCGGTGGGGCCGTGGGTGACGACCATGCCCCGCTCGAAGCGGCCCGAGCAGACCCGGAAGAAGGCGATGCGGTCGCGGTGGGACGGGTCCATGTTGGCCTGCACCTTGAACACGAATCCCGAGAAGGGGGTGTCGAGGCCGCGGGGCGTCCCGTCGGCGGCTTCGCGGGGCGACGGCGACGGCACGAGGTCGACGATGGCGTCGAGCAGCTTGCGCACGCCGAAGTTGGTGAGCGCGGAGCCGAAGAACACCGGGCTGGTCTCGCCGGCGAGGAAGGTCTTGGTGTCGTGGTCGGCGCCGACCTCGGCGAGCAGGCCGAGCTCCTCCTCCGCAGCCGTCCACGCCAGTCCCTCGTCGAGGCGGGCCTGCTCGGCCGACACGTCCTCTTCCGGGGCCTCGGTGGACCCGCGGGCGGTGCGGGTGAAGCGGGTGAAGCCGATGTCGCCGCCGCCGTCGGCGGCGAGGGAGCGGTCGGCCACACCCCGGAAGTCGCCGGCGATGCCCACCGGCCAGGTCACCGGGGTGGGGACGATGGAGAGCTTCGACTCGATCTCATCGATGAGCTCGAGCGCCTCTCGGCCGGGCCGGTCCCACTTGTTGATGAAGCTGAGCAGCGGCAGGTTGCGCTGGCGGCAGACCTCGAACAGCTTGAGCGTCTGGGGCTCGATGCCCTTGGCCGCGTCGAGCACCATCACCGCGGCGTCGGCGGCGGCGAGCACCCGGTACGTGTCCTCGGAGAAGTCGCGGTGGCCCGGGGTGTCGAGCAGGTTGACCACGCAGTCCCGGTAGGGGAACTGCATCACGGTCGAGGTGATGGAGATGCCGCGCTGCTGCTCGAGCGCCATCCAGTCCGAGGTCGCCGATCGCCGCTCGCCCTTGGCCTTGACCGCGCCCGCCTCCTTGGCCAGCGCGCCGCCGTAGAGGAGGAACTTCTCGGTGAGGGTGGTCTTGCCGGCGTCGGGGTGGGAGATGATCGCGAAGGTGCGGCGCCGGGCAGCCTCCGCGGACGGGGCCGCAGTCACCCCGCCAGGCTACCGACGGCCGGGGCGGGCGGGCCCGTCGCCGGTAGGATGGTCGGGGACATGTCGGTGACGAGACGCCTGCGCACCGCGCCGGCCGCCTTCGCGCTCGTCCTCGCCGCCCTCGCCCTGGGCTGGGCCGGCGGGACCCACCTCGGCGCGCCCACCGACGCCGGCGGCACCGGTTCGACCCCCGCGGGATGGTGGCTCGAGCCCTCGGGCCCGGAGCAGCCGGCGGTCACCGTCGGCGCCGACGAGCGGGTCGACGCCCGGGCCGACCGCTGGCGTCAGGGCGGCGTGCTCGCCCTCCTGGCCTTCGCGGTGACGATCCCCCTGCTCGGCGGGTGGACCGCCGGCGCCCGACGGGATGCCGTCCCGCACTCGCCCGGGCGTTGGTCGGCGGTGGCGGTCCGGGCGCCACCGGCCCGGGTCCCGTCCCCGCGCGGACCGCGCTGCGCCACCGCGCCCACCTGATCGCCGCCTCCGACCCGGGGGCGGTCCCACCGCACCCCGACCCTCGGAGGTCCCCATGCCCGTTCCGTCCTGCGGGGCGCCGGCCCCACCGTCGGCTCCGTCCCCGACCCTGCTCCCGACCGCAACCCCGGTCCGATGACCGGGCTCACCGAGACCCGCATCCCCCGCAACTCGCTGCCGCCGGCGCGGGTCGGCCACGTCCTGCTCATCGGCGTCGGCGTCCTGGCCCTCGTCGTCCTCTTCAAGTTCCTCGTACCGCTGTTCGAGGGGCCCGGCCACGTCGACGACGTGACGGTCGTGAACCCGACCGACTACGACATCAGCATCTCCCTGAGCGGGCCCGGCGACGACAGTCGGACCCTGCTCGGCTCGGTCGACGCGGGTGACGAGGCCACCTTCGAGCGCGTCGTCGACCAGGGCGACGAGTGGGTCTTCCACTTCCGCACCCAGGGCCGAGAGGCGGGCGAGGTCGAGCGCACGGCGGCGCAGCTCGAGGCCGACGACTGGCAGCTCCGCATCCCCGCCTCGATCGGCGAGCAGCTCGCCGCCGACGGTGTGCCCACGCCGCAATGACCCCGTCGACCCCACCCGCGCCCCGCGCGGCCCGGCGCCTCGGCCCGGGGGAGATCAGCGAGGTCGCCCTGCCCGGCATCGGCCACCGCTACGACGTGCACGCCGACGAGGGCGAGGTGTCGGTGATCCTGCACCACACCGGCCGCCGCGACATCTACGTGCTCGAGGACGGCAAGCGGCGGGCGTCGGTCGCCCTCAGCGACTCGCAGGCCCGCACCCTCGGGGCCATCCTCGGCGGCGCCTACTTCAAGCCGTCGGCGGTGGAGGAGATCGAGGCGGTCATCGACGACCTCCTCATCGACTGGGTCACCCTCGACGAGGCCTCGCCCGGGACGGGCCGGTCGATCGCCGACCTGCTCGTCCGCAGCGAGACCCGCATGACCATCGCCGCCATCCTCCGCGACCACGAGCCGATCGTGGCCCCCGAGCCCTCCGAGGTGCTGCGAGCCGGCGACCGCCTCGTGGTGATCGGACGACCCGACGACCTGCCGGGCTTCCGCCGCCACGTCGTGCGCAGGGGCCATGGGTGAGCTCCTCGTCGCCATCGGCGGGGCGCTGCTGGCCGCTGGGCTCTTCGCCCGGCTCGGCCGACGGATCGGCCTGCCCACCATCCCGTTCTTCATGGTCGCCGGCATCGTGCTCGGCCCGAACACGCCGGGGCTGGCGGTCGTCGAGGATCCCCACGAGCTGGAGGTGCTGGCCGCCCTCGGCCTGATCCTGCTGCTGTTCCACCTCGGTCTCGAGTTCAGCCTCGACGACCTGGCCGCGGGGGGGCGCCGCCTGGTGCTGATCGGCGCGGTCTACCTGCTCCTCAACATCGGCGGCGGGCTCGCGTTCGGCCTCGCGCTGGGTTGGGGGACGAGCGAGGCCTTCGTGATCGCCGGCGCGGTCGGCATCTCGTCGTCGGCGATCGTGACCAAGCTGCTCATCGAGCTGCACCGCCTGGCCAACCCCGAGAGCCGCCTCATCCTCGGCGTCATCGTGGTGGAGGACCTGTTCCTCGCCCTCTACCTGGCCCTGCTGGCGCCCGTGCTCGGCGAGGCCGACAGCGCGACCGAGGCGGCGCTCGAGTTCGCCACCGCGCTGGCCTTCCTCCTGGTGCTGTTCGCCTTCGCCCGGTGGGGCGGGGGCCTTGCCGGCCGCCTCGTGGCCAGCCGCGACGACGAGTTGCTCACCGTCTCGTTCGTGGGCTTCGCCGTGCTCGTCGCCGGCGTGGCCGCGCAGCTGGGGGTGTCCGACGCGATCGGCGCGTTCATGGCCGGCCTCGTCCTCGCCGAGACCGCGGTGGCGTCACGGATCGAGCGTCTCGTCCTGCCCCTGCGGGACGCCTTCGCCGCGCTGTTCTTCTTCACGTTCGGCCTGACCATCGACCCGGGCGACGCCGGCGAGGTGGCCGTCCCGGTGCTGATCGCGGTGCTCCTGTCGGTCCTGCTCAACGTCGCCGCCGGCATCATCGCGGCCCGGGTGGAGGGACTCGACAAGGTGGCGGCGTCGAACGTCGGTCTCACCATCCTCGGGCGCGGCGAGTTCTCGCTGATCCTCGCCACCCTCGGCGTCACCGCCGGCCTCGACGAGCGCCTCGGCCCCTTCGTGGCCCTCTACGTGCTCGTGCTGGCCATCCTCGGCCCGGTGCTGGCCGCCCGCTCCGAGACCTTCGCCCGCTTCCTGCCCGCCCGCCTCCTCGGTCGCACCCCGGCGCCGGCCTGACCGCCGGCGCCGGTCAGAGGATGACGGGCGGGAGGGTGCCGATGGCCTCGTAGCTGGCCTCGGTCAGCCCCACGGTGCGGGCGTCGCCGATCATGTTGGGCATCAGGTGGTTCATCACGTAGCCGAGGCCGATGCCGGCATCGGGGTCGGCGAAGCCCATGGAGCCGCCGGTGCCGGTGTGGCCGAAGCCCCGGGGCCCGCCGTAGCTGCTGAACGACGAGGACAGGAAGAAGCCGAGGCCGATCGCGGTCTCGAAGAACATCACCGCGTCGGGGCCCGTCGTCTGGCGCTCGATCGCCTTCTCGACCTGGGCGTCGGAGAGCAGGCGGACGCCATCGACCTCGCCGAGGCAGGCGGCGTAGACCCGAGCCAGGGCGCGGGCGTTGGTGACGCCGTTCGCCGCGGGGATCTCGGCCTGCAGCACCCGGGGGTCGTCGAACATGGTCAGGTCGATGGTGCCCTCGGTGCCGCCGAACAGCTCGGGGCACGGGGTGCGCAGGGCCTTGCCGGTGATGCTGTCGGGCCCGAGCACCTGCTCGATGACCATGCGGACGTTCTCGTTGTCGGGCAGGTCGATGGGCACGAGCGGGGCGACCTGGCCGAGGCGGTCCTCGGGGACGCCGACCCACAGGTCGACGCCGAGCGGCCCGGCGAGCTCCTCGGCCACGTAGGCGCCGACCGAGCGGCCGTCCACCCGCCGGATGAGCTCGCCGACGAGCCATCCGAAGGTGGTGGCGTGGTAGCCGTGCTTGGTGCCCGGTTCCCAGATCGGGGCCTGCGCGGCGAGGGCCTCCACGACCGGGTCCCACGCCAGGGTCTCCTCGATGGAGAGGGTGCCGTCGATCACCGGGAGCCCGGCCTTGTGGCTCAGCAGCCAGCGGACGAGCACGTCCTCCTTGCCCGCCTGCGCGAACTCGGGCCAGTACTCGGCGACGCGGGCGTCGGGGTCGAGGCGGCCCTGCTCGATGAGCTGGTTGGCGCAGATGGCGACGATGCCCTTGGTGGTGGAGAACACGAGCTGGCAGGTGTCCTCCTCGTAGGGGCGGCCGGTGGCGGGGTCGGCCACGCCGCCCCACAGGTCCACGACCTTCTCGCCCCGGTGGTAGAGGCAGAACGAGGCGCCCACCTCGCCGTGGCTGTCGAAGTTGGCGGCGAAGGCCGCCCGCACGCCCTCGAAGCCCGGGGCCACGTACCCGTCGATGTCCGCCACGAACCCCTCCCGCTCTCGTCGGTTGCCGGCGCCGTCCCGATCGGCGGGGAGGACGGTACCCGGTCGGGTGGACCGCACGGCTCAGTCGCGCCCCGGTCGCGCCCGAAAGAAGACCCGTGGGAGTCCCCCGCGCGCCCACGCGCCGCCGTCACGGGCCGTCCCGGCCCCGAGTGCCCCGCCACGTCGCGCTCGCGGTCGTCGGCGCGGTGCTCGCCGGCCTCGCCGCGGGTCCCTCCTCGCTACCGGCGGCCACCGCCGACGTGGGCGGCGAGCACCTCGTGACCAGCGGCGTCCAGGTCGGGGGCTCGCTCGAGCTCTACGACTACGCCGAC
Organism: Acidimicrobiales bacterium; assembly: GCA_041908445.1. Classification (GTDB taxonomy): domain Bacteria; phylum Actinomycetota; class Acidimicrobiia; order Acidimicrobiales; family DATDAH01; genus JAEUJM01. Next base: position 64,128 of record JAYRFK010000130.1, on the reverse strand, counting down.
GCCACACCGGTGTCGGCGCCGGCGGACACGCCCTGGGACGACGGTGCCTACGCGGGCACCTTGTCCGACCTCGTGCCCGGCCGCCTCACGCTCGACCACTACGGCGCCGGCCTGCCGGACCTGGGGGAGCCCTGGTGGAACTCGGCGTGGCGGTCCCGTCGCTGCTTCGACGTCGACCACACCGCCGCAGGCGCGTCCGACCTCGCCGGCTACCAGGTGCGGGTGGTGCTGGACACCGCCGGGCCCATCGCCGGCGGCACCTTCGACCCCGACGCCCAGGACCTGCGGGCCGAGCGCAGCGACGGTGGCGGCGGGTTCGTCGACCTCGACCTGTGGGTCGACCCGGCCACTCTCGACACCATCGCCACCGACGTGTGGGTGCAGGTCGACCAGATCACCGCCGGGGCGACCACCGACTTCTGCCTGTACTGGAACAACCCGGCGCCGGTGGCCCCGGTCGGCGACCAGCTGGCGGTGATGACCACCGCCGCCCCGGTGCCGCTCTACTACACGGTCAGCGACGCCTACGGCCCGGGCGCCGACGAGGTGCGGGTGGCGCCGTACGCCGACGGCACCGTGGTGACCCAGGACGGCGGCCCCCCGGTCGGCGCCGACGCCGGCGACGTGCTCACCTTCACCGGCAACGGGCCCGACACCGTCGTCGCCACCACCGGCCCGCTGGCGGCCACGGGCACGGGGGACGGCCAGGACTCGCTGGTGCCGGCCGCGTTCGCGGGGACGAGCTTCGTGGTGCCCGTCGAGCGTGACGGCCAGCGGTTCTCGGTGCGGTCCCCGTGGGCGACCGCGGACGTCGAGGTCGCCGACGGCACCAGCACCGTGACGAGCGCCTCGGTGGCCCCCGGCGACGGCACCGTCACCCTCGTCGCCGACGTCACCTCGACCCACACGGCGGTCGTGCGCTCGACCAACGGCGTCCCCTTCCTCCTGACCCACCGCTCGGATGCCGGCGGCGACTCGGTGGTCGTGCCGCCGGCCACCACCGACGACCTCCTCGGGGTCGAGAGCCAGTGGGCCGAGCTGGGCTACGGGGCGACCGGCACCGCCGCGGTCGACCGCTCGGACGGCACCGAAGAGCTGGTGGCAGGCGACCCGGACGACCGGGACACGTTCGGTCCGGGCGCGGTCGACGGTGGTGGTCCCGCGGTCCGCGTCACCGCGCTCGACGTGGCCGCCGGCGCCGTCCAGCGCGACGACGGTGACGGGGGCGAGAGCACGGCATTCTGGCCGGCGGGGGAGCTGGGGGACCGCTACCTGATCCCCGTCGATTCCGAGCACGTGACCGCCGCCTGCCCCGAGGCGGGCACGCAGCTCTCGATCGCCGGTGGGCCGCCCGTGGCCTGCGCCGGCGCCGGGCTGTCGGGTGGCTTCATCGGCCACGCCGCCGACGCCACCGGGTGGGTGGTGGGGGCGTCGGCCCTGTCGGTCGCGTCCACCGGCGGCGAGCCGTTCTGGCTGGCCTACGACCGCGCCGGTGGCGCCGGCGCCGGCGACGAGTCCCAGGTGGGAGGCGTCCTCCAGGGCCGCCAGATCGCCTACCCGGCGCCGTCGGTGACCTCGCGGGCGGAGGAGGGCAGCTACGTGGACGGCGGCCGGTGGGACTCGGCGCCCGTCGACACCGGCACCCAGGGCGTGTACGGCCTGCTCGACTGGGCCGCGACCACGCCGGCCGGTGGCGCGGTGCGGTTCCAGCTGGCCAGCGGCCCCAACCAGCTCGCGAGCGTGCTCGCCCCCTTCGTCGGCCCCGACGGCACCGACGCCACCTGGTACACGGCGTCGGGCACGCCGGCGGCGTACGCCCACGACGGCGACCGCTGGGTGCGGACCCGGGCCGAGCTCTCCACCACCGACCCGTGGGTCACCCCCGAGGTCACGTCCGTCACCCTCGGGACCGACCTCGGCACCTTCGGCGAGGCCCTCGACACCCCCTCCACCATCCCGGTCACGGCGCCGGCGGGTGTGCCGACGGCGGTCTGGTTGGCCCGCATCCGCACCGCCGGCGCCAACTTCGACGCCAGCACGGCCGCCATCCGGGCGGCGGGCCCGCCCGTCGTGCCGGGCGTGGACGCGGCCACGGTGGCCTTCGCCCGCCCCAACGCCGACCAGGTGGTCGTGGCCGCGGAGGTCGTCACCCAGCCGACGGGGACGCCGATCGCCTTCGACGGGGCCACCCCGCACTCGATCGCGCTGGCGGTGACCACTTCGTCGGCGGCCACGCTGGACATCACGTGGTCGGTGCAGGTCGGCGGCACGTCGCCGGTGATCGAGCACCGCTTCCGCCTCGACCTCTCGGGCTGATCGCGGCCGCCGTGCCTGCCGCGGTCGTTCAGGCCGACCGGGTTCGGGCCGATGGGAGAGGTGCCATGTCGTTCTCGCTCGAGCACCTCGACGACCGACGCCGCCCGGCCGCGCCCTCGGGCCCGTCCTACGCGGACGACGACGTCAACTGGTACCCGCTCGTGCGCGCGGCGTTCCTCGCCGCCCTCACCGCCTTCCTCGTCAAGCTCGTCTCGCTCGGGTTCTTCGCCGCCCGGGCCGGCATCCAGCTCGAGATCCAGTTCTGGCGGGGCTGGATCCCCCACCTGAGCATGCAGACGCCACCGGACGAGTTCGCCCAGATCGTGACGCGGTCGACCCTCGTGATGGCGGTGGTGGCCACGGTGCTCTTCACCGTCCAGGTGCTGCGCACCAACGCCGACCGCATGGTGGTCTGGGGCTGGTCGATGGGCGTCTTCGTCGCCTTCGAGACCCTGCTGCTCGAACTGCTGCGCCACGCCCTCGAGCCCCCCGTCGTGGACACCACCACGGTGTGGCGCACCGCCATCCCCCTCACGGCCGGTGCCGCCATCGCGGTGGTCTACAGCCTGATCACCCGGGAGCGGGTGGAGCGTCCCGCGGCGGCGACGCCGCTGGCGGTCGTGGCGACGGTCGACGGCAGCCGGGCGGTCGACACCCGGCCTGGTGCCCTCCGCGGCGACGTGCCCCCGCCCGCAGTCGCTGCGGGCGCGAGCGTGTTCGCCGACGACGAGGCCGCCCCCACACCGCCGCCCGTCCCGGTCGCCGTGCCCGCCTGGCCGCCGCCCGCACCCGTCCCCGCCGCGGCCAGCGCCACCGTGGCCGCCGCCCTCGCCACCGCGGCCGTGCCGAACCGCGTCGTCGACACCCGCCCCCAGGCGGCCGTGGCGCCCGACCCCCTCGACCTACCGGCGCCCCGGCGTGGCGAGCCCCGGCCGGCGGCGGACGTCGGCCCCGCCCCGATCGTTGACACCCGGCCCGCGGCCCAGCGCGACCCGGCCGTGGCGGTGGGCGCCGACCCCCGCATCGACGGGGGCATCCCACCCGCATAGTCCGAACGGCCCATCAACCCCCGCCGGGGGCGGGTCGAAGGTCTCCGTAGAGCAAAGCGTTCGTCGTCCGGGAGGACCGAAATGACCACCAGCACCCAGAAGCGGCGGATGACACTCCGAGGCGCCGTCGCCGCGATCCTCGCGATCGCCGTGGCCACCCCGGTGCTCGCCGCCGTGTTGATCCAGAACTTCATGACCGCGGACGTCGAGGCCGTGGCCGCGTGCTTCACCAAGGTCGAGGGCGGCGACGCCACGACCTACAGCGCACCGGCCGCCGACCCGTACGCCGACGTGGACACGACCCACACCGTGTCGGCCAACGGCATCGACTTCCTGCAGGAGCAGGTGACGGTCAAGGGCTACGACGGTGACCGCACCATCTACACCGACGTCGTCCGCTACCAGAACAACTGCGACAACCCGCTGTCGGTGCAGCTCATCCTCGAGGACGACGTCGCCGGCAACCCGCGGGTCGAGAACTGGGGCAGCGGCGACCTCGCCACCGCCGTCTACCTGAGCGACGTGCCCGTCACCATCGGCGGTGCGGCCAACGGTGGCACCGACCTCGTCACCAACTGGGACGGCGCCCCGATCTTCGTGGACGGCAACGGCACGGTGGTCAACGACCGCACCGGCTCGGTCGTGATCGACCCGGGCGAGGAGATCATCAGCGCCTACCGCATCGACGTGAGCGACGGCAGCCAGGGCACGACCGGCACCCTGCGCTACACGGCGGTCGCCACCGTCCAGTAGCCACCCGCCCGCCAGGGCACCAGCGTGATGGCCAGGGGCCGCCTTCCGGGGCGGCCCCTGGTCGCGTCCCGGCTCCGGGGCCGGCGATCAGCGTGGCGAGGCGCCGCGGCGGTCGAGGATGCGAAGGACGCGGGCCCGGTTGTAGCGCTGGATCACCAGGCACGGGACGTTGGCGATCACCGCGTAGGCGACCATGGCGAGCCACAGGGCCCAGGGGTTCCAGAGCACGAACAGCGGCGCCGCGAACACGATGCCCCAGTGGGTGTACTCGGCCCGCCGGGTCTCGATGACGTAGCGGGGGAGGTCGGCCCGGGTCACGACCCGCTTGTCGTAGCCGCCGCGGAAGAGGTTGCCGGCCTCGGGCATGGCGTCCTTCCACCGGGTGATGCGCAGCCGCCGCTCGTAGACGCGGCCGCCGCGCTCCCACGGCCGTAGGCGGGTCAGGGCGGTGTCGTGGTCGAGGCAACGCTCGGGCAGACGATGGGCGGCGTAGCCGACGACCAGGCTCACGAGGAACCACGCCGCGGCGTCGACGAGGACGAGGGCGCCGGTGGGGAGGTCGACGAGGGCCAAGGCGCCGCCGGCCTCAGGGGCGCAGGCCGGCGATGACGGTGTTGATGGCGGTCTCGACGAGCTCGTCCTCGCTGGCCCGGTCGAACCCGAAGCCCATGAGCAGGACGCTGGCCGTGCCGTGCGCCGTGGTGAACAGCACCAGGCTGGCCTGGAGCGCGTCGAGCTCGCGGAACGCGCCCGCCTCGATCGCGTCGATGACGGCCTGGGCCGACGTCGCGAACGCGCGGGTGGCGGCCGGCGTCGCCGCCCCCTCGGGAGCGCCCGGCGCGAACGACGGCGGGAAGAGGAACAGCACCGGGTACAGCTCGGGCTGCTCCCGGGCGTGGTCGACGTAGGCCCGGAAGTAGGCGGCGACGCGGGCCACGGGGTCGGGTTCGTCGATCTCGTCGAAGCGGGCCATCAGGGCGTCGAGCTCCTGCTCGGCCACCGCCCGCAGGAGGTCGCTCTTGTCGTCGACGTAGGCGTAGAGCGCCGGCGCGGTGACCTCGAGGGCGGCGGCGATCCGGCGCAGCGAGAGCTGGTCGAGGCCGTCCGCCACGATCATGCGGCGCGCCTCGTCCACGATGAGCTCGCGCGTGAGGGTGGGCCGCATCGGGTCAGCTTCGCAGCCGCAGGGTCGCGATGCCGAGCCCGACGGCCGGCGAACCGGCGCTGTGGCGCGGGGCCTCAGCCCTCGGGACGGAGGAGGTTGATGACCTCGCCCACGGTGTGGGCCGACTCCAGCGGGTGGCGCAGGGGGCGGTCGAGGTCGAGCACGTAGCGGTTGCGCCGGCCCACTCGCTCACGGCGCAGGTAGCCGCTGCGCTCGAGGTCGCCGAGGATGACCTGGGTCGCCCGCTCGGTGATGCCCACCTGGTCGGCGAGGTCGCGCTGGCGCTGGCTCGGGTCGCGCGCGAGGCAGAGCAGCACGTGCGCGTGGTTGGTGAGGAAGGTCCAACCGGGCCGCTCCCCGACCGCGTCCACCATGGCCGGCAGCGTACCGGATGGGCACCGATGGTTCGGGAATCGGCAGGGGCGAATGGCGGTTCGCCCCTGCCGGCCCCCGGTGGTGGAACCGGTCCAGTGTCTCAGGCGGCCGGGCGGCGCCGGAGGATGGCCTTGCGGACCTCGTCGTACCAGAGGATGGTCGAGGCCACCCCGATGGCGACGGCCCAGTCGGCCAGGGCGAGGTCGGCGGTGCCGAAGACGTCCTGCACCGGGTCGAAGTGCACCGCCGCCACCTGCAGCACGACCACGCCGCCGATGGCGAGCCAGAGCTTGGCGTTGGTGAAGAGGTCCCGGCTGAACACCGAGGCCCGCTCGACCCGGGCGTTGAACACGTTGAACACCTGGAACAGCACGAAGGTGGTGAAGGCCAGGGCCAGGGCGTGCTCCTCGGTGCCCCGGGCGTCGGACCACGCCAGCACGCCGAGGGTGCCGGCCGCCATCACCACGCCGTAGGAGATGAGCACCGAGAGGCGCCGGCCGCTGAGGATGGCGGCCTTCGGGTCGCGGGGCCGCTGGTCCATGGTGTCCTTGCCCGGCGGGTCGACGCCGAGGGCCATGGCGGGCGGGCCGTCCATGATCAGGTTGATCCAGAGCACCTGGATGGCGGTGAAGGGGGTGGGCAGGCCGGCGAGCTGGGCGCCGACCAGGCTCATGATGGCGCCGAGGTTCGTCGACAGCTGGAACCGCACGAACTTGACGATGTTGGCGTAGATCGTGCGGCCCTCGCGGACGGCCCGCACGATGGTGGCGAAGTTGTCGTCCGTGAGCACCATGTCGGCCGCTTCCTTGGTGACCTCGGTGCCGGTGATGCCCATGGCCACGCCGATGTCGGCGTTGCGCAGCGCGGGGGCGTCGTTGACCCCGTCGCCGGTCATGGCCACGACGTGGCCCTGGGCCCGCAGCGCCTGCACCATGCGGACCTTGTGCTCGGGCGCCACGCGGGCGACCACACCGATGTGGGGCAGGCGGCGGGCCAGCTCCTCGTCATCCATGGTGTCGAGGTCGGCGCCCGTGACGGCGTCGCCCTCGATGCCGAGGTCGGCGGCGATGGCGCCGGCGGTGACCACGTGGTCGCCGGTGATCATCTTCACCGTGATCCCCGCCTTGCGGCAGAGGGCGATGGCGTCGCGGGCCTCCGTGCGCGGCGGGTCGAGCAGGCCGACCAGCCCCACCACCTCGAGCTCGGCGACCAGGTCCAGCGGGTCGGCCACCTCGAGCGCGCTCGCGGGGACGGTGCGCTCGGCGACCATCAGCACACGCAGGCCTCGCTCGGCCATGGCGAGCATCGCGGCCTCGATCTCGTCCCGCTCGGCCTCGGTGGCGATCGATCGGGCGAGCAGCACGTCCGCGCCGCCCTTGACGTGCACCTTCACGAGCGGACCCCACTGGTCGGACTCCGCCGCGTGGAAGGTGGCCATGAGCTTCAGCGAGGAGTCGAACGGCACCTCGGCCACGCGAGGAGCCGCGGCGCGGGCCTCGTCGGGGTCGACGCCACCCTTGGCCGCGAGGACGAGCAGGGCCCCTTCCATGGGGTCGCCCAGCACGCCGCCGTCGCCGTCGAGGTGGCTGTCGTTGCACCGGGCGGCGGCGGTCAGCAGGGCGCCGAGCTCGTCGGCGGGGACCGGCACGCCGTCGTGGCTGATGGTGCCCTCGGTCGAGTACCCCTCGCCGCTGATCTGGTAGCGGCGGCCACCGGCCCACGCCTCGCGGACCGTCATCTGGTTGAGGGTGAGGGTGCCGGTCTTGTCCGAGCAGATCACCGACGTGGCGCCCAGGGTCTCGACCGAGGCCAGGCGCTTGACGATGGCCCCCCGCTTGGCGAGCTGGGAGGTGCCGACCGCGAGGGTCACCGTCACGACGGCCGGGAGGCCCTCGGGGATCGCGGCCACCGCCAGGGCGACCGCGGCGAGGAGCGTGTCCGCCACGGTCTCGCCGCGCAGCAGGCTCAGGGTGCCGTAGATGACGACCGCGGCGAGGGCGACCAGGCCGAGGCGCTGGCCCAGGCCGTGGAGCTGGCGCTGGAGCGGCGTGGGCCCGACCTCGGCCTCGTGCAGCATCCCCGACACCCGGCCCAGCTCGGTGTCCATGCCGGTGGCCACGACCAGCGCCGCGGCGCGGCCGCGGGTGACCACCGTGTTCATGGCCAGGGCGTTGCGGCGGTCGGCCAGGGCCGTGTCCGCCTCGATCTCGCCGACCTCCTTGGACACCGGGGTGGACTCACCGGTGAACGTCGACTCGTCGACCTCGAGGCTCACCGCCTCGAGCAGCACGGCGTCGGCCGGGACGCGGTCGCCGGCCTCGACGAGGAGCACGTCGCCGGGGACCAGCTCGGGGGCCGGCACCGACACCACGGCGCCGTCGCGGCGCACCCGGGCGGTCGCCACCAGCATGGACTTGAGCGCCGTGAGGCTGCGCTGCGCCTTCATCTCCTGGGTCCAGCCGAGCACGGCGTTGAGGAGCAGGACCACGGCGATGACCACCGTGTCCTTGACGTCGCCCACCAGGCCGGCGAGCACGGCGGCGCCCACGAGGATCAGGACGAGCGGGTTGCGGAACTGGTCGAGGAACAGCAGCAGCGGCCGGCGCGGCGGCGCCTCCGCCAGCTCGTTGCGCCCGTGGCCGGCCAGGCGGGTCGCCGCCAGCTCGGACGGGAGGCCGGCGGAGGCCGTCGTGCCCAGCCGCTCGGTCAGCTCGTCGACCGGGACCGACCAGGGTGCGGGCGGGACGGGCGGGTCCACGGCGACGTCAGCGGGGCGCCCGGGTGGGCGCTGCTCGGCGGGGGTCGCCACCGGCGTGGCGGCAGGGGTGGGCACAGGGGGCTCCTCGGCTCGATGGTCGGGCCGAAGGTCTTCCCCACCCGTGGCACGGGTGACGAGGCCGGGTCCGGGCCGAAGCCCTCGCCGTGATGACGACGCTCGTCGTTGCGGGGTACTCCCCTTCGCTATGTACGAATCAAAGATAGTCCGTTGACAGCGGGATCACAAGGGCATAGAACATCTCACGAATCTAGATTCGTCTGAAGGAGCGCGATGCCGAGGAACCCGCACCCGACCCGCGAGCCGGGTGACGGCCCTGCCCGCCCGCGCGTCGGCATCGTCGGCGGGGGACAACTCGCCCGCATGACGGCCGACGCCGCCGAGGCCCTGGGCGTCGACGTGGCGGTCCTGGCCCTGCCCGACGACGACGCCACCGCCGGCCACGTCGCCGACCGCACGGTCGTGGACGCGCTCGACCGGCCCGCGCTCGAGCGCTTCGCGCTCGGGTGCGACGTGGTGACCTTCGACCACGAGAAGGTCCCCGACGACGTGGTGCGCGCCCTCGAAGCGCGGGGCGTGGTGGTCCGGCCGGGCGCCCGTGCCTTGCGCCTCGGTGCGGACAAGGCGTTCCAGCGGACGACCCTCGCCGAGCACGGCATCCCGGTGCCGGCCTTCGTCGTCGCCCACGACGCGGCCGGCGTCCAGGCGGCGGCGGCGCAGCTCGGCGGGCCGGTCGTGGCCAAGCGGGCCACCGGCGGCTACGACGGTCGGGGGGTGCGCCGCGTCGACGGCCCCGAGGGGCTCGACGGGCTCGCCGGCTGGTTCGACGGGCCCGACCCGCGGGCCGTCGTCGAGCCGGCCCTCGCGCTCGACCGCGAGCTGGCCGTGGTCGTGGCCCGCCGGCCCGGCGGCGAGGCGGTCGCCTACCCCGTGGTCGAGACCGTCCAGGACGACGAGGCCCGGTGCGCCGAGGTGCTGGCACCCGCGCCCGTCTCGCCCCGCCTGGCCGCCGAGGCCCGCGACCTCGCGCTGCGGGCGGCCGAGGTGGCCGACGCCGTGGGGATCCTCGCGGTCGAGCTGTTCGTGGTCGACGGGGCGCTGCTGGTGAACGAGCTGGCGGCGCGGCCCCACAACACCGGCCACCTCACCATCGACGCCTGTGCCACCTCGCAGTTCACCAACCACCTGCTCGCCGTGCTCGACCGCCCCCTCGGCCCGACCGATCTGCGGGTGCCCGTCGCGGTGATGGCCAACGTCGTCGGCGCCGGCGGCCACGACCTCGGCGGGTCTGATCGGGCCCTCGCCACCGGGGCGGCCGACGGACGGGTCCACGTCCACCTCTACGGCAAGCAGGCCCGGGTGGGCCGCAAGCTGGGCCACGTCACCGCGGTCGGCCGGGAGCTGGGCACCACCCGCCGCCGGGCCGGGGCGGTGGCCGACCACCTCCGCCGCTGCACCGCCCCCGTCCCCACGCAGGGCGCCGCCTCGTGAGCGGGGCCGAGCCCCCCGGCCGGGACGCGGCGGCGCCGCTCGTCGGCGTGATCATGGGCAGCGACTCGGACCTGCGGGTCATGCAGGGCGCCGTCGACGTCCTCACCGACGTCGGCGTGCCCCACGAGGTGCGCGTCGTGTCCGCCCACCGCTCGCCCCGCGCCATGCTCGACTACGCGGAGGCCGCCGCAGGTCGGGGCCTGCGCGTGCTCGTCGCCGGCGCCGGGGGCGCCGCCCACCTGCCCGGCATGGTCGCCTCGGCCACGACCCTGCCGGTGATCGGGGTGCCCGTGGCCCTCACCCACCTGGACGGCCTGGACTCGCTGCTGTCCATCGTGTCCATGCCGGCGGGGGTCCCGGTGGCCACGGTCGGCGTCGACAACGCCACCAACGCGGGGCACCTGGCGGTGCGCCTGCTCGCCCTGGCCGATCCCGGCCTGCAGGAGGCCCTGGCCGCCCACGCGGCCGCGCTGCGCGCGACCGTGGAGGAGAAGGACGCGCGGGTCCGGGGCGCTCAGCCCCGCTGATCGCCGCCCGAGCGGCCGAGCTGGTCGGGGTGGCGCTCGGCCCACAGCGCGGCCTGGGTGCGGTCGGTCACGTCCAGGGCCGCGAAGACGCTCGTGAGGTGGGCCTTCACGGTCTTCTCGCTGATGCCGAGGCGACGGGCGATGGCCTTGTTGGCGAGGCCCTCGACCACGAGGGACAGGACCTCGCTCTCGCGGGCGGTCAGCGCGACCTCGCGCTCGGCGGGCCGTCGGCGTGACGCCATGAGGGCCCCCGCCACCTTCGGGTCGAGCGGCGACTCGCCGCGGGCCGCGGCCTCGACGCCGGCGAGCAGCTGGTCGGGGCCGCTGTCCTTCAGGAGGTAGCCGACCGCGCCGGCGTCGATCGCCGCCATCACGTGGCGGTCGTCGGCGAAGGTGGTCAGGACGACGACGGCGACCTCGGGGTGCGCGGCGACGATCCGCTGGGTGGCCTCGATGCCGTCCATCACCGGCATCGACAGGTCCATGAGCACCACGTCCGGGCGCAGGTCCTCGGCGAGGGCCACCGCCTCGGCCCCGTCGGCGGCGGCGCCGATGCAGGTCACGGACTCGAAGCGCTCGAGCAGCAGCTCGAGGCCGTCGCGCACCACGGCGTGGTCGTCGACCACCAGCACCCGGATCACCTCGGGACCTCGAGCCGCACGGTCGTGCCCGACCCGGGCGCCGAGTCGACGGTGACGGTGCCGCCGGCCTGCTCGGCGGCGTCGCGCATGAGGCGCAGGCCCACGTGGCCCCCGTTGGGCCGGTCCCCGGCGCGTTCGTCTCCCGCCTCGAACCCGCGTCCGTCGTCGGTGACGGTGAGGACCGCCGCCCCGCCCTCGGCGCCGGCGACCGCCACCGTGACCCGCTCGGCGCCGGCGTGCTTGCGGACGTTCTGCAGCGCCTCGCGCGCCACCCGGTAGATCACCGCCTTCTGGTCGGTGGTCAGGTCGAGGGCGGGGTCGACCGTGACCTCGACCGACGACCAGCCGTTGGTCGAGGCGACCAGGTCGGCCAGCGCGGTGTCGAGGCCGGCCTCGGCCAGGTTCGGCGGGTAGATCTCGACGAGCAGCGATCGCAGCGCGCGGACGCTGCGCCGCACGGTGCCCGCCGTGGCGGTCAGGCGGTCGGCCCGGCGCTGCTCGGCCGGGTCGGCTGCGGTCGCGGCGGCGTCCTCGGCCCCGTCCGCCAGCGCCGCCAGCGTGAAGCCCACGCCGGCGAGGTCCTGCACGACGCCGTCGTGGAGGTCGGCGGCGATGCGCCGGCGCTCGGCGTCGGAGGCGTCGAGGGCCTGGCGGTAGAGGCGCTCCCGCTCGGCCTGCGACCGCTCGAGGCGTCGGGCCATGCGCCAGGCCAGGGTGAGCTGGATGGCCATGAGCAGCACGAGCGAGCCGACGACCACCGGCACCAGCGAGCGGAAGATGCGGGTGGCGTCGGAGTCGATCGAGGCCTGGCGCTGGTAGATCTCGAACAGGAACGGCTCGCCCGACGTGCTGCGCACGCCCGTGTAGACCTCGAGCAGCTCGCCGTAGCCGCGCTCGAAGCGGTTCTCGGGCTTCGACAGGTCGCTCACGCCGGCGTCGGTGCCGCCCTCGCGCAGGTCGGCCAGGTCGTCCTCGTCCAGCTCGTAGGAGTCGCCGATGAGGGGGGCCTTGTCGGAGTAGACGATGGTGCCGTCGGCCGACCAGATCCGGGCGGTCACCGTGGGGTCGACGAGCACCCGCTCGTGCACCAGTTCGTCCATCCGGGCCAGCGCCGCCGGGTCGCCGGCGACGAGGGCGTCGTCGAGGTTCGGCTCGACCACGGTGCTGGCGAGCAGCTCCGCGGTGGCCTCGGCGTCGCGGGTGGCCTCGGTGGTGGCGATGGACCGGGCCACCCAGAGGCTGAGGACGAGGACCGCCACCAGGGCGAGGACGCCCGGGATCGCGAAGCGCACGACCTCGCGGCGGACGGAGGTCGTGCGTTCGTCCACGACGGACATTGTGCCCACGCGCCCGCCGCCCCGAGGCACGGCCTCGGGGCGGCGGACGACGACGGGGCGGGTCGAGGTGGCGGTCAGACCGTCAGCACCCCACGGCAGCGCTCGCCGGAGCGGGCGTTGGTGGCGACGGCGACCAGGCGGTCGGCGCCCACGGTGTCGGGCAGCACCCGGCTCACGCCGAAGGACCCGCTCGGGGGCCGGGTCGTGCGGCTGCCGCTGTAGACGGTGGCGCGGTTCTGGTCGATGCGGACGCTCCACACCTGGCCGTTGCGGTTGCTGTCGACCTCGAACTCGACCTCGAGGTTGCCGTCGCGGGACTTGGCCTTCAGCTTCCAGAGGGTCGAGCCGGAGCAGGTGCCGTTGACGCGGGTGGCGTCGCCGCCCGAGGCCGACGCGGGGGCGGCCAGACCCGCCACGAGGGCGAGGGAGACGACGAGCAGGAGGAGGGGGCGCTTGATCATGGGCCCATCCTCCGGGAGGCGTGGTCCCGGCCACCATCGGACCTTGGTCCTACGACCTGTTGCCATGTGCCTCCTCCGTCGTCACGGCTCCGCCATCCGGTTCACTGGCGCGGCGGCTCCGCTCCGCTCCGCCACGTCACCCGCCGCTGTCACGCGGCGACCGCGCTAGTACCTCGGGTCGGCGGCGAGGAGCTCGGCGATGTCGGGGGCGGGCTGGGGGCGGGCGAGGTAGAAGCCCTGGGCCATGTCGCAGCCGAGGCGCCGCAGCTCGGCGAGCTGCTCGGCGGTCTCCACGCCCTCCGCGATGACGTCCATGCCGAGGGCGTGGGCCAGGCTGAGCACCGCGGTGACGATGGCGGTGTCGCCCTTGTTCACGCCGAGGCCGGCCACGAACGACCGGTCCACCTTCAACAGGTCCACCGGGAAGCGCTGCAGGTAGCTGAGCGAGGAGTAGCCGGTGCCGAAGTCGTCGACCACGAGCTTCACCCCGAGCTCGTGGAGCTGGCTGAGGGCGCGGTGGGCGAGCTCGACGTCGTCCATGAGCACGCTCTCGGTGATCTCGAGGTCGATGCGGCTCGGGTCGACTGCGGTCTCGTCGAGGACCCGGGCGACGTCGTCCACCAGGTTCGGGTCGCCGAGCTGTCGGCGGGAGAGGTTGACGCAGATGTAGAGCGGCTCGGTGCCCGGCAGCTCGGCCTGCCAGCGCTGGGCCTGGCGGACGGCCTGGTCGAGCACCCAGCGCCCGATGGGCACGATGAGCCCGGTCTCCTCGGCGACCCGGATGAACTCGCCGGGCAGCAGGAGCCCCCGGTCGGGGTGCTCCCAGCGCAGCAGCGCCTCGGCGCCGATGATCGCCCCGCTGCGGAGGTCGACCTTGGGCTGGTAGTGGATGCGCAGCTCCCGCCGCTCGACCGCCCGGCGCAGCGAGCTCTCGATGCTCAGGCGGTCGACCACCTCCGCCCGCATCTTGCGGTCGAAGACCTCGTAGCGGTCCCGGCCGCGCTCCTTGGCCTGGTACATCGCCGCGTCGGCGTCGCGCAGCAGGTCGGCCGCATCCGCTCCGCCCTGGCTGAACGCGATGCCGGTGCTGGCGGTGACGAAGACCTCCTCCCGGCCGAGCGGGAACGGCTCGGTGAGCAGGTGGCCCACCCGCTCCGCGATGCGGAGCGCGTCGTCGACGCCGGCCAGGTCCTCGCAGAGGATCACGAACTCGTCGCCGCCGAAGCGGGCCACGGTGTCGCCGCCCTGGCGCAGCGCCTCCTTCAGGCGGTCGGCGGCGGCGATGAGCAACTGGTCGCCGCGGGCGTGGCCGAGGCTGTCGTTGACCACCTTGAAGTGGTCGAGGTCGAGGAACAGGACGGCCACCCCCGTGCCGAAGCGCTCGGCGCGGGCCAGCGAGACCTCGAGGCGGTCGAGCAGCAGCGCCCGGTTCGGCAGGCCGGTCAGGGGGTCGTGGGTGGCCTGGTGCTCGAGGGTGGCCTCGAACTCCTTGCGCTCGCTGATGTCGCGGCTGACGCTGGAGATGAACTGGAGGTGGCCCTCGTCGTCGCGGTGGGCGATGAAGACCATGGAGACCGGCACCTCGACGCCGTCCTTCAGGAAGGCGGCCTCACCGCTCCAGATGCTCTTCTCCTTGAGCGCCGGCACGGCGTCGCCCACGTAGCGGAGCCGGAACCACGACGGCACGAAGGGGGCGAACTGGAACCCCTCGAGGTTGTCGTCGGTGATCCCGAAGAACTGCCGGCTCGCCTCGTTGGCGTAGACGAGGTTGCCGGTGCGGTCGGTGATGGCCACGAGGTCGGTGGTGGCCGAGATGATGTCCAGGAGGCGGGCGTTGCGCTGCTCCTCCTCGATCCGGGTCGTGACGTCCCAGAGGTTGACGACGATGCCCCCCACCGCCGGGCTCTCGAGCAGGTTGGTCAGCATGATCTCGACCCAACGCCACTCGCCCCGGGCGTTCGCGATCCGGCCGACGACGTCTTCGATGCGCCCCGGCTCGGCGACGAGGCGCGGCCAGATCGCCATGGTCGCGTCGACGGTGGCCTCGTCCGCGTACTCCTGCGGGCGGTGGCCGACGAGCTGCTCCGGGCCGTAGCCGAAGACGTTCTCGACCGCCGGGCTGGCGTAGGTGATGACCCCGTGGGCGGTCGTGACGAACACCGAGTCCGAGCTGTGCTGGGCCAGGGCGCGGAAGTGCTCCTCGCTGCGGGCCAGGGCCACCTGGGCCTCGACCTGGAGGGACACGTCGCGGAGGTTGACGAGCATGGCGCCCACCTCCGGGTCGTGCAGCAGGTTGGCGCCCGTGACGTCGATGTGACGCCAGCCGCCCTCCTTGTGGCGGATCCGGACGACGAGGGTGTCGATCTCCTCCGGGTCCGCGAACGTGAGCATCTGGCCGAGGTTGTGGGCCACCCGGCCGAGGTCGTCCGGGTGGATCAGGTCGGCGGCGTCGGTGCCCACCACCTCGGCCGGGTCCCAGCCGAGCAGGGGCGAGACCGCCGGGCTCACCCAGCGGATGACCAGGTCGGCGTCGGTGAGGACCATGGCGACGGGGCTGTGCTCGACCAGGGTCTCGAAGCGCACGGACGGGGACGGGCAGGTCCCCGCGTCGCCCGATGCAGCGCTCATGGTGTGGTCCCCTCCGGTGCTGACCCACCGGTCAGAGTAATCGCCGTTCACCTCGCCGATCGGGTCCGGCGCGGCCCACCTCGCCCGTGGCCGCTCAGCGCTCAGCGCTCTCGCTCGGCCACGTAGTGGGCCAGGTCGACGAGCGCCTCCCGGGCCTCGTCCACCAGGGGCGCCCGCTCGACGGCCCCGACCGCCTCCCGGGTGAGACGGTCGATGCTGTCCTCGATCTCGGTCAGGGCGCCGGTGGCGTCGAGCACCTCCTGGAGTGCGGCGACGTCGTCGTCGGTGAGCTCGACGCGGCCCACGCGGGCGAGGAGCGCCTGCTGGCCGGCGTCGGCGCGTGCCACGGCCACGGCGAGCAGCGGCGTGGGCTTGCCCTCGCGCAGGTCGCCGCCGACGGGCTTGCCGGTGAGCCGGGGGTCGCCGTACACGCCGAGGACGTCGTCGCGGAGCTGGAAGGCCTCGCCGAGCGGGTCGCCGTAGGCCGAGAGCGGGGCGGCGAGCTCGCCGTAGCGCCCGGCCAGGGCGGCGCCCACGTGCAGGGGGCGCTCGATCGTGTACTTGCCGGACTTGTAGCGGGCGATGCGACGGGCGCCGGCCTCATCCCGGTCGGCGCGGGCGGTGCCGAGCACGTCGAGGTACTGGCCGACGTTGAGCTCGATGCGCAGCTCGTCCCAGACGTCGGCGAGGTCGGGCCCGGCGTCGGGGAGCACCCGGTCGGCGAGGACGTGGGCGAGGTCGCCGACGAGGATGGCCACCCCCTCGCCGAAGCGGCGGCTCTCACCGCCCCAGGCGGTGCCGGCGTGGTGGGCCGCGAACTCGGCGTGGATGGTCTCGAGGCCCCGGCGCGTGTCGGAGTCGTCCATCACGTCGTCGTGCATCAACGCGAAGGCGTGGAGCAGCTCGAAGGCGGCGCCGGCGTCGACCACCCGGCGGTCGTCCGGGTCGCCGCCGGCGCCCACGTAGGCCCAGTGGCAGAAGGCGGGGCGGAGGCGCTTCCCGCCGGCCAGCACGAGGCGGCGCAGCGCGTCGAGGGGCCACTCGAGGTCGGGGGTGAGCGCCGTCCAGCGGGCGGTCTCGGCGTCGAGCACCTCGGCGAGGCGGGCCTCCACGGCGTCCGCGACGGCCTTCACGCTCGCGGGGGGAGCAGCCACGGGCGCCAGCCTACGGTGGGGCCATGGCCTCTCCGGCGCTGGACGCGGTGATCTTCGACTGGGGCGGCACCCTCTCGGACTTCGTCTCCCTGGAGCTGCTCGACGTGTGGCGGGCGGCCGCGCGCCACCTCGCCCCCGAGCGCGAGGAGGAGGTGACCGCCCACCTGCTCGCCGTGGAGGAGCGCTTCTGGGCCCGGACGACCGAGACCCAGGAGAGCGGCACGCTGGCGGACATCCTCGCCGAGGCGTCCGGCGAGCTGGGCCTCGACGTGGCCGAGGCGGTGCTGGAGGAGGCCGCGGTCCAGCACCTCGACTCCTGGACGCCGCACATCCGCCACGACCCCGACGCCGCGCCCGTCCTCGCCGCGCTGCGCGAGCGGGGCCTCGCCATCGGCCTGCTGTCGAACACCCACTGGCCCCGCCCCTTCCACGAGCACTTCCTCGAGCGGGACGGCCTGGCCGGGCTCATCGACGCCCGCCTCTACTCGAGCGAGCTGTCCCACCTGAAGCCGCACCCCTCGGTGTTCCACGCCGCCCTCGGTGCGCTGGGCGTCGACGACCCGGGCCGCGCGGTCTTCGTCGGCGACCGGCCCTTCGACGACATCCACGGGGCCAAGGGGGTGGGGATGAAGGCGGTGCTGCGCCCGAACGGGGACGTGCCGGCCTACGCGGTCGAGCCCGACGCCACCATCGCCTCGCTGCCCGAGCTGCTGACGGTCGTCGACGCCTGGCGCTGAGCACCGGCAGTAGCGTTCGCCGAGTGACACGGGGGACGCAGGCGACACGGGCGGTGGTCGGAGGCGGGCGGCGGCGCAGGGCGCTGGTCGCCGCCGGGCTGGTCACGGTGCTGGCCCTCCTCGGGGCCGGGTGCAGCAGCGACGGCGATGGGGGCGGTGACGACGCCGCCGACGACACCGTGGCGCCGACCACCACGACGACGGCGCCGGTGTTCACCGCCACGAGCACGGGCGACGAGGTGGTGAACCCCGGCTACCGCCAGGGCGTCGCCCACCTCGACGACGGCGGCTGGATCTTCTCCGGCACGACCGTGCTCGCCCGCGTCGACGCCGATCTCGAGCAGTCGATCGCCGACAGCACCGCCGTGCCCGACGAGTTCGTGCCCGACGGCTACGAGCACATCGGCGACATCGACGTCCAGGACGGGGTGCTCTACGTGCCCCTCGAGCAGCCGGACTACCAGCGCGACGAGCAGATCATGGCCTGCTTCGACCCCGAAACCCTGACCATGCAGGGGTCGCAGACGGTCGCGCAGCGCCACAACTCCTTCATCGCCGTCGAGGGCGACCGGGCCTACTCCATGAAGGGGTTCAGCGGGGACCAGATCCTCGTCTACGAGCTCGGCGAGGGCTGCACCTTCGAGCCCCTCGAGCCCATCCAGATGAGCGTCCGCCTCGACAAGGTGCAGGGCGCGGACGTGGCCGCCGGCGCCCTGTGGCTGGCGACGGACGACCCCGAGCGGGCGATGTTCCGGGTGGACCTCGAGACGGGGGTCGTCTCGCGGATCGGGGCCATGAGCAACGTCGCCCCGGAGGGCGAGGGCGAGGGCATCGACGCCACGAGCACCGACCAGGGCCTGCTGCACGTCGTCAACATCGTCGACACCCTCGACGTGCGCTTCGAGCACTTCGAGGTGACCGAGGGCGCCGATCAGCGCCCGGTGACCTCCAGCGGCGGCTGACCCGGGTCGCCGGCGCCCGCCCGCCCGCGGCTCACGTGCTCGCGGGCGTGGGCGATGGCGGCGTCGAGGTCGGTGAAGAGGTGGCGCTCGTGGGCCAGGCGGTCGAGCGCGCCGACCGCCTCGAGCACCCGGAGGTGCTCGGGTCGGGGGCCCTTCAAGAGCACGGTGATCCCGCGGTGCTCGAGGTCGTCGACGATCTCGCCGAGGGCCTGGGCACCGGTGGCGTCGAGCACCTGGAGGCCCGGGAGGCGCAGGATCACGACCTCGACGTCGGCGATCGAGGCCAGCTCGGTGAGGAAGCGCTGGGCGGCCCCGAAGAACAGGGCCCCGTCGAGGCGGTAGGTCACGATGTGCTCGGCGAGCAGGGCGCTCTCCTCGTCGGCGTCGACCTCGGGATCCACCGAGACGGCCACGGCCTCCGCGGTGCGGGCCACGTGGCGCAGGGCCAGCACGGCGGCGATGGCCATGCCGATCTCGACCGCCACGATCAGGTCGAACACGACCGTGGCCAGCGCGGTCGCGACCAGCACGATCGCGTCGGACCGGGTCGAGCGGAGGACCGCCCGCACGTTGTGGAGGTCGACCATGCGGGCGGCGGTGACGAGCAGCACGCCGGCGAGGGCGGCGAGGGGGATCTCGGCCACGAGCGGCGCGGCGAAGAGGACCACGAGCACGAGCACGAGCGAGTGGACGCCGGCGGCGACGCGGGTGCGGGCACCGGCCCGGACGTTGACCGCGGTGCGGGCGATGGCCCCGGTGGCGGGCATGCCGCCCAGCAGGGGGGTCACGAGGTTGGCGGCGCCTTGGCCGAAGAGCTCCCGGTCGGGGTCGTGGCGGCGCCCGTCGGCCATGCCGTCGGCGACCTTGGCCGAGAGCAGGCTCTCGATGGCGGCGAGGGCGGCGATGGCGAAGGCCGCGCTCAGGAACTGGTCGAGGTCGCCGACGGCGACGTGGGGGACGGTGAGGTGGGCGATCCGCTGGGGCAGGGCACCGATGGTGGCGACGTCGAGGTCGGCGACGGCGGCGACCACCGTCGCCGCGAGCACGCCCAGCAGTGAGGCGGGCAGGGCCCGGTGGATCCGGGGGGTCACGACCATGACGAGCACCACGAGCGCGGTGAGCCCGAGGGCGGCCGGGTTCGGGTGGCTCACCGCGTCGCCCACGGCGCGCGCCGCGACCGCGGCGGTGTTCTCGCCCTCGGGCTTGGCCACGCCGAGTGCGTTGGGCACCTGCTGGAGGGCGATGATCACGGCGATGCCGAGGGTGAAGCCCTCGACGACCGGCCAGGGGATGTAGGCCAGGTAGCGACCCAGCCGCAGGACGGCCGCGATGGTGATCAGCACGCCGGCGAGCACGCCCGCGACCACCACGCCGTCGACGCCGAAGCGGGCGACCAGCGGCACGAGGACCACGGTCATGGCGCCGGTGGGGCCCGACACCTGGACGTCGGAGCCACCGAGGACCGCGGCGACGAGGCCGGCCACGATGGCGGTGGTGAGGCCGGCGGCGGCCCCGAGGCCGGTGGTGATGCCGAAGGCCAGGGCGAGGGGGAGGGCCACGACGGCGACGGTCACGCCGGCGAGGACGTCGCCCCGCCAGTGCCGTCGCAGGCCGTCGTAGTCGTGCCGCCGGGGGAGCAGCGCCAGCAGGCGGGTCATCGGGGGAGCTCGGCGGCGAGGTCGTCGAGGAGGTCGCGGGTGCCGCTCAGGGTCTTCAGCAGGAGGCGCTTGGCGACCGCCAGCAGCTCGGCCACGAGCGGATCGGCCAGCCGGTAGCGCACGGAGGCGCCCTCCCGGTGGGCTGTCACCAGGCCGGCGCGGCGCAGCACGCCCAGCTGTTGGCTGAGGTGGGAGGACTCGATGCCGACCAGCGGCTGGAGCTCGCTGACCGTGTGCTCGCCCTCGGCGAGCACCTCGAGGGCGCGCACCCGGGCTGGGTGGCCCAGGGCCTTGAACAGGTCGGCCTTCACTTCGGCGAGCGGGCGGTTCTCCATGACCTCATCATATGATGATTTTGTCAGATTGTCAGATCAGCGTCGGTGACATCGGGCACACACCGAGGGTCAGTCGGTCGCAGGATCGTCGTCGAAGGTGGCGACGATGCGCTCCACCTCGAGGCGGGCGCCGTCGATGCGGTCGCGACAGCGGGCGATGAGCTCGGCGGCGCGCGCCACCCGCGTGGCCAGCAGGTCGACGTCGAGCGAGTCGTCCTCGAGCTCGTCGAGGATGGCCTCCAGCTCGGCCAGGGCCTCGGCGTAGCCGAGGGGCCCGTCGTCGGGCGCGGGGGTGGCGTCGGGCTCAGGCATCCACGGTGCTCCGGATCTCGCCGGCGGCCACCCGGGTGACGAGCCGGTCGCCGGCGGCCACGTCGGCGGAGGACCGCACGAGGCGGCCGTCGGCGGTGCGGGTGAGGGACCAGCCGCGGGCGAGGGCCCGGGCCGGGTCGAGGGCGGCGACGCGGGCGGCCAGCCCGTCGAGGTGGCGTTCGGCGTCACGGACCGATCGGGGCGCAGCGGCGCCCAGCCGGCGGGCGGCGCGGTCGAGGTCCTGGTCGGCCCGGCGCACCGAGGCCTGCCCCGCACGGGCCACGGCGTCGGTGGCGGCGTCGAGCCGGTGCTCGTGGCGGTCGAGCAGGGTGGTGCTGCGGCGGACGACGCCGTCCCACACGTCGTCGCGGCGGGCGCACCAGCGGCGCACGTGGTCGACCAGGCCGGCGGCGCAGGCGGTCGGCGTCTTGTAGCGGGTGTGGGCCACCGCGTCGGCCACGCTGACGTCGATCTCGTGGCCGATGCCCGTGAGCACGGGCACGGGCAGGTGGGCGATGGCCCGGGCGACGAGCTCGTTGTCGAAGGTGGCGAGGTCGGAGCGCGAGCCGCCGCCTCGCACGAGGGCCACGACGTCGACACCGCTGCCGGCGGCGACCCGCAGGGCCGAGGCCACGGTGGCGGCGGCCAGGTTGCCCTGGACCCGGGCGTGCACGATCGAGACCTGCCAGCCGAGGCCGCTGGCCTCGAGCTCGTGGAGGAAGTCCTCGCAGGCGGCGCTGCCGTCGCTCGTCACGAGCCCCACCCGCAGCGGCACCGCGGGGAGGGGCCGGCGGGCGTTGGCGTCGAGCAGGCCCTCGGCGGCGAGGGCCTGGAGGAGGCGGTCGCGCTCGGCGGCCATCCGGCCGAGGGTGTACGCCGGGTCGATCGCGGTCATCTGGAGCTGCACCCGGCTCTGGGCGTTGTAGAAGCTGACGGTCCCCCGGATCCGCACCGCCAGCCCGTCGGTCATGCGCAGGCCGGCGCCCGACTGCTTGAGGGTCTGGTTCACGCCGTGCTTGTCGGACTCCCAGAGCACGACGGGCACCGAGGCGGCCTGGCGCCGACCCGTCGCCGAGGGCTCGACGAGGTCGAAGTAGACGTGCCCGCTCGCCGGACGGCTCAGGCTGTGGATCTCGCCCTCCACCCACAGCGGCCCGCCGAACCCCTTGCGGATCACGGCGCCGATGCGGGTGCTGAGCTCGCTGACGGTGAGCGTGTCGAGCGCGTCGGTGTCGAAGAGCTGCTCCACGGCGGCGACGCTAGCGAGCGGGCGGGCTCAGCCCTCGCTGCTGCCATAGGGCCGGGTCAGGACCTCGAGCCAGTGGCCGCTGGGGTCGGGGAAGTAGAAGCCCCGCCCGCCGTCGCCGTGGTTGATCTCGCCCTCCCGCCGGCCGGCGGGGTCGGCGTAGTACGGGATCCCCCGCTCTGTGACGCGGGCGAACACGGCGTCGAACTCCTCCTCACCGATGAGGAACGCGTAGTGCTGGGAGACGACCGGGCCGTCGTGCTCCTTGGGGAGGAAGTCGAGCGAGACGCCGTTGTCGGCCTCCACGACCAGGAACGGGCCCCAACGCCGCGGCGGGTCGAGGCCGAGGGCCCAGGCCAGGAAGGTCGCGCCCTCCTCGGGGTCCTCCGACCAGACGATGGTGTGGTTGAGCTCGACGGCCATGGCGGGTCAGGGGTGCGAGGGGGCCGGCGGGGCGCCCGGCACCTCGAAGGCGAGCTTGTCCGCGTAGCACCACCACCAGTCCTCGCCGGGCTCGTACGAACGGACGACGGGGTGGTCGGGGTGCGCGTGGAAGTGGGCGGTGGCGTGGCGGTTGGGCGAGCTGTCGCAGCAGCCGACGTGCCCGCACGTCATGCAGAGGCGCAGGTGGACCCAGCGGCCGCCCGAGGCCAGGCAGTCCTCGCAGCCGTCGCTCGAGGGCGTCACCGCGGCCCCCGGGTCGAGGTGGGTGCAGGTGTCGCTCATGGCGTCCCCTCTCTGGTGATCCGCCCCCGGAGGCGGAGGGTACCGGCGTGCGATGATCGCCCCATGGCCGGGCACGCCGCGGGCGCCAGGGGCGGCGACGCCGAGGTCGAGCGCCTCCTCGACCTGCTCGCCGCCGAGGGCGGCCGGCGCACCGCCGCCCGCCGGGCCATCGTCGCCGCCTTCGTCGGCGCCGGCGGGGCGGTCACCGCTGACGAGCTCACCGCCCGGGTGCAGGCCGACGCCCCGGACGTGAACCAGTCCACCGTCTACCGGGTGCTCGAGGCCCTCGAGGCGGTGGGCGCCGCCGACCGGGCCGAGACCGGTCGGGAGGCCGCGGCCTGGCACCTCGTCGCCGGCGCCCACCACCACCTCCGCTGCTCGGTCTGCGGGCGGGTGGAGGAGGTCGGGCCCGAGGCGGTGGCGGCGCTGGCCGCCGCAGTGGAGGCCGGGACCGGGTTCGTGGTGTCCGACCACCTCGTGCTGACGGGTCGCTGCCGGGACTGCGCCGCCGGCTGACGACCGCGCCGCTTGTTGCGAAGCGCTTGCAACAGCGGAGCCACTGCGTTACGACGGGTGGGTGCACGTGCCCGACGGCTTCCTCGACGCGCCGACGTCGCTGGCCGCCGCCGCGGTCGCGGTGGGCGGCGTCGGCGTCGCGCTGCGCCGCACCCGTGAGGAGCTCGCCGAGCGGGGCCCGGCGCTGGCCGGCCTGACCGCGGCCTTCGTCTTCGCCGCCCAGCTGGTGAACGTCCCGGTGGCGGCGGGGACGAGCGGCCACCTGCTCGGGGGCGCCCTCGCCGCCGTCCTGGTGGGGCCGTGGCTCGCGGTGCTGTGCCTCACCGTCGTCGTGGTGCTCCAGTGCCTGCTCTTCGCCGACGGCGGACTCAGCGCGCTCGGGATCAACGTGGTGAACATGGCCCTCGTCACGTGCCTCGGCGCCTGGGTCGTCTTCCGCGCCGTGCGGGCCTCGGTGCTGCGCTCGGACCGCTCGCTCCCGCTCGCCGCCGGGCTCGCCGCGGGGTGCTCCGTGGTGCTCTCGTCCGTGGCCTTCACCGCGGAGTTCGCCGTGGGCGGCACGGCCCCAGTGTCGCTGCGGGCGGTGCTCGCCGCCATGGTGTCGGTGCACGTACTCATCGGCGTCGGCGAGGGCGTCCTGACCGCACTGGTGGTCGCGGCGGTCCTGGCCCACCGGCCCGACCTCGTCGCCGGCGCCCGGACGGTCCCGGCCGGCCGGGGCGCGCCGTGGCTCGTCCCCCTCGGGCTCGGCCTGGCCACGGCCGTGGCGGTGGGGCTGTCACCGTGGGCCAGCACCGCGCCCGACGGCCTCGAGCGGGTGGCGGGTGACCTCGGGATCGCGGCGGCGCCGGCCGCCATCGGGTCGGCGGTGCTCGGGTCCGACCTCGCCGGCAGCCTCGCCGGGGTGGCCGTCGCCTTCGGGGTGGTGGCACTCGTCGCCGGCGGGTTGACCGCCGCCCGTCTCGGCCCCGAGCCGGATCGGCTCCGGCCGCTCCCGGCGTCCGTGAAGGTGCTGGCCGCGCTGGCCTTCGTGCTGGGGGTCGTCCTCACGCCGCCGACGGCGATCGCCGTCTTCGTGCTCGACGCCGTCGCGGTGGGCGTGGTCGCCCACCTGGCCGGGCTGCGGCCGCCGGCGTTGGTGCGCCGCCTCGCCATCGAGGTGCCGTTCCTCGCCTTCGCCGCCGCGCTGCCCCTCGTGGCCGCCGGGCCGCAGGTCGACCTCGGGCCGCTGTCGCTCTCCGTGCCCGGCCTGTGGGCGGCGTGGGGCATCGTGGCCAAGGGCACCCTCGGCGTCGCCGTCGCGGTGGTGCTCGTCGAGGTGACCCCCGTGCCCGACCTGCTCGACGGCCTCCGCCGGCTCCGGGTGCCGGCGGCGCTGTGCGCCATCGCCGGGTTCATGGCCCGCTACGGCGGGCTGCTGCGCGACGACCTGCGCCGCCTCCGGATCGCCCGGGTCGCGCGGGGCGACGACCCCCGTTGGCTCTGGCAGGCCCGCTCCGTGGCCCGGACCGCCGGCGCGACCTTCGTGCGCAGCTTCGAGCGCGGTGAGCGGGTCCAGGTCGCCATGGCCGCCCGGGGGTTCGACGGCCACTGGCCGGCCGCCGGGACCGCCCGCAGCGGTGCCGTGGCCGCATCCGGGCCCCTGACCTGGGCGCCCGCCGCCGCCTTCGCCGCGGTGGCCGTGGCCGGCGCCGCCGCCGCACTGACCGGGGTGGCCTGACGTGGGCGTCGAGCTGGCCGGCGTCCACCACGCCTACCCGGACGGCCGCCAGGCGCTCCGTGGTGTCGACCTCTCGGTGGCGACCGGCGAGCGCGTCGCCGTGCTCGGGCCCAACGGGGCGGGCAAGACCACCCTCGTCCTGCACCTCAACGGGGTGCTGGCGCCGAGCGCGGGGCGGGTGAGCGTCGACGGCCTCGACACCGCGGACAAGGCGGCGCTGCGGGAGATCCGCCGCCGCGTCGGCCTCGTCTTCCAGGACCCCGACGACCAGCTGTTCTGCCCCACCGTCCGCCAGGACGTCGCGTTCGGGCCCGCCAACCTCGGCCTCGAACCCGACGAGGTCGACGCCCGGGTGGTGGAGGCCCTCGACGCGGTCGGCATGGGCGCGGCCGTGGACCGCGCCCCACACCACCTGAGCGTGGGGGAGCGCCGGCGGGTGGCGGTGGCCACCGTGCTGGCCATGCGGCCGACCACCCTCGTGCTCGACGAGCCGTCGGCCAACCTCGACCCGGCGTCGCGCAGCGAGCTCGCCGCCGTCCTGGCCGACCTCGACCTCACCCTCGTCGTGGTGACCCACGACCTGCCCTACGCCCTCGAGCTCTGCCCGCGGGCCGTGGTGCTCGACGAGGGCCGGGTCGTGGCGGACGACGCCACCGCCGCCCTGCTGGCCGACGCCGACCGGCTCGCCGCCCACCGCCTGGCCCTCCCGGCCGGCCTCCGCCTCGCCTGACGGGGCCTCGTGGGCCGGGGGCGGCCCCGCCTGTGGAAAACTGCCCGGATGGCCGACGTCCTCATCGGGCCCGGGGTGCGCCAGATCGACACCCTGCTGGGTGGGTGGGAGCGCGTCACCGCGGGCTACCTGATCGAGGGACCGGCGCCGGTGCTGGTCGAGACCGGCAGCCAGAGCTCGGTCGACGAGCTCCTCGCCGCCCTCGACGGCCTCGGGGTGTCCCCGACCGAGCTGGCCGGGATCGCCGTCACCCACATCCACCTCGACCACGCCGGCGGGGTGGGCGACGTGGTCCGGGCCTTCCCGAACGCCACCGTCTACGTGCACGAGCGGGGCGCCCGCCACCTCGTCGACCCCAGCCGCCTCGTCGCCTCGGCCGCGACCGTCTACGGCGACCTGCTCGACTCCCTCTACGGCCGCCTCGACCCCACGCCGGCCGAGCGGGTGCACGTGCTCGCCGACGGCGAGGCCATCGCCATCGGCGGCGGGCGCACCCTGACCACCGTCGACTCGCCGGGCCACGCCAAGCACCACCTGGCGCTGCACGACTCCGAGAGCGGCATCCTCTTCGCGGGCGACGCCGTCGGCGTGCGCCTCCCCGACGCCGGCATCCTGCGGCCGGCCACGCCACCGCCCGACTTCGACCTCGACCAGGCGCTGCACAGCCTCGACCGCTTCGCCGAGCGGCGGCCGGCGGGGATCGCCCTCGCCCACTTCGGCCTCGTCCCCGACCCGGGCGAGATCCTCGAGGAGGCCCACGACATCCTGCGGCGCTGGGCCGAGGTGGCCGAGGCGGCGTGGCGGGAGGACCGTGACATCGCCGCCGCCCTCGACGCCGAGTTCGCGGCCGACCTCGACGGCGTGGACCCGGCGCTGCGGGAGAAGCTCGAGACCCTCAACGGCATCCACTCGAACGCCGCCGGGTTCCGCCGCTGGTTGGACCAGCGCGCGGGCGCCGGCCACTCCCACGGCCACGCCCACGCCCACCCCCACGTGCACCCGACCGCCGACCCGACCACCCCGCCTCCGGGCGGGCCCGACGCCGGATGAGCGACGCCCGCCTCCCCGACGCCCGCTCGGACCACCGAGCGATGGCCGCGGTCCGAGCCGAGGCCTTCCACGTCGCCGCCGCCCAGGTCAGCGATGCCCTGCTCGTCGCCACCGCGGTGCCGGGCGGCCTGCACGCGGTCCTGTGGGTCAACGAGGCGTTCGAGCGGCTGACCGGCTGGCTCGCCGACGACATCCTCGGCCGGTCGCCCGGCTGCCTCATCGGGCCGAAGACCGACGGGGCGCTCGTCGACGAGCTCCTCGACGCCATGGAGCAGGGCATCCCGGTGCACCAGCGCCTCACGCTGCACCGCCGCGACGGCACACCGTTCGTGGTGGAGGCCAAGTACGTCACCCTCTGGAGCGAGCCGACCAGCCAGCTGTGGATCCTCCGGGACGTCTCCGACGTGGCCGCCACCGAGGCGACGCTGCGCCGTACCGAGCAGTGGGCGCGCGCCATCATCGAGAACACCGACGACGTCCTCATCCAGACCGACGGCGAGGGCATCGTCACGTACGCCGGGCCGGCCCTGCGCCACGTGCTCGGCCTGTCCCCCGAGGAGCTCGTCGGCCGGAGCTGCTTCGAGCTCGTCCACCCCGACGACCTGGCGCGGGTCATGGAGCACTTCGGCGAGGAGGTGCGCGGCATCGCGGCCCGCACCCCGACCGAGCTGCGGGCCCACCACGCCGACGGGACCTGGCGCCACCTCAGCGTGATGGCGACCAACCTCCTCGACCTGCCGTCGGTGCGGGGCATCGCGTTGAACTGTCGCGACATCTCCCGCCATCGGGCCGTCGCCGAGCTGCTGGCCGAGCAGAGCGGCCTGCTCGAGCGGGTGGCCCGCGGCCTGCCGGTGGAGGACACCCTCGCGGCGGTCGTGGCCCTGCTCGAGAGCCGGATCCCCGAGGCGGTGTGCTCGATCGGTCGCCTCGACGGCGACGGCCACGTCCGCATCGGCGTGGCGCCGTCCATGCCGCCGGCGGTGATCGCGGCCATCGACGCCGTGCCGGGCACGTCCACGCTCGGCCGCTCGCTGCGGGCCCCCGGCCCGGCCGCGGTGATCTACGACGACATCGAGACCGACTTCCGCTGGGCGCCGGCCCGCGGTGAAGTGGTGGCCCACGGCCTCAAGGCCTGCTGGGCCATGCGGCTCAACGCGCCCGGCAGCGGGGCGCTCCTCGGTGCGCTCGCGGTCTACCTGCCCGAGGCGCGGGGACCGTCGGCGGACGAGCAGGTGCTGCTCGAGCGGGCGACCCACCTCGCCGCGATCGCCCTCGAGCGCTCCGAGTTCGAGGCCACCCTCGAGCACGAAGCCCTGCACGACAAGCTCACCGGGCTTCCCAACCGCTCCCTGCTGCTCGACCGGATCGAGCAGGCGCTGGCCCGGTCCCGCCGTCTCGGCACGACCGTGGCCGTGCTCTTCATCGACCTCGACGACTTCAAGGTGATCAACGACAGCCTCGGCCACGCGGCCGGCGACCGCCTCCTCCAACAGGTGGCCACCCGCTTCCACCGGCCCCTGCGGGCGGGCGACACCGTGGGCCGCTTCGGTGGGGACGAGTTCCTGCTGGTGTGCGAAGACGTCGACGGTGAGGCCGGTGCCGCCGCGGTCGCCACCCGACTGGCCATGGAGCTCGAGCCGCCCTTCGAGCTCGACGACACCACCGTCTTCGTCCGGGCCAGCGTGGGCATCGCCCTGGCCGGCGGCGGCGCAGGGACCGCGACGGGATCCCGGGGCAGCACCGTGGGCGACCTCGCCCACGAGGCGGAGTCCCTCGTCCGCAACGCCGACGCCGCCATGTACCGGGCCAAGGAGCGGGGCCGGTCCCGCTACGAGGTCTTCGAGGAGGACCTGCACCGCCAGGTGGTCAAGCGCCTCGACCTCGAGCGCGAGCTGCACCTCGCCGTGGCCGAGGACCAGATCGTCGTCCACTACCAGCCGCTCATCGACGTCCGCACCGGTGCGGTCATCGCCGTCGAGGCCCTCGCCCGCTGGGACCGTCCCGGCCACGGCCTGGTGTCGCCGGCCGAGTTCATCCCCGCCGCGGAGGACATCGGGCTCATCGTCCCCCTCGGCGAGCGGGTGCTCGAGGTCGCCGCCCGGCAGCTGGCGGCGTGGCGCGACCTCGTGCCCGACCTGACGATGATGGTCAACCTGTCGGTGCGCCAGCTCGCCGACGAGCACTTCCTCGAGCGGGTGGCGCGGGTCGTCGACGAGACCGGCATCTCGCCCCGCCGGCTCTGCTTCGAGGTCACCGAGTCCGCCCTCGCCGCCGGCCTCGGCCTGGTCGAGACCCTGCGCCAGCTGTGCGACACCGGGGTCGGCTTCGCCATCGACGACTTCGGGACGGGCTACGCCACCCTCGACTACGTGCGGCGCTTCCCGATGGCCAACCACCTCAAGATCGATCAGTCCTTCGTGGCCGGCCTCGAGCGGCCGGGCTCGCCCGACCGGGCCATCATCTCGGCCGCCATCGTGCTCGGGCAGTCCCTCGGGTTCACCGTCGTGGCCGAGGGCGTGGAGACCGAGTCGCAGCTCGCGGTGCTGCACGAGCTCGGGTGCGACGTGGTGCAGGGCTACTTCTTCTCCCGGCCCGCGCCGGCGGCGGAGCTCGTCGCGCTGCTGTCGGACCCGCGTCCCTGGATCTGACGACTCCATCGGCCGGTCGCACTAGAACGGTCGCCATGACGATGACGGTGCTGCGGACCGAGGTCGTGCCGGCGAGCCCGGCGCTCGAGGTGACGGTGCGCGAGGCCGGCCCCGGGCGGTGGTCCTGGTCGGTGGCCAACCAGGGCGACGCGGGGGCGGCGGTCACCGCCGTGCGCCTCGTCCTGCGCCTCGACGGCGCCGTCGGTGCCGGGCCCGTCCGGGTGTTCCAGCAGGGCTACCAGTCGTGGTCGCCGACGGGCGCCGTGACCCTCGGCGAGCACGTCGACCCGTCCCGCACGCAGGCGGGCGACCCGATGATGGAGGACATCATCGACTTCGCCCGTCGGGTGCACCACGCGAACCCGGCGATCGCCCCCGAGGGCGAGGTGCGCTCCGAGCAGGTGACCGCGTTCCGGGCCGTGGGTGGCGACGACCCCGCCCACCTCGTCGGCTTCGTCGGTGGCGCGACCCACGAGGGCACCCTCCGGGTCCGCCGCGCCGCGGGCGGGGACGGCACGGTCGAGGTGGTCGCGGAGGCGTTCCTCGGCGGGGCGACGCTGCCGGCCGGCGACTCCCGCGACCTCCACGACGTGGTCGTCGACGAGGGGCCCGACGTCGTCGAGCTGCTCGAGGGCTGGGCGGCCGAGACCGGCCGGGCCGAGGGCGCCCGGGTCGACGCCCCGTTCCAGGCGGGCTGGTGCAGCTGGTACCACTACTTCCACTCGCTCACCGAGGAGCACGTGCGGTCGAACCTGGCCCTCGCCGGCGACTGGCCCTTCACGGTGTTCCAGGTGGACGACGGCTACCAGGCCGCCATCGGCGATTGGCTCGTCACCAACGACAAGTTCTCGTCGGGCGTCGACCGCCTGGCCGCCGACATCGCCGGCGCCGGGTACACGCCCGGCATCTGGATGGCGCCGTTCATCGCCCACCCCCGCTCGGCGGTGCTGTCCGCCCACCCGGAGTGGGCCGCCCGCGACGTCACCCTCGCCGGCACCGACGAGGACCTCCTCATGGGCTGGTGGAACCCCGACTGGGACGGCTTCCAGGGCACCCTCGACACGACGCACCCCGAGGTGCAGCAGCACCTGGCCGACACCGCCGCCGCGCTGGTCGACATGGGCTACCGCTACCTGAAGCTGGACTTCACCTGTGCGCCGGCGCTCGACCGGGGCCGCTGGCACGACCCGACGGCGACGCCGGCCGAGCGGGTGCGCCGGGGCTACGAGGCCATCCGCCGCGGCGCCGGCGACGACACCTTCATCCTCGCCTGCGGCTGCCCGCTGGGCTCGGTCGTCGGCGTGGTCGACGGCATGCGCATCGGCCCCGACGTGTCCCCCTCGTGGGAGCGCATCGACGAGTTCGCGATGCCCGGCTACGAGGAGGTCAGCCCCGCGACCAAGGGGGCGTGGCGCTCCACCCTCGCCCGCTCGTTCCTCCACCGCCGCCTCTGGCTGAACGACCCGGACTGCATCATGCTGCGAACCTCCGAGACCCAGCTCTCGCCGGAGGCCGCCCGGGCGTGGGCGCTGGCCGTCGGCGTGTCCGGTGGCATGGCCATCGTCTCCGACGACCTCGCCCTCCTCGGCCCCGCCGAGCGCGCCCTGCTCGACGAGGCCCTCGCCCTCGGCCGCGCCTCCGACGCGGCCGCGGTCGAGGGCGTGGCCGCCCGCTGCGACGACCTGCTCGCCGGCGCCGGCGACCACCCCATCCCGACGCAACTCCGCAGCGGCGTCGGCCAGGCCATCCCCCTCGCCCCGCCGTTCTCGAGGCACTAGCGCGCGCCGGCCGCGCGCCCTTGCCTCGAGTTCGCCCGGGTTCGCCTCTTGACGTTGTCTGACGGCTGATGTAAGCATCACTAACATCAAGTAAGCGTCACTTACATCCGGGGGGGAATCGGCATGAAGAAGCGCACGCTTCTGGTGGTGATCGCGTTCGTGCTCGCGCTGACCGCGTGCAGCAGCGACGACGGCGGGGACGAGGGCGACAGCTCGTCGGGGACGGAGGCGCCGGACACCACCGACGCCGCCGATCCGGCCGACGCCCTGACCGGGGAGCCGGTCCGGCTGATGGCCCTGGCCGACGTCGAGGGCCTCGGCGAGGACTTCTCCAACCTCGAGGGTGGCGCCCAGGCGGCGGCCGACGGCATCAACCGCGACGGCGGGATCGACGGCCGCCCCGTCGAGATCGAACTGTGCGACGCCGAGCGCAACGCCAACGCCGCCGCGGCCTGCGCCCGCCAGGCCGTGGACGAGGAATTCGCCGCGGTGATCGGCAGCACCACCACCCAGGGGGCGGCGTACCTGCCGGTGCTGGAGGAGGCGGGGATCCCGAGCATCGCCAACCTCGGCGTCGGCGGCGTCGACTTCCAGAGCCCGGCGGCGTACCCGATCACCCTCGGCACGGCCGGATACGCGGTCGCCATGGGCGCGCTGGCGTCCGAGATCGGGGTCGACGAGGTGGGCGTGGCCTACGTCGACATCGAGGGGGGCCAACTCGCCGCCGGCGCCGTTGGCCTGGGGAGCGAGCCCAACGGCGGCACGGTGGCCAACCAGACGCCCGTGGCCCCCAACACCCCCGACCTGTCGACGGCGGTGGCGGCCTCGTCCGACGGGGTCGGGGCGGTCGCCATCGCGCTCACCACGGCCGACGCCACCCGCTTCGTGGTGGCCGCCCGCCAGGCCGGCGCCGACGTCGACCTGATCGCGCCCCAGGCGGCCCTCGACCCCACCTCGGTCGAGGAGTTGGGGGACGACGCCGAAGGCGTCTACCTGACCAGCTTCTTCCTGCCCGTGTCCGACGAGTACGACGAGATGGCCGACGTCGTCGCCGACTTCGACGCCTCGGGTGAGGAGTTCGCCTACGACGACGTCGCCGTGAACGCCTGGGCGGGGGTCCAGATCTTCGCCCTGGCCGCGGCCGAGGCCTCCGACCTGACCGGCCCGTCGATCACGGCCGCGCTCGAGGAGCTGGGCGAGATCGACCTCGGGATCATCCCACCCTTCTCCTTCCAGGAGCCGCTCGTCGGCATCCCGACCTTCGAGCGCACGTTCAACACCCACGTCTTGTTCAACCAGGTCGAGGACGGCGCGACGGTCCCCCTGACCGGTGAGTTCGTGAACCCGTTCGAACCGCTGGCGGAGTAGCGACCGTCCCATGGATGTCCTGCAGTTCGCGCTGCTCGGGCTCGGGCCCGGGGCCGTCTACGCCTTGTCGGCTCTGGGCCTCGTGCTCGTGTACCGCGGTTCCGGGGTGCTCAACTTCGCCCACGGGGCGCTGGGTGCGGTGGGCGCGCTCTGGTTCTTCCTCCTGCGGGACACGTGGGGGTGGCCGACCGCGTTCGCGCTGGTGAGCGCGCTGACGCTGGCTGGGGTCAGCGGGGCGGCCGTGCACCTGGTGATCATGCGCCGCCTGCGGTCGGCCACGGCGATCACTCGGGTGATCGCCACCCTCGGGCTGCTGACCGCGGTCCAGGGACTGGTGCTCGAGCTCCGGGGCACCAACCTCGAACTGGTCGACGGGATGCTGCCCGACCAGGCGCTCGACCTCCTCGGGGTCACGATCGGTCGCGACCGCCTCCTGCTCGCGGCCCTGGCGGTGACGGCGACCCTCGTCCTCGCCGGCCTCTCGCGCTGGACGAGGTTCGGCATCGCCACCCAGGCCGTGGCCGAGAACGCCCGCGCGGCCGCCGCCCTGGGCTGGTCGCCCGACGCCGTCGCGACGACCACGTGGGCGATCGGCACGGCGCTGGCCGCCCTCGCCGCCGTCCTCATCGCCCCGGTCGTGGGGCTGTCGATGCTGGAGCTGTCGTTGCTCGTCATCCCGGCGCTGGCGGCGGCGCTGGTCGGCCGCTTCGTCTCGTTCCTCGCCACCCTGGGTGGCGCGCTGGCCATCGGCATCGCCGAGTCGGAGCTGTCGCGCTTCGTCACCTTCCCGGGTGCCTCCAAGTCGGTGCCGTTCCTGGTCATCCTCGTGGTGCTCGCCCTGAGCGGGCACCCGTTCCCCGAGCGGGGCGACGCCGCGGGACGGCCCGCCCGGGTCGGATCCGGCCGCGTCGGCGTGCTGGCCGCCGTCGCCGCGGTCGTCTTCGCGACGGCCGTGCTCACGCTGGACGGCGACTGGGTGGCGGCGCTGACCACCAGCCTCATCGCCGGGATCATCGGGGTGTCGGTGCTGGTCATCACCGGGTACGCCGGCCAGGTGTCACTGGCGCAGTACGCCATGGCGGGCCTCGGCGCCTTCGTGGCCGGCCGCCTCGTCGCCGCCGCGGGGGTGCCGTACGAG
The DNA here is from genome assembly GCA_041908445.1 of Acidimicrobiales bacterium. Taxonomy (GTDB): domain Bacteria; phylum Actinomycetota; class Acidimicrobiia; order Acidimicrobiales; family DATDAH01; genus JAEUJM01. The sequence goes on along the minus strand of JAYRFK010000130.1, from coordinate 30,531 downwards.
CTGGCGATCGTCGTCGGCGTTGCCGCCGCGGTGCCGATCGGGATCCTGGTGGGGCTTCCGGCGCTGCGGACGCGGGGCCTGGCGCTGGCGGTGGCCACGTTGGGGTTGGCCCTGGCCATCGAGCGCACGATCCTGCTCAACCCCGATCTCACCGGCGGGTACACGGGCACGGTGGTGGGCGACCTCCGCCTGTTCGGCGTCGACCTGAGCTCGGTCGACCACCCCGAGCGCTACGCGCTGCTCGTGCTGGCCGGCGCGATCGGCGTCGGGACGGTGGTCGCGAACCTGCGTCGTGGCCGCGCCGGACGCCGCCTGCTGGCCATGCGCACCAACGAGCGGGCGGCGGCGGCGCTGGGCATCGACGTTCGCCTGGCCAAGCTCTTCGCGTTCGCCCTGGCCAGCGCCATCGCCGCGATCGGCGGCATCCTCACCGCCTTCCGCTTCCCGCAGGTGATCTTCACCGAGTTCGGCCTCTTCGAGTCCATCGCGGTCGTCAGCCAGACCGTGGTCGGGGGCATGGGCTACCTCGCAGGCGCCTTGGGCGGTGGCACGCTCGCCGCCAACGGGGTGGCCAGCGAGACGTTCCCCGACTCCTCCGGCTGGGTGCCGGTCGTGGCCGGTGTGCTCGTGGTGGTGGTGCTGCTGATCGCGCCCGACGGGGTGGCGGGCCTGTTCCGCCGGCGCCGCCGATCGCACCCGCCGGCAGGACGGGCGAGCGTTCCCGAGGGCCGCTCCGCCCACGCCGTGCGGCCGTCGCGGGTGCCGGCGCCACTCGTGGTCGACGCCCTGGCCGTGGCCTTCGGTGGGGTCCGTGCCCTCGACGGCGTGAGCCTGACGGTGGCGCCGGGGACGGTGGTGGGGCTCATCGGCCCCAACGGCGCCGGCAAGACCACCCTGATCGACGCGGTCAGCGGGTTCGTGCGCCCCGTCGGGGGGTCGGTGCGCCTCGGCGGCCGACCCCTCGACGGTCTCAGCCCGCACCGGCGATCCCGCCTCGGCGTCGGCCGGTCGTTCCAGTCGCTCGAGCTGTTCGACGCGATGACGGTCGGCGACCAACTCCAGACCGCGGTCGACCATTGGGATGCCGCGGGCTACGGCTCGAGCCTGGTGCGCCCCGGGCGGGCGGCGCTGAGCGCCGAGGCCGCCTGGGCCGTCGACCTGCTGGGTCTCACCGACGAGCTGGACGTGCCCGTGGGCGACCTGCCCTACGGGCGCCGCCGTCTCGTGGCCATGGCCCGGGCCGTGGCGAGCGCCCCCGCGGTGCTGTTGCTGGACGAGCCCGCGGCCGGCCTCGACGCCGCGGAGACGGGCGAGCTGGGCCGGTTCGTCCGGGTGCTCGCGGACGAGCGCGGCCTCGGCGTGCTGCTCGTCGAGCACGACGTCGACCTGGTGGCGGCGGTCTGCGACCACGTGGTGGTGTGCGACTTCGGCCGGGTGATCGGGCAGGGTCCGCCGGCCGAGGTGCTGGCGTCCGATGCCGTGGTCACGGCCTACCTGGGCGACGAGGCGCTCGTCGGGGCGGGGGCGACATGACCGGCGCGGGCGTGCCCGGGCCCGGCGCCGAGGTCGTCCTGGAGGCGCGCGGCCTGACGGCCGGCTACGGGCGGCGGCCCGTCGTCCACGACCTCGACCTGCACGTGGGGCGCGGGGAGATCCTGGCCGTGCTCGGGGCCAACGGGGCGGGGAAGTCCACCACCCTGCTGGCCCTGGCCGGCGCCCTGCCCGCCCTCGGTGGCGAGGTCCGCCTCCGCGGTCGGGCCACGACTGCGAGCCTGGCCGGGCGCGCCCGGCGGGGGATGGGCCTGATCACCGAGGAGCGCTCGGTGTTCCACCGGCTGACGGTGGCCGACAACCTGCGCCTCGGCCGCGGCGACCCCGAGCGGGCGCTGGCGCTCTTCCCCGAACTGGCCGAGCACCGCCATCGCCGCGCCGGTCTCCTCTCGGGCGGCCAGCAGCAGATGCTCTCGCTGGCCCGGGCCCTCGCTGCGGACTCGGCGGTGCTGCTGGTGGACGAGCTCTCGCTCGGGCTGGCGCCGAGGATGGTGCACCGCCTGCTGGTCGAACTGCGGGGGGCCGCCGACCGGGGCATGGCCGTGGTGCTGGTCGAGCAGCACGCCCGCCTGGCCCTCGACCTGGCCGATCGCGCCATGGTGCTGCGCCGGGGCCGCTGCGCATTGGAGGGCGACGCCGACGACCTGCGCGGGCGGCTCGACGAGATCGAACGGACCTACCTGACCGGCGGCGCCCTGGGCGCCGCCCCGACCGAGGAGCACGCCTCCGATGCATCTGGGTGAACTGGTGGAACGAGCGGCCCGCAACCACGGCGAGCGCTGCGCCGTGGTCGACGGCGACCGCCAGGCCAGCTTCCGAGAGGTGAACGAGCGGGCCAACCGGCTGGGCAACGCGCTGCTCGCGCGTGGCCTCGCCCCGGGCGACCGGGTGGCGCTGCTGCTCGGCAACCGGCTCGAGTGGTTTGACACGACCTACGGGCTGTTGAAGGCCGGCCTGGTGCGCACGTACGTCAACCCGAGGTCGGCGGGCCCCGAGATCGAGTACCAGCTCACCGACGCCGACGTGGCCCTCCTCATCGTGAGCGACGAGTACGCCCCGCTGCTCGAGGGGGTCGCCCTGCCCGACGGCGCCGAGGTGATCGCCACCGGTCCCGGGTACGAGGCGATGCTGGAGGCCGCCGACCCGACCACGCCGCCCGCCGACCTCGACGAGTCGACCGTCGCCGCCATCATGTACTCGTCGGGAACCACGGGACGCCCCAAGGGCGCCCTCCAGACCCACGGCAACTGGCTGGCGTCGACCACCCACACCCTGCTCGAGGTGGGCATCACACCTGACGACGTGTTGATCCACGTCGGCCCCATGAGCCACGCCAGCGGCGGCTTCTCGTACCCGTTCCTCTACCGCGGGGGCCGCCAGGTGCTGCACCGGGGCTTCGACCCCGAGGAGCTGCTCGACGCCCTCGAGGAGCAGCAGGTCACCTTCCTGCTGCTCGTGCCCACGATGATCTACTTCCTCGTCGAGATGCTGAAGGTCCACCCGGTGGACCTGTCGCGGATCCGCACCATCCTCTACGGCGGCTCGCCCATCGCCCCCGACCGGCTGGCCGAGTGCCTCGAGGTCATCGGCCCCGTCTTAGTGCAGAGCTACGGGCTCACCGAGGCGGTGGGGGGCGACACCCACCTGCTCAAGGAGGAGCACGTGGTCGGCAGTCCCCTGCTGGCGTCGGCGGGCCGGCCCAGCCTGCACGTAGAGGTGCGCATCGTCGATGACGACGGCGTGGACCTCCCCGCCGGCGAGCCGGGCGAGGTGTGGATGCGGGGCCCGATGGTGATGGCGGGCTACTGGCGGCGACCCGAGGAGACCGCCGCGGCCATCGACGCCGACGGCTGGCTCCACACCGGTGACGTGGCCTACCTGGACGACGCCGGCTACCTGTTCATCGTCGACCGCAAGGCGGACATGATCGTCTCGGGCGGGTTCAACGTGTACCCCCGCGAGGTCGAGGACGCGCTGATGGCCCACGAGGCGGTGGCGGAGGCGATCGTCGTCGGCGTCCCCGACGAGCGCTTCGGCGAGGCCGTCCACGCCGTCGTCCGCCTGCACGCCACCGAGGCCGACCGCACCGCCGTCGAAGAGCAACTGGGGGCGTGGACCCGCGAGCGCCTGGCCGGCTTCAAGGCGCCACGGACGTTCGCCTTCGTGGACGAGCCGCTCCCCCGCAACCCGAACGGCAAGCCCCTGCGGCGGATCGTGCGAGAGCCCCACTGGGCCGACCGCGATCGGCGCGTCGGGTGACGCCACCGCCACATGACCCGACCATCCCCACGACCGCACGACTGGAGACGCCGTGTCCGACATGACCCTGCGTGAGGAGGGCCCCGTGGCCATCCTCACCATCGACCGGGTCGCCGAGCGCAACGCGCTCAGCGCCGGCCTGCTCGACGAGCTCGAGGATGCCGCCCGCGCGCTCGGCGCCCGCGCCGACGTGCGCGCCGTCGTCCTCGCCGGCCACGAGGCGGTGTTCTCCGCCGGCGCCGACCTGAAGGAGCGCGGCCCGGCGATGGCGACCATGACCGGCGTCGACCTGTGGCGGGAGGTACGGGGCGGTACCGGGGCCTTCGACGCCATCGCCGGGCTCTCGCAGCCCACCATCGCCGCCATCTCGGGGTTCGCCCTCGGGGGCGGCCTGGAGCTCGCCCTCGCCTGCGACCTGCGGGTGGCGTCGCCCACGGCCCGCCTCGGGCTGCCCGAGGCCAAGATCGGGATGCTGCCCGCCGCTGGCGGCACCCAGCGCCTGCCCCGTCTCGTCGGGCCGGCCCGGGCCGCCGAGCTGATGTTCACCGCCGACATCATCGACGCCGCGCGGGCACTGGACCTCGGCCTCGTCAACGAGGTCGCCGAGGACTGGCTGGGGGCGGCCATCGGCCTGGCGCAGCGCATCGCGGCCAACTCCCCGCTGGCGGTGCAACTGATCAAGCAGGCGATGGCCACCGGCGCCGAGTCGAGCCTGGCCGGCGGACTGCGGGCCGAGGCGGGTGCCTTGGGCCTGCTCGCCACCGCCGACGATCGGCAGGAGGGCCTGATGGCCTTCCTGGAGAAGCGCGAGCCCCAGTGGCAAGGACGGTGACGGCAGTGCCCGACGAGCGCATGAGCAGCGGGTCCCCCACCTACGAGGACCTCCTCTACGAGGTGGCGGACGGCGTGGCCACCGTCACCATCAACCGGCCCCAGCGCCGCAACGCCATGCGCGGTCAGACCCTGGAGGAGCTGACCGATGCGCTGAACGTGGCGGCCCGGGACGACGCCGTCGGCGTGGTCGTGGTGACGGGCGCCGGCGGCCACTTCTGCGGTGGCGGCGACCTCAACATGGTCCCCGGCCCGGACGGCTCGGTGAACATCGAACCGCCACCGGTCGAGGTGGCGCTGCACTGGTTGCAGGCCTTCCGCCTCTGCCCCAAGCCGGTCATCGGGCGGGTGCAGGGATCGTGCATCGGCATGGGCAACGAGCTGAACCTGCTGTGCGACCTCACCATCGCCGGCGAGTCCGCCCGCTTCGGCCAGGCCGGGCCCCGCGTCGGCAGCGTGCCCGCCGCCGGCGGCACCCAGCTGCTGTCGATCGTGTGCGGCCTCAAGCGGGCGAAGGAGATCATGTTCCTCTGCCGGACCTACTCGGGCGCCGCCGCGGTCGAGATGGGGCTGGCCAACGTGGTCGTGCCCGACGACGAGCTCGACGACGAGGTGCGCCGCTGGTGTGACGAGCTGCTCGCGCTCAGCCCGCAGAGCCTGCGGATCGCCAAGCTGTCGCTGTCCACCGTGCTCGACCAGCAGTGGTCGTCGGTCCTGCACGGGGCCGAGCTGGCCCGCTGGTTCACCCGCTCGGGCGACATCGTCGAGGGCGCCGCCGCCTTCCTCGAGAAGCGGCCCGCCGACTTCCGCGCCGCCGCCGCGGGTGCCTCGAAGGAGGAATCGTGAGCCGCATCGACCTGGCGGGGCGGACCGCCCTCGTCACCGGCGCCGGCCAGGGCGTGGGCCTGGAGATCGCCCGGGGGCTGCGGGCCGCCGGCGCCGACGTCTGGGTCAACGACCTCGAGGCCGAGCGGGCCGAGCAGGCGGTGGCGGCGCTGACCGGCGGGGGCGGCGAGGCGGGCGCCGGCGTCGCCCGGCCGGTCGTCGCCGACGTCACCGACCCCGAGGCGATCGCCCGCATGGTCGAGACCACCGGGCCGGTCGACGTCCTGGTCAACAATGCCGGGGTGCCCCCCGGGTTCGCCTTCCCCGCCCCGTTCGTGACCACCACGTCTGACGACTGGGTGCCGTGGATGGCGCTCAACGTCGACGCCGTGATGCGGATCACCCATGCCTACCTGCCGCCGATGCAGGCCGCCGGCTGGGGACGGATCGTCACGATCGTCTCGGACGCCGGCCGCACCGGCGAGCCGGGCCAGGTGGTCTACGGGACCGCGAAGGCGGCCGCGATGGGCTTCATGCGCGGGATCGCGTCCGAGACGGCCGCCGACGGGATCACCGCGAATTGCATCGCCCTCGGCGCCATCCGCCACGGCGTGGTGGCGGCGTTCTTCGACGCCAACCCCGAGGCCGAGGCCAAGGGCGTCCGGCGCTACCCCGTCGGCCGCCTGGGCGACCCGACCGACCCGGTGGGCCTCGCGCTGGTGCTGTGCAGCGACGCGGGGTCGTGGATCACGGGCCAGGTCATGGCCGTCGACGGCGGCTACCTGCATGGCCTCTGAGGGCGCGGCGGGCTCCGCGAAGGCTCGCCGGCGCACACCCGACGAGATCCACCAGCTCCTGCTCGACGCCGCGTCGGCCCTGTTCGCCGAGCAGGGCTACGCGGCCACCACGACCCGCGAGATCGCCACGGCGGCGGGGGTCCCCGAGGTGATGCTCTACCGGCACTTCGGGTCGAAGGGCCGCCTCTTCTCCGAGGCCAGCCTCCAGCCCTTCAACGACTTCCTCGGCGAGTTCGCGTCGAGCTGGGGCGCCCACGCCGACGAGACCTCGCGCGACGAGGAGTACATGCGCGAGTTCGTCGGGCGGCTCTACGACCTGGCCATGGACCGGCGGCGACTGATCGTCGACCTGCTGGCGGCGGCGGAGTACGAGCCCGAGATCCTGGCGCCCGTCGGCGACGGCCGCCCCCTGCTCGACCGCCTGGCCGAGCTCGCCGCGGTCGGCAACGAGGCGATGCGCACCCGGGGGGTGGACGACACCGATACCGAGTTCGCGGTGCGGGCCATCATCTCGATGGTCACGTCGGCGGCGGTGCTGGGGCCGCTGCTGTTCGGGAGCAACGCCGCCGAGCTCGACCGCGAGCACGTCGTGGACGAGCTGTCCCGCATGGCTCGCCACGCCATCGGCGCACGACGCCGCTCCCGGTGAGCCCGCTCGCGACCCGGCTGACCGAGCGCCTCCGCATCGAGGCACCCGTCCTCCAGGCGGGTATGGCCCTCGTGGCGCGGCCCCCGCTCGTGGCCGCGGTGTCGGCCGCCGGGGGGCTGGGCGTGCTGGGCGCGGCGGCGTCGTCGCCCGAGGTGCTGGCCCGCGAGATCGCCGAGGTCCGGGCGCTGACCGACCGGCCCTTCGGGGTGGACCTGGTGTTCCCGCCGGAACTGGTCGACGTGGCGCCGGGCCTGCGGGCGCAGGTCGAGCGCGAGCTCGCCGACCGGCCCGATGGCGACACGCTGCTGGCCGAGATCGCCGCGGTCCTCGAACCGGGGCGGGTCGACGCCCTCGTCGACGTGTGCTGCCGAGAAGGGATCACCGCGGTGGTCGCCGCGCTGGGATCGCCCGCCCGGTTCGTCGAGCGGATGCACGCGGCGGGGATCTGCGTGCTGGCGCTCTGCGGGACACCCGCGCAGGCCGCCCGCCTCGAACGGGACGGGGTGGACGCCGTGATCGCGTCGGGCGCCGAGGCCGGGGGGCACACCGGTCCCATCGGCTCGCTGCCGTTGTGGCGGTCGTGCGTCACCGAGGTCGGCGTTCCCGTGGTCGCGGCCGGCGGCGTGGTCGACGGGCCCACGCTGGCGTCGGCACTGGTGCTCGGCTGTGAGGCGGCGTGGGTCGGCACCCGCTTCCTGGCCACCCCCGAGGCGGCCCTGCACGAGCGGGCCCGCGCCTCGGTACTGGCCATGGGGGTGACCGACACGGTGGTCACCCGGGCCTTCAGCGGGAAGACCATGCGGGTGCTCGCCAACGCCGCCGTCGCCGCCTTCGAGGAGGCCGGGGGTCAGCACCGGGGCTTCCCTCTCCAACTGCTCGAAGGCGACGGCGCCTCCGAGCGGGGCCTGCGCCTGGGCGACATCGAGCGGGGCGCGGTGCCGGTGGGCCAGGGCGGCGGTCTCGTCCACGACGTGCGCCCGGCCGGGGAGGTCGTCGCCGAACTGGTGCACGACGCCGAAGCGGCGCTCGCTCGCCGACTCCCAGGCTGAACTCGACGCAAGAGCCCCCTCAGAACACGAGCTCTTGCGTCGAGAACGAGCGGTAGCGTCAGGGGATGACCGCCTTCCCCATCGGTGCGCACGTCGGTCCCGACGACCCGCTGGGCACCGCCGTCGCCGAGGACGCCGGCTGCCTGCAGCTCTTCCTCGGCGACCCCCAGGGCTGGAAGAAGCCGCCGCCGCACCCCGACGCGGAGGCGCTGCGGAGCTCGCCGGTGCCGGTGTACGTGCACGCCCCGTACGTGATCAACCTGGCCTCGCCGAACAACAGGATCCGCATCCCGAGCCGCAAGATCCTGCAGCAGACCTGCGAGGCCGCTGCCGAGATCAACGCCACCGCGGTCATCGTCCACGGCGGCCACGTCACCGCCGACGACGACGAGGCCGAGGGCTTCGTGCGCTGGGTGAAGGGCCTCCAGGCCATCGAGTCCGAGGTGCCGATCTACCTCGAGAACACCGCCGGCGGCGACCACGCGATGGCCCGCCACTTCGACACCATCGCCCGGCTCTGGGACCACATCGCCCCGTTCGGCATCGGCTTCTGCCTCGACACCTGCCACGCCCACGCCGCCGGCGAGACCATGATCGACGCCGCCGAGCGCCTCCTCGCCATCACCGGCCGCATCGACCTCGTGCACTGCAACGACTCCAAGGACCCCCACGGCTCGGGCCGCGACCGCCACGAGCACCTGGGCCAGGGCCAGGTCGACCCCGACGCCCTCGTCGAGGTCGTCCGCACCGCCGGCGCCCCCGTCATCTGCGAGACCGGCGACGACGGCCGCAAGGACGACATCGCCTGGCTCCGCGACCGCGTGTAGCGCCGGCGTCGCCCGAGTGGGCTTCGGCCCACCGGTCGCCGAGCGGTGGGTGGCCGCCACGGACGGTCGTCGGCAGCGGTACGGTCGAGCGGACGGGCGGCGTCGATCCGACCGAGCGAGAGGGCACCATGGCGAGTGCAGGACCGACAGGCCGGCCGCCGGGCGAGGTCGCCGATCCGCGGGCGCAGAGCATCCAGGAGTCGCTCTACCCGGGGATCACCTGCTTCGGGTGCGGGCACGCCAACCCTGACGGCTTCCACCTGCGGAGCTACCGGGACGGCGATCGCACCGTCGCCGAGTTCACCTCGGGCCCCGAGCACGACAACGGCTTCGGCTTCCTTAACGGCGGGATCATCGCCACCGTGCTCGACTGCCACACCGCGGCCGTCGTCCTGTGGGAGTCCGCACAGCGCGGATGGGAGCCCGACCCGGGCGCCCCGATCCCGTTCATCACCGCCGGCTTCGAGGTGCGCTTCCTGCGCCCCTCGCCGCTGGCGATGCCCGTCCATCTCGTCGCCGAGCCCGTGAGCGTCTCCGACCAGGAGATCGTGGTGCGCGCCGAGCTCGCCGCGGACGGCAAGACCCGCGCGACCATGACGGCCACCTGGCTGCGCTTCCACCCCCGCTGACCTCGACGGGGCTCTGTAGCGGCAGCGGCGGCGGTCAGGCCTCGGCGGGCTCGCCGACGACGTCGCCGCGGATCAGGGTGCGGTAGAGGTCGGCGTAGAGGCCGCCGGGGAGGTCGACCAGCTCGTCGTGGGTGCCGCGCTCGACGACCCGGCCGTCGTCGATCACGAGGATCTGGTCGGCGGCGCGGATCGTGGAGAGGCGGTGGGCGATGACGATCGAGGTGCGGTCGGCGAGGGCCTCCTCGAGGGCGTCCTGCACCGCCGCCTCGTTCTCGGAGTCGAGGTGGCTGGTGGCCTCGTCGAGGATGACGATGGCCGGGTCCTTGAGCAGCATGCGGGCGATGGCCAGGCGCTGCTTCTCGCCACCCGACAGGCGGTAGCCCCGCTCGCCGACCACGGTGTCGTAGCCGTCGGGCAGCGCGTCGATCACGTCGTGGATCTGGGCCCGCCGGCACGCCGCGACGACCTCGTCGAATGTGGCGTCGGGCCGGGCGTAGAGCAGGTTGTCGCCGACGGTGTCGTGGAAGAGGTGTGGGTCCTGGCTGACCACGCCGATGGCGTCGCGCAGGCTGGTGAGGGTGAGGTCGCGCACGTCGTGGCCGTCGATGGTGACCGAGCCCTCGGTCACGTCGTAGAGGCGGGGGACCAGCGTGCTGAGCGTGGTCTTGCCGGCGCCCGACGGGCCCACCAGCGCGGTGAGGCTGCCGGCGAGGATGGTGGCGGTGACGCCCTTGAGCACCGGCGCCGACGCCTCGCCGCTGAGCGGGCCCTCGTGGCCGGTGTTCACCTCGAGCGAGGCGAGGGAGACGTCGGTGGCGGCGGGGTAGCGGAACCACACGTCGTGGAGCGCGATCTCGCCGGTGGGCTCGACCAGGTCGATGGCGCCGGGGCGCTCGGTGATGGCGTGCTCGGTGTCGAGCACCTCGAAGACCCGGTCGAACGACACGAAGGCGGTCATGAGGTCGACCCGGGCGTTCGTGAGGCTGGTGAGCGGCGTGTAGATCTGGGCGACGTAGGTGCCGAGCGCCACCAGGGTGCCGATGGTGATCGACGCCGAGATCACGAGCTGGCCGCCCAGCCAGTAGATGAGCGCGGTGCCGACGGCGCCGACGAGGGCCAGGGCGATCATGAACGTGCGGCTGTAGACCGCGGTGAGCACCCCGATGTCGCGCACCCGGCCGGCGCGGGACGAGAAGTCGCCGGCCTCCTGGTCGTGGCGGCCGAAGAGCTTGACCAGCAGGGCGCCCGAAACGTTGAAGCGCTCGGTCATGGTCGTGTTCATGGACGAGTTGAGGTCCATCTGCTCGCGGGTCATGGCCTGGAGGCGCCGGCCCACCCGCTTGGTCGGGAGCAGGAAGAGCGGCAGCAGCACGAGCGACAGCAGGGTGAGCTGCCACTGGAGGATGAACATCGCGGTGAGGGTCGTGACCAGCACCACGACGTTCGAGACGACCGAGCCGAGGGTGCCGGTGACCGCCCGCTGGGCGCCGATCACGTCGTTGTTGAGGCGGCTGATCAGCGCCCCGGTCTGGGTGCGGGTGAAGAAGGCGATGGGCATGCGCTGCACGTGGTCGAACAGCGCCACCCGCAGGTCGAAGATGAGGCCCTCGCCGATGCGCGACGACCACCAGCGCTCGGCCAGTGACAGGCCCGCCGAGACGAACGCCACACCCACCATGAGGGCGGCGGCGACCGACACCATGGTGCGGTCGGACTGGGGGATGGCCTGGTCGATGATGCGCCGGATCAGCAGGGCGGGAAGCAGGCCGATGACCGCCTCGGCCACGATCACGACGATGAACCCGACCAGCAGCGCCTTGTAGGGCTTGGCGAACTGCCAGACCCGCCGGATCAGGCCCTCACCCAGGGTGGCGCCGGCGATCTTGGTCGGGTCGGCACCCACGATCATGTGCGGCGGCATCCTCACGCCGGGCAGCCTAGGGGATGTAATCGCGTAATCACCGGGTCGCCGCAGGTGGTTCGCCGCCACGGGCCGGTGCCCGTCGCCCCGGTGGGAAAAAGACGACGGGGGCGGCGACGCTCGGCGTCACCACCCCCGTCGGCGGGGAGATCGGGATGCGGCTCAGGCGGCGAAGCGCTCGCGCTGGTGCAGGGTGGCCGCGTGGTGGTTCAGCAGGCGGACCAGCGCCGGCGTGGGGTCGGCGGCGGTGGGGCGGAGGGCGGCCGGGGCGCCGGCGGCGACCGCAGCGGCGTCGACGAGGGTGACGAGCTCGGCGTGGCGGCGGTCGAGGTCGGCGAACTGCTGGGTGGCCAGCCAATCGGCGGTGCGGTGGAGGTCGAAGGCGGGGGCGTCGGTCATGGGTCCAGTGTGCCGTGACCGGCGCGGTGGTGGATTGCGAATGTTGCGCGCCCCGCCGCCGAGGACGCAACCTTCTGCCCTCAAAAGCGCATATAGAGTCAGATCATGCCGACCATCCCCCTCGACGCCGTCGATGTGCGCATCCTGGAGGAGCTGCAGGCCGACGGGCGCCTCTCGAACGTGGCCCTCGCCGACCGGGTCGGCCTCAGCCCGTCGCCGTGCCTTCGCCGGGTGAAGCGCCTGGAGGACGCCGGCATCATCAGCGGCTACCGGGCCGTGGTCGACCGCGAGCAGGTCGGCCTCGACCTCACCGTGTTCGTCGAGGTGTCCGTCGAGCGCCACGGGGGCAACACGCAGGAGCGCATGGAGGAGCGGATCCTCGCCCTGCCCGAGGTGGTGGCCTGCCACGTGGTCTCCGGCGAGTCCGACTTCCTGCTGGAGGTGGTCTGCCGGGACCTGCGGGACTACGACCGCTTCACCCGCGAGCACCTGGGCACCTGGCCCGAGGTGACCCGCATCTACAGCAACTTCGCGATCAGCACCCCGAAGGCCGCGGGACCCCTGCCGCTGCGCCGCACCACCTGAGCCACGCCGTCGGGAACTCGACGGGGGATCCGAGCGACCACCAGTACGTGAGTCGAACGAGATCGTGGCGGGCCCTCCTACTGGTCACCGCCCTCGCCGCCGGCGTCGGCCTGCTGGGTGCGGCCTGTGGGAGCGGCTCGTCGGACTCCAGCGCGACGACCCTCGCCGGCGAGGACCCCGAGCTGTCGGGCATCACCCGCCCCGAGCCCCTGCAGGTCGGCGAGGTCACCGTCCCCGACGCCACCACTGGCAGCGAGGGGGGCGACTTCACGATGGCGGCGGCGCCCGGCGAGCTGCTGGTCGCCTACTTCGGCTACACGAGCTGCCCCGACATCTGCCCCACCACCCTCGCCGACCTGCGCACCGCCTTCGAGCAGGTCGGACCCGCCGCGGATGCCGTCGACGTGGCCATGGTCACCGTCGACCCCGAGCGCGACACCGGCCCGAAGCTCAGCAACTACCTGGGCTCGTTCTTCGACCGCTACCACGCGCTGCGCGAGCCCGACCTCGACCGCCTCGCCGAGATCGAGGCGCCCTTCGGGGCGTCGTCCTCGGTGGTCCACCAGGACGACGGCCGGGTCGAGGTCGGTCACAGCGCGATCACCTACGTGATCGACGACACCGGCCAGGTGCTCGTCGAGTGGCCCTTCGGCACCGAGCCCGACGCCATGGCCGCCGATCTCGAGGTCCTGCTGGAACGCCAGCGGGCCTGACCCTGGGAGGAGACCCCACATGACCCCCACCCCCCGTCACCGGTTGCGCCTCGCCGTCGGCCTGCTCGCCGCGCTGGCGCTCGTCGCCGGCCTCGCCGCCTGCGGCAGCGACAGCGACGGCGACGAGTCGAGCAGCGACACCACCGTCGCCACCGCGTCCACCGACACCACCGCGGCGCCGGCCGACGGTGTGGTCAGTGACGAGGACGGCCTCACCATCGCCAACCCGTGGGCCCGCACCAGCCCGATGGACACCACCTACGGCGCGGTCTACGTCGAGCTGACCAGCGCCGACGGCGACGCCCTCGTCAGTGCCGGCGTGCCCGCCGACATCGCCGCCACGGTCGAGATCCACGAGACCGTCCCGGCCGACGAGTCGTCCTCCGACACGACCATGGGCATGGGCGGTGGCACGGACACCTCCGACACGACCGCGCCGGCGGGCATGGGGCAGATGACCATGCAGCCCGTCGACTCGGTGGACCTCCCCGCCGGCGAGACCGTGGCCCTCGAACCGGGTGGCTTCCACATCATGCTCATCGACCTCGTCGCGCCGCTGGAGACGGGCCAGGAGATCGAGGTGACCCTGACCTTCGAGAACGCCGGCGAGCGCACGATCACCGTGCCGGTCCGCGATGACGCTCCCTGAGGACGCCGCCGCCGGCGCCGAGGCGGAGGCTCCGCCCCGGCGCGGTCGGCGACCCCTCGCCATCGCCGGGTTCGCCGTGGTCGGCCTCGCGGTCGTGCTCGCCGTGGTCGGGGTCTGGCTCACGGTCGGGCCCGAGGGCGGCGGCGAGACCCACGTCATCACCATCCCCGCCGGCACCGGTGCCCGCATCGACGCCGGCGAGGACGTGACCCTGGTGCCCCGCGAACTGCACATCGAGGTCAACGACGTCGTCCGCGTCGAGAACGAGGACGACCGCATCCACGACGTCGGCCCCTTCGTGGTGACGCCCCGCTCGACGCTGGTGCACCGCTTCGACCGGGCCGGGCGCTTCAGCGGCGCGTGCACGCTCCACCCCGAGGACTCCTTCACCATCGTCGTGGGCTGAGGGGCCGTCCGGAGGGCCGACCGGGTGGGGACGGCGGGAGGCGCCGGCTCTACCATCGGCGGCCATGTCCGACACCACCCCCGCCGCGGTCGCCCCCCTCGCCGGCGTCCGCGTGATCGAGTGCTCGATGCTCGGCCCCGCCGCCATCACCACCGCCCTGGCCGACCTCGGCGCCGACGTCATCAAGGTCGAGCCCCCCGCCGGCGACTACGGCCGGCAGATGACCTGGCCCATCGTGGAGGGCACCTCGCTGCTCTTCCTGCACTCGAACCGCGGCAAGCGCAGCATCACACTCGACCTGCGCACCGACGAGGGCGCCGATGTCTTCCGCGACCTCGTGAAGGACGCCGACGTGGTGGTCGAGGCCATGCGCCCCGGTGGCCTCGCCCGCCGCGGCCTCGGCTACGAGGACCTCAAGGCGATCAACCCCCGGATCGTGTTCATGACCATCTCGGGCTACGGCATGACCGGCCCGTACAAGGACTACCCGAGCCACGGGATCGCCTACGACACGTGGGCCGGCATCGTGAAGCCGGCGGTCGACGAGGACGGCTTCACCTACATCCCCGAGCACGTCTCGATCGGCATCAACGCCGGCCCCGTGTTCGGCGCCCTCGGCATCCTCGCCGGCGTCGTCCACGCCCGGGCCACCGGCGAGGGCCTCCAGATGGAGATCGCCCAGTCCGACGCCGCCGCCGCCATCGACTGGCTGCGCTCCGAGACCTACCGGGCCTACGAGCGCCCGGAGAGCGAGGTCACCGGCAACCCGTCCGACGACTACGTGCGCCGCGCCCCCGGCACCGCGGGCATGAAGGACGGCGTCCGCTACAACATCTACGAGTCCGCCGACGGCCACGTCCTCTTCATGGCGTCGGAGCGCGAGTTCTGGAAGAACTTCTGCGAGGGCGTCGGGCGCCCCGAGCTCTTCGAGGCCCATCCGGGCTCGAAGTACGCCGACCACGCCGTCGGCAACACCGCGCTGCGGGCCGAGCTGCGCGACATCTTCCGCACGAAGACCACCCTCGAGTGGCTCGAGTTCGGCGGTGAGCACAACACGCCGCTGGCCCCGGTGAACACGCCCCAGACGATCGCCGACGACCCGCAGTTCCAGGAGCGCATGCCCTGGCTGCCCAAGGAGGCGGTGGGCGCCGACCAGACGCCGCTGCCGGTGAAGGTCGTCGGCGCCGAGCTCCCGGTGCCGACCATGGCCCCGACCGCCGGCGAGCACACCGACGAACTCCTGGCCGAGGTCTGCGGCTACGACGCCGAGCGCATCGCCGCCCTCCGGGGCGCTGGGGCCTTCGGCGCGCCGGCGGCCGAGTGAGGACTTAACCAACACTTGGGTTGCGCCTGAGCGTCACCTTCCCCGCTGAGGGGGAAGGTGACGCCCATGAACATCGAGATCTCGAACCTCATGGGGCTGCCCGCGCACCCGCTCATCGTGCACGCGGTCGTGGTGATGGTCCCGCTCACCGCGCTGGGCCTGTTCCTGTCCGCGGTGTGGCCCGCCGCCCGTGAGAAGGTCGGCTGGATCACCGTCGGCTTCGCCGCCTTCTGCCTGGTGATGATCCCCTTCGCCACCGGCTCGGGCGAGAACCTCGAGGAGCGGGTCGACGAGAGCCAGCTGGCCGAGCGCCACGCCGAGCTCGCCGAGCGCATGCTGCCCTGGGTCATCGTGCTGTTCGTCGCCGCGCTCGCGGTGATGCTGTTCTTCCACTACAAGAAGCGCCTCGACGCCCAGGTCGCCGACGGCACCCTCCCCGAGGCGCCGGGCTGGACGAAGATCGTCGGTCCCCTCGTGATCGCCTTCGCGATCGTCGCCTCGCTCGGCAACGTGTGGGTCACCTACGAGGTGGGCCACAGCGGGGCCAAGGCCACCTGGGACGACACGCCGGCCGGCGAGCGCGAAGGCGGCGAAGGTGGCGAAGAGGGTGGCGAGGAGGAAGAGGGGCTGCCGGCGCTGCCGTCGACCGCCCCCGCCGCGAGCGTCCTGTCCTGACGCCGTTCGCTCAGCCCTGACGGAGGGTGTCGGGCGGGGTGCCGTCGTACCCCGCCCACACCTCCTCGGCGGTGGCCAGGGCCGAGAGCCACGTCATCGCCTGCTTGCGCTTCACGGTCGCCGTGGGACCGAAGGCGCCGCTCGCCGAGAGGGCGACGACGTCGTGGGCGACCGCCCAGTCGAGGGCGTCGTGCCAGCCGGCGCCGTCGGCCACATCGCTCACGGCGGCGTCGGGGTCCCCGGTCGGCGCCCCGACGAGCCGCCACAGCGCGGCGACCAGCTGCTTGCGGGTGAGCGCCTTCGCCGGCTGGAACCGGGCGCCGGTGGGGGCGAGCACGCCGGCGTCGACGGCCCAGTCGAGCGCGTCGTGCCACCCGGCGCCGGCGGCCACGTCGGCGTAGCTCGCGTCGGGCGCGCCGGTCGGCGACCCGAGGAACCGCCACAGCACCACGACCGCCTCCTTGCGGGTGAGGCCGTCGCCGGGCCGGAACGACGTGCCGGTGACGAGCCCGTGACAGGAGGCCCAGTCCACGGCGTCGACGTAGGAGGCGGTGGCGGCCACGTCGCCGAAGTCCTCGTCCGGCGGGGCCAGGTTGCAGTCCAACGGGGCGGTGGCGAGGGTCGTCCCCCGGAGGCAGCCGACCGTGTACGGGTACTCCCAGGTGGCGTGGTAGTGGTACATGACCCGCGGGACGCCGTCCCAGTCGATCAGCCCGACGTGGCCGTGGCAGACGTCGAGGTCGGCGTTGGTGAGGGTCTCGCCGTCCTCGCCGAAGTGCCCGTAGATCCCGAAGCCGTCGGCGGCGTAGCCGAGGCGCTCGGAGTGCGCACCCGTGGCGGGGTCGTCGATGCACGACGAGATCGAGTGGTAGTGGTAGGCGCCGGCCTGCTGGGGGTGACCGTCGCACCCGTCCTGGATCTCGTGGGCCACCGCGTCGCGGCCCATGGCGTCGAGCGCGTCGAACAGCGCCGAGCCGCTCTCGAGGATGCCGATGCGGCCGAGCCCGAGGCAGGCCGGCGTCGCCGCCATCCCGGGCCGGGTCGGCACGGACATGTTCAGCGCGACCGCCCGGATCGAGTTGGGGTTGCGGTCGAACTGGTAGGCGTCGTCGGTCGAGGCGATCGGGAACACCCCGGTCGGGTGCTCGGGCAGGTCGTTGGTGGACACGATCCGGGTGGCGCCGGTGCGGCCGAAGCCCGTCGAGCTCGACGCCGGCCAGATCACGCGGCCGTCGACCCGGGGCTTGGCGGTGAGGTCGAAGGTGCCGTCCTCGTGGATCCAGTCGCCGGTGGCGAAGGCCCCACCGCCCCCGAACGTGGTCTGGCACGAGTCGACCGCGCCGACCTGCGGGGTGGTGGTGACCGCGGTGCCGATGGGCAGGTTCGTGAGGTCCACGGTCGTGACCGAGCCGGCCGACGCCACGCCCACCGCGCCCGTCCCGCCGGGTCCGGTGGCGGCCACCAGCACCGCCGCACCGAGCACGCCCGACACCAGCACCACCATCCGCCGTCGCATGGCTCCGGACCCTACGAGGGTCCCCTGAGAGCACGCTGAGAACCCCCTAAGGTGGGCCGATGCGGACGATCCGGAACCTCCTCCTCGCCGCGCTCCTCGTGGGCGGCGGCCTGTTCCTCGCGGCGTGCAGCAGCGAGAAGTCGGTGTCCCAGGCCGACGTCGAGCAGGAGGCCTCCTCCCAGATCGCCGAGCAGACCGGCCAGGCCGCCTCCGACGTCTCCTGCCCGGGCGACCTCAAGGCCGAGGTCGACGAGACCATGGACTGCGAGCTCACCGTGGAGGGTGACGACACCGTCTACCCGGTGACCATCACCGTGACCTCGGTGGACGGCGACCAGGCCAACTTCAGCATCGAGGTCGGCGACCCCGCGGGCGGCACCACCGACACCACCGCGGCGGGCTGACCCCCGGCGCACCTCGACCGGACGCGACGGCGCCCCGGGGCCTCGGCCCCGGGGCGCTCGCAATTCTCCGGCGGAAGGTGTGGGATTCGAACCCACGGTGACCCGGAGGCCACAACGGCTTTCGAGGCCGTCCCATTCGTCCGCTCTGGCAACCTTCCGGGGGCGATGCTATCCGGCACCCCCCATTCGGCCCCAAGCCGTTGCTGTGGCACCATGAAGGCGTGACCGGGCAGTACCTGTTCTCCCGGACGTTCACCCTCGGGGGCGGTCCCGTCCGCCCCGTCGAGTGGGCCCTGGCCATGATGGAGAAGGCCAACGAGGCCGGCGATTGGGACGTCACGCTCTGGACCGGCAGCTTCGGCCTGCCCGGTGGCACGGTCGCGTGGAACACCTTCGTGTCCTCCCGTGCCGAGCTCACCGACCAGATCGGCAAGGTCGCCGGCAACCGGGGGTTCCTCCAGGCCGCGGAGATGGGCCAGGACTTCGCCACCGCGCCCTACGAGGACGCACTGCGCCAGGTCGTCCACGTCACGGACCCGGCCGCGACGGCCCGGCCGCCGATCGGGGCGGTCGCCGAGCTCGTCACCGGCATCCCCGGACCCGGCCAGATCCAGGCGGTGCGCACCTGGGGCATCGAGGTGGCCGAGCTCTACGGGGCGGTCACGGGGGCGCCGGTCGCGTTCCTCGTCGACGCCTACGGGCCCCTCGGCCAGGTGACCTGGCGGGCGGTGCACGAGAGCCCGGCGGCCACCGACGAGGCTGCGATGGCCCGCGACGCCCACCGGGACTACCAGGACGCCATCGACGACGCCGCCAAGATGTTCCTGCCGGGCAGCGTCGTCCGCACCGCCCTCGTCCGCGTCGGCTGATCAGCCGCCGCGGCGCTCGGCGAAGAAGGCGGTGAGCAGGGCGGCGGCCTCGTCGGCGCGCACGCCGGCGGTGAGGGGCACCTCGTGGTTGAGGCGGGGGTCGGCGCAGAGGTTGTAGAGCGAGCCCGTGGCGCCGGCCTTGAGGTCGGGCGCCCCGAAGACCAGCCGCCCGAGCCGGGCGTTGACCGCCGCGCCGGCGCACATCGCGCACGGCTCGAGGGTGACGACCAGGGTGGCGTCGTCGAGGCGCCAGCGCCCCAGGGCGGCGGCGGCGTCGCGCAGGGCGAGCACTTCGGCGTGCGCGGTCGGGTCGCCGGTGGCCTCCCGCTCGTTGTGGCGCCGGGCCACGACCTCGCCGCCGACGAGCACCACGGCGCCCACCGGCACGTCGCCATGGGCGAGCGCGGCCCGCGCCTCGTCCAGGGCCAGGGCCATGGCGGCGTGGTCGTCGAGGGGGGTCCCGGCCATCGCCGCCGACGCTAACCCTCGGCTGCGCCGGGACCCAGCAGGCCGTGCTCCAAGGCGAACAGCGTGGTGCCGGCCCGGCTGCGCGTGCCGATCTTGTCGTACACGTGGGCGACGTGGTGGGCCACGGTCTTGGCCGAGATGCCGAGGGCGCGGGCGACATCCTTGTTCGTGGCGCCGGCGGCCACGAGGCGCACGACCTCCACCTCACGATCGGACAGGCCGGACGGCCACGGCACGGGGGTCGCCGGTCGGCCCGCGGCCGCCAGCACCGCGCTCACGGCCTCGCGGTCGAGGCGTCCGTCGGCCACCTCGGTGGCGAGGACGTCCGCCGCCGCGGCCGGGTCGAGCGCAGGCCGGTGGGCCCGGTCCTCGACGAGCGCGGCGGCCACGTCGGCCGCGGCGAGGAGCCGGGTCGGCGCGTCGAGCGCGCTCGCCCCGAGGCCGCGGTGGTAACCCGAGCCGTCGAGGCGCTCGTGGGCGGCGCCGGCGAGCGCGGCGACGTCGGCCAGCAGCGGGGTGGCCCCGCAGATGCGGGCCGTCTCCCAGGCGTGCAGGTCGACGCGGTCCCGCTCAGGACGGCTGAGCGGTCGGGGCACCTCCCACGTGCCGGTGGCGATGCCCACCCGCCCGAGGTCGTGGACGAGCGCCGCGACCCGGAGCCGGGACACCGCGTCGGCCGCCAGGCCCTGCTCGGCGGCGGCGGTCGACGCCAGCCGCGCCACGTGCTCGGCGTGCCCGGTGAACCAGGGCGACTTCAGGTCGCTGAAGCGGCCGAAGGCGAGCGCCACCTGCTCGACCTGCGCGCCCGAGAGGGTGGTCACGGGCGCGGGCTCCCGATCGAGCACCAGGTCCCACACGGCGAGGCCCGGGTCGCCGAGCGCGCGGAGCCGGTCCACCAGGAACGCACGGTGATCCCGGACGAGGTCCGGGTCGAGTTGGCCGCCGGCCCGGGCGTCGAGCGCGTCGAGCGCGCCGTCGACGCCGTCCCGGCTCCGGAAGAGCTCCGCCTGGTACGCGACCTCGACGACGCGGGTGACGAGTGCGATCGCGTCGCCGGCGAGGCTCGCCGGGCCCCCGGCGCCGTCCCACCGCTCGAACGCCTCGGTGGGCACGAGGCGGGCCCCCGGGG
This sequence comes from Acidimicrobiales bacterium, assembly GCA_041908445.1. Taxonomy (GTDB): domain Bacteria; phylum Actinomycetota; class Acidimicrobiia; order Acidimicrobiales; family DATDAH01; genus JAEUJM01. The sequence continues at coordinate 10,056 of JAYRFK010000130.1, read as the reverse complement.
ACAGGGGGAGCAGGGCGGCGAGGCGCTCGCCAGCGTCGCACTGCGCGGCGTGGTGGCCGGCCTCGGCGGCGGGGCCGTCGCCCAGGAGGTTGCCGATGGCCGCCTCCCGCTCCTGGGCGCCGGCGTCCGGGGCGAAGCCGGCGTTGATGCGCCGGACCGCGTCCTCGGGCTGGGCGAAGTCGACCGTGGCCATCGTGGCGCGCAGGGCGACGTCGTCGCCGGCGCCGTAGCGGCGAGCCTCCTCGACCGCGAAGCCGGTGCACCCGACGTGGCGGACGAGGCCGCCGTAGAGCGCGTCGGCGACCAGGCGCTCGTCGCCCACCTCGGCGGCGAGGTCGGCGGCCAGCAGCGCGGCCCGGACGGTGGTCTGCGGGGCGAACCCGTCGGCGGCGTCGCACGCGAGCGACAACGAGGCCAGCAGCTCGATCAGGCGCGCCCGCTCCACCCCGCCATTGTCGCGGTGGCACCGGGGTCGCGCTCGGCCGATGCGCCGGCCGGCGGCGACGTCGGCGATGCCGGCGCCCGTGCGCTACGGGCGGAACACCTCGATGAAGGCGGCGGTGTCGCAGTACGGCCGGTAGTGGACGACCCGCCCGCCGCGCACCTCGAAGCGGTGGATCTCGTCCAGCTCGGCCGACTTGCCGGTGCCGCGGTGGGTGAAGGCGAGGTGGAGGAGGACGACCACCCGGTCGCCGTCGGCATACAGCTCGCGTGGCTCGAAGGTGTGCCAGTCCAGCTCGGCCACCCCACCGAAGTAGTGCAGGACGGCCTGGTGCCCCCCGCCGTTGCGGAACATGGGCACGAGCTCGCCGCCCGGCGTGTCGACCTGGATGCTCCAGTCGACGTCCTCGTCGATCAGCGACAGGAGGGCGTCCATGTCGCCGGCGCCGAAGGCGGCGTAGAGCGCCCGGACGGTCTCGAGCGGCGTGCGGGCCGTGGTGCCGGCGGTCGGGGTGGTCTCGGTGGTGGTCATGGCTCGAATGCTCGCCCGATCCGGTCGCCGACGGCATCGGCAACATGACCTATTGACCGGCGCCGCTCGTCCCCGGTCGTCGCGCCGGCGGCCGTCGAACCGGTCCCGCCGAACGGGGTGGGTGGATCAGCTGCCGCTGCGGTCCCGGAGCAACTCGACGACCGGCACGCTCGCCTTGTTGGCACCCTGGCGCTTGATCTCGAAGGCGACGTGGCGCCCGTCGGCGAGGTCGAGGTCGGCCCGGAGCGTGATCTTGCCCTCGGTGAGGCTGACCGCGGTGACGTCGGTGTAGTCGACCTGGGCGAGCGGCTCGCCCGTGGGCTTGCCCATCGCCGACGCCTTGGTCAGCGTGAACCGGGTGGGGCCGACGCCCAGCCAACCGAACTGCCCGATCTCCACGTCCGACGGTGCGCTGCGGGCGGTCGCCCCGAAGCCGGCGCCGACGACGCCGCCGACGGTGCCACCGATCTGGGTCATGGTCCCGCCGGTGCGGGTGATCGGGCAGGCGGCGTCGACGGCTTCGCCGAGGTGGTCCGCCATGCGCTTCGCGTACTTGTCCTTGCCGGCCACGCTCGCGCCTCCGGTGGTTCGGCGGGCGCCCCCCGGCGGCCCGCACCGACCGCGATGCTAGGGGGCGGAACGACGGCGTGCCGTACGCTCGGCGCGGTGGCCGAGGGAGCGGCTGGGGAAGCGGAGCAGGACCGGTCCGGGAGTGTCACGCGCCGCGGGCTGCTCGCGGGCGGCGCCGCCACCGGCCTCGCGACCTGGATCCTGGGGACCGGCACCGCCGCCGCCGAGGCCGCGTCCACGACGACCTTCGACGACACGGGCCTCCAGGTCGTGAAGGGGGCCACGGTGCAGGCGGCGCTGGCCGAGGTCGACGCCCGACTCGAGGGCACGTTGGGCGGGCCGGGCGTGATGAACGTCCGCGACTACGGGGCGGTCGGCGACGGGGTCACCAACGACATGCCGGCCGTGATCGATGCGCTGATCGCCCAGAAGTCGTCGCCCAACCCGTTGGAGTGGGTGCCCCGCTTCGACCCGGCCGTCGGCGGCGTCCTCTACTTCCCGCCGGGGCGCTACTCCTTGACCGGCATCATGATCATCTGGCTCAGCCGCCTCCAGATCGTCGGGGCGGGGACGGGCGTGACCACGCTGCTGTTCAAGCAGACGGGCTACCGCGGGCCCGTCGACTTCGCGCCCAAGCTGTGGCTGCACGACCCGCGGCCGGGCCAGCGCGTCCACGACGTCGCCGTGCGCGACCTGACGGTCACGACGGACCTCGTGCTCGACGGCAACAGCCCGCGGGAGTCGGGTGAGAGCCCGTTGCAGGCGTACCTCGCCGACCGGGTGCGGTTCACCGGCGTCGAGGTGGTCAAGAGCCCGGCCTTCGGCATCTCGGTGACCGACTGCACCGACGTCATGGTCGACCACTGCCACGTCCACGACGCCCACATCGACGGCATCCACCTGAAGGGCGTCACCGGCGGCCGGGTCCACGCCTGCCGGGTGGACCACACCGGCGACGACGCCATCGCGGTCAGCGGCGGCTCGGCGACCGACTTCGAGACCGGGCTCAGCCGCCAGGTGGTGGTGTCGGCGAACGTCGTCTCCCGCAGCGGCTCGCGGGGCATCACCGTGTTCGGCGCCGACGGCGTCGTGGTCAGCGCCAACACCGTCAAGGACACCCACCAGACCGGCATCGGCGTGCTCCCCGACCAGCGCAGCGGCAACACCCGCCACGTCGTCATCCAGGGCAACCACCTCGACGGCATCGGCACGTTCGGGTCGTCACCCGACGACGTGCTCTGGGGTGCGGGCACCCCCTACGCCGTCGCGGTCGGCAACGGCGACGACCAGACGGTGCCGAACCAGACCGTCGATGACGTCCTCGTCGAGGGGAACCTCGTGAACGACACGCTCAACGGCTTCGTGTGCGTCGAGAAGGCGAGCGACGTGAAGGTGGCGGGCAACCTCTTCTACGGCCCCATCCAGACCCGGCAGCCGGCCGCGGGCTCGTACCAGCGCCTCGGCTCGGCCGGCGTGGGCCAGATCCTGCCCCCGCCGGCGCCCTACGCCGGCGGCTCGACGCCCGTGTTCCCCGCCGTCCGGGTGCGACGGGCCAAGCGGGTCCGGATCGACAACAACCTGGTCCGGCCGGCGACCAACGAGCGGTCGGTGCTCGTCGAGGGCCCGACCGCGGCGGACGTCGTCCGGGCCCGCGTCTCGGACAACTCGTTCGACCGGGGCACGGCGCCGCCCCTCGGCACCGGCGGTGCCGACGAGCTGGCCGTCACCCCCGCCGGCGTCGTCGTCAACCAGGGCGGCAACGACGTCAACGGCCTCGCCATCGCCCCCGCGAGCACGCCGGCATAGCGGCGGCGGCCGGGACCGGCGAGCCACCGGGGCCCGCCCCCGGTGGTCGTCCGCTCGGCGGGCCTGGTGGGATGCCTTTCAAACTCGGACGTCACCGAGAGACTCGGCAAGGTCCAATGTCCGAACGAAAAAGGTGCGTGTCGCCGAGACTGATCAGGCTTTGACGCTGTAGCGGCGGCGAGCCTCCCGACCGCCCACCCACCACGTGCCTACGTCAGCCAGGAGCCCAAGAACAACGAAGAACCAGCCGAGGGCCGAGACGTCGTGCTGGCCAGGAAATCTTGATTCGACAACGATTGCATAGACAGCGGTCGTCCACGGGAGCAACAGAAAACCGGCGAGTCCGGTCCAGAATGAATCGAAAGAGACAGCCAGCCGACCGCCGATCCACATGAACACCAGCACGACTCTCGGTGTGATCCAGCTCCCCAGGATCAAGGCCCAACGGCTCATCTCGGCTCCTTTGCCAGTAGTACCTGTAGGTTCGGCAGTCGCGCTCGCACCGTCGACAATCATGGGTCGTCGGTCGACGTATCAGCCCAAAGGTCACACTTAGCAAAGCCGGGCGCACTCTCACGATATCGGTGAGACGAGGCTCTGTTCTGCATGTTCTGATTCATGCCCCACGTTCCGAAGTTCTGAAGGTCGCCGATCCGGGCTTGAGGGCCTACACAGAGTCTGTGGCCTGAGTAGCCTGGGCTCTCCCAGATTACTAACCACCGTACGCGGCTTCTGTTCCAGACTGCCGACACCTCGTCGTTGATCGAGCCCTGGTCTCCATCGCTCCAGTGGCGGTCGTGATAGTCGCGTGCTGAACTGGCAGATGGGAACTTCCTGAACTGGCTGCTGTAGCCGCCGTCTTCCCAGTAGCAGAAGTACCCTGAGGTCCCACACTGGTTCGCAGCCTCCACGTCTGCGGCCTCGGATCCTCCAGCTTCTGCACCTCCCGCGCGGTCGCCGATGTAGAGCGCCACGAATGGACTCGCCAGGCCATCTGCAGATCCCCCGGTGGCTCGTACTTCGAGGTCGTGGGCACCAAAGCCTGAGGTTGATGTATTCCACGACACCCCGTACGGGGCGGTGCTGTCAGATCCGACCAGGACGCCATCGATGTAGAAGCCCAGCGACGTGACCGTCTGGCCGGCGGCAACCGAAGCAGATAACGCGGTGGTCCCTGAGACGATCGTCCCGGCTGCGGGCGAGGTGGCCCTGATCGTCGGGAAGACGAGCTCGCCTCCCTCAGCGTACGCTGAGCGAGCAGAGTGGACGGTGTCGGTTGCGTAGACCTGCCACACCACGTTCACATCTCGCGTCAGGGCAGGCAGAGTGATCGATCCGACCGTGTTCGACGAAAGGGTTGAGGTCTGATACGAGGCGAGGAACGCTCCCGTGTACACGTCGTAGGTGAGGAACGTCAGCTTCCCGGCATCGCCCTGCGGGTCGACGTACCGCGCAGATAGGGTCGGAGTCGTCGTGGTCGCGATGCCGTCGGCGGGCGACAGCTCGGTTGGAACGGCTGGTGCGCTCGCCAGCGTCGGATCGCTCCAAGTGACGTCGATGCTCGGCGGGGCGTAGGTCTGTGCGGAGCCAAATGTCTTGTACTGCGAGGTCGTCGTCTCGTCCTGAGCCCGGAGGCTGATGCCGGCGTTGTCTAGTGACCCGTCCGCCCACTCGCGTACGAGCCGCGTTACGTCGGTCGAAGCGACGCCGGCGGGACAGGCGCTGCTGTAGCCGAGACCGGAGGTGATTGTCCCATAGCTGTCGAACAGATCCGTTTCTGGTCCCGGCCACGACTCTGCCGATGTTCCCCACGGGTATGCACCGATGACGGGATAGACCTCAGTTGGTGCTCCACTGCAACCCCCGTAGGACTGAGACTGCCAGAGATTGAGCGTTGCGGCCTGGATGTTCATGCCGGTGAAGCTTGACGTGTTGAACTTGAGGAAGGCACGGTTCCGGTTTCCGGCGAAGCCCTTTCCAACGTTGAGGGCGAGACTGCTTGAGTTGTCGGCAGTTGTTCCCTCTGTGACGTAGGTGTCGTTCGTGTTGGCGTACACGAGAGTGGGGTCGACCATTACCGGAAACACTCGAGCTGGGTCGTTCAGCCACGCTTCATCGAGGGATACTTCAAGGGTTAGGCCGTCGTCGAGAAGCGTGTAGCTGACATCGTCCGAATGCGCCGGCGTCTCCGCGGAGTCATCCATGAAGCCGGGCGGTACAACGATGGGGATATCTCCGTCTCTATCGACGAAGCTCACGGTGTCGCCGTCCGTGGAAGCTGACAAACCCTGCAAGTCCAAGGGAAACCGGTAGGGTCGAAGGTGCGTTTGGGGAATCCAGGACGATCGTCTCCTTCAGCCCGGCGGGAAGGACTTCGAGCTGGAGGTCAGTGTTGGGAAGAATGTCCTCGTACGTGGCCGTGCTGTCGTCAACGACCGCTGGCGTCTGATCTGCGCCGAGCAACGAAAACCGGACGCTGGCATCCCCGGGTAGGACAACGCTGGCAAGCGAACCTTCGTCGCTCGTGGGTGTGACACTGACGTCAACGGTGGAGCTGACGCTCTCAAGGCCGAGGTCGCCACCTTCGGCGAGTGAGGTGTCGATCTCCGTCCACTCGCCATCGACCAAGTGGTTCACCGGCGACGAATAGAGCTCCGTCAGGTAGACACCGTCCGTCTCGGTCTCGTAGGTCCGCTGTCGTGCCGTCCAGTCGTCGAGCACCGGTTCGCCGATTCCAACCTGCCCCGATTCAACTTTGGACTCTGGCGCAGGCGGGCTCCCCTCTTGGCCCTCTTGTGCATTGACCGGGGCTGTCGCCGTCAGCGACAACACCGCCACAAGCACCGCCACTGCCCTGAACGGGTGGTAACCCATTGACGTCCTCCCCTGAACGTTGAGTCGAAGTCTCTTCCTGCTGATGACCCGACACCAGAGGAGCGCAGAGCGTCGCAGGAGAATCCAGCCCTGTCAATGAGGCAGATGCACCTGGCGCGTGAAGCTAAGTATACGGAACTGTACAGTTGTGCGCTTCGGTTCGATTGTCGCCACGCGACATTGTCGTCGCTGAGCGACGCTACGTATATCCGTGGTGCTAGCCGGGCTGGGGTCGACCTCAATTCATCGGAGCCGTTCGTCCGTCAACGCTTCTCGCTGGCTCACGAACTCAAGCACATCATCGACCACCTACACGTCGACCTCATCTACCAGAACCTGCCAGCCCACCAGCGCCACACGTTCGCCGAGGCGGTGTGCAACTACTTCGCCGGCTGCCTGCTGATGCCCAGGCCGTGGGTCAAGCGGGCCTACGCCAAGACCCAGCGCCTCGATCGCCTCGCCCGGCACTTCCACGTATCTCAGGCCGCCATGGCCACCCGGCTGAATCAGATCGGGCTGACCGAACCGCAGCCGCGCTGTACACCTCTGTACAGCGGCGACTGGCTCGACCCCAGCGACCTCGCCCGGCGCATCACTCGCTACGAGCGCAGCACCGACCACGGACCGCTGATCCCCGAACTGCTCACCGCCGGAGGGGTCCCTCGAACCATCTTCCAAGTACCAGCAGGAGGCAACCATGCCCACGCTCACTACCGAGTCTGACCAGACCGCCACGCCCGCACTTCGTCGGGCTGTGGCCTACCTACGCGTCTCGACCGCCAGGCAGGCGAGGACGGATGCCGGTAGCGATGGGTTCTCTATCGAGACTCAGCGTGAGGCCGCTTTCCAGAAGGCCGCGAGACTCGGTGCCGACATCGTCGACGAGTACATCGACACCGACACCGGCACCAAGCGCTCAGCCCGCCCGCAGCTCGAAGCGCTGCTGGAACGCCTGCAACTCAAGCGAGACGTCGACTACGTGATCGTGTTCAAGCTCGACCGCTGGGCGCGCAACCGCCTTGATGACGCCGCCACCTCGCTCGCCGTCCACCAGGCCGGCGCTGAGCTGGTGTCGTGCAACGAGCACATCGACCGCACCGCGGTCGGCAAGCTCAACCACGGCATCCTCGCCGCGGTGAACGAGTTCTACAGCGACAACCTGTCGAACGAGCTCAAGGCCAAGATGGCTCAGAAGGTCAAGCGGGGTGGTACGCCCGGGCAGTGCTCGCTCGGCTACCTCAACGTCCGCGAGAACGTCGACGGCAAGAACATCGGCGTCGTCAAGATCGACCCGGAACGGGCACCGATCATCAAGTGGGGCCTCGAAGCCTTCAGCACTGGCGACTACACCATCTCGTCGCTCACCGAAGCGCTCGTTGCTCTCGGGCTGACCACGCGGCCGACCGCCCGCCAGGGCGGCAAGCCGGTCACCACCAGCTTCGTCGGCCGCATGCTGCGCAACGCTTACTACACCGGCCTCGTCACCTGGGGCGGCATGCAGACCAAGGGCAACCACGAACCGCTGATCTCGGTCGAGACCTACGCCAAGAGCCAGGCGATCTTGGAATCACATCGGTCCGGCGAGAAGCAACGCACCCATGTCCACTACCTGCGCTCCACCATCTACTGCCGCCGCTGCGGCAGTCGCCTGTGCTTCACCCGTGCGACTGGAAGCAAGGGGGGCACCTACGACTACTTCTTCTGTCTCGGACGCCACCAGAAGCGCACCGAGTGCGATCTGCCGTTCATCCCGGTGGAGACGATCGAGAACGAGATCGAGGCCTACTACGCCTCTACCGTGCTCCTGACGCCTCGGCAGCAGGCCAACCTGCGGGAGCGGCTCGAAGCGGTTGTCCGAGAGCGCGCCGAACATGCCACCAGCGAGACCGCCCGGCAGACCAAGCGCGTCCAGCGCCTCGAAGGCCAGCGCGACAAGCTCCTCGACGCCTTCCTGACCGGCAGCGTCCCGGTCGACGTCCTGAAGCGTAAGCAGGACGCCATCACCCGAGAACTCGGTGAAGCTCACCAGGCCATCCGCGAAGCCGACATCGAGGCGGACGCGATCCGCCGCAACCTCGACCTCGCACTCCAACTGGTCAACAACGCCTCGTGGGCATACCAGGAGGCTGGCTGGCAGGGACGCCGGCACTGGAACCAGGCGCTGTTCGACCGCATCGAGGTCGACTACGAAGCACCCGTCTACACCAGGCTGGCAGACCCGTTTGCCCAGATGGTCGAAGCTGAGCTCCTGCGCCGACTCGACGACGAAACGACAAACCCCGACCGCCTTCATAGGGGCCGGGGTTTGAAAGAGCACTACTTGGCGGAGGGAGTGGGATTCGAACCCACGGTGAGTCTCCCCACACACGCTTTCCAAGCGTGCCGATTCGGCCGCTCTCGCACCCCTCCAGGAATGCCGGTTGCTGCAGTGCTCGTCCCCCGAGTGTGACGGCCAGGCGATCTGCGGCACACGGCGAGATCCGCTGAGAGCTGCTGCCTTCCGGCCCTGACCCGGTTCACGGGTCGCCATTGCACAGGACCCGGCCGCCACACTCGAGGGGCGAGCGGGGACAGGATAGCGCCCGGCCAGGGCCACCACGCCCGGCGGTAGCATCGGCGCGATGGCCCACCAAGCGCTCTACCGCCGCTACCGACCGCAGCGGTTCGGCGAGGTCCGCGGCCAGGAGCCGGTCGTGCGGGCGCTGCGCAACGCCGCCGCCGAGGACCGGGTCAGCCACGCCTACCTGTTCAGCGGGCCTCGCGGCACGGGCAAGACGTCGACCGCCCGCATCCTCGCCAAGGTCCTCAACTGCGAGAACATCGTCGAGGGCGAGCCCTGCGGCGAGTGCGAGTCGTGCCTCGCCATCGAGGCGGGCACGTCGATGGACGTCCACGAGCTCGACGCCGCCTCCAACAACGGGGTGGAGGCCGTCCGCGACCTCATCAGCCGGGCCGCCATCGGCACGCCGGGGCGCACCAAGGTGTACATCCTCGACGAGGTCCACATGCTGTCGACCGCGGCGTCGAACGCGCTGCTGAAGACCCTCGAGGAGCCGCCGGGCCACGTGGTGTTCATCCTCGCCACCACCGACCCGCAGAAGGTGCTGCCGACGATCAAGAGCCGCACCCAGCACCTGCAGTTCTCGCTGCTCGACGCGGACGAACTGGCCGAGCACCTCACCTGGGTGGTGGGCGACGCGGGCCTCGCAGTCACCGACGAGGCCCTCCAGCAGGTGCTGCGGGAGGGCGCCGGCTCCGCCCGCGACACCCTCTCGGCGCTCGACCGGGTGGCCGCCGGCGGCGGGGTCGCCGAGGGCACCGAGTCCGTCGACGCGCTCGTCGAGGCCCTGGCCGAGCACGACACCGGCGCCTCCCTCTTGGCGGTCTCGGGCGACGTGCGCCGTGGCCGCGACCCCCGCCTGATCGGCGAGGGCCTGCTCGGCCGCCTCCGCGACGTCTTCCTCGCCTCCATGAACGCCGACCTCGGCCACCTGCCCGACGCCGACCGCGAGGTCGTGGCGGGGTACGCGGCGCGGATGAGCGCGCCGGCGCTGACCCGTGCGCTCGAGGTCCTCGGCGAGGCCCTGGTCGAGATGCGCCAGGCCCCCGACCCCCGCATCCCCCTCGAGGTCGCCCTCGTGCGCCTCACCCGGCTCGACAGCGACACGTCGGTCGCCGCCCTCGCCGAGCGCCTGGAGCGGCTCGAGCGCGGCGGCGTGGTGGCCGCGCCCGCCGCGCCGGCCGCGCCGGCCGCGCCGGCCGCGGCGGCCAGTGTGGCGCCGGCCGCGCCTGCCCCCTCGACGCCGGCACCGGCGCCCGCCGCCGACCCCGAG
>JAYRFK010000129.1:0-1803 GCA_041908445.1 Acidimicrobiales bacterium | reverse complement strand
ACGTAGCCGCCGTCGGTCTGGACGCCGGCGGTCTCCAGGCCCAGGTGGTCGGAGTTCGGGATGGAGCCGATCGCCAGCAGCGCGTGCGAGCCGGTCGGGCGGCGCCCGTCGTCGCAGAGCACCGTGATGCCCTCGTCGGTGACGTCGATCCCCTCGGCGCGGGCGCCCATGAGCAGCTTCACGCCCCGATCGAGGAAGTTCTCCTCCAGGGCGGCGGCGACCTCCGGGTCCTTGCGGGGCAGCACCTGCTGGCGGCTCACGATGAGGGTCACCTGGCAGCCGAACGACGAGAACATGTGGACGAACTCCACGCCGGTCACGCCCGACCCGATGACCACGAGGTGCTCGGGCATGGTGGGCGGCGGGTAGGCGTCGCGGGTCGTCAGCACCCGGTCGCCGTCGACCGGCGCCCACTCGGGGATCCGCGGGCGGCTACCGGTGGACAGCAGGATGGCGTCGGCCTCGATCTCGATGGGCCCGTCCTCGGTGTCGGCCACGACCTCGTGGGGGCCGACCAGGCGGCCGGTGCCGCGGATCAGGCGGACGGACTGGCTCTCGAGCAGCCCGGTGATCGACCGCTCGAGGCGGGCCTCGATGGCGGCGTTGCGCCGGCGCAGGGCCTCGGAGTCGAGGCTTGCGGTGACCTCGGTGAGACCCATGCCCTGGGCCTGGTGCACCTGCGACAGCGCCCCGCCGCTGGCGATCATGGCCTTGGAGGGGATGCAGTCCCACAGGTGGGCGGCGCCGCCGACCACGTCTCGCTCGATGACGGTGACCTCGGCCCCCAGCTTGGCCGCCTGGGTCGCGGCCTGGTTGCCCGCGGGACCCCCGCCGATGATCACGAGCCTCGTCGCCACGGCGGGCAGCCTACAAGCGCGCCTCAGGAGGACTCGCGGGCGAGCCGGACGAGGCGGTGGTCGGGGGTGAAGAGCTTCCTCGTCAGGCCGATGCTGACGACGGTGACGGTGGTCGCCGCGGCGCCGAGGATCAGGTACATCACCGCCGCCTGGACCAGCACGGCGTCGACGGGGTCGACGCCGGCGAGGATGAGGCCGGTCATGGCGCCGGGGAGGAACACCAGGCCCACGGCCTTGGTGGTCTCGATCTGGCTGATGAGGGCGGTGCGCACCGCCGAGCGGGTGTAGGGGCGGGACGCCACCGTCCAGGGCTGGCCCAGGGCGAGGCGGGCCTCCACCTCGGCCCGCTTGTCGCCCAACTCCCCCACCACCCGGCGCGACGCCACCACGGTGGCGGTCATGGAGTTGCCGATCATCATCCCCGCCAGCGGCACGATGGCCCGGCCCTCGACCGGGAAGATGCCGAAGCCGAAGATCACGCCGAGGCTCACCGCCGCGGCGGCGCCGGTCGCGGCCAGCGCGATCGGGAGCAGGCCGGGCACCTCGGGTGCTCGACGGGTGACCACCACCGAGGCGAACCCGACCATGAACACCACCCACGCCCACGACAGCCAGAGCGGGGCGTCCGGGTCGATGATCACCGTGAGGGCGAGGCCGACGAGCAGGAGCTGCACGATGGCCCGCAGCGACGCCCACAGGATGGGGCGCTCCAGGCCGTAGCCCCGCCACCACGAGAGGCCCACCGCCACGATCACGAGCAGCAGCGAGGCAGCCAGCCCCGCCCAGGTGACGTCGCCGGCGGGGTCGGACGACGACGCGGCGAGGACGACGGGCAGGACGACCGTCTGGACGGCGGTCACGAGCCGTCCCCGCCCTCGACCACCCGGCCCCGCTCCATCCGCAGGCGGCGGTCGGCGATGCGGTCGACCTGGTGGGGGTCGTGGGT
>JAYRFK010000128.1:0-3655 GCA_041908445.1 Acidimicrobiales bacterium | reverse complement strand
GCGCGTCTCGGACCCGGTCATCGTCAACGCGGTGGTCGAGGCGGGAGGCGACCAGGGAGACCAGCTCTGCGGGCGGCTCAGTGAACAGGCTGTCGAGGACACCGCCGATGGCGGCGGCGTCGAACAGGCTGCGGCCTCGCTCATCGAGGTCGCCGGCCTCGACCCGGTGGCGGGCGAGGAGGGCGAGCTGGGCGAGCGCCTCGGCCCGGTCGGCGTCGGTGGCTTCCGGGTCGGCCAGGTTGATGTCGAAGACACCCTTGCGGTCCATCGCCACCGGGGCAAGGGTCCAGAACACCCGCCACCGGATGCCGTCGGTCAGCACGCACCAGGGGACCCCGGCGCCGTTGGCGTAGTTCACGGTCTGGGCGACGGTCTTGATGTCGAGGAGCCCGCCGAGCTTCTTGGCCTCGACGTGAAGGCGGGGCTTGCCGTCGTCGCCGAGGAGCCCGTAGTCGACGGTGGTGCCGCCGGGCACCGGCACCTCGCGCCGCACGATCGACAGGTCGCGGGTGTCCCAGCCGAGCGCGTCGAGGATCGGGTCGATGAGCGCCGCACGGGTGTCGGCCTCGGAGAGCTTCTTGCCGGCGGCGGCGGCGACGGCGACGACGTGGTCCACCGTCGCCGCGAGCGTGGTGGGGTTCATTGGTCGGTCCCCTTCTCGGGTTCGGGTTCGGGTTCGCCGCGCATCCGGGCGAGCTCCTCGGGGGTGGCCGTGCGGGTGGTGACGTCGCTGGTCTTCGACGCCCACCGCTTCTCCTGCCGGCGGCGGCGGGCGTTGTCCCGGCGGCGGCGGGCAGGCGACTTGTGGGTGCTCATGATGCGGCGTCGGTCTCGGCTTGGGCGACGGCCCGGTCGAGGAGCTTGGGGTCGACGGCGGCGAGGTGGGCGAGCGCCCGGAGGAGCGCAGCAGCGGTCACGTCTCGGGTGAGCCGCTGGGAGAGCAGCCAGCGGTGCAGCTCCGGGGTGACATCGAGGGTGAGTCGCTTGGTGTTCTCCTTCGCTGGAGAGCGGAAGGCGGCGTCGAGGTGGTCGATGTGGCCGAGGTCGGGGTCGACGTCGGGGGCGGTGGTGACCATCGAGCCGAGCGAGCGGGTGGCCATGGGATCACTTCTCCTTGGTGGGGGGGACGAGCTCGTCGGCGAGAGCGGCGAACGGGGCGAGCGCGGCGGGGGTCAGGTTCCGGCCGAAGCTCCGGGCGATTCGCTCTCGGAGCGGGATCGTGGCGGCGGCGACGGTCATCCCGGCGGCGGTGAGCGCGTCGCGGGCTTCGTCGGTGGCGGCGAACCCCGGGCGGGTCATGGTGAGGGCCACGACGACGGGCGTGTCGCTGGCGGCGGCGGCGACACCGGCGACCCGGCGCAGGTCAGCGGCTCTTGCGCCGGCGGCGACGACGCACAGGTCGGCGGCGGCGATCGCGGCTCGGGTGACGTCGGGGTCGGCGGGGGGTGTGTCGAGGACGATGTGGGCGGCGTCGAGGCGGGCGAGGCCGGCGAGGTCGCCGGTGGTGCCGGTGGCGACCTGTGCGGCGAGCGGCGGGCCGGGGTCGTCGGCGAGGTCCGCCCAGTCGGCGGCGCCGCCTTCGGCCTGGCGGTCGAGGTCGACCAGGACCACGGTGCCGTCGCCGCGGGCGGCGAGGGCCTCGGCGAGCCCGACCGCGAGGGTGGTCTTGCCGACGCCGCCCTTGGTGGCGGCCACCGCCACGATCACGCCTTCACGCTTCCACGGGAACACAGAGACACGGAGGTCAGTGTGTCACAGGGGCCGGCGGGGCGGGTGGACACATCAGCCGAGGCCGAGGTCGTCGAGGGCCCGGGCGACCGCGTCGCTGTCGGCCTCGGGGAAGTCGAGGTCGACGTCGAGGTCGACGTCGACGCTCACCCCGGCGGTGACCCCACTTAGCGGGTCGCGGGGCCGGTCGTACATCTGGAGGCTGCCGACGTCGCCGTGGCGGGTGTGCTTCGCGATCCGGGATGGGGCGGCGCCCCGGTCGAGCATCTCGGTCACGAACCCGGCCCGGAGGCCGTGCCAGGAGAGCGGCTCGAGGATGACCGCCGCCCGCTCGGCGGCTTCCCGGAGCCGCTCGGAGAGCCCTTCGCTGGCGAGGCCCCACACCGGCTTCCCGGCGGCGACAGCGGCGGCTTCGCGGTCGGCGGCGCCCTTGTCCCAGGCGGGGAAGATGCCGCGGTCCTTGGTGGCGGGGTGCCTGGTGAGGTCGGTGCCGGCGGGCAGGCCGAGGCGGCGGCAGGTGACCGCTTCGAGGCGGGTCAGCCACGCGTCGACGCAGATGATCGGCTCGGCGGGCTTGGCGGCGACCACGACCCGGTGGCCCTTGCCGGTCGGGTCGTTCTTCGCCCGCGGCACGAACAGCTCGACCCCGGCGACCTGGCCGTCCCGGTGGATGCGGCGGACGTGTTGCCACAGCAGGGCCTCGGCCTCGGAGGCCCGCAGCGCCCACCACCAGCCGACCACGATGAGGCAGCCGTCACGGACGGCCTCGTCGTCGGCGGCGAGCAGCTCGGTGTCGGTGACGGCGGCGGCGGCGTCGATGGTCCGCCCGATCGTCGTGCGGTCCATCGGGCGGACCACCCCGTCCTTCGGGCGACCCGGCCACACCGGCAGCGTCAGGTCGGCCACGGTGGCGTAGGCGGCGACGGCGGCGGCCGCCGCCGTGTCGGTGACGGTCACGGTGACCGCCGGCTTCTTCGGGGTGCGCTGCACGGTCAGCTTCACCGTCTCGTCGGCGGCGGTGAGCTGGTGCCAGCCCTGCACGCGGGCGAGGTCGGCCTGGGTGACGCCGGCGTCGGCCAGGGCCCGCAGAGCGAGCACCATGCGGGCCTCGACCGGCGGCGAGGCGAGCGCAGCGGCGATCCGGGCGACGTCGGCGAGCAGCACCGGTGCCGACGCGTTGTCGTGATGGTCGCCCCTCACTTGGCGGCGGTAGTTCTTCGTGACGTTCTTCACCGCCCGGGCGGCCGTCGGGTCGGGGAGGCCGGCGTCGGCGTAGCGGTCAGCGATCGCAGCCTTCACCTGGTTCAGCACGCCCGGGTGGAGCGGCTCGCCGGTCGGCTCGTACACCCGCCGGCCCTTGGCGTCGGTGCCGGTCCGGCGGAGCTTCCCCCGTTTCGACAGCCAGCCGAGGTACAGGCGGACCATCTCGGCGGCTTCGTCGGGGTCGGCGGTCGGCGCCGCCACCCCGTACCCGGCGCAGAAGTTGTTCGCGAAGTCGTCCCACAGGCGGCCGTACTGGGCCCGGGTGGTGTCGGCGTGACTGCTGTCGGCGAAGTCGGCGGTGGCGGCGTGCAGCTCCCGCAGCTCGTCGGCCTTCTCGCCGGTCAGGCCCCGCTTGGCGATGATCCGCTCGATCTCGAGGTCGGCCCGCTCCCGCCCCGTCAGCACCCGCCCGTCGGCGGCCGTGTCGTTGCTCTCTCCCATGCCCTCAACAGTACCGCCCGAGTGTGACACTGATCCAATGGTTTCTGTGTTGTTGGGTTCGCGGATTTCTGCCTCAAGGGAGGCCCGGATGGCGGCCTCCTCCGCCGCCTCCTCCGCCGGCTCGGCGGCGCGGGCGGGCCGGTCAGGCTGCTGCTGTGACCGGCCGGCGCGTTCGCGGCGGGGGAGCGGCATCAGGAACCTCCAGAGCGTCGAGGTCGAGGTG
>JAYRFK010000127.1:0-4032 GCA_041908445.1 Acidimicrobiales bacterium | reverse complement strand
GGCCACCTGGGGGAGCAGGGAGGTGGTGGTGGCGTCGATGACCACGACGTGGATGCCCGGGTGCTGCGCGGCCATCGCCTCGAGCAGCGGCGGCAGCAGCCACCGGCCCGTCGTGCCGATCACGCCGACGCGCACGCCGCCCCGCACCTCGTCGGCCAGCGAGGCCACGTCGGACTCCAGGGCCTCGAGCTCGGCGTGGATGCGCCGGGCCCGGGCGACGACGGCCTCGCCCTGCTCGGTGGGTAGGCCCGTGGCCCGGTCGATGAGGGTCACGCCCAGCTCGGCCTCGAGGCGGGCCACGTGGGTGGAGACGTTCGACTGCACGGTGTGCAGGGCGCGGGCGGCGGCGGAGAAGCTGCCGTGCTCCGCCACGGCGGCGACGGCGTTGAGCTGGCGGAGGTCCATCGCTCCCCATGATATGTAGTATCACGAACAACTGTTGGACAGATCATGTGCATCGGTTCACAATGTCCGACAGATAGCCGAGGGAACGGTCCACCCCCCTGGACCTCCTCGAGCCGGCCGAAGAGGGATGTCCCCCCCGACCCCTCCCGGTCTGAAGGAAGGGACCGATCTCCCCCCGATCGGTCCCTTCCGCCTTTTTCGACCGCATCGCCTGGCGGCTCATCGCACCACGCGTCGTCGGGTCGCTCCGCTCAGCCGACTCGCTCGTCCCTCGCTCGTCGGGCTGGGGACCGGTAGCGTCACCGTGTGTCATCGGCAGCCTTCTTCGACCTCGACCGCACCCTGCTGACCGGCGCCAGCGGGCCCGTCATCTCCGAGGAGCTGCGCCGCGAGGGGCTGCTGCCCGAGCGCCACGTGCCCGGCGAGGGGCTCCTGTTCGACGTGTTCAACCTGGTGGGGGAGACCCTGCCCGGGATGATGCTCACCCGCCAGGCGGCGCGGGCGGCGGCGGGGTGGCCTCGCGCCGTGGTGCAGCGCGTCGGCCGGGCCATCGTCGACGAGCTCATGGACGAGGTCGCCCCCTTCGCCCGCCTCCTCGTCCAGGAGCACCAGGAGGCCGGCCGGCCCGTCGTGATGGCCACGACCACGCCCTACGACGTGGTCAAGCCCTTCGCGGACGCCCTCGGCCTCGACGACGTGATCGCCACCCGGTACGGCCTGCGCGACGACGGCACGTACGACGGCACCATCGACGGCGAGTTCGTCTGGGGCCGGGGCAAGCTCAACTCGGTCAAGGCGTGGGCCCGCACCAAGGGCATCGACGTGCGGGCATCGTGGGCCTACTCCGACAGCTTCTACGACCTGCCGCTGCTCACCGCCGCCGGCCACGCCACCGCGGTGAACCCCGACGTGCGACTCGCCATCGTGGCCGCCGCGAGGCGCTGGCCGGTGCTGCACCTCGACGTGCCCCCGGGCGTCCCCAAGCTGGCGGGCGTCGAGCCACAGCAGGTGCTGCTGCCCCTGGTGCGCAGCGAGCTCATCCCGTATGCCCGCTTCGACGTCGACGGCGTGGACAACATCCCCGCCGAGGGCGCCGCCATCATCTGCGGCAACCACCGCAGCTACTTCGACCCCATGACCGTGGCCCTCACCATCGCCAAGCGGGGCCGGCCCGTGCGCTTCCTCGGCAAGAAGGAGGTCTTCGACGCCCCCGTCGTCGGCCAGGTCGCCCGGGCCATGGGCGGCATCCGCGTCGACCGGGGCACCGGCTCCGACGAGCCCCTGAAGGCGGCGGCGCAGGCCATCGAGGCGGGGGAGATGGTGGCGCTGATGCCCCAGGGCACGATCCCGCGGGGCAAGGCCTTCTTCGAGCCCGAGCTCAAGGCCCGCTGGGGTGCGGCCAAGCTGGCCCAGCTCACCAAGGCACCGGTCATCCCGATCGGCATGTGGGGCACCGAGAAGGTGTGGCCCCGCTCGGCGCGCCTGCCCAACGTGCTCAACCTGACCGATCCGCCGACGGTGCAGGTGCGCGTCGGTGGGCCCGTCGAGCTCGGCCACGAGGACCTCGACGCCGACACCACGGCGATCATGGCCGCCATCGTCGACCTGCTGCCGCCCGAGGCCCGCGAGCGCCGCACGCCGACGCCCGAGGAGCTGCGTCTCACCTTTCCGCCCGGCTACACGGGCGACCCCGAGGCCGAGGACGACCGCCGCCCCGGCACCGACTGACGCCCCGCCCCGCCCCGCCCCGCTCCGTCCCGCTCGCTCGAACTGGCTCCCGATTTCGGTGCCAGGGCACCGAAATCGGGAGCCAGAAGCGGCAGGGCTCAGCCGGCCTGGGCCTGGCGGATGATGTTGAGGGCGGAGCCGGCCTTGAACCACTCGATCTGCTCGGGGGAGTAGGTCTGGGTGGCCTCGAAGTCGACGGTGGTGCCGTCGGGCTTCACGATCTGGCAGCGCACCGGCACGTCGGGGGCCAGGTCGGCGAGGCCGAGGACGGAGATGCGGTCGTCCTCGCCGATCTCGTCGTAGGTGGCGGGGTCGGCGAACCACAGCGGCACGACGCCCTGCTTCTTGAGGTTGGTCTCGGCGATGCGGGCGAACGAGCGGCAGATGACCGCCCGGCAGCCACGGAATCGGGGCTCCATGGCGGCGTGCTCGCGGGACGAGCCCTCTCCGTAGTTCTCGTCGCCGATGGCGACCCAGGGCTGGCCCGCCTCGTGGTAGTGCTTGGCGATGTCGGGGAACGACCTGGTCTCGCCGTCGAGCTGGTCCTTCCCGGTGCCGGTCTCGCCGGTGAAGGCGTTGACGGCGCCCAGGAAGAGGTTGCCCGAGATGTTCTCGAGGTGACCTCGGAAGCGCAGCCACGGGCCGGCGGCGGAGATGTGGTCGGTGGTGCACTTGCCCTTGGCCTTCACGAGCACGGGCAGGGCCACGAAGTCCTGGCCGTCCCACGCGGGGAAGGGCTCGAGCAGCTGGAGGCGGGTGCTCGTCGGCGCCACCACGACCTCGACCCCCGAGCGGTCGGCGGGCGGGGCGATGAACCCGCTGGCGCCGGGGTCGAAGCCCTGGTCGGGGAGCTCCTCGCCGACGGGGACGTCGAGGCGGATCTCCTCGCCGGCGTCGTTGGTGAGGGTGTCGGTGATCGGGTTGAAGTCGAGGTTGCCGGCGAGGGCAAGGGCCACGACGGTCTCCGGTGAGGTCACGAAGGCGTAGGTGCTGGCGTAGCCGTCGTTGCGCTTCGGGAAGTTCCGGTTGTAGGACGTGACGATCGTGTTGACGTCGCCCTCCTTCACGTCGTCACGGGCCCACTGGCCGATGCACGGCCCGCAGGCGTTGGCGAGGACGGTGGCGCCGATGGCCTCGAGGTCGGCCAGCAGGCCGTCGCGCTCGATGGTGGCCCGCACCTGCTCGGAACCGGGGGTGATCATGAGGTCGGTCTTGGCCTTCAGGCCGGCGGCCGACGCCTGACGGGCGATGCTGGCGGCCCTGGTGATGTCCTCGTAGGACGAGTTGGTGCACGAGCCCACGAGGGCGGCGCTGATCTCGACGGGCCAGCCGTTGGCCCGGGCGTCCTCGCCTACCTGGGACACCGGGCGGGCCAGGTCGGGGGTGTGGGGGCCGTTGATCAGCGGCTCGAGGGTGTCGAGGTCGATCTCGATGACCTCGTCGAAGAACCGGCCCGGGTCGGCGAACACCTCGTCGTCGGCCCGCAGGTCGTGGGCGTGGGCGTTGGCCAGGTCCGCGATGGCCTCGCGACCGGTGGCCTTGAGGTAGCGGGCCATGGCGTCGTCGTAGGCGAACACCGAGGTGGTGGCACCGATCTCGGCGCCCATGTTGCAGATGGTGGCCTTGCCGGTGCAGGAGATGGAGTTCGCACCGGGGCCGAAGTACTCGACGATGGCGCCGGTGCCGCCCTTCACGGTGAGGATCTCGGCGACCTTCAAGATGACGTCCTTGGGGGCGCTCCAGCCGTTGAGCGAGCCCGTGAGGTGGACGCCGATGAGCTTCGGCCAGCGCACGTTGAACGGGTAGCCGGTCATCACGTCGACGGCGTCGGCGCCGCCCACGCCGATGGCGATCATGCCGAGGCCGCCGGCGTTGGGGGTGTGGCTGTCGGTGCCGATC
>JAYRFK010000126.1:0-4593 GCA_041908445.1 Acidimicrobiales bacterium | reverse complement strand
GCGCAGGCGCACGTCGGCGAGGCCGCCGGTGGGGATCACCACCCGGCGCTTCGAGACGCCGCCGTAGTGCGACCAGTTGCCGGTGTCCCGGTCGTCCGGGCTCCGCGGGTAGACCTCGAAGGTGAAGTCGTGGGCGTTGTCGGGCACCGTGAACCGCCAGGTGTCGGTGTAGCCGGCGGTGTCCGAGTCGCTGCCCTCGAGGGGAGCGTCGCCGTTGACGCCGATGGTGTCGGCGTACTGCGCGGCGTTGGGGTTGACGGTGCCGTCGCTGCGCAGGAAGTTGCCGTAGGCGTCGCGCAGCACGAGGCTGATCTGCGCGTTGACGAAGTGGCCGTCGACGCCCCGGATCGTCCCCGAGATGACCCGACGTCCTTCCGGAGCCGGGGCGGCCGCCGTCGCCGCGGTCGTCACGGTGGACTCGGGGACCACCGGCACGGTGCTCGGCGGTGGCGGCTCAGGAGCGAGGGGCACGGTGGAGGTCGGCGGCGGGATCGTCGTGGCCGGCACCTCCTGCGCCCCGGCCGGGGCCACGAGCAGGGCGCCCACCGCCACTGCCGCCGCCGCGATGATCGCCGCGATCTCCCGCCGGGTACCGCTCACGTCGCCTCCTCCAGGGCGTCCGCCAGACGCCGATCGCTCACCAGGGCTCCCGCGGCGAGACCCTGGGCCACCGCGTCGCCGTCCAACACCACACCGGCGTACACGTCACCGAACTCGCCCCGCCGCTGCGCGTCGAGCAACCGCCGCCACCGCCGACCGTAGCGCTCCGGCACGTCGTGGTTGCGCTCGTAGGCGGCGCCGCCCTTGGCGATCTTGTTGGCGAACTGGGCCTCGGTGCGGATCGGGAAGTGCAGGATCTCGATGCCCACGTCCTCGGCCACGGCGCCCCGCCCCGGCCACTGCACGTCGTGGTTGCCCTGGAGCACCCGCGCCTCGGGATGGGCGCGGTGCGCCATCTTGGGCTGGACGGGGCCCTGCTTGATGGGGTCGAAGGGCTCGGCGTAGCGCACCGTCATGCGCTCGAAGAAGGGACGGGGGTCGCCGTCGGGGCCGTCCGGGCCATCGGCGGGGACCACGAAGTTGAACCGGGGCACGAGCACGGCATCGGTGCCGGCGGGCACCGACTGGAGCACCGTGCGCAGGTCACCCCCGGTCGGGCACCAGAACTCGTCGGCGTCGTTGTTGATGACCCAGTCGGCGTCGTGCTCGGTGGCGGCGAGCCGGGCCATCCGCGTGACCCACCGGCCCTGTGCGTAGTCGTCGTCGGGCTCGTGGATCAGGCGCAGCACGCCTCGCGCCTCGTACTCCTCGAGGATGGCCACGGTGCCGTCCTCGGAGCGGTTGTCCGTGGCGATGACGAAGTCCACCCCCCGGTCGAGGTGGTAGTCGAGGTTGGCGCGGACGATGTCCTCCTCGTCGCGGACGAGGAGGGTCATGACGAGACGCACGGTCAGCCGCCGCCGGGCAGGCGGCGGCGCACCGCCAGGTACGCCCGGATGGGCAGGCGGCCCCGCATGCGGTCGAGCGCGGCCTGGAGGTCGGCGATCTGCTCGCGGGCGGCCATCACGTCGGTCGCGAGGGCCGAGGCCTCGGCGCTGCGGCGCTCGAGCTCCTGGTGGAAGAAGAGGGTCTGGCGGTCGAGGCCGGCGCGGGCCTCGTCCATCCCCGCGCGGAGCCGGAGGCTCTCGTCCTCGAACTCGCTCATCCGGCAGTGCTCGTCGAAGGCCAGTTGCAGGCCGGGGGTCTCCGCCCCCACGTCCACGGCGGGCAGCGCGTCGTGGCGGCCCACCAGCGCACGGGACCGGTCGAAGAGCCCGCGCTGCTCGGCGCTCACCGCGGGGTCGCGCTCGAGGGCGTCGTCGTCGGCCTCGTGGTGGCGCTCGTCCTCGTCGAGCGACGCCGTGGCCGCCGTCCGCTGCTCGTGCGTCGGGACGACCCCCGTGTGGTCGGCGACGAACCCGGCGAGGGCGTCGACCACCGACGCGGGCTGGGCGAGCACGTCGTCGTAGTCCACGACGAGGACGGCGCGACCGGCGAGCTCGGGCCAGAGCGAGCGCAGGTACCGCTCCCACAGGGCCAGCCCGTAGCCGGTGGCGAAGCCGTTGCGCCGCTGCAGGGACGCGGCGATCTCGAGCGGGTTGCGCAGGCAGACGACCGCCGGCGGGACGTCGTCGAGCACCGCCCGCCAGAACGGCAGGGTCAGGCAGAGCCGGGGGTCCTTCCAGGTCCACGGGCCGGTGGGCAACAGCTCGGTCACGAGGGCCCGGGCCTCGTCGCCCAGCGGTCCGGATGCGGCCGCCGCGACCGGGGCCGGGTCGGCGGGTGGCCCCGACCACCGGCCACCGGCCTCGCGCAGGAGCCGGTCGTTGCACTCGGTCAGCGCGGTGATCTCCCAGTGCCCCGAGCGGTTCGACGGGGCCGCGTCCATGAGCGCGCCCCGCTCGCCCGTGCCGAGGCCCAGCAACCCGAGGGCGCGGGTCAGCGCCGAGGTGCCGCTTCGGTGCATACCGAGGACGAGCACGCCGGCGCCCGGGTGGGCGGGCGCCGCGGCCCCCCCGGCCTCAGCCGACAGCCTGGTCCTCCGCCTCCCGCTCGGCCGCCTTCGCGGCCTTGGCCGCCGCCTGGGCGGCCGTGGCCTCGGCCAGGCCGGCCTTGGCCGCGCCGGTGTGCTTCGGGAAGGTCCACTCGCCGCCGAGGTCCACGAAGCCGGCCTTCTCGTTGCTGCGGCCCGGCTGCACGTGCAGCAGGAACTCCCGCTCGTGGTGGTCGAAGCGGTGCAGCGAGTGGCTGTCGGTCACGGTGACGCTGAGGTGGTAGTCGCCCGGCACCAGCGGCAGCGACGGCATCTTGTAGTAGATCGTGCCCTCGCCCTCGAGGCGGCCGGTCTCGAACTCGGCCAGCTTGGTGCTGGGCTCGCCCACGAGGGCGCCGCCGTCGTGGTGGAAGCCGATCTTGAACACCGGGTTCTCGACGGGCTCCTTGCACGAGTAGTGCAGGCGCACGACGAGGGGGTCGCCGGTGGCGCCGACCGGGGTCGGCTTGAGGCGGGCGCTGATGTAGTCCACCCGCTCGACCGTGATCTCGCCGGTGCCCGACACCCGGCCGAGGGCGCCGACCTTGCGGCCGCCGGCCTCGCCGAGGCGCTCGCCCTCCTGGTCGTTGACCTTCTTGAGGTACTCCTTGACCACCTGCACGGCGCGGCCCTGGTGCAGCACGACGCCCTTCTCGAGCCAGGCGGCGTGGTCGCACATGGTCTGCACCAGGCCCATGTTGTGGGTGACCATGACGATGGTCACGCCCTGCTGGCGCAGCGAGTAGAGGTGGTCGAAGCAGCGGCGCTGGAAGGCCTCGTCACCGACCGCGATGACCTCGTCGATCAGCAGGATCTCGGGGTTGACGTTGACCGCCACCGAGAAGCCGAGGCGGACATACATGCCGCTCGAGTACACCTTGACCGGCGAGTCGATGAACTGCTCGAGGCCGGCGAACTCGATGATCTCGTCCACCTTGGCGCCGATCTCGCGCCGGCCGAGGCCGAGGATCGAGGCGTTCAGGTAGATGTTCTCCCGGCCCGACAGCTGGGGGTGGAAGCCGGCGCCGAGCTCGAGCAGGGCCGAGATGCGCCCGTTGCTGACCACCCGGCCCGACGTCGGCCGGTAGATGTTGGCCATCATGCGCAGCAGGGTCGACTTGCCCGAGCCGTTGTGCCCGACGAGGCCGTACATGGTGCCGTGGGGCACCGTGAGGCTGACGTCCTTCAGGGCCTCGAACATCTCGTAGCGGGCCTTGGACCCACGCGTGATGCGGTCCTTCAGGTGGATGGGCCGCTCGTTGTAGAGGCGGAACTCCTTGGAGACGTTGTCGACCACGATCGCCGGCGAACCCGGCTCGAACGACGTCATGCCTCCCGCTCCTGGCTCGTCCCTCGCCGGGCCGCTCGGGCCACGCCCTCGTTCCTCGGGCTCACAGCTCCTCGCTCACGTTGCCGGACTTGGCCCGGAAGATGTACCAGCCGATGACGAGCGACGAGACCGCCCAGAACAGGCAGGCGAGGCAGCGGGTGAGCGACGGCACCTGCAGGTACCAGACGAGGTCGCGGCCGGCGCCGACGAACGACGCCATCGGGTTGAACCGCAGCAGCGCGCCCACGGTGACCGGGCCGAGCGTGCGCTCACCGACGATGGCGGGGTTCCACACGATCGGGGTGCAGTAGAAGAGCAGCTGCATGAAGATCGAGATCAGGTACTCGACGTCGCGGTAGTAGACGTTGGCCAGGCTGAGCACGAGGCCCAGCCCGATCGCGAAGGCGACGACGAGCAGCATCAGCACGGGCCAGAGCAGGAACGTCCAGCCCACGTTGCCGAGCAGCAGCAGGGCCAGCATGAGGATGGCGGTCTCGATCGCGGCCTGCACGGCCACGGCGAGGACGTTGGCGACCGCCGGGCACTCGGGCGGGAAGTACACCTTCTTCAGGAGCTGCGCGTTCATGTTCAGCGCCTGGATCGAGCCGTTCACCGTGTTGGAGAAGGCGTTCCAGACCACCAGGCCGGAGAACAGGTAGACCGCGAAGAGCGTCGTGCCGTTGGACGACGG
>JAYRFK010000125.1:0-7445 GCA_041908445.1 Acidimicrobiales bacterium | reverse complement strand
TGGGGCCTCGCCGTGGCCCAGCCGGTGCTCGACCTGTTCGGCAAGAACCCCGAGTTCTTCGTCGCCAACTCCCTCAGCAAGTACGAGGTCGCCCTCTTCGGCGTGGTCGTCGCGCTGGTGCTGCCGGCGCTGATCATCCTCACCGAGGTGGTGGGCTACGCCATCGACCGCCGGGTCGGCCTCGCCGTGCACGTGGTCGCCGTCTTCGGCCTGGGGGCGCTCTTCGGCAGCTACCTCGCACGCCAGATCGGGGTCACGAACGACGTGCTGAGCGTGGTGCTCGCGCTGGCGGCCGGCGGCGCCATCCTCTACGGCGAGCGCAAGGTCAACGGCGTGCGCATGGGGCTGCACTACCTCGCCTTCGCGCCGGTGGTGTTCCTGGCCGCGTTCCTCCTCTTCTCGTCGACCTCGAAGCTGCTCACCGAGCAGGAGGCCGTGGCCGCCGAGGGGGTGACCATCGCGGACCCGGCCCCCATCGTCATCATCCAGATGGACGAGTTCCCCGTGGCGTCGCTGATGACCGAGGACGGCGAGATCAACGCCGAGCGCTTCCCGAACTTCGCCCGGCTCGCCGACGAGGGCACGTGGTACCGCAACGCCACCTCGGTGTCGCCCAAGACCACCGACAGCGTGCCCGCCATGATGACGGGCCTGATCCCCGAGCTCGGTGCACTGCCGACCTCCGCCGACCACCCCCGCAGCATCTTCACCCTGCTCGGCGACCAGTACGAGCAGCACGTCACCGAGCCGGTGACCAGCGTGTGCCCGAACACCATCTGCGTGAACCGGGCCGCCCAGGAGCGGTTCCAGTACCAGCGCAGCCGCCAGGCCGTGCTCGACGCGGGGGTGGTCTACTTCCAGGCCACCCTGCCCCCGTTCCTGCGGGAGAGCCTGCCCGCGGTCGACCGGGCCTGGGGCGGCTTCATCGAGGACGCCAACGTCGACAGCCAGGACGCCAGCGCCGCGCTCGACCCCTCCGGGGGCGCCGAGCAGAGCGGTTCGCCCCCGAGCAACGACCCGTCCTTCAAGTGGAAGGCCCTCGGGCCCCAGGGCTGGGCGCCCCGCTACCAGGCCGGGCTCATGGACTCGATGATCGAGAGCATCGGGCCCACCGAGCGGCCGGGCCTGTACTTCGCGCACGCCACGTTCCCCCACATCCCGTGGCTGCTGAGCCCCGAGGGCTACCAGTACGTCGTGTCCGACGCCCGCTTCGTGCCCGGCCTCGAGAACGGCGGCATCTGGACCGACGACAACGACTACCTGGTGCGCCAGGGCTTCGCCCGCCACCTGCTCCAGGTGGGCTACATGGACAACCTCGTCGGCCAGATGATCGACCAGCTCGAGTCGCAGGGGATGTGGGACGACGCCCTGGTGGTCGTGCTGTCCGACCACGGCGTGGCCTTCACCCCGGGGGAGAACTTCCGCAGCCCCCGGGCGGCCACGGTCCACGAGATCTACAACATCCCGCTGTTCATCAAGTACCCCGGCCAGACCGAGGGCGGTCCCAGCGACGTCAACGCCATGAACCTCGACGTGCTCCCGACGATCGTGGGCGCCCTCGGCATCCAGACCGACTGGCAGTTCGACGGCCAGTCGCTGCTGGGGGACGGCCCCGACCGGGACTCGAAGCCCACGTACTGGGACGTGGGCCCCGACGAGGTGCCGGTGGACTTCGACGGCGTCATGGCGGTCGTCGAGCGCGATCACGAGTACCTTCCCGGCCCCGACGGGTGGCTGGGGGTCTTCGGCCAGGGCGAGTACGCCGACCTCGTGGGCGAGAACCTCGAGGACCTCGACGTCACCGGGGACAGCGGCCTCACCTTCACGACCGACCAGGACGAGCGCCTCGCCGACTGGCAGCCCGACGCGGACGGCCTGGCCCCGATGCTGCTCTACGGCTCGCTCGAGGCACCCGACGGGGGCGTCCCCGAGGGCGGGGTGGTCGTGGTCAACGGCCGGGTCGCCGGCGTGGCCGGCGACTTCGCCGAGGACGGCGACCACGTCACCTTCAGCGCCCTCATCTCCGAGGAGATCCTCCAGCGGGGTGAGAACGACGTCGTGCTGCTCGTGCCGCGACGGTCCGGCTCCCGCCAGTTCGAGACTGCAACACTCGAGTGATGGCGGACATGGCCGCGACCGGGGCGACGCGCCTCGCCGAGCCGACCGGGGCGGAGCGCAGAGCCCGGACCGGCATCTGGCACCGCGTGGCGGCCCGCCTCGAGCTGCGCCAGGTCCTCGGCTACGACTTCCTGGCGTTGCTCGCCCTGTCGGGCCTGGCGGTGGCCCAGCCGCTGCTCGACCTCTTCGGCAAGAACCCCGAGTTCTTCGTCGCCGCCGAGACCACCAGGGCCCAGATCGTCGCCTTCGGCCTCGCCGTGGCCTTCGGCGTCCCCCTCGTCGCGGTCGCGATCGAGCTGGTGGCCCACGCCATCGGCCACACGGTCGGCGCCGCGGTCCACACGATCCTCGTGGGCCTGCTGGGCACCGCCCTCGGGGCCACCCTCGTCCGCCAGTTCGACCTCTCCTCGAACGTCGTCGTCGTGGTGGCCTCGCTCGCGGTCGGGGTGGGCATCGCGTTCGCCGAGCGCCGGGCGAAGGCCATGCGCCTCGGGCTGCGCTACCTGGCCCTTGCCCCGCTGCTCTTCCTCGCCCTCTTCCTGGTGACGTCCGGCACCTCGCGGTTGCTCTGGGAGGACGAGGCGCAGGCCGCCACCGGGGTGTCCGTCGACGACCCCCGTCCCCTCGTGATGATCGTGTTCGACGAGCTGCCCGTGGCGTCGCTGATGGACACCCAGGGCGAGATCGACGCCACCCGCTTCCCCAACTTCGCCCGCCTCGCCGACCAGGCGACCTGGTTCCGCAACGCCACCTCGCTGTCGCCGAACACCCCGGGGTCGGTGCCCACCATCGAGAGCGGCCTCGACCCGGCCGACGGTGCCCTGCCGACGTCGGTCGACTACCCGCGCAACCTCTTCACCCTGCTCGGCGGTACCTACGACCTCGACGTCACCGAGACCATCACCCAGCTGTGCCCGAGCACCGTGTGCGCCCGGGTCGACGCCACCGGCGACCAGGGCTTCTTCCGGGGCCTCGGCCGCACCCTCGAGGACGCGTCGGTGGTCTACGGCCACGCCACGCTGCCCCCGAGCCTCCGGGAGGACCTGCCCGGTGTCGACCAGTCGTGGGGCGGCTTCCTCGAGAGCGCCACCGACGGCAACGACATCGACGGGGGCGGCACCGGCGTGAGCGGTTCCGAGGCGCCGGCCACGACCACCACCTTCCCGCAGGGCATCAACGACTTCATGACCGCCCGCAACCAGGCCATGGCCGCCGAGCTGCCCCGCGGCACCGGCGAGCTGCTGCGGACCATGACCGAGCGCATCGGGCCCGAGGCCGAGTCGCGGCTCTACTTCGTGCACGACGGCCTCTTCCCGCACTTCAACTGGCGCACGACGCCCGACGGCCGCACCTACCACGGCCAGGGCGGCCCGCCGGGGTCGGTCGACGGCCGGTGGGGGTCCGACGAGTTCCTCATCCGCCAGGGCCAGCAGCGCCACCTCCTCCAGGTCGGCTACGCGGACACCCTGCTCGGGCAGCTGTTCGACCGGCTCCAGGCCGAGGGCATCTGGGACGACGCCATGATCGTGGTGACCGCCGACCACGGCATCGCCTTCACCGCCGACCACGACAAGCGCACGCCGAACGACGAGACCGTCGACGAGATCTACCGCGTGCCGATGTTCATCCGCGTGCCCGGCGAGCGCGAGGGCGAGGTCAGCGACGAGAACGCCATGAACATCGACGTGCTGCCGACCATCGTCGACGTGCTCGGCATCCACACCGACTGGGAGTTCGACGGCCGGTCCCTCTTCGGTGACGAGCCGCCGCCCGAGGACAAGCCGGTGTTCTACGGCACGGGCCCGTCCTCGGTGGCCACCTCGCTCGACGGCCTGTACCGCGTCGTGGAGCGCAACGCGGAGCGGTTCCCCCGCCCGGGCTGGGACGGCGTCGTCGGCGTGAGCGGCCTCGGCGAGTACGTGGGCCGGCCGGTCGGCGAGCTCGACGTCACCCCCATGCCGGCCAGCGTCGACGCCGCCGCCTCGTTCCGCATCCAGCACGCGGACCGGCTCCAGGACATCCCGGCCGAGGGCGGGTCCATCCCGCTCGTGGTCGATGGCTCGGTGGCCCTCGAGCCCGGGCACGAGCCCGCCGACGTCGCCCTCGTCACCCTCAACGGCACCGTCGCCGGCGTGGCCGGGGACTTCCGCGAGGTCGACGGGCGCTGGCACTTCAGCGCCCTGCTCGACTACCGCCTGTTCCAGGAGGGCGACAACGAGGTGGGGCTGCTGCTCGTGGGCAGCGGTGGCGAGGACCCGACGTTCTACGAGGTGCCGCGGGGCTAGGAGCCGGGCCGTCGGAAGGCGTCGAGCAGGCGCCGGGCCGCGGTGGTGGGGGAGAGGCTGCCGGCGGTGACCTGGGCCTCGAGCTCGGGGGCGAGGGCGACCACGGCCGGGTGTGAGCGCACCGCCTCGCCGAGGCGGGCCTGCACGTCGTTCCACATCCAGGCGGTGGCCTGCCCGGCCCGCAGGTCGGCGAGGCGACCGGACGCGGCCCACGTCGCCCGCAGGCCGGCGACGGTGTCGGCGACCTCGGGGATGCCCTCCCCGGCCAGCGACGAGCAGGTGAGCACCGGCGCGGCGCCGGCGCCCGCCTTGGGGCGCAGCAGTTCGAGGGCGTGGCGGTAGTCGGCCGCGGTGTGGCGGGCGGTGGCGGCGAGGTCGCCGTCGGCCTTGGTGATGACCAGCACGTCGGCCAGCTCCATGATCCCGCGCTTGATGCCCTGGAGGTCGTCCCCGCCGCCGGGGGCGACGAGCAGCACGAACACGTCCACGAGGTCGGCCACCGCCCCCTCGGCCTGGCCGGCGCCGACGGTCTCGACGATGACCACGTCGAAGCCGAAGGCCTCGCACAGCGTGATGGCCTCCCGGGTGCGTCGGGCCACGCCGCCGAGGCTCGTGCCTGAGGGGGACGGGCGGATGAAGGCCTCGGGGCTCGAGGCCAGGCCGGGCATGCGGGTCTTGTCGCCGAGGATCGAGCCCCCGGTGCGCGAGCTCGACGGGTCGACCGCGAGCACGGCGACCTTGTGGCCGGTCTCGACCAGGTGCAGGCCGAAGGCCTCGATGAAGGTCGACTTGCCCACCCCGGGGCTGCCGGTGATGCCGATGCGCAGCGCCCCGCCGGCGTCCGGGGTCAGGGCGTCGAGCAGCGCCCCCGCCCGCTCCTGGTCGTCGGCCCGGGTGGACTCGACGAGGGTGATGGCGCGCGCCAGCGACCGCCGGTCGCCGGCGCGGATGGCGGTGGCCAGCTCCTCCACGGAGGGGGTCACGAGGGGCGCGGCGCCGTCAGAGCAGGTCGAGGACCTGCGCCGCGGCCTTGGGGATGTTGGTGCCGGGGCCGAAGATGGCGGCCACGCCCGCCTGCTCGAGCGCGGCGTAGTCCTGGGGCGGGATGACGCCGCCGCACACGACCTTGATGTCGGCGCCGCCGGCCTCGGCCAGGGCCGCGATGAGCTGCGGCACGAGGGTCTTGTGCCCGGCGGCCTGGCTCGACACGCCCACGACGTGGACGTCGTTCTCCACGGCGTCGCGGGCGACCTCGGCCGGGGTCTGGAAGAGGGGACCGACGTCGACGTCGAAGCCGAGGTCGGCGAAGGCGGTGGCGATCACCTTGGCGCCGCGGTCGTGGCCGTCCTGGCCCATCTTCACCACGAGGATGCGGGGGCGCCGGCCCTCGCGCTCGGCGAAGGCGTCGACCTGGGCCCGGATCTCGGCGAAGCCCTCGTCCCCCTCGTAGGCACCCCCGTACACGCCCGAGATGGTACGGACCTCGGCCTGGTGGCGGCCGAACACCTCCTCCATGGCCGCCGACATCTCGCCGACCGTGGCGCGGGCCCGGGCGGCGTCGATGCACAGCGCCAGCAGGTTGCCGTCGCCACGGGCGCCCTCGCTCAGGGCGGTCAGGGCGGCCTGGCAGGCGGCGTCGTCGCGCTCGGCCCGCAGGCGCTCGAGGCGCGCGACCTGCTGCTCACGGACCTTGGTGTTGTCGATGTCGAGCACGTCGACCTGCTCGGGGTTGTCGGCGACGTACTTGTTGACGCCGACCACGATCTCCTCGCCGCGGTCGACCCGGGCCTGGCGCCGGGCGGCGCTCTCCTCGATGGCCAGCTTGGGCATGCCCGAGGCCACCGCCTTGGTCATGCCGCCGAGCGCCTCGACCTCCTCGATGAGGGCCCACGCCTTGTCGACGAGGGCGTCGGTGAGGGCCTCGACGTAGTAGCTGCCGCCGAGGGGGTCGATCACGTGGGTGACGCCGGTCTCCTCGGCGAGGATCAGCTGGGTGTTGCGGGCGATGCGGGCCGAGGCGTCGGTGGGCAGGCCCAGGGCCTCGTCGAACGCGTTGGTGTGCAGGCTCTGGGTGCCGCCGAGCACCGCGGCCATGGCCTCGTAGGCGGTGCGGATCACGTTGTTGTACGGGTCCTGCTCGGTGAGCGACACGCCCGAGGTCTGGCAGTGGGTGCGCAGCATCAGCGAGCGGGGGTCCTTGGGCTCGAACTGGGTCATCACCCGGTGCCACAGGATGCGGGCGGCCCGCAGCTTGGCCACCTCCATGAAGAAGTTCATGCCGATGGCGAAGAAGAACGAGAGCCGGGGGGCGAAGGCGTCGATGTCGAGGCCCCGGGCCAGCGCCGCCCGCACGTACTCGGCGCCGTCGGCGATGGTGAAGGCGAGCTCCTGCTCGGCCGTCGCGCCCGCCTCCTGCATGTGGTACCCGGAGATCGAGATCGAGTTCCACTTCGGCATCTTCTCGGCGGTGAAGGCGATGATGTCGGCCACGATCCGCATGCTCGGCTCGGGCGGGTAGATGTAGGTGTTGCGGACCATGAACTCCTTGAGGATGTCGTTCTGGATGGTCCCGGCCAGCTTCTCGGTGGCCACGCCCTGCTCCTCGCCGGCCACGACGAA
Source organism: Acidimicrobiales bacterium (assembly GCA_041908445.1). Lineage (GTDB taxonomy): Bacteria > Actinomycetota > Acidimicrobiia > Acidimicrobiales > DATDAH01 > JAEUJM01. The sequence goes on along the minus strand of JAYRFK010000125.1, from coordinate 423 downwards.
GCAGGCCAGCACCGGCAGCACGGCGCCGGTCATGGTCATGGAGACGGACATCTCGTCGAGCGGGATGCCGTCGAAGAGGATCTGCATGTCCTCGACCGAGTCGATGGCCACGCCGGCCATGCCCACGTCGCCCTCCACCCGGGGGTGGTCGCTGTCGTAGCCCCGGTGGGTGGCGAGGTCGAACGCCACCGACAGGCCCTTCTGGCCGGCGGCCAGGTTGCGCCGGTAGAAGGCGTTGGACTCCTCGGCGGTGGAGAAGCCGGCGTACTGGCGGATGGTCCAGGGCCGGTTGGCGTACATGGTCGCCCGCACGCCCCGCACGAAGGGCTCGGCGCCGGGCAGGGTGCCCAGGCCCTCGACGCCCTCGAGGTCGGCCTCGGTGTAGAGCGGGGCGATGGCGATGCCCTCGGGGGTCTCCCACGT
>JAYRFK010000124.1:0-5297 GCA_041908445.1 Acidimicrobiales bacterium | reverse complement strand
TCTCGGCGGTGATCCACGGCATGCTCTCCCGCCACCCGGGCGTGCGCCTCGGCACCATCGAGTGCGGCAGCGTGTGGATCACCCGGGTCGTCCAGGACCTCGCCGACGGCTACGGCAAGATGCCGCACCTGTTCGAGGAGGACCCCGCCGACGTGCTCAAGCGGGCGCTCTACGTGGCCCCGTTCTGGGAGGACGACCTGCAGCCGCTCGTGGACGCCATCGGCCTCGACCACGTGCTGTTCAACTCGGACTGGCCCCACCCCGAGGGCCTGGCCGACCCGGTCGAGTACGCCGTCTACGCCCGTGACGAGGTCGGCCTCGCCGACGAGGACGTCGCCAAGATCATGGGCGCCAACATGTACGCCCTCATGGGGGTGTAGTCGCCACGCCCCCGCGAGGGCGACGCGCGGGCCATGCCGGCGACCACCACCCCTCGGGGGTCGCCGGTCCGCCAGGGCGCCGGCTCGTCGCAGGGCCGGCGCCCTCCCGCGTCCCTGCCCGAACCATGCGGCGGCGCCGGCCGCTGCGCCGAGTTCATCTCGGCGCGTCCAGCCGGACCAGCTGCGGTTCGTTGCGCTGGGTCGAGGTCAGCGCAGCCGTCCCCGCGGGGAGCCGCTGACCGTCGGCGCCGAGTGCAACCGAGCGCACCCGGCCGGACGACGTGCGGTCGGCTGCGCTCGGTTCGGGTCAGAGCAGGGCCAGGACGTCCTCGGGGGACATCGATCCCGGGGGGCGGCGCTCGCGGGCGGCGTCGCCGGCGAGGCGCTGGAGCAGGGCGTTCACCGGGGTGGGGACGCCGTGGAGGCGGCCCAGCAGCACGATCTCGCCGTTGAGGTAGTCGGTCTCGATCGTGCCGGCGCCGCGAGCCAGGCTCTGGCGACCCGAGCTGCCGACCCGGCGCTCGCCGTCGATCCGCCGCATCTGGAGCAGGTCGCCGCGGCGCGCCGCGTCCTCCTCCTCGCTGACGTAGGCGACGCCGGCGGCGTCCAGCACCGCGCGCCCCTCGGCCTGGGCCCGGGCGTACAGCTCGCCGCCGCCGCCCTCGAGCCCGCAGACCGCGTCGATGGCGTTGGCCAGGTTGAGCAGGAGCTTGGCCGCCTTCCACCGCATGATGTCGGGCCGCACCTCCGAGACGAACGGGCCGTCCTCGAAGGCGGCGCTCACCGCAGCGGCGGTGTCGTCGACGCCCGCCGGGTAGCGGCCGAGGTCGAGCAGGCCCTCGACCGGCGTCGAACTGGCCTGCACCACCCCGGGCTCGACGTGGGTGGCCGGGAACATCACGCACACCCCGTAGACGTGGGCGACGTGGCGCAGCAGCACCCGCTCGTTCTCGAGCCCGTTCTGCAGCGAGACCACGGGCAGGCCGTCGGGGGCGATCGGCACGAGGTCGGCGACGACGCCGGCGGTGTCCTGGCTCTTCACCGCCAGCAGCACGACGTCGTCGGCGCCCAGCGCCAGGCGGTCCACCCGGTCCACGACGGGCACGTCGAAGTTCACCTCGTCGGTGGGGCACTGGATGGTCAGGCCGTGGTCCCGGATGGCGTCGTGGTGGGGGCCGCGGGCGACGAACACCACGTCGTGGCCGTGCTGGTGGAGGCGCCCGCCCACCACGCCCCCGATGGCGCCGGCGCCGATCACGACGAACCGCATCCGACGAGTGTGCCCGCTCGCACGTCGGCGCGCCGCGGGGCGGTGGGCGGGCGCCGGCGGCCCGTGACGAGGTCGGCGAGCAGGCGGCGCGGGTGCTCGCCCTGTTCGAGCGGCCGGGGCGGGTGCGGGTGGAGGCGGCCGCGGCCTGACGCCGGACCATCGGGCCCCGGTTGGGCGGTGCCGGCCGGCGGGCCCGTCGCTACGGTCGGGCCATGGCCGTGCCCGACGAGCTCCTCAACCGCGTCACCTGGAAGATCCCGAACCCGCTGGTCCTCGTGGGCTCACGGTCGGGAGACGAGCGCAACGCCATGACCACCACCTGGGTCACCCAGCTGTCGATGGCACCGGTGCTGATCGGCGTCGGCGTCGACAACTCGGCGGTCACCCACCGCCTCATCACCGAGGGCGGCTCGTTCACGGTCAACCTCTGGGACGCCACCGACACCAAGGTGTTCGTGAAGTTCTCGAAGCCCGCCCAGGACGACGGCGCCACCCTCAACGGCCGCGCCGTCCGCGCCGCCACCACCGGTGCGCCCGTGTTCGAGGAGGCGCTCGCCTGGATGGACTGCGAGGTCCGCCAGGCCGTCGACCTCGGCAGCCACACCCTCTTCGTGGGCGAGGTGGTCGACGCCGCCATCCGCGACGACGAGGCCCGCCCCGCCTCCACCCAGGACACCCGCATGAAGTATGGCGGCGTCAAGCGCCACTGACCGCGCCGCCCGGGGACGTCGCGGCGCGGGTCACGCCGCCGGGGCGTGGGTGCCGACGGCGGTGAGGACGTCGCCGAGGCGGCGGTAGGCGGCGCCGCGGGCCGAGGACGCCCGCCAGGCCAGGCCGACCGTGCGGGTCGGCGGCGTCGGGCCGAGCTCGCGGAGCACGACCCGCTGGCCCGGGAGCACGTCGCGGTCGACGGCGCCGGCGGGCAGCAGGGTCACCCCGAGACCCGAGCCGACCATCTGCACGACCGTCGGCAGGCTCGTGCCCTGGACCTCGACGAGGCCGTCGCGGCCCGCGAGCTCGCAGACCGCGAGGGCCTGGTCCCGCAGGCAGTGGCCCTCCTCCAGCAGCACGAGGCGCTCGCCGGCGAGGTCGGCGACGGAGCAGGCCGGCGCGGTGGCCAGGTGGTGGTGCTCGGGCACGGCCAGCAGGAACGGCTCGTCGTACAGCGCCAGCTCGTCGATGCCCGGGCGGTGCAGCGGCAGGGCCAGCAGGAGCAGGTCGAGCTCGCCGGCCCGGAGCTGGGTGAGGAGCGCCTCGGTGCGGTCCTCGCGGAGGTAGAGCTCCACACCGGGGTGGGCGGCCTCGATGCGGGGGATGGCGTCGGGCAGGACGTAGGGCGCGATCGTGGGGATGACGCCGAGCCGCAGCGAGCCGCCGAGGTCGCCGCCGGCGCCGGCGGCCGCCTCGCAGAGGTCGTCGACATCCTGCAGGATGCGCCGGGCCCGCTCCACCACCTCGGCGCCGGCGTCGGTGACCAGCACCCCCCGGGTCGTGCGCTCGAAGAGCTGGAGGCCCAGCCTCGACTCGAGCTCGCGGACCTGGGTGCTGAGGGCCGGCTGGCTCACGAAGCACGCCGCCGCCCGCCCGAAGTGGCCCTCGTCGGCCACGGCCACCGCGTACCGGAGCTGCTGCACGGTTGGACGATTCATAGTCTGAGCTTATCGATCTGACAGCAAGCCGGAACTTCCCTTATCGATGATCCCGGGGGAAGGTGGATCCACGCAGCCGCACCGCCCGCAGCCCCAGGAGGCCGACGTGACCGATCCCCACACCGCCAGCACCAGCGAGTCGGAGAACCCCGCCATCGACGCGCCCGAGCCGGCGAGCGACCGCCGCCCGCGCACCAACAAGGACTGGTGGCCCGACCAGCTCGACCTCTCGGTCCTCCACGCCCACGGCCCCCACGCCACCCCGCTCGACGACGACTTCGACTACGCCGAGGCGGTCGCCGCGCTGGACGTCGAGGCGGTCAAGGCCGACCTCGTCGCCCTGATGACCGACTCCCAGGACTGGTGGCCCGCCGACTACGGGCACTACGGGCCGCTGTTCATCCGCCTGAGCTGGCACGCCGCCGGCACCTACCGGATCGAGGACGGCCGGGGCGGCGCCGGCGGCCACACCTTCGGCAAGGCCCACGGCGCCGGCAACCCCGACCTCGTCGGGCCCGAGCCCGAGGGTTGTCCCGTCCACGGCATGGGCCTCGGCTGGAAGAGCGAGTACGGCTCGGGCAAGGGCGGTGACACCATCACCAGCGGCATCGAGGGCGCCTGGACCCCCACGCCCATCCAGTGGGACAGCAGCTACTTCGACACCCTGTTCGGCTACGAGTGGGAGCTGACCGAGAGCCCCGCCGGCGCCAAGCAGTGGCGACCCGCCGGCGGCGCCGGCGACGACACCGTGCCCGACGCGGCCGACCCGTCCAAGCGCCACGCGCCGATGATGACCACCGCCGACCTGGCGCTGCGCTTCGACCCGGCCTACGAGGCCATCTCGCGGCGCTTCCACGAGAACCCCGAGGAGTTCCGCCTGGCCTTCGCCAAGGCCTGGTACAAGCTGCTCCACCGCGACATGGGCCCCGTCACGCGCTACCTCGGCCCGTGGGTGCCCGAGGCCCAGCTCTGGCAGGACCCGGTCCCGGCCGTCGACCACCCGCTCGTCGACGAGGACGACGTGGCCGCGCTGAAGGCCGAGATCCTCGGCTCGGGCCTCACCGTCGCCCAGCTCGTGTCCACCGCCTGGGCGTCGGCCTCGACCTTCCGGGGCACTGACCTCCGCGGCGGCGCCAACGGCGCCCGCATCCGGCTCGCCCCGCAGAAGGACTGGGCGGTCAACGTGGCCGCCGGCGTGGGTGACGTGGTCAGCGTCCTCGAGGGCATCCAGGAGCGCTTCAACGCCTCCGCCTCGGGCGGCAAGCGGATCTCGCTGGCCGACCTGATCGTGCTCGCCGGCTGCGTCGGCGTGGGCGAGGCGGCCAAGACCGCCGGGTTCGACGTCAAGGTGCCCTTCACGCCGGGGCGCACCGACGCCACCCAGGAGCAGACCGATGTCGACTCCTTCGCCGTGCTCGAGCCCCGGGCCGACGCCTTCCGCAACTGGTTCGAGGCCGGCGACAAGCTGCCGGCCGAGGTGCGCCTGCTCGACAAGGCCAACCTGTTGACCCTCACCGCCCCCGAGATGACCGTGCTCGTCGGCGGCCTCCGGGCCCTGGGCGCCAACGTGGGCGGCTCGCCCACCGGCGTGCTCACCGACCGGCCCGGCGTGCTCTCGAACGACGTGTTCGTGAACCTGCTGGGCATGGCCACCGAGTGGTCGACGTCGGCCTCGGCCGAGGGCGTCTACGAGGGCAAGGACCGGGCGAGCGGCGAGGTCCGCTGGACCGCCACCGCCGCCGACCTGGTCTTCGGCTCCAACTCCCAGCTGCGGGCCCTCGCCGAGGTGTACGCCAGCGCCGACGGCGCCGAGAAGTTCGCCCGGGACTTCGTGGCCGCGTGGGACAAGGTGATGATGCTCGACCGCTTCGACGTCGCCTGAGCAACGAGGCTCCGGCCCCGTCGGGCACACCGGCGCGGGCCCCGGGCACGGCCCGGGGGCCTGCCCCGCCCCCGCGGGGGGGCGGCGGGGGCAAGGGGGGGGGGGGGGGGGGGGGG
>JAYRFK010000123.1:0-2587 GCA_041908445.1 Acidimicrobiales bacterium | reverse complement strand
GCACAGGGGCTCCCACCCGGCGCCGAGCTCGTACACGAGGATCCGGTCCGACGGCGTGCGCAGGATCACGTCGGCGTTGTGGGCCTCGTACACCTCGATCGCGTGCTGGCGATCCATGGGCCGGCCGCCGAAGACGACCTCGCGGATCGCGGTCATCATCGACTGGCCCTCGCCGTGGTCGGTCGCGGCGATGCGGGGCCCGATGGTCGCCTCGTAGCTCCGCCACCACGACTCCGACGAGCGCACGGTGAGCAGCACCTTGGCCTCGGGGAAGTGGTCCGCGAAGCGCGACCAGGCGGCGCAGACCGGGAAGTCGACGGCGGCGCGGAAGCCGTCCACGAGGGCGTCGAGATCGACGTCGCGCCCCTCGATGGCCGCCGCCCACGGGTCGACGCTCTCGGGCCGTCCGAACACCTCGACCATGTGGTGGCACGGCCCGAACCCGAGCTGCTCGAGGGCCGTCTTCATGGACAGCGTTCCCGTCCGCCCGAAGCCGGCACCGACGATCTCGAGGGCCATGCCCGGCAACCTAGGCCATCCCCCCTCCGCCGGGTGGGCGGTGCCGGTGCCCGGGACGGCCACCGACGGTGCGCCGACCCCGCGGCGATGCGGGCGAATGCATACCCCCGGGGGTAAGGACGTTGGACCCTGGCGGCCGGCGGTGGCGGGCGGGATGATCGTCACAGGACGACGCGACCGGGAGGTCGACATGACCGCCACCATCGAGGGCACCGAGCACTACCACCAGGTGGCGGCGGACCTGCGCCAGCCCACCCGGGACCTGCGGCGGGCCATCCCCGACACCTGGGCGGGGTTCGCCCAGCTGCACCAGTCGGCCATGGCCGAGGGCGCCCTTCCCACCAAGGTGAAGGAGCTCATGGCCCTCGTGGTCGGCGTGGTCAAGCACTGCGACGGCTGCGTCGCCTACCACGCCCGCGGCGCGGCGGCCGCCGGCGCCACCGAGGAGGAGCTGGTGGAGGCGCTGGGCGTGGCCCTGCTCATGGAGGGCGGGCCCGCCAGCGTGTGGGCGCCCCGTGCCCTCGAGGCCTTCCGCGAGTTCGCCGAGCCGACCTGACCCGCGGTCCGGTCGGCGACACCCCGTCCGATGCCTGTCCCGGATTCCCCTCCTTGGCCGGGACGGGCGTCGGCGCGCGTCAGTGGTCGAACTGGGTGGGGCGGCCGAGCACCACGCCCCAGAGCTGGCGGAGGGCCGCGCTGGTGCCGATCGCGCGGGCCGCGGGTGAGTAGCCGATGGCCTGCTTGGGCAGGCGCACCCGCACGGGGTCGGGGCGGATCGAGAAGCGCAGGGGCGGGTCCATCGTCATGGTCTCGCCGTCGAGGCCGATGTCGACGGGCCCCCCGGAGCCGACCTCGAAGGTCGGCGCGCTCCACGACGTGTAGCCGGGGTAGCGCTCGGGGTGGCCGGTGGCCAGCGCCGCGAGGAAGGCCCGGGGACCGGCGGGCGGCGGCTCGAGCACGATCGAGGTGATGCCGAGCTCGTGTGTGTCGAGCCGGGGCCGGCTGGTCGAGCCCGCCAGGGTGCTGCCGTAGGGGTTGTTCGAGATCTGGATGACGTGGGCGCCCGTCCGCTCCACGCCGTCGGGCCCGGTGAAGCGCAGGTCGAACGGCGCGGACTGCGGCCCGAGCACCTGGGGCAGCGTGGCCAGCGTGGTGTCGCGCTTGTTGTCGCGGTACTCCGGTGAGCGGACGATGGCGGCGTAGACGCCGAGCGACACGTTGTTCACGAACACGTGCCCGTTGAGGTCGGCGAGGTCGAGCTGGCGCTCGACCGCCTCGCCGTAGGCGTCGAGGGCGCCGACCACGTCGGTGCGGTCGAGGCCGAGATCGAGCGCGAGGTGGTTGCGGGTGCCGGCAGGGACGACGACCATCGGCAGTCCGAGCTCGGCCGCCACGGTGCCCACCATGGCCTGGGAGCCGTCGCCGCCCGCCATGCCGAGCACGTCCACTCCGCTGGTCGCCTTGTCGCGCACGACCTGGAGCCAGTCCTGACCCGGCTCGAGGATCACCGGCTCGATCCCCCGCTTGCGGCACTCGCCGGGCAGATCGAAGCGCTCGGCCTTGCCGCCGCCCGACTTCAGGTTCATGAACAGCACGCCCCGCTGCGCGGCCGGCACCGGGTGGCCCCGGGTCTCCGTGAGCACGAGCGCCCGCGTGGTCGAGCCGAGGGCGTAGTGCCCGAGGCCGAGCGCGAGGACGAGGCCGACCACCCGGGCGGCGAGGGACAGGAGGACGGCGCCCTCCGCGGCGACACTGCTGGCGATCAGGCCGAGCGCGGCCAGGACGACCAGGACCACGGCGACGCGGCGCGTGCCGCCCTCGTTGGTGAGCGCCGCCCAGGCGGCGGCGAGCAGGAGGGTGAGCAGGGCCAGCTCGATGACGAACCGCAGCGGATCGTCGAGGATGGCGAGCACGGTGACGACCGCCACGCCGGCGACCAGCAGGGGGGCGACCACCGCGGCCGCACGACGGGCCGCCGACGGGCGGTTCACGGACTGGGTCATGCGCACCCCCGGGGGGGGGGGCGCGGGGGGGCCCCCCGGACCGGAGGCGGACCCGGGCGGGGAGG
>JAYRFK010000122.1:0-58451 GCA_041908445.1 Acidimicrobiales bacterium | reverse complement strand
GTGCCGCCGAGGCCGCAGTAGCCGTTGGGGACCTTGTGCAGGTACTGCTGGTGGTAGTCCTCGGCGTAGTAGAACGCGGGCGCCGGCGCGACCTCCGTCGAGATGGCGTCGAACCCGGCGGCGTCGAGGCGCTGCTGGAAGGCGGCGCGGGTGGCCTCGATGGCGGCCCGCTGGACGTCGTCGGCGTAGTACGCCGCCGAGCGGTACTGGGTGCCGACGTCGTTGCCCTGGCGCATGCCCTGGGTGGGGTCGTGGCCCTCCCAGAACACCTGCAGGAGCTGCTCGTAGCTCACTTGGGCGGGGTCGAATACGACGAGCACGGCCTCGGTGTGACCGGTGCGTCCCGAGCAGACCTCCTCGTAGGTCGGGTTCGGGGTGTACCCGCCGGCGTAGCCCACCGCCGTGCTGTAGACGCCGGGCGTGCGCCAGAACAGGCGCTCGGCGCCCCAGAAGCAGCCAAGGCCGAAGATCGCGGTGGCGAGGCCCTCGGGGAACGGCGGCTGGATCCGGTTGCCGTTCACGGCGTGGGTCTCGGGCACCCCGGGCAGCGGGTGGTCGCGGCCGGGCAGGGCCTTGTCGGCGTCGACCATGGTCGTCTTGTGGCCACCGAACAGCATCAGGTGCTCCCCTCTCGTGCTGCGGGCTCGTTCGTCGTGCGCCCCGTCGTGGGCGTCTGCCTGCTCAACGACGGCGGGGCGGGCGATGTTCCACAGGTCTGCCGTCGCAGGCCGAGGGTAGGTCGGCCCCCCGAGACCACCGCCACCGACCCTGGGGGAAAACGACCGTGCACACCCGTCCGATGCTCGCTGCCGCCGCCGCCACGCTGCTGCTCGCCCTCGCCGCCGGGTGCGGCGGGGACGACGACGGGGGCGACGAGGCCTCGCCGACCACCGCGGGCCCGGCGCCCACGGCCGCACCCGCGACGACCGCACCGCCGTCCAGCACCACCGCGGCCGCGGGCGAGGTCGTCCTGGCCGAGACCTTCGACGACGACGCCAACCGGTGGTCGCCCGAGTCGTTCGACACGGACACCGCCACCGGCGAGATCGCCGACGGCCAGATGACCTTCTCGGTGAGCGAATCGCCCAGTGCGGGTGCACCCGAGGGCCAGGTGGCGCTGCCCACGCTGTTCTGGCCGTCGGCGATCGAGGGCCGAGCCGACCAGCTGAGCGACGTCCGGGTGGACACCACCGTGAGCTTCACGGAGGGCGCGCAGGTCGGGGTCTCGTGCCGCATCGTCGACCCGACGGGCGACGACTTCCGGTCCTACGACTTCGCCATCTCCAGCGCGGGGGTGGCCAGCATCAGCGAGGTGGACGAGGCCGGCAGCCCGGAGCAGCTGGCCCGTGCCCCCGAGATGGTCGAGGGCGCCGAACCGGCGCTCCCCGACGATCCCGCGTTCGAGTACGACCCGGCCCAGGCCTACGAGCTGGGGGCCGAGTGCCGCGGCGGCCAGGACGGCGGCCCCGTCGAGCTCACCTTGTTCCTCGACGGCGAGGAGCTCCTCACCGCCGAGGACGCCGAGGACCCGATCCCGACGGGGATCGCGTCGGCCAACTACGGCGAGTCCACCCTGCTGACGCAGCTGGACGGCTTCACGCCCTTCGGCGTCGCGTTCGACGACTGGACCCTGACCGAGCTCGGGGCGTCCTGAGCGGCGCCGGGCCCCGGCGCAGGCCGGGGGCCCGGCCGCTGCAGGTCAGGTCTGGGCGTGGGCGAGCAGGCGCTCGACGGGGCCGAGGTCGAAGGGGTGGCCCACCATCACGATGAGGTGGGAGGCGCCGGCGTCGAGGTACGCCTAGAAGTCGTCCACCTCGTGCGGGTTGATGGCGACGGTGCGCTCGACGGCGCCCCGGTCACGGCCGACCTCGTCGCACCACCGGTCGAGCACGGCCGACTTGGCCGCGAAGTTCTCGGGCGGGCCGAAGGTGTTCCAGGCGTCGGCGTGCTCGGCGACGAGGCGCAGGGTGACCTTCTCGCCCGAGCCGCCCACGAGGATGGGCAGGTCGCCGGCCGGCCCCGGGGTGAGCTGGGCGATCCGCGCCTTGATGCGGGGCAGGGCCGCGCCCAGGTCGCGGAGGCGGCTCCCGGCGGTGCCGAACTCGTAGCCGTACGCCGAGTAGTCCCGCTCGAACCAGCCGGCGCCGATGCCGAGGTAGAGCCGGCCGCCGCTGAGCTGGTCGACCGTGCGGGCCATGTCGGCCAGCAGATCCGGGTTCCGGTACGAGTTGCAGGTGACGAGCATGCCGAAGCGGGCGTTCGTGGTGTCGACCGCCATGGCCGCGAGCAGCGACCAGCCCTCGTAGTGGACGTCGTCCTGGTCGCCGTAGAGCGGGTAGAAGTGGTCCCAGGTCCAGATGCTGTCGACGCCGAGGGCGTCCGCGGCCTGCCAGGCCGAGCGGAGCTCGTCGATCGTGCAGTGCTGCGGGTGCAGCTGGACCCCGACGGAGAAGCGTGCGTTGGATGCCATGCGCCGACGGTACCGACCGACGCGACCGTCACCCCGCCCGGGCGGGGTGTCGGTGTCGGGACCGCCCCGTGGGCTCGGCTACTCGGCTACTCGCCGACGACCGCGGGGGTGACGCCCTCGCGGTAGAAGGTGTAGAGGCCCTCGATGACCTCGCGCAGGCCGGCGCTGGTGTGCCCGTCGGCGAGGTCGACCGTCACCGTGTTGCCGATCATCGCGACCGAGGTCACGCCGCCGTGGGCGAACAGGCGCCGGGCCAGCTCGTCGGGCGGGCGCTGGCCGGGGATCTCCTGGCCCACGACGTAGCGCTCGTGGTCCATGCCGGTGAGGTTCCGGTTGAGGTCGAAGCGCACCATCCCGTGGCGGGGGGCGGGCTTCTCGATGGCGGTGATGGGCTGTCCCATGACGGCTGGGATCGTAGTGCGCCACGCCGCCACGGCCAGAACCGACGAGACCACCGCGAGCACCAGGTGGACGACCACGAAGGGGAGCTCGTGGCCGTGCAGGGCGATGCCGACCATGCGCACGACCCAGACCCCGGCGGTCCACGCCGCGAACGCCCGCACGAACCAGGCGAACCACCGGCCCCACGAGCGCCGCAGCAGGGTCACCCCGATGACGAGGGCCGGCACGACGAAGCTGGCGACGAGCGCGGTGCGCCCGAGCTGGGCCGACGTGGTGAGGGTGTCGTCGGTCCAGATGTTGCGGATGCGGTTGACCCACACGAAGAGGGTCCAGCCCACGAGGAGCCACAGCACGAGTCGGGGCCGGCGCACGCCGCCAGGGTACGGCCCGGGGAGGCCCGGTCCCCGATCGCGCACTATCTTGACCGGTCGGTCAAGTAACGCCGCCTCCGGAGGCCACCATGCCCGACCTCACCCTCGACGAGTTCCGTGCCGAGGCCATCGCCTTCCTCGACGCCAACGCCGAGCGCCGCGACACCGAGCAGCGCTTCGTGTGGGGCGAGGGCGACGACGCCATGACCCTCTTCGAGGAGGTCGACCCCGAGACCGAGCGCCGGGAGCTCGAGCGGGCCAAGGCATGGCGGGCCAAGCGCTTCGACGCCGGCCTCGGCTACATCAGCGGCCCCGAGCAGTACGGCGGCCGGGGCCTGCCCAGCGCCTACGACCGGGCCTACGCCCAGCTCGAGGCCAAGTACGCCATCCCCGACCAGGGCTTCTTCGGCATCGGCCTCGGCATGGTGGCCCCGACGATCCTGGCCCACGCCACCGACCCGGTGAAGGAGGCGTACCTCCAGAAGATGTACCGGGGCGACATCGTCGGCGCCCAGCTCTTCAGCGAGCCGGGGGCGGGCTCCGACCTCGCCGGCCTCCAGACCAAGGCGGTCCGCGACGGGGACGAGTGGATCCTCACCGGCCAGAAGGTGTGGACCTCGGGCGCCCACTACAGCGACATCGGCGAGATCATCTGCCGCACCGACGCCGACCAGCCCAAGCACAAGGGCCTCACCGGCTTCGTCGTCGACATGCACGCCCCGGGCGTCGAGGTGCGCCCGCTGCGCCAGATGACCGGCGGGGCCAGCTTCAACGAGGTGTTCTTCAACGAGGTGCGCGTCCCCGACGACCACCGCCTCGGCGACGTGAACGAGGGCTGGTCCGTGGCCCTGACCACGCTGATGAACGAGCGGGCCTCCATCGGCGCCGGCTCGGGTGGCGGCGGTCTCGGGCTGGCCAACAGCGTCCGGCTGGCCGAGATGCTCCGCCACTTCGGCCTCGACCAGGACCCGGTGCACCGCCAGGCCCTCGCCGACCTCTACATCAAGTTCCAGGTGGCCAAGTTCACCAACCAGCGGGCCCTCGACAAGATCAAGGCGGGCCAGGCACCCGGCCCGGAGATGTCGATCGCCAAGATGGCGCTGACCCAGAACCTCACCCAGACCGCCGACTTCGTGGCCGGCGTGCTGGGCCCCCGCCTGATCGCCGACACCGGCGAGTGGGGCACCTACGCCTGGTCGCAGTTCGTGCTGGGCACCCCGGGCATGCGCATCGCCGGCGGCACCGACGAGGTGCTGCGCAACATCGTGGGCGAGCGGGTGCTGGGCCTCCCGAAGGACCCGGGCATCGACGCCAAGACCGCCTTCAAGGACCTGAAGGTCGGCACCCAGGCCGACTGAGCCGTCCCGCCCCGCGGGACCACGTGGCGGCGGGACGACGAGGTCGGCTCAGGAGCGGGTGGCCCGCACCTGCACGACGTCCTTGGTGGTCTTCACCGTCGCGGACTTCACGGTCAGGGTGACCGTCCGCACGCTCCTGCGGGCCGTGCTCGTCGAGGCCTTGACCTTGACCTTGATGTCGACGTGGCCGCCGGCGGGGACGTCGGCGATCGTGTACCTGCCGGCCTCGACCGCGGCGGTGATGTCGGTGGTGCCCCGGAGGTAGCGCACGGTGTAGCCGGCGGCGCCTGAGGACACGCCCTTGAGCTTGAACGAGTCCACCGCGAGGCGGTCGTTCTGGACCCGCAGGATGAACGTGGTGGTGCCACCCCGGGTGACGGCGCCGTTCAGCACCTGCGCGTTGGCGGTCATCGAGGGGGCGTAGACGTCGTCGAACTGGAACGGGCCCTGCTTGGAGGTGCTCAGCTGGCCGTCGGGCCGGGGCAGGCCGGCGATCACCGAGACCGCCGCGGTGCGACCGCTCTCGCCCTCGGCGTTGCGCGCGGTGACCTCGTAGCGGTACGTCGTGCCGTTCGTGAGGCCGGTGTCGGTGAACGACGGCGTGGTGGTCGTCACGTTGGCGCCCGCGGTGGCGCCCACCGTGCTCGAGGTCGTGGTGGTCGGGATGACGAGGGTGCCATTGCGGTAGACCTGGTACCCGAGGATCGGCGCGCCTCCGTCGGACTGGGGCGCGGCCCAGGTCAGCGACACGGCGCGGTCACCGGGCAGGCCGGACAACGCCGACGGTGCGGTGGGCGGCTGGGGCTCCCCCGGCTCGCTCTCCAGCCAGCTGCTACGCGCCGAGTTCCAGTTCCGCGCGAGGTAGCTGCCGGCCGCCGGGTTGGTCGAGAAGTAGTCGTCGTGGTTGCAGTCGAGGCGGAGCTCGTTGACCGACGTCGAGCAGGGCCGGGGCGAGAGCAGGGTCACGCCGCCGCCGTCGACGTAGCACATGATGTCGTAGTCGTCGCGGCAGTGCCCGAAGGGCGTGGCGTGCGGCGCCGTGGGCTGGACGGCGCCCAGGGTGTGCATCAGCTCGTGGGCCTCGACCTTGCCGCCCACCTGGTCGAACACGGGGAACAGGCACTTGTCGTCCACCCGGGTGTAGCCCCCGAGCCGGTCGTTCCAGTTGCTCGTCGAGCCGGACCCCGGGTTGGGGTTCGAGTCGACGTACATCGTCCCGATGCCCGAGCACGTGCCGTTCGAGATGGTGGTCGACGTGCCGGTGTCGGCCCACACCAGGTACTTGCGGTCCTGGCGGTCGAAGCCCCGGGCCTTGAGGGCGTCGATGAGGTTGCCGGTGATGCCCGCGAAGTTGGTGATCGGGAGGGCGGCCGCCGGCACCGGCACCGCGGTGATGCTCAGGTTGCAGTTCGCGTCCATGAGCCAGCGGACGAACCGCCGACCCCCGGTCTGCTGGGCGCTGGCGTCGTAGATGGCGTCGATCGCCGCCGCACGGTCCTCGATCCAGGGCCGGAAGGTGTTGATGCGGTTGGTGGACGAGTAGGCGTAGAGCAGCTGGACCCGGTGCCCGTTGGTGCCGTTGTCGTAGCACTGGACGCCGGCCGAGGTCTCGGGCGTGGTGCCGCCCTCGGCGACGAGCACCTGCGGGGTCACCGCCGGGTCCGGGCCGTGGGTGCACATGGGCGGGGCGCCCTCGGTGACCGCGGGGATGGCCACCAGGTCGCCGGGGCACGCCGCTTCGGCCGCCTCGGGGCTGAGGGGTGGTCCGCGACGGGTGTCGGGGGAGGCACCGGCGGTCGTGGCCGAAGCGAGGAGGGCCGCGGCGAGCCCGAGCAGGACCACCACCGCCCCCCGTCGTCGGCTCCCAGCCACCCTCATGCGTGCTCCCGCCGCCCTGCGACCGCCCACCAATGGTCGATGTACAGAACTGTACTCTGCTCGATCGGCCGGATGCCCTTGGTATGCAGTGAATCCGCCCGATTTGGTGCGCTCGCGCTACGCGCCGTCGCCCGCCGGCGGGAAGAGGGACTGCTGCGCCTCGGGGGGCCGCACCCGCGGGCACCCCGTCCACGGCAGGTGGTCCATGAAGACCCAGCTGCGACGGTGGATCGCCGTGGGCCCGTACCACTGCAGCGCGGCCTTGTGGCGTGGGCACGGGTAGCCCTTGTTGAACTCGAAGTCGAAGCCCGGGTAGTTGGGCGCCTCCGCCCGCATGATGCGGTCGCGGGTGACCTTGGCCAGGATCGACGCCGCCGAGATCGACAGGCAGGTGGCGTCCCCCTTCACGATGCGCCGGGTGCGCCCGCCGCCCACGAAGTCCCAGTTGCCGTCGATCAGCACCTGGTCGGGCTCTCCGAGGCCCAGGCCGTCGATGGCCCGCCGGGCCGCCAGCTTCTGGGCCGCCGACATGCCGAGCGCGTCGCACTCCTCCTGGCTGGCGTGGCCGACCGACCACGCCACGCACCAGTCCGCCACCCGATCGAACAGGGCCTCGCGCTCGGCCTCGGTCAGCAGCTTGGAGTCCCGGACCTTGTAGACCCGGCGGTCCCGGGGCAGCACGGCGGCGCCGATGCTGAGCGGGCCGGCCCAGGCGCCCCGGCCGACCTCGTCGACGCCGACCACCACCTCGTGCCCGGTCTCCCAGAGGGAGCGCTCGACCGCGAGCCCGGGCGACTTGGCCTTGATGGCCTTGCGCAGCGTCGGTGCGGTGGGCACGCCGCCCATCATGGCGCGGCGGCCGCTCGGCCCGAAACCACCCACCCCCGACCGGGCCGGACTGCGATGATCGTCCCCGTGGCTGAACCGACGGGCTCGCACGACGCCGACCACGGCGCCCACCACGACGACCACCACGGTGATGCGCCGGTGGTGCACCGCTACCGCACCCGGCTGTCGTGGTCGGGCTCGACCGCCGAGGGCTACGACGCCTACGACCGGACGCACACCGCCTCGGCGCCGCCGGCCGACGCCGCGCTCACCCTCGCGGCCGACCCGGCCTTCCGCGGCGACCCGGCCCTGCTCAACCCCGAGCAGCTCGTCGTGCTCGCGGCCTCGTCGTGCCAGCTCCTCTCGTTCCTCGCGGTGGCGGCGCGGGCCCGCCTCGACGTGCGCTCGTACGAGGACGACGCCGAGGCCGAGATGCCCGAGGACGACCGGCCGATGCGGCTGACGTCGATCACGCTCCGCCCCCGGGTGGTGCTGGGGCCCGGGCCGACCGTCGAACGCGTGCAGCACCTGCTCGAGGTCGCCCACCGGGAGTGCTTCATCGCGAGCTCCCTGCGCACCGAGGTGCGGATCGAGGCCGAGATCACCGTCGAGGCGCGCTGACCGGCCCGACCCGGGGGCGACCGGCGCGCCGCGCCAGACTCCCGGAAGACGAAGTTCTCATCGTCTTTACCTCCTCTTGACCCTCCTGGTGCTCTGGTTCGGTATCCCTTGCGTCAGCTTCCCGTCGCGTCCGACAATGGCGGGCAGGGAGTGGGGACGACCGAGCAGACGACCATCCGGAGACGGGATGAGCACCATCACCCACGAATCCATCACCCCGATCACCACCACTGACACCCCCCGCACCGAGGCGAGCACCGTGGACCTGCCGAGCGCACCGCTGTTCCCGGTCGGCACGAGGGTCGAGGTGCGCCGCCGGTTCGACCAGCACTGGGCCAAGGGCTTCGAGGTCGCCGACCACGGCGACGACGGCTACCGCCTCAAGCGCCTGTCCGACGGCGAGGTGCTGCCGGTGCCGTTCGAGGAGTCGGTGCTGCGCAAGGAGCGCAAGAAGTCGACCTGGTGGTACTGAGCCGCCCGATCGACTGACGGGCCCGGGCGACCGCGCCGAACCGCCCCGCCGGAGCGCCGGCGAGCCCGCCGGCCAGTCGGTCGATCAGGTGAGGCCCTCGCCCATGGCCTCGATGTAGTCGTCCACCTCGAGGGCCTTGTAGGTCGTGGTCTTGAGGGTGCCGCGGGCGGCGAGGGTGGTGGCCACACGGGCCATGGCCGCGTCGTCGGGCGCCTCGAGGATCGTGACGAAGTCGTACTGGCCGAACAGCGCGTACTGGTGGAGCACCTTGACGCCCATGGCCTCCACGTCGAGGTTGACCTCCTTGAGGCGCTTCGGGTTCTCGCGGAGGGTGGCGAAGCCGTCGGGCCCGATGGTGGAGAGCATCACGAACTTGGGCATGGCGAGAAGGTAACCGAACCGACCCGGCCGGCTACAGGCCCAGTCCGGCCAGGAACGCGTCGACCCGCCGCCACGCCTCCGGGCCCCACCCGTCGTCGTCGACGGCGTCGGCGTCGAGCTCCGCCTCGAGGGCCCGGGCCGCGTCCCGGTGCTCGTCGGTCAGCGCCGCGAACCGCGCCCACGCCGGCGGCTCGCCCAGCGGCCGCCCCACCCACAGGGGGACGTAGACCGAGCGGCAGGGCCGACCGAGGAGGAACCAGCCCCGGGGACGGTCGCCGCCGAGGAGGGTGATCATCGAGGCGGTGGTCGCGTCGGCGGCGGGCGAGTGCATGCACACCGAGTAGCCGTCGTTGCCGACGTGGCTGCGCAGGTGCGCCTTGGTGGCGGCGACGTCGCCGGGGGCCGCCGCCAGCAGGTCCTGGCTGGCCTCGAGGCGGGGGTCGACGAAGCGCTCGATGAGCCCACCCGTGTCGGGGTGGAGGCGGGCGTAGAAGTCCGGGATGGTGAGGCGGTTCGAGATGGCGCGGGTGTCGCGCACCACCTCGGTGGCCCACTCCCGCTCCGAGG
This sequence comes from Acidimicrobiales bacterium, assembly GCA_041908445.1. GTDB lineage: Bacteria > Actinomycetota > Acidimicrobiia > Acidimicrobiales > DATDAH01 > JAEUJM01. Next base: position 49,103 of record JAYRFK010000122.1, on the reverse strand, counting down.
TCTCGAGCACGATCGCCGAGTCGGCGTCGGCCACGAGGAACGACGACCAGTACGCCTGACCCCCGTCCGGATGGCAGTGGCCGCCCTGACCGTGGCGCTCGAGCAGGTCGATCATCACCGCGACCGCCTCCTCGGCGGTCGTCGCCCGCTCGAGGCCGAGGCGGACGAGGTCCATGCCGATGAGCGCCGCCGGTGCCGGGCCGGCGTCGACCGTGGTCCACACCGCCTCGTTGCCGATGGCCACGCCCGCCTCGTTCACGCCGTGCTCGAAGCCCCAGATCCACGACGGACGCGAGCCCAGCACGCCGACGGTCGGGCGCCCGGCGCCCTCGACGGTGAGGTAGGTCGTGCGGGTCTCGTCCTCGGCGCGGGGCGGGTGCCACTCGAGCGGCTGGGCCTCGGTGGGCGGCCGGTCGGAGTTCTTGGCCAGCAGCGTGCGGTGGGCGGCGCTGGCCGGGGCGAGGGCGCACAGGGTGTCGCACATGCCCGCGACCGTACGCCCCCTGGCCCGCCGACCCGTCCGGCGCGTCACCGTCGCCGTACGATCGCCGCCGTGCCGCCCCGCCGCGTGACGATCGTCCCCCACACCCACTGGGACCGCGAGTGGTACTCGCCGTTCCAGACCTTCCGACTGCGCCTCGTGGACCTGCTCGACGAGCTGCTCCCCCGACTGGAGGCCGACCCGAGCTACGCCCACTTCCTGCTCGACGGGCAGATGGCGGTGGTCGACGACTACCTGGCCGTGCGCCCCGAGGCCGAGGAGCGGCTGCGCCACCTGGCCCTCAGCGGGCGCCTGGCCATGGGTCCCTGGTACATCCTCATGGACGAGTTCCTGGTCTCCGGCGAGACCATGATCCGCGACCTGGAGAAGGGCCTCGACCGGGCCGCCTCGTTCGGCGGGGCCATGGACGTGGGCTACCTGCCCGACATGTTCGGCCACGTCGCCCAGATGCCCCAGCTGCTGCGCCAGTTCGGCTTCGAGCACGCGGTGGTGTGGCGGGGCGTGCCGGCGGCGCTCGGTCGCAGCGCCTTCTGGTGGGAGGCGCCCGACGGCTCGACCGTGCGGGCCGAGTACCTGCCGGAGGGGTACGGCAACGGCTCGGTGCTGCCCCTGGAGGGCAAGGAGCTGATCGCCCGCATCGACGCCTTCGTCGAGCGCTACGGGCCGATGCTGGAGGGCGCTCCTTCGGACGGCGGGTCGGAGGGCACCGGCGAGCCCGACCCCATCCTCTGGATGAACGGCACCGACCACCAGGTGCCGATGCCGTGGCTCGGCTACGTGGTCGACGAGGCCAACCGGGAGCAGGACCGCTACGAGCTGCGGGTGGGCTCGCTCGCCGACCACCTCGCCGCCGCCCCCACCGAGGGCCTGCCCACGTGGCGGGGCGAGCTGCGCTCGGGGGCGCACTCGAACCTGCTCATGGGCGTGGCGTCGAACCGCACCGACGTGCGCCGGGCCGCGGCGACGGCCGAGCGCTCGCTGGAGGCCCGCTGCGAGCCGCTGTGGTCGCTGTTCCAGCCCGCCGAGTGCTGGCCGGCGACGCTGCTCGCCGAGGCGTGGGGCCACGTGGTCCACAACGCTGCGCACGACTCGATCTGCGCGTGCTCGGTGGACGAGGTGTGCGATGCCGTGCTGCACCGCTACGCCGAGGCGGTCGCCATCGGCGACGGGCTGGCCAAGCGGGCGGTCGACCGGTTCGCCATGACACTGGCGCACGAGGGCTCGGTCGTGGTGAACCCGAGCGCCCGCACCCGCGGCGGCACCGTCGCCGTGGTGGTCGCCGGCGAGGACGAGGTGCCGGGCACCCAGCGCCTGCGGGTCTGGGCCGCCGACGGACTCCTGGGCACGTTCCCCCGGGCCGAGGCGCTCCACATGGCGCCCCGCCTGATCGACGAGCTCGGCGCCCACACGTTCACCATCGAGGCCACCGACGAGGGTGCCCTCGTGGTGCTCACCGTCGACGACGCCTCCCGCGTGCCGGCGTCGTTCCCCGTGCGGGACCTCGCTGTGCTGCTGGCCGACCGGGGTGACGAGGCGGTCGTGGAGGTTCGCGTGCGCCAGGCGCCGAAGCAGCAGGTGCTCGCCCGGGTCGAGGCCGTGCCCGGCTACGGGTGGCAGGCCGTGACCCTGCCGGCGCCGCCGACATCCCCGGTGGCGGTGGTCGACGGGGTCACGCTGGCCAACGGGCTGGCGACCGTCACGGTCGACGCCGCCGACGGCACGTTCTCGCTCGACGGCCACGCCGGCCTCGGCCGGCTCGTCGACGGTGGCGACGTGGGTGACACCTACAACTACTGCCCGCCGATGACCGACCGGGAGGTCGACGCCCCGGCGGCGGTGACGGTGTCGGTCGTGGAGGAGGGCCCGGTCCGGGCTGCGCTCGACGTGGTGCGGACGTACCGCTGGCCCGCGGCGGCGGTCGGCCTCGACGCCCGCGCCGACGACGGGGTCGAGGTGGACGTCACCACCCGGCTGGAGCTGCACGCCGGCGAGGCGTTCGTGCGGGTCACCACGACGTTCGACAACACTGCTCGCGACCACCGGCTACGGGCATGGTTCCCCCTGCCCGAGCGCACCGCGACCTCGAGGGCCGAGTGCGCCTTCGCGGTGGTCGAGCGGGGCCTCACCGCCGAGGGCGGCGACTCCGAGCTCGGCCTGCCCACCTTCCCGTCCCGCCGCTTCGTGCAGGCCGGCGGCCTCACCGTCGCCCACGAGGGCCTGCTCGAGTACGAGCTCGTCGACCTCGGCGACGTGGACGGGTCGGGTACCTCCGCCGGCGCCCTGGCGGTCACCCTCCTGCGCTGCACCGGGATGCTCTCCCAGGGCCCGATGCCCTACCGCCCCCTCCCCGCCGGCCCGCAGACCCCCATGGAGGGCAGCCAGCAGCGCGGCCCCCAGACCATGCGCTACGTCGTGGCCGCCGGCGATGTCGACCCCTACGCCCTCGTCGACGACGCCTTCCTGCCCCTCATGGTCGGCCGGGCGCGCGGCGTCGGCGAGCGTGAGGACGCCGGCCAGCTGCTCTCGGTCGAGGGCGCCCCCGTCAGCAGCCTCCGCCGCCACGACGGCCGCCTCGAGCTGCGGGTCTTCAACCCCGGCACCGAGGAGATCGAGGTGAACGTCGCCGGCCGCGAAGGCTGGCAGGTCGACCTCAAGGGCACCCCCCTCGCCCCCTTCACCGAGACCGTGACCCTCCCCCCCGGCAGGATCACCACCCTCGCCCTCACCGACCCCTGACCCTTCGTGGACGTGGGGGTCAGGTCGGGTAGCAGGCGCCGGCCTCGTCGGGCCCGGCCTCGATCTCGAGCACGTGGTCGGTGCCGCCGCCCGCCCGCACCGTCCCGTCGGCGACCCACCCGTCGAACGACCGCCGAATGGTGGCCTCCACCTCGCGCCCGCCACCGCCGGACAGCTGCCGGCGGGCGACGTCCCAGCCGTGGCCCTCGAGCTCGGTGAGCAGCGCGTCGTAGGCCGCAGGCAGCGACGCCACCGCCTGGTACCGGCGAGCGGTCAGCAGCCCGCTCCAGTCGTCGCCCTCGTCCGCGCACTCGCGCACGCTGTACGCATCGTCGAGCACCGCCCCCGGCGGCACGAACGAGAACCCCGGGTCCGCCTCGATCTCCGCCACCCGCGCGTCAGCCAGCCCGTCGTCCGGATACCGGTCGAAGAACGAGCACCCGGTGACCGCCACCAACACGAAGGTCACGAGCAGCCCGAGGCGCCCCCAACGCATCCTCCACCCTCCCACGCCCCAACTGGCAACGGAAGTGCGGCAAGCAGCGCCGCATCTCCGTAACCAGGACGGAGGTGCAGGCGGAAGCGGTCAACCGACGTGAGCCAGCACCGACCCCCCGCCCCGAGCTGAGGCGCTCACCGCCGCGACGGCCGACCATCACCGACCGAGGTCCGCACCCGACTCGGCACGCGCCAGGGGCGGCGGACGGGGCGTCGGCGGAGCGACATTGAGCCCGGCCCCGCGCCGAAGGCGCCTCGGACGGGCGGTTAGGAGCGAGCCGACGAGCCCGGCCGACGTCCCGGGAGGACGGCGACCGAGCCGGACGCGGGCCTACGAGGGACCAGGAGGCAGCTCGTCGGGGGTGGCCCCGAAGTGGTCTTCGATCCACTCCCGCCCGACCTCCCGCCGGAGGCGGGCCTTCTCGAGGATGGAGTCGTGGTCGACGTCGCGGTCGCGGCGGAGGCGCCAGAGCCGCACCCGGCCGATGTCGCGCAGGGTGTGGCTGCGCAGCGAGCGGAGGTTGAGGCCCTCGACGCCGCGCAGGGCGTCGCGGACCTCCTCGGACACGACGACCGAGCCGGGGTAGGCGATGCCCACGATGCGGTTGGCCTTGTTCACGACGGGGCCGTAGACGTCGCCGTCCTGCTCGATGACCGAGCCGAGAGCGAGGCCGACGCGCACGTCGGAGAGGGCCTCGTCCTGGCGGAACACGTCGGCGAGGTCGAGGGCGATGGCCGCGGCGGAGAGCGGGTCGTCGACGATGAAGAGCACCTCGTCGCCGATCATCTTCACGACCCGGCCGCCGTGGCCGGAGACGGTGTCGGTGGCGATGAGCTCGAAGCGGGCCACGAGGTGGGCGAGCTCGTCCTCGGGCACCTGCTGGCTGAGTGCCGTGTAGCCGACGAGGTCGGCGAAGCCCACGGTCACGTGTCCGCCCTCGGCGTCCTTCACCTTGAGGAGCTGGCGGCGGGCCTCGTCCTGGAGGTGGCGCCGCCAGACGTAGTCCATGATCCGAGGCATCACGTCGAGGATGAGCGCGGTGCGCTCGAGCAACGGCGGCTCGAGCTCGTCGGGGGTGACGACGCCAGCCTCGAGGAGCTCGGCGGCCTCCGCGGCCTCGGTGGTGACCCGGCTGGCCAGCGCCGCGATCTGTGCGTTGGCGATCCGCGACATCGACGAGCCGATGACCCGCGCCATCTGGAGGGCCAGCTCGGGCTCGACCACCCCGTCGGAGATGGTGGTCGCGGCGATGGTCATCATCTCGAGGTCGGTGGTGGTGAAGAACTCCTCCCCCTCGGACGGGTCGGGGAAGCCGAGCGCCCGCCAGAAGTGGGCGACCTGGTCGACGGGGAGGCCGACGTGATCGGCGACCGAGTCGGCGTCGAACCGGGGCGGGTCCTCGAGGACGAGGTGCTCGATGGCGAGCAGGGGCAGGGTGCCGTCGGCCTCGGCGGCGGCGATCTCCTCTTCGGGGACCTTCAGTCCCTCGAGCACCTCGCGGATCGGCTTGCGGCCGCCCCGGCCGAACAGTGCGGCCGCCATCAGCGCGCCGCCCTCACGCTCGCGCCCGTCATGCCCACGCCCGTCACGAGAACGATCCCTCGACGGGCGGCGTACCCGCCGGCGCCGCCAGCAGGGCCTCCCCCCGTGGCTCGGTGCTCGACCACGTCGGGTCGAGCGCCGGCGAGGTGAGGACGAGCCCCGGCGGCGGCCCGTCGGCGCCGGCGTCGAGGTCCCAGAGCAGGGCCGGGCGCTCGCCGTGCCAGCGCACGGCGCACGAGAGGTGGCCGAAGCGGGTGGGGGCCTCGTGCACCTCGACGCCCTGGCCGAGCCAGGTCGTGGGGAAGCCGGCGAAGAGCCGCAGGGAGGCGCCGCCGCGCGCACCGGGCGCGTCGTCGACCAGCCCGGTGCGGACCGGCCCGAGGACGGCCACGGCCCGGTCGACCGCGGTGCCCGGCTCCGGGCCGTCGGGCTCGGCCAGCACCTCGTCGAGGGGCGTCACCGGGCCCCGTCCGTCGGCGTCGCCCGGGAGGCGCGCCAGCAGGGCTGCGGCCGCGTCGTCCTGGCCGGCGCCGCGCAGCAGGTCGGCGGTCGCCACCACCGCACCGACCGCGCCGTCCGTGGTGAGCGACGGGTCGTCGCGTGCGATCCGGTGGGCGGCCTTGGCCAGCGGCCCCATGAGCGCCTCGGCCACGTCCCCGCCGGCGAGGCGGCCGAACGCGGCCAGCCCCGTGACCGCGGCGATGGTGACGGCGAGGGCGTCGGCGCCCCGGGCGAAGCGGCCGTTGAGGCGCTGGCGCTCGACCAGGACGGCGGCGGCCCGTCGGGCCTCCTCGGCGAAGCCCTGCTGGGTGAGCACCGTGGTGAGGGCGGCCAGCGTCGCCGTCGGCGACGGGTCGAACGGCGCGGCCGCCGCGAGCAGGAGCTGGGCACGGGCCTGGTCGACGGCCTCGCCGATGCGCTCGTCGGGCAAGCGCACGGCCGCGCCGCGATCGAGCTGCGAGCGCCAGCCCCGGGCGACCTGGTCGGCCTCGGGCGGGTCGGCGACGGGCCCCGACGGCGCCTCGGCGACCTCACGTGCGCCGGGCGTCGACACCGTGAGGCTCGCCCGGAGGCGGGCGGTGTGGGCGAGGGGGACGAGCAGTGCCACGACCCGGCCGCGCACCGGGGCGCTGACCTCGTCGGCGGCGCCGGACTCCACGGCGTCGCGCACCTCGGCGACCACCGCTCCCGCCGCAGCGCGCGACGGCGGCCGGGGCAGGCGCAGCACGACGGACCCGTCGACGGTGGCGGTGGAACCGTCGAGCACGACCTCCGACCGGCCGCTCAACACGAGGGCGACGGCCACGGGCAGGGTGCTGTCGTTGGCCAGCTCGAGGGCGACGAGGTCGTCGGCGAGGCCGCCGATGCGGGCGCCGTAGGCGCGGGCCACGACGTCGCCGGTGGGCACCCGCATCGCGGTCTCGACCACGGGCATGGCGTCGACGAGCCGCTGGCGCACGGCCGTCTCCTCGATGGGAACGTGCCACCGGTCGTCGGCGCCGACCCACCAGTCGAGGCGCCAGCCGCCATCGACCCCCACGAGGGCGCCGGCACCGTCGACCCGCCCGAGCGGGCCGGCGTTGGTGGTGCCGACGAGGATGCCGTGCGCGGGCTCGGTCAACGCGGCCGCTCGCTCGCTCAACGGTGCAGCTCGTGCTTGACCTCGTGCCTCAGGAGCCCCCGGTAGGCCTCCACCGGCGAGGCGCCCTGGTTGCAGACGAGGTCCATCTGCTCGGCGATGGGCATGTAGACGTCGTGCTCGCGGGCGAGCTCCATGACCACCTTCGTGGTCTTCACGCCCTCGGCGACCATGTGCATCTCCTCGATGATCTCGTCGAGGGACCGACCCTTGCCGAGCTGCTCGCCGACGTGGCGGTTGCGGCTCTGGGGGCTGATGCAGGTGGCCACGAGGTCGCCCATGCCGGCCAGGCCGGCGAAGGTCTCGGCCCGGCCGCCCATCGCCACCCCGAGGCGGGTGAGCTCGGCGAGGCCGCGGGTGATGACCGCGGCCCGGGTGTTGTCGCCGGTGCCCAGGCCGTCGGCCATGCCCGCGGCGAGGGCCATGACGTTCTTGAGGGCGCCGGCGAGCTCGCTGCCGACCACGTCGTCGTTGACGTAGACGCGGAAGAGGTTCGACGAGAAGACCCGCTGCAGCTCCTCGCCGATGCCGGGGTCGGACATGGCGATCACCGCGGCGGCGGCGTCGCCGGCGAGGATCTCCTTGGCCAGGTTGGGGCCGGTGAGCACGCCGTAGGGGTGGCCGGGCAGCACCTCGTCGATGAGCTGGGTCATGCGCAGGCGGGACCCCTGCTCGAGGCCCTTCGACAGGCTGACCACGGGGACCCAGGCCCGCAGGTGGGGCTTGACCTCCTCCAACGTGGCGCGGAAGCCGTGGGACGGCACGCCCATGACCAGCACGTCGGCCTTGCTGACCGCGTCGGCCAGGTCGGACGTCGCGGTCAGGTCGGGGTGCAGTTGGTAGCCGGACAGGTAGCGGCTGTTGACGTGGGTCTCGTTGATCTCGTCGGCCACGGCCGGGTCACGGGCCCAGACCACCGTGGGGACGTTGTGGGCGGCGAGGTGGGCCACGGTCGTGCCCCACGAGCCGGCGCCGAGCACGGCGACGCAGATGTTCACGATGCGTTCTCCCTCTCCCGGGCGGCCCCGGACGCGCCAAACCGTAGACTGCCGCGCTCATGGCCGCGGTCGTCCTGGTGCCGGTGAAGTCGTTCGGCGAGGCCAAGCTCCGCCTCGCCCCGGCACTCCCCGCGACCGAGCGCGCCGACCTCGCCCGGGCCATGGCCGCGAAGGTGCTCGCCGCCGCCGCTCCGCTCGACGTGTGGGTCGTGTGCGACGACGACGAGGTGGCGGACTGGGCCGTCGCCCATGGCGCCGCGGTGCTGCTGCGCCCGGGCCGGGGCCTCAACGGCGCCGTCGCCGACGGGGTCGAGCACCTCGCCGGCGAGGGCTTCGACCAGGTGATCGTCGCCCACGCGGACCTGCCGCTGGCCACGACGCTCGGCTGGCTGGCCGACTTCGACGGCGTGACCCTCGTCCCCGACCGCCACGACGACGGCACCAACGTGGCGTGCGTTCCGGCCGGCGCCGGGTTCGCCTGGGCCTACGGCGCCGGGTCGTTCGCCCGCCACCGCGCCGAGGCCGAGCGCCTCGGCCTGGCGCTGCGCATCGAGCGCGACGTGCCCCTCGGCTGGGACGTCGACGTCCCCGACGACCTGACGGTCCTCTCCCAGTGACCCCGACCTCGATCGACGTCGCGGAGCGGAGCGGAGCGGCCGCGCCGTCGCACCGGATCCCGAAGGGGCACCGCGGGACGACGTGCAGGCGATGAGCCTGCCGGTGCCCGCCCGCGCGCTGGCCATCGCCGCGCACCCGGACGACGTCGAGTTCCAGTGCGGCGCCACCCTGGCCAAGTGGGCGGCGGCGGGCTGCGAGGTCAGCCACCTGATCTGCACCGACGGCTCCAAGGGCACCTGGGACGTCGACGCCGACCTGGCCGCCCTCGTCGTGACGCGCCAGGCCGAGCAACACGCGGCCGCGAAGGCGCTCGGCGCCACCGGCGAGGTCGTGTTCCTCGGCTGGCCCGACGGCGAGCTCGAGACCGGGCTGCGGCAGCGCTGGGAGGTCGCCTACTGGATCCGGCGCCTGCGCCCCGACGTCGTGCTCGGCCACGACCCCTGGAAGCGCTACCGCCTCCACCCCGATCACCGGGCCGCCGGCCTGCTCGCCTGCGACGGCGTGGTCGCGGCCCGGGACCCGCACTTCTTCCCCGAGCAGGCGATCCCCCACCACCGGCCCTCCGCGCTGCTGCTGTTCGAGGCCGATGAGCCCGACCACGTCGAGGCGGTCCTCCCCGAGCACGCCGACGCCAAGGTGGCGTCGCTGCTCGCCCACGAGAGCCAGTTCGAGACGACGATGGCCATTGACCTCGACGGCGCCGCCGTCGAGGCCGAGCGTGCCACCTTCCGCGAGCGCATCCTCGGCGAGCTGGCCGAGGCCGGGACCGCCGCCGGCGTCCCCCTCGCCGAGCGCTACAAGCTCATCGACGACCTGTAGCGGCGCGGGCCGACGCGGTCCTCAGGCGTCGCGGCGGGCGGCCATGCGGGCCTGGATCTCCTCGAAGTCGACCCGGATGAACAGCGCCTCCGCCTCGGCGGTGAGCAGGGCGCCGTCCTCGGCGTGGCAGGTGGCCTTGGCCACGATGCGCTTGCCGTCGTCGGACTCGATCCACGCCTCGAAGCGCAGCTCCTCCTCCACCGGGGTGATGTGGCGGTACCGCACGGTGAGACGGCCGGTGACGCCCGGGTCGCGGACGTGGCCCTGGGCCGAGCCGAGGATGTCGTCGAACAACCCCGCGACGAACCCGCCGTGCACCCCGTGGGGCGGGCCCTCGTAGGCCAGGTTCAAGGTGACGTGGCCGACCTTCACCCGGGTGCCGTCGGGGCGCACCTCGTCGGTGATGACCAGCGGCGGCGCCACCGGGTTCTCGGTGCCCCGGAAGGCGCCGTGGGCCAGGAAGGGGCTCACCGGGTCGTCGATGCTCGTCTGGATCCCGGTGCCGTCGATGAGGCCGTCGTACCAACGCTCCCTGCGGGGCCCGTCGAGCAGGGCCCGCAGCTCGCGGGCCAAGGCGAGGGCGTGCTCCTCCTTGCCCGGCGGCACGGTGTTGGCCGCCAGCTCCCCGATGATGCTCCGGATCTCGTCGGCGAGCTCGCGCATGGAACCCGTTCTAGCCCACCCCCGACGTTCTGGGACCACCGTGACGGCACCCACAACTACAGCGTGGACCCAGAACGCCGAACACCTCGTTTCTGGGACCACCGTGACGGCACCCACAACTACAGCGTGGACCCAGAACGCCGAACACCTCGTTTCTGGGACCACCATGACGGCACCCACGACTACCGCGTGGACCCAGAACGCCGAACACCCCGTTTCTGGGACCACCGTGACGGCACCCACGACTACCGCGTGGACCCAGAACGCCGAGGTCCTCGTTCTGGGACCAGGAACGTGCCGCCGGTGACCGAGATGTGGTCCCAGAACGAGGTGGGTCGGTCGCGTGCGAGCGTGCCGGGCGCCGGGCGGAGTCAGGCGCCGGCGGCGAGCGACACGGTGTCGGTGTCGCGCCCCGAGCGCAGGAGGGTGCCGGGGCGGGCGGGGGTGAAGGCGCCGCCGGGGGCGACGATCTCGGTGCCGTTGACCAGCACGCGCTCGACGCCCTCGGGCTCGGAGTAGAGGCGGGCGGCGCCGCCGGGGAGGTCGGCCCGCATGCCGACCGCCCCGGGGGCGATGCGGTCGGGGTCGAACACCACCACATCGGCGGCCCAGCCGTCGGCCAGCCGCCCCCGCCCCTTCAGCCCGTAGAGGCGGGCGGGCACGTCGGTGAGCAGGTGCACCGCCTCCTCGAGCGCCATGAGCCCCCGGTCCCGCACGGACTCGCCGAGGAAGGCGGTCGTGTAGTTGAAGGTGGCGATGAAGTCGAGGTGGGCGCCGGCGTCGGAGGCGCCGAGGATCACCCGCGGGTCCCGCCAGGTCTGCGCCCGCAGCGCCCAGCTCTCCTCGTCGTCGCCGCTCTGCGGCGGGAGGATCACGGTGCGCAGGTCGTCGGCGATCACGATGTCGAGCAGCGCGTCGAAGGGCTCCTTGCCCTGCTCGGCGGCGATGTCGCCCACGAGGCGCCCCTCGTGGCGCTTGGTCTCGGGGGTGAACGCCTCCTCGATGGTCATGCGGTGCCACTGGGCGATGCGGGCGAACGGGCCGGCGTCGGGGCCCTCGACGCCCTCGCGCAGGCGCCGGCGCTGCTCGGGGTCGGCGAGGGCGTGGAGCTTGTCGCCCGCCGGCAGGGTCATGACCTTGGCCCAGCCCGGGAAGGTGTCGAGCAGGAACCCCGTCAGGAAGCAGAGCCGGATGCGCATGAGGTCGGGCACGGTCAGGGCCAGCACCTTGGCGCCACGCGCGGCGGCGACGTCGCTCGCGGCGAGGCGCCGGGCCACGTCGTCGACCGAGCGGGCGTTGGCGGCGACGAGCACGTTCCAGTTGAGGGGGCGGTCGGCGGCGAGCGACATGTCGGCCATGAGCTCGGCGTGCTCGTCGCTGAACGGGCCGACCGTCGGGATGAACTCGAGGCTCGTGCCCGGGTGGTCGCGCACGACCCGGCACAGCCGGACGAGCTCGTCGCGGGTGGCGTGGCGGGACGGCACCGGGTCGCCGTCGCCGTCGCTGTGGGTCGTCGCCCACGAGGACGAGAAGCCGAGCCCGCCGGCGCTCAGCCCGTCGGCGAGCAGCCGGGCCATGGCCTCGACCTGCTCGTCGGAGGCGGCCTCGCCCACCGCGGCGTCACCCATGACCGCCCGGCGCAGCGCCGAGTGGCCGACGAGGAAGCCGGCGTTGACCGCGAGGGTGCCGTCGAGGCGGTCGAGGTACTCCGCCGTGCTGCGCCAGTCCCACGGCACGCCCTCGGCCAGCGACTCGAGGGGCATGCCCTCGACCCGGGCGAGCATGCGCATGAGGTACTCGCCGTCGGCGGCCTCGCCGGTGAGCGGGGCGATGCTGAACCCGCAGTTGCCGGCCACCACGGTGGTGATGCCGTGCAGCGGCGACGGGCTCAGCGTCGGGTCCCAGAAGGCCTGGGCGTCGTAGTGGGTGTGCAGGTCGACGAAGCCCGGGGCGACGATGCACCCGCCGACGTCGATCTCGCGGTCGGCACCCTCGCCGGCCAGCTCTCCGGGCCCGGCGACGGCGGCGATGCGCCCGTCCCGGATGCCCACGTCGGCGGGGCGCCGCTCGGCCCCCGTCCCGTCGACGACCTCGCCCCCACGGATGACCACGTCGAGCACGACGACCCCCTCCGGTGCGGGCCGCCGGTCGGCCACGCCTCCTCGGGGTTGACGTTACCGTTGGGCCCGATGGGGGTCACCGCCGCGCCGGGCCAGTCGAGCGTCACGGGCGCGCCCGACCCCGTCACCGGGCTGCTCCCCGACCCCGAGCCGGGCCCGATCCACTACACGCTCATCTCGGTGGACGACCACCTCGTCGAGCCCGGCGACCTGTTCGAGGGGCGCCTGCCCGCCCGCTTCGCCGACCGGGCGCCGCACGTCCGGGAGACGTCGAAGGGCAACCAGGTCTGGGAGTTCGAGGGCAAGGTCTTCCCCCAGCTCGGCCTCAACGCGGTCGTGGGCCGGGACCGCAACGAGTCCGCCATCGAGCCCCGTCGCTTCGAGCACATGCGCCCCGGCTGCTACCGCATCGACGACCGGGTGCGCGACCAGGACCTCGCCGGCATCTGGGCATCGCTCAACTTCCCGTCCCAGATCACCGGCTTCTGCGGCACGGTCTACGCCCGGGCGGAGGACCCCGAGCTCGGCCTCGCCGTCACCAAGGCGTGGAACGACTGGCTCCACGACGCCTGGTGGCAGCCCCATCCCGAGCGCAGCATCCCCCTCGGCATCACCTGGCTCGCCGACCCCGAGCTCGGCGCCGCCGAGGTCCGCCGCAACGCCGAGCGGGGCTTCCGGGCCGTCACCCTCCCCGAGAACCCGCACAAGCTCGACCTGCCCTCGGTGTACTCCGGCTGGTGGGACCCGGTCCTCGCCGCCTGCGTCGAGACCGACACCGTCGTGTGCCTGCACGTCGGGTCATCCGGGATGATGCCCATGCCGCTGGACGCCCCCCTGATCGAGCTCGGCGCCACCCTCTTCGGGGCGCTGTCGCTCGACGCCTGCGCCAACTGGCTGTGGTCCGGCGTGCCGGTGCGCTTCCCCGGGCTGAAGATCGCCATGTCCGAGGGCGGCGTGGGCTGGATCCCGATGCTCGTCGACCGCCTCGACTACATCGTCGGGCACTCGGGCCACGGCCGGAAGGCGTGGCAGGCCCTCGGCACCGACCTCTCCCCCAGCGAGGTCCTGCGCCGCAACTTCTGGTTCTGCACCATCGACGACCCCACCTCGCTGGCGGCGGCGCAGCAGGCGGTGGGCACCGGCCGCCTCATGATCGAGGTGGACTACCCCCACGCCGACTCGACGTGGCCCGCCACCCAGGCGTTCCTGCACGACCGCCTCGCCGGCCTGCCCGACGCCGACGTGGCCCGCCTCGCCTACGCCAACGCCGCCGAGCTGTTCCGCTGGCCGCTGCCGCCCGAGCCGCAGCCACCGCTCCCCCCGTCCGCCTGACCCCGTCCCGTCCCCGCCCCGACCCAGGAGCCCCCCGTGCGCCGTCCCGCCCTCGACCACCTCACGGTGCCGTCGCTGCCCACCTCGCTGCCCTCGCTCGACGCGCTGCAGGCGCAGCTCGACCACCTGCCCGAGCTGCGCGACCTGCCGGCGAGCCTGCCCGCACTGCCGGCCCTGCCCAAGGGCTCGGCACTGCCCTCGGCGCCCAAGGTCCCCGAGTGGGTGCCGATCACCCCGTTCCAGGCCAAGGTCACGCTCCTGTCGATCCGCTCGGTGATCGGCGTGCTCGGCTGGCTGTTCCCCAACCTGACCGGCCGCCTCTTCGGCATCGACCCGGCCACCAACCCGTCGGCGCCCTACCTCGGCCGCCTCTTCTCGGCGCGCGAGCTGGCACTCGTCGCGCCCCTGCTGATCGAGGACGAGGACGTCCAGCGCCGCTCGCTCCAGGTCGGCATGGCCGTCGACGCCGCCGACGCGGCCGCCTCGGTCGCCGCGGGCGTGAGCGGCGCCCTGCCCAAGCGGGCCGCGCTCATGACCGGCGTCACCGCCGTGATCGCCCTCCTCCTCGGCTGGATCGCCACCTCCGAGGACTGACCACCGCCATTCCTCCAGCGGAAGCGCGCGGTTCCACCGCGCGCTTCCGCTGGAGGAACGAGAACGCAGGGGCGGACGGGGAGGTAGGAAGCCCGCATGCTGCGGTTCGAGAACGTGATCGTCGACGCCCGGGACATCCGGGCGCTGGCCGACTTCTGGCGGGAGGCCCTCGGGTGGGTCGTCACCTACGACGACGGCGAGGAGATCTGCCTCAACCCCGGCGGAGGTGACGTGGACGACCCGGCGACCTGGCTGTTCCCGGACCTGGTCTTCGTGAAGGTCGACACGCCGGAGACCGGCCGCCAGCGCATCCACCTCGACCTGGCCAGCGCGTCGGTGGAGGAACAGCAGGCCACCGTCGAGCGGCTGCTCGCGCTGGGCGCCACCCGGGCCGACGTGGGCCAGCCCGCCGACGCGCCCTTCACCGTCCTGGCCGACCCCGAGGGCAACGCCTTCTGCGTGCTCGATCCCCGCGACGAGTACCGGGACACGGGCAGCCTCGCCGCCGTCGTGCTCGCCGCGGAGGACGCCAACGCGCTGCGGGACTTCTACGTGCTCGCCACCGGGTGGGACCTCGTGCGCGACGAGCCCGGCTACCTGGCCTTCCGCCGTCGTGACGGCCGGGGCCCGTTCCTCGAGCTCATCACCCGCGAGGGGCTCGACCCCGACGACGCCCGCAAGAACCGCATCCACCTGGACGTCTCGCCGCGCGAGGACGAGGACCAGGCCGCTTACGTCGAGCAGCTGCTCGCCCTCGGCGCCGCCCGGGTCGACGTCGGCCAGGGCCCTGAGGTCACCTGGGTCGTGCTCGCCGACCCGGAGGGCAACGAGCTCTGCGTCCTGTCCCCCCGCCCCTGAGCGCACGTCGAACTAGCGTGGGGCCCGGTAGGAGGTCCACGTGCGACTCGGGCGCAGGCAACGGGCGGAACGTCGCCTGATGACGGTCGCGGCGGTGGTGACCTCGGTGTTGCTGGCAGGGTCCGTGGTCCCGACGGCCGCGGCGTCCCTCGCACCACCAGCGCCCGGTACGACGCCCGAGTTCTCCCCCGGAGCCGCCCGCGCGTCGCTCACGGCGTCGCCGTCGATCACGGTCACCCTCGACGACATCCCCGATGCCGGCCAGGACATCGGGTTCACGACCTGCCTCCATGGGTCCGGCTGCTCGTCCTTCTCGCTCGACGACGACGCTGATCCCACGTTGACCAACAAGGCGTCCGCCGAAGGGGTGCCGCTGGGCACGTACACCCTCACCCAGGACACGGCACCCTCGAGCTCGACGCTCGCCATCGCCTGCAACGGACAGGTCGCCGTCGACAACGGCCAGCGTCAGGTCACCTTCGAGATCCAGGGCAGCGAGGCGATCTCGTGCACGTTCACCAACCGACTGCCCGGCCTCTCGGTCCGCCACGTGACGCAGCCGACCTTGACGGACGTGGGCCAGCCCGATCAACCCTTCACCTACCACGGCTGCCTCGGCAGCGGCTGCGCCGCGTTCACCCTCGACAACAGCAGCCAGAGCCCGTACCCCGAACGTCAGTCGTCGGCGGTCGCTCCCGGCACCTACACCGTCACCCAGGACGCCGTTCCCGGCTGGACGGTCACGGCGATCGCCTGCCCGGGCGCCGTCGGCTCGACGCCCGACCCCGCCAACCGCACGGTGACCGTGGTCGTCGGCGCCGCCACCACGGCGAACTGCGTGTTCACCGTGCGCGCGTCGATGCTGACCATCTCCCTGGACGCCACGCCGAGGACGACCCAGTCCTTCAGCTTCACCGGGTGCCGCCAAGGCGGAGGCTGCGCTGACTTCACGCTCGACGAGACCACCTCCGGCGTCTCGGACACACACCGCGCCGTGGCGCTCGCCCCCGGCACCTACACGGTCACCCAAGGGGCGACGGCGGGCTGGGACCTCACCTCCCTGTCCTGCCTCGGTGGTGGCAGCACCGACGTCCCGAACCGGCGGGCCACCGTCGTGGTCGACGCCACCACGCAGGCCCGCTGCACGTTCACCAACCGTTCCGCGGCCATCACCGTCGTGCAGAGCACGGCGGGCGGCGACGGTCAGGACTTCTCGTTCTCCGGTTGCGCTGGCAGTGGGTGCGGCACGTTCCGCCTCGACGACGACAGCGACCCCACCCTGCCGAACAAGCTGACGGCGGCGGGGTTGGCCCCGGGCACGTACACGGTCAGCCAAGCCGCCGTCGGCGCGTTCCCGCTGACCTCGTTGAGCTGCAGCACCGGGGAGAGCGTGGACCTCGCCCAGCGAACGGTGACCATCACCCTGGCGGCCGACGAGGCCACCACGTGCACGTTCTCGAACGGCACGCCGAGGATCACGCTGCGGCAGGACACGGTGCCGGACGCGCCTCAGGACTTCACCTACACGACATGCCAGCTCGCCACGGGTTGCGGGGCGGTGACCCTCGACGACGACGCCGACCCGACGCGGCCGAACCAGGTGACGGTCACCGACCTCGCCCCCGGCGACTACCGGATCACCCAGTCCGACACCCCGGGCTACACCCGGCCGAGCATCGACTGCGGCCACAACCCGAACCCCGAGAAGGTCGGGGCCAGCGCGCTGCTCACGCTCAGCCGCGGGACGACGTGCACGTTCACGAACATGCCCGCTGGTCCGGCCGTGTCCGACGCAGTGCAGGTGGCGCTCACCGAACGGCTGGGCTGCGTCCGGACGAGCGCGTCGCGCGTGCGCTGCTGGGGCGCCGAGCACCCCGCCGGTGGATCGATCCTCGCGGCGCCGCTGACGGACTCGAGCGCGATGATCATCACCGACGCGGCCGAGGTCTCGGTCGGGGGCGGCTACGCCCAAGGCGCGCACGGCTGCTACCGCACCGCTGGTGGAGAGGTCCGATGCTGGGGCCGCAACCAGTTCGGTGCCGTCGGCGACGGGAGCGACCAGACCCGCACCGACCCGGTGCCGGTGCTGGCCCCCTCCGGGTCGGGGCCCCTGACCGGAGCCAGCGAGATCAGCGTCGGCACCCTGCACGCCTGCGCCGTGCTCACCAGCGGCCAGGCCCGGTGCTGGGGCCACGGCGGCTGGGGCCAGCTCGGCGACGGCACGTTCACGGACCGGTACCGGCCGGTGGTCGTCTCGAACCCGGAGGGCACCGGACCGCTCACCGACGTGGCCCACATCGCTGCCGGAGACTCGGCCACGTGCGCCGTCCTCACGAGCGGGGCCGTGCTGTGCTGGGGGCAGGGACCGCTCGGCACGGGGAGCACCACCGGCCCGGGCCGACCGCAACCGGTGTCCAACCCCGCGGGCACCGGCCCGCTGACCGGCGCCACCGACGTGAGCGTCACGGCAGCGCCCGCCTCCTCCCTGCCCGGGGGTGTGGCCTGCGCCGTCCTCGCCAGCACCCGAGCGCTGTGCTGGGGCCAGAACGGCGGGGGCCAGCTCGGCGACGGCACCACCACGGATCGCACTCGGCCCGTCCCGGTCGTGGGCACGGACGGCTCGGGCACCCTGATCGGGGTCACCGAGGTCAGCGCCGGGACGGGTCAGACGTGCGCCAGGCTCACCTCCGGACAGGTGCGGTGCTGGGGGTTGCAGGACGACGGCGCCCTGGGCAACGGGAGCATCGCCCGGGCCACCGTCCCCCATCCTGTCGTCGTGCTCGGCACCGACGCGACGACCGCGCTCGCCGGCGTGACCTCCCTGGCCGCCGGCTGGGGGTCCACCTGCGCGGCGGGGCAGGACGGCGAGGCCTGGTGCTGGGGCTCGTCCCTGTACCGCGCCCTGGGAACGGGTTCGAATTACGAGCGCTGGCCCTACGCCACCAGCGTCCTTCGCTCCCCCTGAGCAACGTCCTTCGAACTGGCTCCCGATTTCGGTGCCCTGGCACCGAAATCGGGAGCCAGAACGGATCAGGTCAGCGCTTGGCGGTGATGTCGATGGGGCGGGTGACCTCGGCGAAGAAGTCGTTGCCCTTGTCGTCGACCACGATGAACGCCGGGAAGTCCTCGACGTCGATCTTCCAGACCGCCTCCATGCCCAGCTCGGGGTACTCGAGCACCTCGACGTGGCGGATGCAGTCCTTGGCCAGGCGGGCGGCGGGGCCGCCGATCGAGCCCAGGTAGAAGCCACCGTGGCGCTTGCAGGCGTCGGTGACCTGCTGGCTGCGGTTGCCCTTGGCCAGCATCACGTGGCTGCCGCCGGCGGCCTGGAACTTCTCGACGTAGGAGTCCATGCGCCCGGCGGTGGTGGGTCCGAACGAGCCCGAGGCGTAGCCCTCCGGGGTCTTGGCCGGGCCGGCGTAGTAGACGCAGTGGTCGCGCAGGTAGTCGGGCATGGCCTCGCCGGCGTCGAGACGCTCGGCGATCTTGGCGTGGGCGATGTCGCGGGCCACGACCATGGGGCCGGTGAGCGAGAGCCGGGTCTTCACCGGGTACTTCGACAGCTCGGCGCGGATCTCGTCCATCGGCCGGTTGAGGTCGATGCGCACCACGTCGCCGGCGTCCTCGAGGTCGTCGTGGGTGGTGTCGGGCAGGAACCGGGCGGGGTTGCGCTCGAGCTCCTCGACGAACACGCCGTCGGCGGTGATCTTGGCCAGCGCCTGGCGGTCGGCCGAGCAGGACACGGCGATGGCCACCGGGCACGACGCGCCGTGGCGGGGCAGGCGGACGACCCGCACGTCGTGGCAGAAGTACTTGCCGCCGAACTGGGCGCCGATGCCCGAGTTGCGGGTGAGCTCGAGGATCTCGGCCTCGAGCTCGGGGTCGCGGAAGCCGCGGCCGAGGTCGTTGCCGGTCGTGGGCAGCGAGTCGAGGTAGCGGGCCGAGGCGTACTTGGCGGTCTTCAGCGCGAACTCCGCCGAGGTGCCGCCGATGACCACGGCGAGGTGGTACGGCGGGCAGGCGGCGGTGCCGAGCATGCGGGTCTTCTCGTCGAGGAAGCGCATCAGGCTGGTCGGGTTGAGGACCGCCTTGGTCTCCTGGAACAGGTAGCTCTTGTTGGCCGAGCCGCCGCCCTTGGCCATGAAGAGGAACTTGTAGGCGTCGCCGTCGGTCGCGTAGAGCTCGATCTGGGCGGGCAGGTTCGTGCCGGTGTTCTTCTCGTCCCACATCGTGACGGGCGCCATCTGCGAGTAGCGCAGGTTGGCCCGGGCGTACGTCTGGGCGATGCCCTCGGACAGGGCGGCCTCGTCACCGCCGGCGGTGAGCACGTTCTGGCCCCGCTTGCCCATCACGATGGCCGTGCCCGTGTCCTGGCACATCGGGAGCACGCCGCCGGCCGAGATGTTGGCGTTCTTGAGCAGGTCGAGGGCGACGAAGCGGTCGTTGGCCGACGCCTCCGGGTCCTCGAGGATGTTGGCGAGCTGCTGGAGGTGGCTCGAGCGCAGCAGGTGGGCGATGTCCCACATGGCCTCGCGGGCGAGGGTGGTCAGCGCCTCGGGCTCGACCTGCAGGAACGTGCGGCCGGCGGCCTCGACGGTGGACACGCCCTCGGTGGTGACGAGCCGGTACTCGGTGTCGTCGGGGCCGAGGGGCAGGAGGTCCTGGTACTCGAATTCGCTCACGGCCTCACGCTACGGCCGCCCGCGCACGGAGGCGAACCGGTGGCGAACGAGCACCCCGGCGATGGCTCCGCCCGAACTGGCTCCCGATTTCGGGGCCCGGGCACCGAAATCGGGAGCCAGTTCGGCGATGGTGCTCAGTTGGGGTCGACGCGCGTGAGGACGGTGCCGTCGTGGGGCACGGTCCACAGCGATCCCTCGCCGGCGGCGACCTCGCGCAGCTCGCCACCGACCTCGACCTCGGCGACCACGGCCACGTCGGCGGGGTCGATCTCGACGAGGTTCGACAGGCCGTCGGCCCAGGGCCGGCCGCCGTCGTCGACGGCCACGCCCTCGACCCGCTGACCGATGTCGACGGTGTCGAGCACCTCGCCCGTCTCCTTGTCGATGCGCAGCACCGCCGACTGGCCCTCGCTGGCCAGCCAGACGTCGTCGCCCGCGACCGCGGCCTCGCCGGGCAGATCGCCGACGTCGAACGTGCCGACGACCTCGTCGGTGCCGAGGTCGATCTTCGACAGGGTGCCGTCGCCGCGGTTGGTGACCCACAGGAAGGCGTCACCGTCGGCCACCACCGCCGACGGGTCGGCGCCGACGGCGATCTCCTCGACGGTCTCGAGCGAGTCGGGGTCGATGGCCTCGACGGTCGAGTCGGCCCGGTCGGTGACCCACACGAGGCCGGCGGCGGTGGTGACCGACTGGGGCCCGCCGTCGAAGGCGATGGTGTCGAGCACGGTGCCGTCGGCGGGGTCGAGGCGGGCGACCTCCTGGGCCTCGAACGACGTGACCCAGACCGAGCCGAGGCCCACGGCGGTGTCGCGCGGGCCCTCGCCCACGTCGACCGTGGCGGTGACCTCGTTGCTCGAGGTGTCGACCCGGGTCACCGTGGCGTCGTCACGGTTGGCGACCCAGGCGGCGCCGTCGGCCACCGCAACGCCGCGGGGGTTGCGGCCCACCGGGATGCTGGCCACGACCTCGCCGCCCACCTCGCCGGCGTCGGCGCCCTGCTCGACGACGGTGTCGTCCCCGCCACCGTCGGCCTGGTCGCCACCGTCGTCACCGCCCGTGAGCAGCACGACCGCACCGACCACGAGGAGGAGCGCCACGACGACCCCACCGATGAGCAGGGGCAGCTTCGAGCGCGTGCCGGCACCATCGGACGTCCCGGCGGCGGGCGCCGCCGGCGGCGGGGTCGTCGGCGCCTCGGGCGTCGGCGCCTCGGGCGTCGGCGCGGCGGGCGCCTGCGGCGGTGGCGCGGCGGCCGGCACCGGGGGTGGCGCGGCGCCGACGGGCGCGGCCGGCGGCGGTGGCGGGGTGGGGGCCGACGGCGGGGGTGGTGAGCCAGGGGCGGGCTGGCCGGCCGCCTCGGCGACCTGTTCGGTGGTGCCGGAGTCCTCGCCGTCGGCCGGCACCGGCGGGAGCACCACGCCGGCGACGGTCGCGCCCGAGTCCTCACCCCGCGGGTCGAGGCGCATCTCGGTGACCGGCACGCCGAGCGCGCGCTGGACCTGCTGGAGGGCCCGCCCCAGGGCAGCCGGGCTCTTGAAGCGGGCGACCGGGTCCTTGGCCATGGCCACCTCGACCACGTCGGCGACCGGGTCGGGCACGGCGAGGCCACGCAGGTCGGGCACCGGGTCGTTGACCACCCGGTTGACCGCGGCGAGCACGTTCTCGTCCGTCGAGCGCACGAACGGTGGGTGCCCGGCGAGCAGGTGGAACAGCGTCGAGCCGAGCGAGTACACGTCGCCGGCCGGCCCGACCTGCTCGCCCCGCAGGGCCTCGGGCGACGCATGGGCGAGGGTGAACGACGCCATCCCCGCGGCGGTGGCCGCGGTGTTCTCGCCCGTCGCCAGCCCGAAGTCGGTGAGCTTGGCCTCGCCGTAGAGGCCGATCAGCACGTTCTCGGGCTTCAGGTCGCGGTGGAGCACGCCCGCGTCGTGGGCGGCCTGGAGGGCGCCGGCGACCTGCACCACCATGTTCACCGCCTCCTCCCAGGGCAGCGGCCCGAGGTGCACGAGCCGGTCGGCCAGCGAGCCCCGGTCGAGGTACTCCATCGCCAGGAAGGGGTGGCCGTCTGCGGTCGCACCGAGGTCGTAGACGACGACGATGTTCGGGTGCCAGGACAGGGCGCCCATCGCGCGGCACTCCCGCTCCCAGCGCCGCGTCGCGCCGTCGTCCCCCTGGAGCTGGGACAGCACCTTCAGGGCGACGACCCGGTCGAACTGCACGTGCCGGGCCTTGTAGACCACACCGAAGCCGCCCCGGGCGACCTCCTCGATCTGGTCGTAGCCCGACACCTCGATCGTCATGGGCCGATGCTAGGCGGGTGTCCCCGCCTCGTGACCGGCGCGCCGGGTCACCCTCCGGTGACGCGACGGCCCGCGCTAGCGTCCCGCGCATGGAGCGCCTGGGCATCGACATCGGCGGTAGCGGCATCAAGGGCGCACCGGTCGACGTGGCCAGCGGGGCGCTCACCGCCGAGCGGTTCCGCCTCGAGACGCCCCAGCCGGCGACCCCAGAGGCCGTCACCGAGACCATGGCCGAGGTGGTGGGTCACTTCGGGTGGACCGGCCCCGTCGGGGTGACCTTCCCTGGCATCGTCCGCAGCGGCGTGATCCACTCGGCCGCCAACGTGGACGAGGCGTGGGTCGACCTCGACGCCGCCGGCCGCTTCGGTGCGGCCATCGGGGCGCCGGCCACCGTGCTCAACGACGCCGACGCCGCGGGCATCGCCGAGGTCGCGTTCGGGGCCGGCAAGGGCGTCGCCGGCGTCGTCCTCTTGCTCACCTTCGGCACGGGCATCGGTTCGGCCCTGTTCGTCGACGGCCGCCTCGTCCCCAACACCGAGCTCGGCCACCTCGAGGTCGACGGCCACGACGCCGAGAGCCGGGCGGCGGCGTCGGTGCGCGAGGAGACCGACATGAGCTGGAAGAAGTGGGCCGAGCGGGTCGACCGCTACCTCGAGGTCGTCGAGGCCCTGTTCTCGCCGGCGCTCATCATCGTGGGCGGCGGGGTCAGCAAGAAGGCGGACAAGTTCCTGCCGCTGATCGAGATCGACACGCCGATCGTGCCGGCCCAACTGCTCAACGAGGCCGGGATCGTCGGTGCGGCGATGGCCTCGGTCGCCGCCGCGCCCTGACGGATCGCACTCACGAACGCACCCCGTCCGGCCGACGGGAGCCCCATCGGCACCACGAACCCGCGACGCGCGGCGGCCCGGCGGCCCGCCGTCTCCCCTGCGGCGCCCGCGCGCGCCCGCATCCGGCGCCGACGCGGCGTGCTCGCGCTCACCGGGCTCGTCCTCCTCGCCGCCGCGGTCGGGGGCCTGCCGGTCGCTCCCCGTGACGGCGGCGGCGCCCTCGCCACGCCCGCGGCCGACGCGCAGACCCTGCCCACCGGCTTCCAGGACACCGCCGTCATCGCCGGGCTGACCGACCCGACCGTCGTGCGGTTCGCGCCCGACGGCCGCATCTTCGTGGCCGAGAAGGGCGGGCGCATCAAGGTCTTCGACGGTCTCGACGACCGGACCGCCACCGTGGTCGCCGACCTCCGCACCCGGGTGCACGACTACTGGGACCGGGGCCTGCTCGGCTTCAACCTCGATCCCCAGTTCCCCGGCGTGCCCTACCTGTACGTCCTCTACGCCCACGACGCGGCCATCGGCGGCGTCGCGCCGCGCTGGGGCGACACCTGCCCCACGCCGCCCGGGCCGCTCACCAACGGCTGCGTGATCTCGACCCGGCTGTCCCGCTTCGCCCTCCAGGGCACCACGGTCGGCCCCGAGCAGGTGCTCGTCGAGGACTGGTGCCAGCAGTACCCGAGCCACGGCGCCGGCGACATCGAGTTCGGCCCCGACGGCTCGCTCTACGCGAGCGGGGGCGACGGCGCCAGCTTCACGTTCAACGACTACGGCCAGTTCGGAGTGCCCGCCAACCCGTGTGGCGATCCGCCAACCCCGCCCGGGACCGCCCTGTCGGCGCCCACCACCGAGGGCGGGTCGCTGCGCTCACAGGACGTGCGCACCACCGCCGACCCGCTCGGCCTCGACGGCACGATCATCCGGGTCGACCGCACCACCGGAAAGGGCCTGTCGACCAACCCGTGGCCGAACCGCACCGGCAACTGGAAGCGCGTCATCGCCTACGGCCTGCGCAACCCGTTCCGCCTCGCCTTCCACCCGGCCACCGGTGACCTCTACATCGCCGACGTGGGCGGTGGCGCCTTCGAGGAGGTCGAGCGCCTGACCGACCCGGGCGGCACGGCCGAGGACTTCGGCTGGCCGTGCTACGAGGGCGCCGCCCGCATGCCGGCCTACGACGGCATGGACCTCGACCTCTGCGAGCACCTGTACGCCCAACCGGGCGCGGTCACCAGCCCGGTGTTCACCTATGCGCACGACGCCGCACTGGTGCCCGGCGAGTCCTGCCCCGTGGGCAGCTCGTCCCTGTCGGGCATCGCGTTCTACGACGGCGGCGACTACCCGGACGAGTACGACGGCGCGCTGCTCCTCGCCGACTACAGCCGCAACTGCATCTGGGCGCTCCCGCCCGGGGGTGACCCCGTGACCCTGGTGGACGGCGCGCACGGGCCGGTCGACCTCCAGATCGGCCCCGACGGCGACGTCTTCTACGTGGACCTCACCGGCGGCACGATCCGCCGCATCACCTGGGACCCGCTGGCCCCTCCCTCGCAGTCCTCCTACCTGAGCGACCTGATGTGGTCGAGCGCCACCAACGGGTGGGGCCCGGTCGAGCGCGACACCAGCAACGGCGAGGAGCAGGCCCTCGACGGCGGCCCGATCACCATCGACGGCACCGTGTACGCCCGGGGCCTGGGCATCAACGCCCCCTCGGCCATCACCTTCCCCCTGGGCGGCCAGTGCTTCTCGTTCACCGCGGACGTGGGCGTCGACGACGAGGTGGTCGGCAACGGCACCGTCCAGTTCGTGGTCAAGGCAGACGGCGTCGAGCGCTACCGGAGCCCCGTCCTCACCGGCTCCGACGGCCCGGTGCCCGTCGACGTGGACCTCACGGGCGTCCAGCAGCTGAAGCTCCAGGTGCTCGACGCGGGCGACGGCGGCGCCGCCGACCACGGCGACTGGGCCGACGCCTTCGTCGACTGCACCCCCACCGGGCCCGAGGCGCTGAGCGCACGGACCTGGCACGCAGCGACCAACGGGTTCGGCCCGGTCGAGGTGGACCGGAGCAACGGGGGCGAGGGCGCCGGCGACGGCGGCCCGCTCACCCTGAACGGCACCACCTACGCCGACGGCCTCGGCACCCACGCTCCGTCGCGGGTCGTGTACGACCTCGAGCTCGGGTGCACGAGCCTCACCGCCGACCTCGGGATCGACGACGAGGCCGGTGCGGAGGGCTCGGTGCAGTTCCGCGTCGAGGGCAGCGGCGGCCGGGTGCTGTACGAGAGCGCGGTCATGCGGGCGGGCACGCCGACCCGCCACCTCGACCTCGACCTCGCCGGCCAGCGCCGCCTGAAGCTGGTGGTCGGCGACGGCGGCGACGGGAACGCCGACGACCACGCCGACTGGGCGGGGGCCCGGTTGACCTGCGACCGCCCTCCTCCACCCGGCCACGTGCACATCGACGCCCCGCTGGCCACCACCCACTGGCGGGTCGGACGCAGCCTCGCGTTCTCGGGCGGCGCCGAGACCGCCACCGGGGTCCCGCTCGCCGCGTCGCGCCTCACCTGGGCCCTGGTCATGCAGCACTGCCCGAGCAACTGCCACAGCCACGTGATCCAGACCTGGAACGGCGTGCGCTCGGGCCGGTTCCTCGCCCCCGATCACGAGTACCCGAGCCACCTCGAGCTGCGCCTCACCGCCCGCATGCCGAACGGCGACGTGCTCGTCCGCCGCCGCGACCTCGACCCACGCACCGTCGAGCTCACCTTCGCCAGCACCCCGACTGGCCTGCCGTTGGTGGTGGGCGCGACCGCGGACGCCGCCCCCTTCACCCGCACGGTGATGATCGGGTCGGTGAACTCGGTTGCCGCCCCCACCACGTCGCCGGTGCTCGGCGGCACCGCCACCTTCGACCGCTGGTCCGACGGCGGCGGCCGCAACCACACCGTCACCGCCCCCAGCCGCGACGCCCGCTACCGGGCCTACTACACCGTCACGCCCTGACCGTCGGCGCCGCCTGACCGTCCGCCGGCGCCCGGGCGACCGTCCGCCACCGGGCGCGGCGGGGCCCGGTGCCGCTGGAGGAGGCGGCACCGGGCCCGCGCGCCCGCAACGGCGGGCGATGGGGACCGATCGGGCGGCGGTCGGTCAGACCAGCCCGGTCGTCGGTCGGGTCGGGGTCAGGTCCGCGGGCGGAGGCGGACCGGGAGGCGGAGGCGGCCGCCGGGCGAGCGCCGGGCCAGGCCCACGAGGGCGCCGCCCGCGGCGGCCAGGGCCGCGCCCCACAGCGCCAGCTCCCCCACCTCGCCGCCGGTGCGGGGCAGCACCCCGCCGGTGGACGGGTCGGGCGGCCGGGTGACCGGGGGCTCGTCGAGGACGGGGACCACCACGGTGTCGACATCGACGTCGACGTTGTCGTCCGGATTGGCGTCGGCCCCGTGCAGGCCGTCGTCGCCGACGACGGCCCGGTTGCGCAGCTCGGTGCCCTCGGTGGCCTGGTCCGAGACCCGCACCCTCACCTCGACCGTGCGCTCCTCGCCCGGCGCGAGCCCGAACCAGGGCCAGACCACCGCGGGGCTGCCGTCGCGGGCGGCGTCGCCGTCGGGGTCGAGCGTGGCGCCGTCGGAGGCGGACACGACGGTCATCCCGTCGGGCAGCACGTCGGCGAGGAACACGCCGGTCGCCTCGGCCCCGCCGTGGTTGGCGACCGTGAGCTCGTAGGTGGTCTCCCCGCCGGGCGGCACCTCGTCGGTGCCGTCGTCCTTGGTGACGACGAGGTCGGGGGTCGGTGCCGTCGTGAAGGTGACGGTGGCGTCGGCGCTCACGTCGACGGGGTCGCCCTCGGTGCCGTCCGCCCGGATCTCCCGGCCGTGCACGGTGACCACGTCGTGGTGCGGACCGCCGTCGGCCTCGGGCTCGACCCGGGCCACGAACGAGCAGGTGCCGGACGCGCCCGGCGCCATGAACCGTGAGCCGGGCTCGCTGTCGTCACACGTGTTGTCCCGCACCCGACCGTTGTCCCGGTCGAACAGGTCGCCGAAGTGGTCGTCGAGCAGGGCGTCGATGCGGACCGGCTCCACCTGGTCGGGGTTGGTGAGGGTCAGGGTGAAGGTGACGTCGCCCGGGCCGTCGAGCTCGGCGGGATCCGCCACCTTGTCGAGCTGCAGTGGCAGGCCGTTGCGGTAGTTCCGCACCTCGCAGACGGTCTGGGCGTGGCGCGGCACCGTCAGGCCGAACCACGGGTCTTCGGTCGCCTCGCCCCCCACCTCGACCCGGGCCGGCCCCGCCTCGGCACCGGAGGGTGTCGAGCACGCGACACCGGCGAGGCGCTGGTCGGGTTCGAGCTGCTCGGTGACGACCACGTCGGTGTCGCCCGCCGGGTTGAGCCAGCTCATGGTGACCGTGCCGTCGGCACCGGTGGTGAGCGCCGTGCCCGGCTCGAGGAAGGCCGGGTCGCCGGCCGGGAAGTCGGCGGTGAACGACCAGCCCGGCCGTGGCACCCACGAGCCCGGCTGCGTGCCGGGGACCAGCTTGCGGATCACCAGGCTGCCACCGCAGATCCGCGTGGCGACGTCGAACAGGGCGTCGCCCAGGCCCCCGAAGTCGGTGGTCCAGTAGTCCTCGCCCTCCTGGGCTGCGGGGTAGCCGCCGGTGACTCGCTCGAGGTTGGCCACGTTGACGTCGCCGACGCCGACGGCCACGACCCGGGTGGGGGCGCCGACCGTCTTGTCCTCGTCGGCGGCGACCAGTGCGGCGTCCACGTCGTCGTCGGCCGTGCCCGCCCCCAGGCCGGCGAGCTGCGCGTTGCGGAGGGTGGGGTTGCCGTCGGTGACGAACACGAGCACGTCGGCGTCGCGCGGCCGGTCGCCGTTCGGCGCCACCGCGCCCGGGATGCCGTGGGAGGCGTGGCCGAGGCCGGCCTCCCAGTTGGTGGCGCCCAGGCGGTCACGGGTGGGGTCGGTCGGATCGGCAGGGGGCAGGGCGAACGGGATCGAGTCCACGGTGGCGCGCACGGCCGCGGTGCCGGCCGGGGTGTCGAGTGAGGTGAAGCCGATGCTCGGGTAGTCGGCGGCGTCGACGGTCGTCCCGCCGAGCGGGTTCGGCCCGGTGAAGCCGGACGCGAGGGTGCTGAACGACCACACCGCCAGGGCCGCCCCCGTGCCACTCAGGCGCTGGGCGAGATCCCCGACGGCCTCGCGCACGAGGCCGGGGTTCTGCTCGCCGGCGGCGCGGATGGAGTGCGAGCGGTCGACGACCACGCCAACGCGCATGTCGCAACTCGTGGGCCAGGGGTTGTTGGCGGTACCCGGCCCGGGCTCGGCGGCCGCGGGCCGAGCGCCCGCCAGCAAGGACACCGGGATGAAGGACGCGAGGGTCGCGGCCAGTACCGCCAGGGCGAGGCGGGCGCGACGGGGTAGACGGTTCGAGGTGGTGGTCATGGGCCCCTCCGGGGGATGGCGGCTCGAGGCCGGCGGTGCGTCCGCCGCCGGCGAGTCCGGGCCCGGGGCCCTTCCGTGCTACGACGCACGTCAGTGTCTATCAGTGCATCTCCGTGTCGACAAGACCCGCCGTTGGCCCCTGCCGAGCGTCCCCGCGCGGCGCGAACGTGGAGGGAGAACCGAGGTGACCATGTCCCCCACCCGCACCCGCCGCTCCGCCGCCGTCGCCGTCGGGCTCGCCGCCGCGCTGCTCGTCGGCGTGCTCGCCGTCGTCCCCCGCGCGACCCCCGCCGCGGCCGAGCCCGCCCCCGTTCCCACCTCGACCTGGGGCACCTACGGCACCGCGGCGGGCCAGTTCCGCGACCCCTGGGGCGTCGCCGTCGCTGGCGACGAGATCTACGTGTCCGACTCGTCCAACCACCGGGTCCAGGTGTTCGACACCGACGGCACCTTCCTGCGCTCGTGGCGGGCCCCCGAGCCCTACCGGTCCACCTTCCGGCCCACCGGGATCGACGTGGACGCCGGGATCGTCTACGTCACCGACGCCGACGACGACGTCGTCCTGCGCTTCCTCCCCGACGGGACCGCCCTCGGGCCCTTCGCCACCGCTGTGCCGGGCGGCTTCGACCACCCCTCCGGGGTCGACGCCCGCGGTGCCGACGTCTACGTGGCCGACGGCGGCCACGACCGGATCGTGCGAGTGCACCCCGATGGCTCCTTCGTGTCCGCCTTCGGCACCACGGGTAGCGGGCCCGGCGAGCTCGAGAACCCGGGCGACGTCGCTGTCGCCCCAGGCGGCGACGTCTACGTGGTCGACTCGGACAACAGCCGGGTGCAGCGCTTCACCGCCGAAGGCACGTTCGTGGCCACCTTCGGCGCCGTGGGCCAGGGCCCCTACGGCTTCAACGCCCCGTACCAGCTCGCGGTCGACGACGCCGGCGACCTCTACGTGTCCGACAACCTCAACGAGAAGGTGAAGAAGTACACCGCCGACGGCACCTTCCTGGCCCGGTGGGACGGCTCGGCCATCGCGCACTGGCTGAGCCCGCTCGGGATCGACGTGGCCGCCGACGGGCAGGTCTACGTGGCGAACTCGTCGCACCTGGTCGTGCGCTTCACCCCGACGACCCAACCCGATCTGCGGGTCAAGGCCGGCTTCACCGGCCCCTTCGTCGGCGACGACGTCTACAACACGACCGGCGTCGACCAGACCCGCCGCCTCGCCGTCGCCCCGGGGCGCACGGCGACCTACGTGGTGTGGGTGCAGAACGACGCCCGCCGTCCGGACACCGTCCGCCTCCGGGGCACCACGGCGACCGGTGCCTTCCGGGTGCGGTACACCATCGACGGGGAGCGCCGCACCGCGGCGATCGGCGCCGGCACCTACCTGACGCCGGTGCTCGACCCGGGCGCCACCCAGGCGGTGCGCGTCGACGTGCTGGTCGGGCCGCATGCCGATCCGGGCGCCGCCCTGACCGCGGCCCTCACGGCCACGTCGACGGCCGACACGACCCGCAAGGACCGCGTGCGGATGGTCACGAGCGTTCGCTGACCGCCCCGGGCCGGCGGTCGGGCGCGACC
Source organism: Acidimicrobiales bacterium (assembly GCA_041908445.1). Classification (GTDB taxonomy): domain Bacteria; phylum Actinomycetota; class Acidimicrobiia; order Acidimicrobiales; family DATDAH01; genus JAEUJM01. The sequence goes on along the minus strand of JAYRFK010000122.1, from coordinate 19,349 downwards.
CGGGACGACCGGCGAATCAGAAGTTCTCCTCCTGGTAGTCCTGGATGGCCTGGGTGATCTCCTCCTCGGCCCGGGCCAGGACGTCCTCGGGGGCGACGTCGTTCAACAGCATGTCCTCGACCGCCTGACGGACCGCGGTGCGCATCTCGGTGTAGGGGCCGACGAGCGGGCCGGGGAACTCGGGGTCGATGCCGTTCTGCTGCTGGTCGAACGAGATGGCGAGCCACTGACCGGACAGGGTGTCGGCCCACGTCGTCGCCACCTCGGGCACGTCGGCCACGCTGACCCGGGTGGGGTCGTTGCTGCCGACGAGGTTGCTGACCACCTGCATGTCGACCGAGTTGACCCACTTCATGTAGTCCCAGGCCGCCGCCTGCACCTCGGGCGGGGTGGTGCTCATCATGTAGTACACGCCGCCGCCCACCTGGATGTGGCCGGGCTCCTCCATGCCGGGGAACTCGGCGGCGCCGATGTTGAGGCCGCTGAGGTCGACGTCGGCGTTGACGCGACCGTCGGTGAGGTCGCCGGCGTCGAGCTGGCCCTTGAGGAAGGCCTCCACCGACGTGGCCGCGCTGGACGCCTCCACGCTGAACGAGCCCTGCTCGTTGGCCAGGGCCAGGTACTGGTCGATCTGGCCGGGCACGTCGGTCACCGGCAGCATGAGGCCGTCGTCGTTCATGTCCTTCAGCCACTGGAACAGCTCGAGCGCGCCCTCGCTGTTCAGCACCGACTCGGTCGCCGGCGCCTCGCGGCCGTTGTTGTTGTCCACGAACGGGATGTGGTTGCCGGTCAGCCAGAACTCGACCTGCCAGGGCGCCATGTGCCACACGAAGGGGTGCTCGGTGATGCCGGCGTCCTTGATGGCCTCCGCCGCCGCCCGGATCTCGTCGAGGTTCGTCGGCGGGTTGGCCGGGTCGAGGCCCGCCTCCTCGAAGTGGTCGACGTTGAAGTAGATGAGGGCGTTGGAGCCCGTCATCGACGCCGGGTAGAGGTTGCCGTCGACGGAGTAGTAGTCGACGAGGGTCGGCACGAAGTCCGACATGTCGTAGTCGTCGGCCTCGATGCAGGACTGGGCCGGCAGGATCGTGCCCGAGTCGGCCATGGCCTGGGTCTGGGTGTCCTCGAGCAGGGCGATGCCGGGCAGGTCGTTGCTCGGGATGGCCTGGTTGTACTTGCGCTGGAGCTCCTCGAACGAGGTCGCCTGGTTCTCGACGTCGATCACGACCCGGTCCTGCGAGGCGTTGTAGGCGTCGGCGATCTGGTTGAGGGCCTCCTCGCCCTTGGCCACCGAGGCGTGCCACAGCGTCACGTGGACGGGCAGGTCGGCCTCGGGGACCTGGTCGAGGGCGTCCACCGGGCACTCGGGCAGGCCCGCGTCGGTGGTCGTCGCGGTGGAGCCCTCGTCCCCTCCGCCCGAGGTGCCGCCGCAGGCGGCGACCCCGAGTGCGGCGACGGTGAATAGGGCGACGACGGTCGGTAGACGGCGCATCCCCGGAGGCTACGTGACCCGTGACCCGCCGGTTAGGGCCGGAAGTCCTCGGTGTGGGCGCGACCGACCGGGGACGGCGCGCCGCGCCCCACCGCCCCGGGCGTCCCCGTCCCGGCTCGCCTCCCGTCGACCCCGGTCAGCGGCCGCGGCCGACGAGCGGCGAGACGAGGATCAGAAGTTCTCTTCCTGGTACCGGGTGATGGCCTCGTCGATGTTGGCCTGCGCCTCGCCGAGGACGTCCGCGGGGTCACCGTCGTTGAAGTACATGTCTTCGAGCGCGGTGCCCAGCTCGTCGCGGAACTCCGTGTAGGGGCCGAGGGTGATGCCCGGCGCCTCCGGGTCGACCCCCGTCTGGAGCTGGTTGAAGCCGAGGGCCAGCCACTGGCCCGACAGCGTGTCCTCCCACGTGGCCTTCAGCTCGGGATCGTCGACCGCGGACTCGAGCAACGGCATGTACGAGCCCTGGAGGTTGTTGAAGACCTGGCTCTCGGTGGAGTTGATGAACTTCACGAAGTCCCAGGCCGCCGCCTGCACCTCGGGCGGCGTGGTGTTCGTGATGTAGTAGACGCCACCGCCCACCTGGGGTCGGCCCGGCTCCTCCACGCCCGGCAGCGGCGCGGCGTCGATGTCGAGACCGGCCAGGTCGAGGCCCTCCACGTTGATGCGGCCGTCGCTGCTCAGCTGGCTGGTGTCGAGCTGGCCCTTCAGGAACGCCTCGATGGAGGTGGCCGCGGTCGTCGTCTCGATGGCCATCGAGGAGCGCTGGGTGGCCATCGCTGTGTACTGGTCGATCTGGCCCTCGGTGTCGGGCAGCGGGTTGAGCAGGCCGTCGTCGACCATGTCGTTCAGGTAGTTGAACAGGTCGAGCAGCTGCTCGTTGCCGTCGATGGTGGCGGCGGTGGCCGGCTCGTCGCGGCCGTTGCCGTTGTTGACCAGCTCCACCCCGGCACCGGTCATCCACGACTCGACGAACGAGGGGTTGGACACCTGCACCCACGGCGCCTCGATGCCGGGGATGTTGGCGTCGGCGATGGCCTGGGCCGCGTCGCGCATCTCGGCCAGCGTGGTGGGCGGGTTGTCGGGATCGAGGCCGGCCTGCTCGAAGTGCTTGCGGTTGTAGTAGAGGATCGGCGTCGACAGGTTCATCGAGACGGGCCACACGACGTCGTCGATGGCGTAGTAGTCGAGGGCGATGGGCAGGAAGTCCTCGGTGTCGAACGAGTCGTCGGCGGCGTCGCACGAGTCGAGGGGGATCACGGTGCCGCTGTCGGCCATCGACTGGTTCTGGGTGTCCTCGAGGATGGCGATGCCCGGCAGGTCACCGCTGGGGATGGCCTGCTGGTACTTGCGCTGGAGCTCGCTGTAGGAGTTGCCCTGGCTCTCGACCCGCACCACGACCCGGTCCTGGCTGTCGTTGTACTGGGCCGCGAGGTCCTCGAGCGCCTGCTGGGTCTTGGCCACGTACGAGTGCCACACCGTCACCTCGACCGGGTCGGCCGCGGTCACGTTCTCGAGGGCGTCGACCGGGCACTCGGGCAGGTCGACGGCGGCGTCCTCACCGCCCCCGCCGTCACCGCCGCTGTCCTCGCCGTCCCCACCCCCGCTGGTGCCGCCGCACGCGGCGACGACGAGGGCGAACAGGACGGCCACCACGAGGGCCATCAGGGTCCGGGAGCGGGGGGTGCGACGCATGGGGAGGTTCCTCGTCGTTTCAGGGGTGGATCGAAGCGGGGCGGTGGACGTGCCGTGGACTCGGGGGTCAGCCCTTCACCGCACCGGCGGTGAGGCCACGGATGAGTTGGCGCTGCAGGAAGATGAGCAGGAGCAGGACGGGGACCGCGGCGATGATGGCTGCGGCGAAGCCGATGTTCGACTCTTCCACGTTCGACGCGGCCACGGACTTCAGGCCGATCTGCACCGTCTCCCACTCAGACACGGTGACCACCGCCCGGGGCCACAGGTACTGGTTCCAGGCCGCCAGCAGCGAGATCACCCCGAACGACGCCACCACCGGGCGGGTGATGGGCACGGCCACCCGGGTCATGAAGGCGAAGTGGCCGTAGCCGTCGAGCTTGGCCGCGTCGAGCAGGTCCCGGGGGATGCCCATGAAGCCCTGGCGGATGAGGAAGATCCCGAACGCGGTCGCCAGGAACGGCACGGTCAGGCCCGGGTACGAGTTGAGCCACCCCAGGTTGCGGATGGTGGTGACGTTCGGGATGAGCGTGACCTCGATGGGCAGCATGAGCGTGGCCATGAAGACGACGAACACGAGGCGCTTGAACGGGAACCGGAGGAAGGCGAACGCGTAGGCGCAGAGGATGGAGGTGACGAGCTGGGCGGCGGCGATGATCACCGTGACGATGGCGCTCAACCACATGCGCCGGCCGAGCTCGCCCTCGCTGAAGGCCCGGGAGAAGATGTTCCACTGGATGTCGACCGGGTAGAGGGGCAGGCCCTCGTTGACGTACGCCACCGGGGTGGAGAGGGCCCGCACGAGGGTCATCCACACGGGGAACAGCACGAACAGCGACAGGATCGACAAGAAGACGTACCAGCCGATGTCCTTGGCGGTGCGGGCGTGCTTGCCGGGCAGGGCCCCGACCTCGACCGACGCCTTGCCGAGCACCGGCGTCGGGTCGTTCATGGCGATGGTGTCAGGAGCCATAGTGCACCCGCCGGTCGAGGATCATGAACTGGCCCATGGTGACGAGGAAGGTGATGCCGAACAGGCCGAGCGCCATGGCGGACCCCTCCCCCAGGTCGATGGGCTGTTGTCGCTGGAAGATCTTGAACACCAGCGTCTCGCTGGCGCCGGCGGGGCCGCCGGCGGTGAGGATGTCGATCTGGGCGAAGGCCTGGAAGGCGAACACCGTGAGGACCACGATCAGGAACAGCAGCGTGGGCGAGATGATCGGCAGCGTGACGCTGAAGAAGCGGCGGATCGGCCCGGCGCCGTCGAGGGTGGCGCTCTCCACGAGCTCGTCGGGCACGGCCTGCAGGCCGGCCAGCACGATGATGAAGGTGAGGCCGAGGTTCTGCCACACCGACGACAGCGACACGCCGAACAGCACCTGGTTGGGCTCGGCCAGCCAGTTGACCTTGAAGTAGCCGACCTGCGGGTTGAGCAGGACGAAGAAGATCACCGAGGCGACCGCCACGGAGGTGGCCACCGTCGACGACAGCACGGTCTGGAAGAACTTGATGCCCTTCAGCCGCCGGTTGGCCACGACGGCCAGCACGATGCCGAGCAGGAGGCCGGCCGGCACCGTGAACAGCACGTAGGTGAGGGTGTGCTGGAGGCCCTCGCGGAATTCGTCGCCGGCGAGCACGTCGGTGAGCTGGCTGAAGCCGACGTAGCGCTCGGCGGTGCCGGTGCGGTTCTGCTGGTAGATGGCGAAGTGCAGGAGGCGACCGACGGGATAGAAGAAGAACCCGTAGAAGATGACGAGGGCGGGGGCGAGGAAGCCCACCGCCAGCAGCGCCTCCTTGCGCTCCGTGCGGCTGCGGAAGTTCCATCGCTCGTCGGAGGCGCCCGAGAAGCTCGAGCCGCCCCCGCCGCCGCTCGGGAAGGGGCGCTCGCCGCCGACCGCGACGAGGATCAGCACGACGAGCGGTATGGCGACGGCCACGACCGGGAACGTCACGGCCGACTCGGCGATCACCAGCGTCCAGAACGCGATCAGCAGCCCGATGCCGAGGAACCACCACTGCACGCCGACCACGCCGCGGATGGCCTCGGGGGCGCCCGCGAGCATCCCCCGGGCCAGGCCGTGCTCGTGGCGGGCCAGCAGCAGCAGGACCGTCGCCACCACCAGCAGGAAGAGGTACGTGTCGAGGTTGTCGATGGCGAGGTCGGGGAACAGTCCCGGGGTGGCGGCGTCGATGCCCACCGACCGGATGAGGGCCCAGACGATGCCGACGAGCAGGTCGAGGGTGAGGCCGAGCGCGACCACCCCGACGACCGCGCCGGCGAGGCCGATGAGCACCGCCTGGGCCAGCGTGGCGATGGCGGCGGCGGTGAGGCCGGCCGAGCGCCGGGGCTCGGCCACCGGCTCGGGCGTGCCGACGAGGCTCAATTCAGGCGCTCCGAGCCGTCGGCGGCGAAGAGGTGCACGTTGTCGACGTGGTGGCCGAGGCGGACCGTCTCGCCCACCTTCGGGGCGGGTCCCTCGTCGGTCTCCTGGCGGACGATGGTCTTGGCGCCGGCCACGTCCAGGATGATGTGGCGCTCGTGGCCGAGCCACTCGACGGCCTGGACGGTGGCCTCGATGGTGCCCTCGCCGACGTGGAGGTGCTCGGGGCGCAGGCCCACGACGACCTTCGTGCCCACCGCCACGTCACCCGAGAACGGGATGCGACTGGCGCCGGCCATGGCCACGCCGGCCTCGGTGACCTCACCCTCGATGGTGTTCATGGGCGGGCTGCCGATGAAGCGGGCCACGAAGAGGTTGGCGGGGCGCTCGTACACCGCCTGGGGCTCGCCGACCTGCTGGAGGCGGCCGTCGGCGATGACCGCCATGCGGTCGGCCATGGTCATGGCCTCGACCTGGTCGTGGGTGACGTAGACGAAGGTCGTGGCCACCTCGCGGTGGAGCCCCACGATGTCGAGGCGGGTCTGGGCCCGGAGCTTGGCGTCGAGGTTCGACAGCGGCTCGTCCATCAGGAAGACCTCGGGCCGGCGCACCATGGCGCGGGCCAGGGCGACACGCTGGCGCTGGCCGCCGGACAGCGCCCCCGGCTTGCGCTTGGTGAGCTCGGCGAGGCCGAGGGTCTGGACCGCGTCCTTCACCCGCTCCTCGCGCTCCTGGGTCGTGAGCTTGCGGGGGTGGCCGCCGTCCACCGCGTACTTGCGGGCCTTGAGGGGGAACTCGATGTTCTGGGCCACGGTCATGTGCGGATAGAGCGCGTAGCTCTGGAAGACCATGGCGATGTCGCGGTCCTTGGCCTCGACGTTGTTCACGACCCGGTCCCCGATGCGCAGCACGCCCTCGGTGACGGTCTCGAGGCCCGCGATCATGCGCAGGGCCGTGCTCTTGCCACAGCCCGAGGGCCCGAGCAGCACCATGAACTCGCCGTCGATGATGTCGAGGGTGAGGTCGTCGACCGCGGTGACGGTGTCGAAGCGCTTCGTGACCCCCTCGAACGAGACCCCGCTCACTTCCGCCCCCCGCTGGAATCACTCATGGGTTTGCTGCCTCTCCCCTTCGCCGGCGCCGACAACGTACGCCCGGACGGCGACGCCGGGGCCAGGCGCGGGTAAACGTAGCCCAACACCGAGGTGGACGATCATCCCCGCGCAGGGTGATCCGATCGGGCCCGGGACCTCAGCCGCGGGCCTCGGCGTAGGCGGCGCGGACGGCGTCGGCGTCGGTGGCGGCGTCGGGCTCCACCACGGCGCCCTCGCCCAGGCCCCACGCCGTGGCCACCTCGAGCGGGTCCGTGCCGTGCAGCGCGGCGGCGGCCTGCACGCAGGCGCCGGCGGCCACCAGCTCGCCGGCGTCGGGCACCGTCACCGGGCGACCGGACAGGTCGGCCAGCACGTGGCGGAAGGCCCGGGACCGCGACCCACCGCCGACCAGCAGTGTCCGGCCCGAGCCCACGTCCACGCCGGCCGCCTCGATGGCGTCGAGGCCCTCGAGCAACCCGCAGATCACGCCCTCGTGGGCGGCCCGGGCCAGGTGGCTCTTGGAGATGCCGTGGCGCAGGCCCGTCACCGAGCCGGTCGCCTCGGGGCGGTCGGGCGTCCGCTCGCCGTTGAAGAACGGAACCATCACCACGCCCCCCGAGCCCGCGGGCGCCGACAGGGCGAGGTCGGCGAGCTCTTCGCGCTCGAGCCCGAACAGCCGGGCCACGTCGTCGGTCACGCCGGTCGCGTTCAAGGTGCACACCAGGGGCAGGAAGCGGCCGGTGGCGTCGGCGAACCCGGCCACCGCGCCCGAGGCGTCGGCCGTCGGCGTGTCGCTGACCGCGTAGACGGTGCCCGACGTGCCGAGGGAGACGGTGACGTCGCCGGGGCGCAGGGCGGTGCCGAGGGCGGCACCCATGTTGTCGCCGGTGCCGGCGGCCACGAGCGGCTCGCCCCGCAGGCCGAGCTGCTCGGCCGCGCCGCGGAACAGGGGGCCCGCCGCCTCGCCGGGGCCGAGGACCTTCGGCAGGCGGGCCAGCCAGCCGTCGTCGCCCGGCGCGTCGTCCACGATGCGGAGCAGGTCCGTGCGGTACCGGCCCTCCGCCGGCGACCAGTAGCCCGTACCCGAGGCATCGCCCCGGTCGGTGACCATCGCGCCCGTGAGCCGGTAGATCAGCCAGTCGTGGGGCAACAGGACGTGGGCCAGGCGCTCGAAGTGCTCGGGCTCGCTGCGGTGCAGCCACGAGAGCTTCGTGATGGTGAACGAGGCGACCGGGACGCTGCCGGTGGCGGCCGCCCACGGCCCGGGACCGTCGAGCTGCTTGATCAGCCAGCCCGCGTCCGGCGCGGTCTCGGTGTCGTTCCAGAGCTTGGCCGGCCGCAGCACCTGGCCGCTGTCGCCCAGGGCGACCATCCCGTGCTGCTGGGCGGCGACGGCCAGCGCGTCCACCTCGGCCACGCCGGCCGCGGCGATGGCGCCCGCCAGGGCGCCCCACCATGCCTCGGGCTCCTGCTCGCTGCGGGGCGGGGCCGTCGGCGGGTGCGGGGCGCCGCCACGGGCGACGAGCGCGCCGGTGTCGGCGTCGCGCACCTCGACCTTGGTGGACTGGGTGGACGAGTCGATGCCGAGCACGAGGGGCATGCCCTCATCGTCGCCCACGGGCGCGGACGGTGCGAACCGGCGCGGGGCCGCCCCGACGGTCGGGTTCGCCCGGTGATCAGGCCGATCGGGTGATCAGGCCGATCAGGCGATCAGAAGCTGGTGGCGCCCGGCGGGGCGTTCGGGGGCGGCGCGGCCGGCGGCGGGGGCGGCGCGCCGGGGGGCGGGGTCCGCGGGGCCGCGGCGGGGGCCGGCGGGGCCGACGACGTCGGCGGGGGCGGCGGGCCGCCCTGGCCGTAGAGCGGGGTGTCGCCCGTGGCCGCGGAGATGGTGAGCGCGGCGATGTAGTCCTCGGCGGACAGCTTCAGCACGACGCAGTCGCTCACCGCCCGCACCCCGATGTCCGAGAGGATGCGGTGGGTGATGGCGTGGTCGCCGAAGCCCTCGCCCTCGCTCAGCTTGCGGGCCGTGGCGGTGGCGATCGGCCCCGCCGGGGCACCGTCGCCGCCGAAGACCTCGGCCTCGCCCTTCTTCAGCACGTAGTAGTGCGAGGCGGGGTCGCCGTACTGGACGATCCAGGTGTCGGCCGGCACCTTCTCCTCGTCCATGTAGGACGCGAGGTCCCGGGCGAGGTTCAGGTCGAGGCCGGCGAAGCTCTTCTGCACGAAGCCGCCCACCTCGCCCCACAGCATCTCGGTCGGGTCGAGCGGCTCGTCGGGCGGCCACTTCTTGTCGATGGGCTTGGCCGCCACGAGGGTGACGAGCCACAGCACGACGAGGACCACCGCGGCGAGCACCACGAGGGTGAGCAGCATGCGCAGTGGGGTCGGCCCCACCCCGAGCAACGGGACGTCGACGCCGACGAGCACCAGGGCTGCGGTCACGGGCTCCTCCCCCTCCGGAGGTGTGGGTGGCAGGTGATCGGCCCGCCGCCGGACGTCGGCCCGAGGCCCCGGCGTGCGAGCTAGGGTGCCAACCTACCAGGGCGTTCCAGTTGGATCTGCACCTCTCGGGGGGACGGGTTGGCCAACAAGTTCCAGATCAGGTCCCGCACCTGGGACCTCATCGCCGCCATCGGCAGCGTCGTGCTGCTCGTGCTGGGGTTCGGCGGGCTGTTCCTGCTGCAGGGGGCCGACGCCACCGCCACCCTCACGCTCCTGTTCGTGGTGGGCCTCGGCCTGGTCACGTTCCTCTTCTTCGCCGGCCCGGGCCTCGTCTACAGCGCCCGCAAGCGCAACAAGACGCTCAAGAAGACCCTCCCCGGCGGGACCATGGCCTGGATCCGGTCCCACCTCTACCTGCCGATCCTCGCCCTGGTGGCGGCGTTCGTGCACGCCACCGTCGTCCCGTTCCAGGACGTCCTCTCGTCCGGCAAGGTGCTGCTCGTCGTCGGCATCGTCGTGGCCGTCGCGGGCGTCTGCCGCCACCACCTGATCGGTGTTCAGAAGCAGGCCCTCAACGTCGACGTGTCGATCTCGAAGATCGTCGACGGCCAGCCCCGCCGCTTCCGCCAGCTCGCCGCCGACCTGGTCGAGGGCCGCCGCCCCGTGGCCGACATCGAAGCCGACGTCGCCCAGCTCGGCCCCGAGCAGCAGCAGGTCTGGGTGAAGGTCCGCGAGCTCTCCGACGAGGTCAACAAGAACTTCCCCCGCACGGGTGGCCAGAGCCGCTCGGTGCGCACCTACAAGTTCCTGCGGGCGGTCCACGCGCCGCTGACCATCGTGTTGTTCCTGCTCCTCGGCTACCACGTCTACGACGTGCTCGGCGGCGGCCAGGCCGCCTTCGGCGACGAGGCCAGCAGCTACCAGAGCGCCGAGACCTGCGCCGACTGCCACAGCGACATCGAAGCGGACTGGAACCAGTCCGCGATGGCCCACGCGCAGACCAGCGCGCTGATGGAGGCCCAGCTCCCGGTCACCCTGGCCGAGAACCGCCGCCTCGCCGAGCAGCTCGGCGAGGACCAGCAGGCCATCTACGACGCCTCCGCCAAGACCTGCATCAACTGCCACGCGCCGGTGGGCTCGCAGTTCACCGACGACATCAACGCCCTGCTGCCGCTCGACGAGCCGAGCGGCGACAACCCGCCGGCGGTCGACAGCGACAACCCCGCGCTCGTGGCCGACGGCGTGGCCTGCACCACCTGCCACAGCCAGGCCGAGGCGCCGGCCGAGCGGGCCGGCTTCGGGCCCCTCGCCATCGAGCACGGCGGCGACGCCTACTACGGCGAGTTCTACGGCCCGCTCTTCGACGACCCCAACCCGCTGCCCGTGCGGCTCCACGACATCGACGGCGACCAGCCGCTGTGGACCGACGAGATCGCCAGCTCGCAGCTGTGCGGTGCCTGCCACAACGTGATCGTCGACATCGACGGCGACGGGCTCAGCCCGGTGGAGGGCGCCGAGCAGGGCCTCGCCGGCGCCGCCGCCACGAGCGACGCGGACGGCAACTTCATCCTCGACCAGAACGAGCTCGACGACTCGAACGAGGACGGCCGCAACGACGACCTCGTCCTGCAGACCACCTACGACGAGTGGCAGGACTACCTCGTCAGCTTCAACGACCGCTTCGCCGACAACCCCGACCAGACCCTCGCCGCGCCGCTCGGCTGCACGAGCTGCCACATGCCGACCGAGGGCGACGGCCAACAGGCGGTGGTCGACGTGGCCCCGGGCCTGCTGCCGCTCCCCGATCGGGACTACCGCTCGCACACCTTCGTCGGCGTGGACTACGACCTGAACGTCGACAGCTACGGCAGCCAGGAGGCCTTCGACAAGGTCCTCGCCGACCGCCTCGCCCTGATCCAGTCGGCCGTCACCTTGAAGGTGGACAACGTCGACGGCGACACCGTGCAGGGCAACCAGTTCCAGACCGACGTCACGGTCAGCAACAACCTGCTCGGCCACAACTTCCCCACCGGGTTCGCCTTCGCCCGCCAGTTCTGGCTCGAGGTCACCGCGCAGACCGCGGACGGCACCGAGGTCTGCCTGCAGGACTTCGACGGCCTCGGCCCCCAGAGCGGGTGCGGGTCCGGCCAGATCGACGGCCAGACCGATGACCTGCCCCAGTGCGACCCGCAGGTGGCCGCCCAGGTCTTCGGCGCCGACGCAGTGGGCAACGCCGGCACCCGGCTGGCGTTCACCGCCGAGGACTGCGACCCCTGGCTGGCCAACTTCCAGAAGATCCTCACCGACGGCGACCCCGACGGCGACGGCGTGTTCGAGGAGGTGCCGTACCAGTCGTTCCTGGGCGGCATCGTGCAGGACCGCTTCCGGATCGCCGACGACCTGCAGATGCGGGCAGTGAACCCGACCCGTCTCAACGCCGACGGCGAGGACCAGACCGACCTGGTCATCCCGTATGTGTTCGACACCAGCCAGATCGCCGACGGTGAGACCATCACGGTCTCGGTCACGATGCACTTCCGCCACCTGCCGCCCTACTTCATCCGGGCGCTGGCGGCGGCCCAGGCCGACGCCGGCGACATGCCGGAGTCGGCCCGCATCGACGACCCCGACGCCCTGGTGGACAACCTGGTGGTCCAGGACGTCGTGACCGCCACCTCGGGCCAGGGCCGGGTCCTGGCCTGCGAGGGCCCGCAGAACCGCGAGGGTGCGAGCATCCTCGACTGCGTCGACGATTGAGCGCCGACACCGACCCGACCACCGAACCCGAGTCACCACCCGAGGCCGACGACGACGACGCCGTCGGCCGGTTCCCCCGCGGTGCCGTGTTCGGGGCCCTGTGCGTGCTGGCCCTCGCCGTCGGTGTGTTCGTGGCGGCGTCACGCGACGCCGGTGACGCCGGGGGCGCCGAGCCCAGCCCCACCCTGCAGCCGGGCGACACGCTGCCGAGCGGGCACCCGTCGCTCGACGACAGCGACCAGTACGAGTCCATGACCCTGGCCCAACTCGAGTCGGAGGTGGCCGACGAGTCCGCGCCCGTGGCGCTGCGGCTGACCCTGGCCGAGCGCTACCTGGCCACCGGCGACCTCGCCCCCGCCCGCCGCCAGGCCCGCCTCGCCCGCGACCAGGCGGGCACCGACGTCGAGCAGCAGCGGGCGCTGCGCGACCTCGGCTGGATCATCGCCCTGCAGGGCGACGCCGAGCGGGGCGCCGAGCTCCTCCACGACGCCGTCGCCCTCGACTCCGGTGAGCGCAACGCCACCTGGTACCTGGCCAACGTGCTGCTGGGCGGCCTCGACGACCCCGACGGCGCCATCGCCCTGTTCGAGCAGCTCCTCGCCTCGGGCGACCTCAGCGGCGAGCAGCGCCGTGCGGTGACCGAGCGCCTCGCCGCCGCCCGCGCCGCTGCGGGCGACACCTCGTCCCCGCCGACGACCGCGGGCGCCTGACCCCACGAACCTCCAGCAGAAACGCGAGGTACCACCGCGCGTTCCTGCTGGAGGAATGGTCAGGTGGGGTGGGGCACCGGGCGGAAGCGGCGCAGGCGCAGGCTGTTGCTGACCACGAACACGCTGGAGAAGGCCATGGCCGCGCCGGCGATCATCGGGTTCAGGAAGCCGGCGGCGGCGAGGGGCAGGGCGGCCACGTTGTAGGCGAAGGCCCAGAACAGGTTGCCCTTGATGGTGCGCAGGGTCTTGCGGGAGAGGCGGATGGCGTCCACCGCGGCCCAGAGGTCGCCGCGCACGAGGGTGAGGTCGCTGGCCTCGATGGCGGCGTCGGTGCCGGTGCCCATGGCCAGGCCCAGGTCGGCCTGGGCCAGCGCGGCGGCGTCGTTCACCCCGTCGCCGATCATGGCCACCACCGCGCCCTGCTCCTGGAGGCGGGCGACCGCCGCCACCTTGTCCTGCGGGAGCACCTCGGCGACCACGTCCGCGGCGTCGATGCCCACCTGGGCGGCGACCGCGGTGGCGGCCCGCTCGTTGTCGCCGGTGAGCAGGACGGGCCGCAGCCCGAGCGCCCGCAGCCCGGCGATGGCGTCGCGGGAGGTGGGCTTGGGGGTGTCGGCCACGACGAGCACGCCGCGCACCTCGCCGTCCCAGGCCGCTGCCACGGCGGTGCGGCCCTGGCCCTCGGCCTCGGCGCGGGCCGGCTCGAGCCCGTCGGGCAGCGCCAGCGACCAGTCGGCGAGGAGGCGGGGCCGTCCGACCACGAGGGCGTGGCCGTCGACGACCCCCTCCACGCCGAGGCCCTCGCGGTTGGCGAAGGACTCGACCGCGGGCAGCGGCCCGATCCGGTCCCGGGCCGCCTCGGCGATGGCCCGGGCGACGGGGTGCTCGCTGGCGTCCTCGACCGCGCCGACCAGGCGCAGCAGGTCGTCCTCGTCGACGCCGGCGGCGGGGTGGACGCCGACCAGGCTCATCACGCCGGTCGTGACCGTGCCGGTCTTGTCGAGGACCACCGTGTCGACCTCGCGGGTCGACTCGAGGATCTCGGGGCCCTTGATGAGGATCCCGAGCTGCGCCCCCCGGCCGGTCCCGACGAGCAGGGCCGTGGGCGTGGCCAGCCCGAGGGCGCAGGGGCAGGCGATGATCAGCACCGAGACCGCGGCGGTGACCGCGAAGGTCGCCTCGGCACCGTGGCCCAGCCAGTACCCGAGGGTGCCGACCGCCAGTGCGATGACGACGGGCACGAAGACCCCGGCCACCCGGTCCGCCAGCCGCTGCACGGGTGCCTTGCCCATCTGGGCCGACTCGACCAGCCGGGCCATCTGGGCCAGCTGGGTGTCCGCGCCGACCCGGGTGGCCCGCACGACGAGCCGCCCGCCGGCGTTGACGGTGGCGCCGGTGACCGCGTCGCCCGGACCGACCTCGACGGGCACGCTCTCGCCGGTGAGCAGGGCGGCGTCGATGGCCGACGTGCCCTCCTCGACCACGCCGTCGGTGGCGACCTTCTCGCCGGGCCGGACGACGAAGCGGTCGCCCACGACGAGCTGGTCGGCGGGGACGCGCACCTCGACGCCGTCCCGGAGGACCGCGGCGTCCTTGGCCCCGAGCTCGAGCAGGGCCCGCAGCGCGGCGCCGGAGCGGCGCTTGGCCTTGGCCTCGAAGTAGCGCCCGGCGAGGATGAACACGGTCACCGCCGAGGCGACCTCGAGGTAGATCTCGTGCTGGCCCGACCCCTGGCTCGGGGTCAGGTCGAAGGCCATGGTCATGCCGGAGTCACCCGCCGCCCCGAGGAACAGGGCGTAGAGCGACCACCCGAAGGCGGCGATGACACCGATCGAGATGAGGGTGTCCATGGTGGCGGCGCCGTGGCGCAGGTTCGTCCACGCCGCCCGGTGGAACGGCAGTGCCCCCCACACCACCACCGGCGCGGCGAGGGTGAGCGAGAGCCACTGCCAGTGGTCGAACTGCAGCGCCGGCACCATGGCCAGCACCACGACCGGCACGGTGAGCAGGGTCGACACGACGAGGCGCTGGCGCAGCGAGACCAACTCGGGCTCGTCGCGCTCGGCGTCCTCGTCACCCTCGCCGTCCCCGGTGGCCCCGCCCGCCCCGGGGCGGCTCGCCACCTCGGCGGTGTAGCCGGTGGCCTCGACCTGGGCGACCAGGTCGCCGGCCTCGACGCCCTCGGGGACGAGGACGCGCGCCTTCTCGGTGGCGAAGTTCACCTCGGCGGTCACGCCGTCGAGCTTGTTCAGCCGCTTCTCGATGCGGGCCGCGCAGGAGGCGCAGGTCATCCCCCCGATGGCCAGGTCGACGGCGTGGCGCTCCGGGGCCTCGGGCACGGTGGCCTCACCCGCGCTCACGACCCGTGCTCCCCGCCGTGGTCCATGTCCATCACAGTGGTCGGCGTGCCCCCCGACGGCGACCCGTCGGGCTCGGTGGCGGCGCCGAGGGCGAAGGTCGCCACGAACACCACCACGAGCACGGCGGCGAAGCCGAGGAGCTTGGCGGGGACGCTCACGTGACCAGCTCGTAGCCCGCCTCGTCGACGGCGGCCCGGACCTGGGCCTCGTCGAGGGGCGACTCGCTGGTGACGGCGACCTCGCCGGTGGCCAGGTCGACGTCGACGGCGCTCACGCCGTCGAGCCCGCCCACCTCGGCGCTGACCGCCCGCACGCAGTGCTCGCAGCTCATGCCCTCGACCTTGTACGTGGTGGTGGTGGTGCTCATGGTGTCCTCCGAACAGTTACCCTGTATGGGTATGACTCTATACCCCCAGAGGGTATGAGGCAACCCCCCCCGGTCGGGCGGTCCGGCCCGGGGCACGACCGACGAGGCAGGAGGGGCCCCATGGCCACCCGTGGCTACACCGCCAGCAAGGACCAACTGCGAGCCCGGCTCGCCCGCGTCGAGGGGCAGGTCCGAGGAGTGTCGAAGATGGTCGACGAGGACCGCTACTGCATCGACGTCCTGACCCAGATCAACGCCATCCGGGCCGCGCTGGACAACGTGGCCCTGGGCCTGCTCGACGGCCACGTGCGCCACTGCCTCGTCGGCGGCCACGGTGGGCCGGAGACGCCCGAGGCGCAGGCCGACGAGCTGATGTCCGCCGTCGGCCGCATGATGTCGCGCTGAGCCCCGGCACCGGTGGGGCCGGCCCCGGCGCGGCCGCAGCGGCTCAGGCGGACGGGTCGGGGGCGGCCTCGGCCAGCCAGGCCCACCACCGCGGCTCGTCACGCTCGGCGGCCGCGGCGCCCTCGGGCCCGTAGAGGTACGACCACACCGACACCCCGCACCCCTCGCCGTGGCCCTCGGCGGCGAGGAACGCCGTCCCCGGTGCCGGCTCGGTGAGCAGGAGGCCGTACGACGTGGGGCCGGCGTCGACGACGGTGCCGGCGAGGCGGGGGACGCCGTCGCCCGCCGTCGCCACGTCGTCACCCGCGGCGGCTCCCTCGGGCAGCCCGAGGCCCTGGCAGAGCGCCGACCACGCCGACGCCGTCGTCCCCGGCCACGCCCCCATGGGCAGCACCGCGGTGGCGGCCTGCCCCCGGAAGTGGGCGCAGTGGAGCTGCAGGTTCCGCAGGAACAGCTTCCAGCCACCCACCATGTCGTCGTACTGGTCGTCCCAGGGCTCCCCCGAGCCGAAGCCCGAGTTCACCAGGCGGACGATGCAGGTGCCACCGTCGCGGGCCTCGACGAGCCACTCGAAGGCGAGCCCGCCGACGCCCTCGCCGCCGTCGAACACGATGCGCCGCGGCGGCTCCCACGCCGCCACCCGGCCGGGCACCGTCATCTCGGGGCCCGGCCCGAACGAGGCCGTGGCGGCGCCGCCCTCACGCTCCTCGACCGTGTGGGGCACGTACCAGGACGAGATGCCGGGGCCGGTGGCGATGGCCTGCCAGACCTCCTCGGGCGTGCCCTCGACCTCGACCTCGAGCTCGATGGTGGGCGGGACCGGTGGGCGGGGCTCGTCAGCCACGGGGGGACTCCTCGGGGTCAGTGTCGGTGGCGGGGGCGGGGTCGGGGTCGTCGTGGGGCTCGGGGCGGGGCACGGGGTGCGCCGCCACCACCAGTCGGTGGGACCGGCCGTCGGGCGCGGACTCGTCGTGGTACTTCGCCGCCAGCCCGGTGATCGCCGCGGTGAGCTCCTCGGTGAAGGCGGCCCGGTCGGCGGCCGACGCGAAGCGCACCTCGGTATCGATGGCGAGGGTGGCGAGAGGCCGGCCGGCCCCCTCCGCCCGGTGGACGAGGCCGCCGACCTCCCGCACGAGGCGGGCGGCCAGGGCGATCAGGTAGCGCGAGGACCACCGATCGACCCGGTCGGGATCGACGGCGACCGGGCCGAGCGCGGCCGGCGACACGACGTACGAGCGGGCGGACGCGACCACGATCCGCTCGGTGAGGCCCCGGCGGGGGCGCTCCTCCACCAGCTCGACCAGGCCGGCGGCCTCGAGGGCGCGCACGTGGTGGTTGACGCGCTGGCGGGTCTCGTCGAGCGCCGCCGCGACGGTGGTGGCCGACCCCGGCTCGGCCAGGGCGGCCAGCACCCGGGCCCGGCGGGGGTCGAGGGCGGCGAGCGAGACGGCCGGGTCGTCGAGCACCTGCACGTCGAGCACGCCTGCGATCCTGCTATTGAAAGTTCTTTCTGTCAATAGGATCACGCCGGTGCGCCGGCATCGACCGGCGTGCCGCTCAGCTCCCGAAGGAGAAGGTGTCGGGCACGACCTCCGGGCGGGCGGCCACCGGACCGTCGAGGTCGAGCCAGCCGGGCGCGTCCCGGGCATCGTCGGCACGAGCGCGCGGGTCGTCCGACGCCGGCGGCGGGGCGGCGGCCATCACCACCACCAGCGCGCCGCCACCCACTACGGCGAGGCTCGTCACCACGACACGGGCCCGGCGCGCCGGGCGCCGCTCCCCCGCCGTCCGGTCGGCCCACCACCGCGGCAGGTGGCGCGACGCGAGGACGAGCCCGGCGGCCGACAGGACGGCCACGAGCTGCATCGTCAGGTCGCTCTGCACCGTCGCGATCATCGCGCCGGTGGGCCCAGGTGGGCCCGCGGGATCAGGCGGGGGCGGCGCTGATGGCCAGGAGCATGCCCTCGCAGCTGCGCACCAGCACGGCGCTCGCATCCACCACGTCCCGCGACGTCATCGGGCTCTCCGCCCGCTGACGCCACCGGGCGATGGTGTCGAGCAGCGCCGCCCGCAACTGCTCGGGCTCCGCGTCCTCGGGCAGGCCGAGGCGCACCGCCGGCGCGGTGCCGTTCGACCCGAGCAGACGGTCGACCTCCTCCTCCTCGTCGGGGCGGAAGGTGACCGCACCGGAGCGGAAGGCGTTGAAGAGGCGCAGCTCGGTGAACTCGTGGGCACCGGCCTGGACCCGCTCGAGGTCGAAGGCGAGGTCGGGGGTGGCGTCGATCGGGTCGTCGCGCAGCACCGACTGGAGCACCACGAGCGCGGCCCGCGCCTTGAGCAGCTCGCGGCGGGAGGCGAACTGGGTCATGAGGACGCGACGCAGGTCGTCCACACCACTGGCGGCGACGAGCCGGCGGGCCAGCGTGTCGGCGTCGGGGGCCTCGCCCGAGGCGATGAGCCGGACGGCCAGGCCCACGCCGAAGAGCCCGAGGCGTCGCACCAGGTTGGCGCGGTCCTGCCGGGCGCCGGGGACCTCCGGGTCCTCGGCGACGAAGCGGTCGACCGACGCCAGCAGGAGCGCTTGGCGATCCTCGGGCAGCGCCGCGAGCGCCGCCAGCGCCTGGTACTCGACCTCGCGCAGGGTGGCGCCGGACTGGGCCAGGAGGCCGGCCACCGGCAGCACCGTCTGGCAGAGGCGGCGGACCCGGGCGTCGCCGCGATAGCGGTTGGCGACCCGCTGGGCCGACTCGAGGGCGTCGGGACGGCCCGAGCCGAGCTCGTCGGCGCGGGAGAGGATGGCGATGGCGTTGACCGGCGACGGGTGGGCCAGCTCCTCGGCGTGGAAGGCCTCGAGGAAGCGGGCGTCGCTGCGGTGGAAGTGCCGCATGAGGTAGAGCACCGCGTCGGCGGGGGTGTCGCGGTCGTGCTCGAAGGCGAGGAAGTCCTCGGTGCGCTTGGAGATCTCCTCGTTCACCGAGGCCAGGCCCGGCGTGTCGATGAGGGTCATCTCGGCCAGCGACGCCGACGGCCACTCGATGACGATGCGGTCGATGTCGCCCGGGTCGAGGCCCTGCAGGTCGACCTCGATGGCGCCCTGGTCCCGGGAGAACGGGGTCTGGCGGGGCTCGGCGCCCGAGGGGTAGAGCGTGGCCCGGTAGGTGTTGCCGTTGGTGTACCAGGCCACGACCTTGGTGCACTCGCCGGCGTCGGTGGGCGCGAGCTCGTCGCCGATGAGGGCGTTGAGCAGCGTCGACTTGCCGGCCTTGACCTTGCCGGCGATGGCGACACGCAGGGGGTCGTCGAGGCGGGCCTCGGCCTCCCGCAGGCGGTCGGCGGCGTCGCGGCCGGCGTAGGCGGCGATGGCCTTGCGCAGCAGCAGGCGCGTCTGGGCCGCGAGGGGCAGCGACGTGTCGATCTCGATGGCCGGGACCGCGGGTGCCGACGCGGCGACGGGGACCGGCTCGGGGGCGGGTGCGGGCTCGGCCACCGGGGCGGGTGCGGGCTCGACCGCCGGGGCGGGGGCGACCGGCGCGGGCGCGGCGGGCGCCGCCGGGGCGGCGGGCGGGGGCGCCGGCGCGGCGGGCACGGGTGCGGGCGGAGCCGGCGCCGCTGGAGCGACGGGCGTCGGAGCAGGCGCCGCCGGGGCGGGCGG
>JAYRFK010000121.1:0-1828 GCA_041908445.1 Acidimicrobiales bacterium | reverse complement strand
GTTCCACAAGGCCGAGGTCATCGACTACTACGTGCGCGTCGCGCCGGCGATCCTGCCCCACCTCCAGGGGCGGGGGATCACGCTGCGCCGCTACCCGGACGGCGTCGACGGCACCTCGTTCTTCGAGAAGCGCTGCGCCTCGCACCGGCCCGACTTCGTGCAGGTGGCGCTCGGGCCCGGCGACCGCCGCGGCGGCATCGAGTACTGCGTGCTCGCCGACACCGCCAGCCTGGCGTGGGCCGCCAACATGGCCGGCCTCGAGATCCACGTGCCCATGGCCCGCACGGCGGACGACGTGGAGACGCCGACCATGGTGGTGTTCGACCTCGATCCGGGCGAGCCCGCCACCATCACCGAGTGCTGCCAGGTCGCCCTCGACATCCGTGACGTGCTGGGCCGCCTCGGCTTCGAGCTCTTCCCCAAGACGTCGGGCTCGAAGGGCCTGCAGCTCTACCTGCCCCTGAACACGCCGGCCACGCACGAGGGCGCGTCCGGGTTCGCCCTCGCCGTGGCCCAGCTCCTGGAGAAGCACCACCCCGACCGGGTGCTCAGCCAGATGACCAAGGCGCTGCGCACGGGCAAGGTCTTCGTGGACTGGAGCCAGAACTCCCGCCACAAGACCACGATCGGGCCCTACTCGCTGCGGGCCCGCCCCCAGCCGACGGTGTCGACGCCCGTCACCTGGGACGAGGTGGACGACGCCGCCGGTGGCGCCCCGCTGTCGTTCACCGCCCCGGAGGTGCTCGAGCGGGTCGACGCCCTCGGCGACCTGTTCGCCCCCACCCTCACCCTCGAACAGGAGCTGCCGGACGTCCCCGGCGCCGGCACCTGAGCCAGTGTCGGGACGCCCCGACCCGGGCCGCACCGGGGACCATCGGCCCTGGGAGCCGGTGGGGGCCGCTGGTAGCGTTTCGCCCATGTCGAGCCGCAGCCTGCCCCGCCGCGTCGCCGGCCGCCTCAAGCGCATGCTCCGACCGCCGGCCCCGCCGGCGCCGCTGCCCGACGAGACCGACGCCAGCGAGCACGGCGCCTACGACGCCGCCCACGCCGACGAGGCGACCGCAGCCGCCGAGGCCGAGCCCGAGGCGCCCGCCGAGCCGGCGGTCCCGCTGCCGCCGCCGGTGCTGCACGACATCGACGCCCCGCCGACCATGAAGGACCCCGAGCGCCAGGAGGAGTTCGCCTCCGTCGGCTACACGATCGTCGACCTCATCACCCCCGAGGCCGCCGCCGAGCTGCTGGCCCTGGCCAAGGAGATCCACCCCCACCGGGGTGGCCACATGTGGGAGTCGGACTTCTACAGCCCCGACCTCGACGTGAAGCGCAAGGTGGCCGAGACGCTCCAGGCCGTCGTGCAGCCCGCCATCGACGAGCACCTGGTCGACCACGAGATGCTCATCCAGAACTTCGTGGTCAACTGGCCCGGCCCCCGTGGCGGCCTCGAGCTCCACCAGCACTCGTCGATCACCGACGAGAACAAGTACCGGGGCGCGGTGATCTGGCTGGCCCTGCACGAGACCTCGCTCGAGAACGGCACCCTCAACGTCGTGCCCCAGAGCCACCGGGTGCTCGGCCAGCACAAGGCCGAGCGCACCCCCGAGTGGTTCGAGGGCCTCCACGAGCACATCTGCGACAACCACCTCGAGACCGTGGTCCTGCAGCCGGGCCAGGCCCTCGTGTTCGACAACGCGGTGCTGCACAACTCGTACTCGAACATCACCGACGAGCCCCGCATGACCGCGGTCATCGTGGTGGCCCCCCGGGACGCGGCGCTGCGCTACTACGACTACGTCGACGACGGCACCGTGAAGATCTACGAGCTCGAGCC
>JAYRFK010000120.1:0-3001 GCA_041908445.1 Acidimicrobiales bacterium | reverse complement strand
GCGGCGAGAGCGAAGTCGCCATCGGCGCTTCTTTGGGTGCCCCGTTTAAGGAGTCTGAGCAACTCCGGTCGCACGTCACGTCAGCCGGTCTCCACGTCGAAACCGATCAGCCCCGTGATTGCGTCGTTGGATGTCAAGGTACGACGAACGCCCTTCCAGGATACCGGGCCGCCGTGACCGCCACGCCGGGGTTCGGCGGCGGCCCGGGACGGCTAGCGGCGGCGGGCGGCGGCCATGGCGCGGCGGGCCTCGAGCTCGGCGTCACGCTTGGCGAGGACCTGGCGCTTGTCCACGCTGCTGCGACCCCGACCGAGGCCCAGCTCGAGCTTGGCGCGGCCGTCCTTGAAGTAGAGCGAGAGGGGGACGAGGGCGAGGCGCTCCTGGTCCACCCGGGCCTTGAGGCGCTCGATCTCCTGGCGGTGGAGCAGCAGCTTGCGCTGCCGGTCGGGGTTGTGGCTGAACATCGGGCTGGCGTGGCTGTAGGGCGAGATGTGCAGCCCGATGAGCCAGGCCTCGTGGTCGATGATGCGGGCGTAGGCGTCGCTGAGCTGCACCTTGGCCTCCCGGAGCGACTTCACCTCGCTGCCCACGAGCATGATCCCGGCCTCGACGGTGTCGAGGATCTCGTAGTTGCGCCGCGCCTGGCGGTTGGTCGCGACGGTGAGGGAGCCGGGGGGGCCGGCGGGCTTGGCCACGGAGGAGAGGGTACCGACGCACGGCCATCGGCAGGAGTGAGTTGGACTGGTCCGCCGCGGCGTTGGACCGGTCCACGTTGCGGAGCGGAGCGGAGCAGCGGCGCCGTCGCACCGGATGGCGAAGCCGACCCGGCGAAGGAGGGGCAACGCAACGGGTGACGTCGAACCGGACGGCGGCGCCGACCCGACGACGGAGGGCCGTCGCGACGGGTCCTCTAGCCTCGGTCCCATGCTGGAGATGGAGCGCTCGGTCTGGGCGGAGATGGTGGGCCACGCCTACGACGGCCTGCCCGACGAGGCCTGCGGCCTGTTCGCCGCCGTGCCGGGCACGAGCCGGGTCGAGCGGTTCTACCCGTGCGCCAACGACGCCGCCTCGTCGAAGGTGTACACGATCAACCCCCGCGACCACCTCCGGGCCGACCGCGACGCCGAGTCCCGCGGCCTCGAGATCGTCGGCGTGATGCACAGCCACACCCACACCGACGCCTATCCCTCGCCGACCGACGTGGCCCAGGCCCCCGACCCGGGCTGGCACTACGTGATCGTGTCGCTGCGCCAGGAGGCGCCGGTGCTGCGGTCGTACTCGATCGTGGACGGCGTGATCGCCGAGGAGTCGGTCGGCCTCGTCGGCCGGTAGAATCCCGATCGAACCGGTCAACATTCGCCGGCCGGACCGATCCCCAGGAGCTGCAAGCGATGGCCGTCGTCTCGTCGGTGCTCGACCTCATCGGCAACACGCCGCTGGTCGACGTCAGCGCGCTCAGCCCCAACCCCGACGTGCGCATCCTCGCCAAGCTGGAGAGCCAGAACCCGGCCGGCTCGGTGAAGGACCGCATCGCCGCCAAGATGATCGAGGAGGCGGAGGCCGACGGCACCCTCACGCCCGGCCGCACGATCATCGAGCCCTCGTCCGGCAACACCGGCATCGCCATGGCCATGATCGCCCAGCTCAAGGGCTACCCCATCAAGATCGTCCTGCCCGAGAACGTGTCCGTGGAACGCCGCCAGCTCCTCGAGATCTTCGGCGCCGAGCTGATCATGTCGCCGGGGGCCGAGGGCTCGAACGGCGCGGTGCGCCGGGCGATGGCCCTCGCCGACGAGCACCCCGAGTGGGCCTTCCTCTACCAGTACGCCAACGAGGCCAACCCCCGGGCGCACTACGAGGGCACCGGCCCCGAGATCTGGCGCGACTGCCCCGACATCACCCACTTCGTCGCCGGCCTGGGCACGAGCGGGACGCTCCTCGGCGTGGGCACGTACCTCAAGGAGCAGAACCCCGACATCAAGGTCATGGCGGTCGAGCCGCCGGCGGGGGAGCGGGTCGAGGGCCTGCGCAGCCTCGATGACGGCTACATCCCGCCCGTGTACGAGAAGTGGGGCGGCCCCGAGCTGCTCGACGGCAAGCGCATCGTGCGCCCCAAGGAGTCCATCGAGTGGATGCGGCGCCTCACCAGCGAGGTGGGGATCTTCGCCGGCATCTCCTCGGGCGCCGCGCTCGCCGGCGCCGCCCGGGTCGCCGAGCGCATCGAGTCGGGCACCATCGTGTTCGTGGTCTGCGACGGCGGCTGGAAGTACCTCTCCACCGGCGCCTGGACCGACGACATCGACGAGGTCGTCGCCCGCGCCGAGCAGATCATCTACTTCTAGGGGATCGTCCCGGCCTGGGACGCAGCGCCCCGTGACGTTCGGCCTGGTCAGCAGGCGTCCCAGCCCGGGCCGGTTGCAGTGCCGCCGCGGCGGCCGCTCGTCCGGCGGCGACATCGACCGCTGCGGCCCCACAGGGTTACCGTCGACCCGTGGCTGAGGAGCGCTCGGACGGCGAGGGTCGAGCCAGTTCGAACGGAGCTCGTCGGCTTGGCGTGTTCGACTCGGGGTTCGGGGGGCTGACGGTCGCCCGGGCGGTGATCGACCTGCTGCCGGGGCAGGACCTCGTCTACTTCGGCGACACCGGGCGCTACCCGTACGGGCCGCGGGACCTCGACGAGGTCCGGGGGTTCGCCCACGAGATCAGCGCGATGCTGCTCGCCGAGCACGACGTCGGCGCCATCGTCGTGGCCTGCAACACCGCGTCCGCCGCCGCCCTCGACGAGCTCCAGGCCGACGTCCCCGTGCCCGTCATCGGCGTGATCGAACCGGGCGCCCGCGCCCTGGTGAAGGCCACCCGAAACGGGCGGGTCGGTGTCATCGGCACCGTCGGGACCATCGGCTCGGGCGCCTACCAGCGGGCGGTGGCCAAGGCCTGCGCCGACGCCGGCCGGGACGACGTCGTGCTCACCTGCGCCGCCTGCCCCGGCTTCGTCGAGTTC